>NZ_JASMRR010000003.1:0-347348 GCF_041431175.1 Psychrobacter sp. Arc29 | reverse complement strand
CTGCAACAATTACCCCTAAATTGATAATCACATCGTTTGAAGTGAAAATCATACTGGCTTGCATATGGGCTTCTTCTTCTTTGCTTTTCGATTTTTGTAGTAAATAGAGGCAAATCGAGTTTGCAATTAGCGCAAGAATCGATATGACTATCATGGTAGAAAAGTCAGGTAACTGCTCATTGCCAAAGAAACGTCTTAGTACTTCTAAAAAACCAAGAATCGCTAGCGTAATTTGAAAATATCCGGCAATTCTAGCAATCCGTTTTTTCTTAATGACCGTTCCACCGACCGCAAATAAGCTAATTCCGTACACGAAGCTATCTGCTAACATATCTAAGCTGTCGGCGACCAACCCCATCGAACGAGAAATCAGTCCCGTGCTCATTTCAATAATAAAGAAAGCAAAGTTAATGACCAGCACTATCCATAGTAGCTTTCTTTGCTCAGCATCTTTTTTGTGACTAGAGTCAGCATCAATTTTAAAATTATTGTTGGGATCAGAGGGGTCAATGGTTTCGGTCGAGAGTAGGGTGTCTCCTAATTTTAGGTCATGAATAGCAGTCTCTATCCCTTCTATATTGTCATGATGAAACACAGTTAATTGACGGTTAGGAATGTCGAACTCAAGATGTTCAATATTCGAGTGGCCCTCTAATTTCATTCGGATTAGGTTTTCCTCCGAAGGGCAGTCCATCTTCGATATTTTAAAAGTTGTTTTATTCATAGCTACATTTATATCCGGGTGGTGGTTCAAAAAGTAGAAAAAAAACAGGCTGAGAAATTGATAAATAGTGAAATGCAAATGACACTATACATCAAACGCCCAGCCTGTCTAAGTGACAATATAAAGAAAAATGGTTTCAAAAGTTATACCCCAGCGGAACCAGCCAACTCACCTTTTAAAACTATTAATAGACTACTTAAAACAGACTGGTATAATGGAACCACTTATACCAGTCTGCTGAACTAACTCTTACTGTACCCAAAGTCATGGTACCTTGCATCATACTCTTTTTATTACATCGTCTACTTTTTACATGCGTTTCAGTATTTTGTAGTAGTCATTACCCTGTTTAATAATTTGTGCTGACATACTATAAAAGTGCTAAGCACTATTATCGCTTGGCACTAGTATGCTTCTATCCTACGTGACAACCTCCAAATTACTGACTAAATCATGACTGCTAACAACGTTTTGAACGTCAATAAAGGTACTTTTACCTAACGCCCCAAGATTATAGCTTGCAAACTCATAGTATAAATTAACCACATCACCCATAATCAATAGCGCAGGGGTCGGTAGTTTTGCCTCAGCTTGCTGCTCGGCGATACTGCCAAGCGTACCGATTAGCAGCTGCTGAGTAGGCAAACTAGCATGACTAATCACAGCAAAAGGTGTGTTACTGTCGCGCCCTGCGGCAATTAACCCTTGGGTCATCTCATCTAGTCGATTCAACCCCATATAAAAGACAACGGTTTGCGTACTGTCCAAAAGTTCATCATAGTCATTATTAGGTGCACCTGATTTTTTGCATGCTGTTACAAACTTCACGGCTTGTGCATGATCACGGTGTGTCAATGGAATACCTGCTCTGCTTGCAGCCGCACTAGCAGCAGTGATACCAGGAATAGATTCAAAATGAATACCATGACGCACCACTTCTTGCAGTTCTTCACCACCTCGTCCAAAAATAAAGGGGTCGCCCCCTTTGAGCCTAACGACCGTTTTACCTGCTAGCGCATGTTTGACTAGCAGCTCATTGATACCTTCTTGTGGTAGCGCATGATTGGAACGGCGCTTACCAACGAATATCTTCTCTGCTGTCAGCGCACACATATCTAAAATATCCTCTGAAACCAAGCTGTCATAGAGCACGACATCTGCTTTTTGCATCACTCGCAGTGCTTTTAACGTGAGTAGTTCAGGATCACCAGAACCTGCACCAACCAAATGTACCGTGCCTACTTTCATATTTTTGTCTATACCTAATGGCTTGTCGCGCCCTGCGGTATGACAATTAGTATTAGACAAATGATTTGCAATCAATGTGGTAATAAAGGGAGATGAATCAGTCATGGTAATAACTCCTAATAACACTGTTAATAACGCGCAAACCTGCACCTAACAATGGCATACCTAAGAAAAGAAGAGCATGTAAAATACGGTGCAAGCCCTATGCCATATTAACGATCAAACTTTGCAACAAGCACTACTTAAGACGCATACCTATCGATCAAGGCATTAATTTGACTCACACATGAACCGCAGTTAGTCCCTGCTCGGCATGCCTTTCCAACCGCGTGGGCACTCATACACTGCTGCTTGGTAATCGTCTCGATAATAATATTCTCTCCAACTGCCATACATGAACATACTAATGCACCTGGATCAACATACCCTGTCGCTGGACGACCTGCTAGCAACCACTTATAGCGTTGATTCTCTGGTATCGCATCAGTACTGGCAAAGCAGTTGTTAAGCCAATGAATACTGGGCAGCTGCGCCACCTGCGGTGCAAAACAAACGCTTAGTAGTAGCTGACAGCGTGGTATGTCAGACTTTGACGCACTAATCGATGCCCGACCTATCGCTTTATTATTTGCTTCTACCTGCGTCGAGACGAAGCGAAGCTGCTTTGCTTGCTTGCTGCAAGTAAAGGCACTATTGATCGATTTATCGGTGAGAGATGCTTGATAGGCATTGATAAAATTTTGCCAGTACTCAGGGTCAAGCAGTTTACTGACGACTTTGTCTATAGGACTGGCTAAAGTAATCAAGACGCTATTGGTTTGACGACTTAAACTCCATGTCAATGCGGGTAATGAGTTTGATCTTTCAGAAGTTGTATTTGTATCAGAAGAAGATATCAGCACTCCTTGATCCTCAGACTCTTTCTCAAAATCCAATAAAGTCTCACGCAGATGCACTATCATGGTGTCTTGTAGATCAGGATGCACCAAAATCTTGCCATAAGTTTTCATCGGCACAGGTATCACGCTGATTGCAGAATTTTTTAATTCAGGCTGTCCTGAATGCGGATCAACGACCGTTGGAATAAGCGCACCTACGCGAGCAAAACGAGCAAAGGCGTTGCTCCAATGCATCGGCATAAAGGCATCGCCTGCACTCATACTGTCGCTGATGGCAACTTGGGCGAGCACCTGACTGTCTGTAGTGGTGCTCGCGACCGTACGCGGCGGCTGGCTCTGTATTGATAAGTTTTTCTCATGGCAGGGACGTAGCTGTACATAATCGCCTTGGTCAACACCGAGCTGCTTGGCATCATTTGGATGCACGGTGAGCGTTGGTACAGATTCGTGTTGGTTGAGCTGCGGTGCAAGTCCTGTGCGCGTCATCGTATGCCACTGATCGCGAAGCCTACCTGTAATCAGCCGTAAGTCTACTGCCCCTGAGTCATCCTGATAAAACATACGACTGCCGTTATTTTTTTTACTATCAGTGCTTTTTGATCTTAATCGTCGCGGATGCCTGTTGGGTATACTCACGTGACTGGGCGGCGTAATGGCAATGAAACGTGTTTTGATTGGTGCGATACGTGCGCCGCCCCACTGAAATGGTGTCATGGCATCATATGCGTCACGACTGAAAGAAACGACGTCTTTATTTTGCTGCTCAAGATGGTTTGGGCTTTCCTCTATCGATGCTATCGAACCGACTACCATTGGAGAAAGATCTTTTGCTAAATTAAGATAGCGCGGTTGATTGCTATCTGACAGAGCTTGGCTGGCATCATTTCTATAAGCAGTTAGGGCGATATGCTCATTAAATATATCCCTAGGATGCTGATAATCAAACCCTGCCAAACCCATGCGTTTAGCGACTTGAGACAGTATCCACCAGTCAGGCTTTGCTTGTCCGAGTGCAGGCATTAAAGCCCGCTGGCGCGAGATGCGGCGCTCCGAATTGGTCACTGTGCCTGATTTCTCCCCCCAACCCTGTGCGGGCAAAACAATATCTGCACACTTAACCGTGTCGCTGTCGACGGAGCAGTCAGATACTATCACCAAATCACAGGTAGCCAGTGCGCGGCGAAACTTATCAGCCTCAGGCAAGCTGACGACAGGGTTGGTCGCCATAATCCAGATGGCTTTGATACGGCCATCTAGTATGGCATCAGCAGCATCGCAAGCTTTTACCCCAACCTCTGCGGCAAGCGGTTGCGGCGCTTGCCAAAAATCAGCCACCAAGTGACGATGCTGCTCGTTATCTAGGTCTAGA
Source organism: Psychrobacter sp. Arc29 (assembly GCF_041431175.1). NCBI lineage: Bacteria > Pseudomonadati > Pseudomonadota > Gammaproteobacteria > Moraxellales > Moraxellaceae > Psychrobacter > Psychrobacter sp. Arc29. Next base: position 343,108 of record NZ_JASMRR010000003.1, on the reverse strand, counting down.
TGCGCGGCAAGTAGGTTCGATAACGCGCCCACTTCACGCCCTCCCATCGCATTCGGCTGACCGGTTAGTGAAAATGGACTTGCACCTACTCGGCCCACTCGCCCAGTATACAAGTGAGTATTGATGATGGCATTGACCTTGTCGGTACCACTCGCAGACTGGTTGACGCCCATACTAAATGCTGTGATTGTTCTATCGTTTGCAGCGACCAGCTCATAAAACTCCCGTACAAGTTCCTCACTGATACTGCATGCCGTCGCCACTTTATCAATCGTCCATGTTTTTGCGGCCTCTAAGGCGGGCGTGACATCCTGACACTGCTTAAGATAGTCTTTATCACCACAGCCTTTTTGCTCAAGATAATGCAGCAGTCCGTTATATAAGTGCGTATCCGTGCCAACAGTGATGGGCACATGTAAATCGGCAAATTCACAAGAATCAGTACGACGCGGATCAATCACGATTAGTTTTTTATTAGGATCACGCTTTTTGGCGGCTAAAAACCGTCCGAATAAGATAGGATGACACCACGCCATATTGGAGCCCACCAATACCAATAAATCACAAGACTCTAAATCTTCATAATTACTAGGCACTAAGTCTGCACCAAAAGCACGCTTATGCCCTGCAACTGCTGAGGACATACAAAGACGCGAATTGGAATCGATATTATTATTACCAATGAAGCCTTTAATAAACTTATTGGCAACGTAGTAATCCTCTGTAAGCAGCTGCCCTGACACATAAAACATTACGCTGTCACGCCCGTGTGTCGCGATAGTGTTATTCAAACGACTGGCAATATCATCCAATACTGCCTCCCACTCGACAGGCTGCTTATCTGTTGGTTGTCCTTTTGCAATTGATCGCTGTTTGTCTTGATAATAAGGCTGAGTCAACCTGCGCTCAGTGCCCAATGTTTGTGCCAATGCACTGCCTTTTGAGCAGAGTTTACCGAAGTTTGCTGGATGATCAGGATCGCCTGTCACGCTGACTACACCTGCCTCATCGATGTTTGCTAGTACGCCGCAGCCTACGCCGCAGTAAGGACAAGTGGTACGAATAGGACTGATCAAATCTTCAGTGTAAGTTGTAATGCGAGAGGACGGTACGACACTGAGGGCTTGATCGTCATTTAAGATGGTGCTGCTCATGAGACCTCTCCTATTAGGTTTGCGTCACTTGGCAAGACCGATTCGGGCTCAGCTGCTTCTATTTTCTCTACATCGCAATAGGCTTCGCCAAAGATAAGGTCTTCTTTTATCGAGGATATGTCACTGCCATCAGTGATCAGCTGACTATAAAACCCGCTTTCACTCACATCACCGTATAGTACCGTGCCAATAAGTTTGCTTGCTTTGATGTAGAGACAAAGATAATGATCGAGGCTCGTTTGCTGATAAACCACGCGCTCTATCTGTGCCATTTCAATATCATCAAAAGCAATCTGACCTGCTGAAAAAGCGGCGATGCCAGATACTTTTAATTTTAAAGATAAAGGCTTGCTGATAAAGGGACGCCAGTGGTTTTTGTATTCGGTTATTCGTGAGTCACTATTGGCTGTCTTACGACTTGAGATGTATGGCGCTTTTAAGACAGACACCAAGGTATCGACCTGTTGATTGACAGGAGCCACCATCCCGAATAGCTCCCCGTCCAGCTCGACACATTCACCGATCGCATAGACATGAGAACAGCTCGTATGCATAAAGTTATCTACAAGGATACCTCGGTTAACCTCAAGACCGCTTTGCTGGGCCAGTGTCGTATTGGGGATGACACCAACGGCCATGACAATAAAGTCTGCTGGCAGTGTGCGGCCATCCTTTAACAACAGACCATTAACCTCGTGTTGATCATTGACCGTAATACATTCTGTGTTGGCTAACACCTCCAGCTTGACACTTCGACTTAAGAGCTCTGCTTGTAGCAGATGAGCGGCGGGCATATCAAGCTGTCGGTTGAGAACATGACTATCAACATGAACCACTGTCATATCTGCCCCTTGAGACGCCAAAGCACAAGCGGCTTCCAGACCCAGCACCCCGCCACCAATGACAAGACCCTTTTTTGCTTGGCGCGCGTACTCCGTCAATACCTGCACATCAGCAATCTCTCGAAATACATGAACCCCCTTAGCATCATGATTGGCAAAAGGGATGACGCGAGCTTGTGAGCCAGTAGCCAGCACCAGCTCGGTATAATCCAGGGTTTGTCCATCACTCAATTTGACACGCCGCTTATTGGTTTCGATTGCATCTACCGACGTGCCAGCCAATACCGTGATACCCAATTGCTCATATTCTGCTAGCTCGTATAAATATGTCTCTTCAAAAACCGACTCTCCTGAGAGTACGGGTGACAGCATGATACGGTTGTAGCCCACTTGCGGTTCTTTGCTAATCAGCGTGATGGGTAAATGAGCTGCGCCTTTTTCTTGGCTGCTTTGCTGCTGAGCACGTGCCAGCTCAATGGCAAAACGACTGCCTGCCATCCCAGCGCCTATAATAACGATACCCGCAGTAGTCTGACGTCTAGAAGAAGAAGCATTGGTAGAGAAAGCAGTATGGGTTGGTTCTGGTGAATCAAGTGACATAGGAAAATCATTCCTTAGCCGCAACACGCAGCGTTGAGTAAAATGGCTTGTCGTACTATTTACGTTTAACAAGGTTTTATGAAAAATAAATCAGCAACGATATGATAATGACAAATTGAATAAAGCAAATGCTGTGCCAAACCAATAAGGGATGACGTATGATCAGCGGTTCAGGGTCTCTGGTATTGTTACTATTATCGGGATTAAAGTCTTGTAAGAACTCGCCAATCGCTTGATACCTTGCCTGCGTACTAGAGTGTAGTGCACGCATCAACGCTTGCTGGCTGGTAGCGGGCACTCGGTTTTGACGCAGGCGCTCGGCAGGTACAACTAGTGAGACAGATGGGTTCATCAACTCTTGCGAGCTAAATGGTAGCTCACCTGTGAGTAACTCATAACCAATCACGGCAATGGAAAACAAATCAGAATGCACGCCTTTTGGGGCATCGGTGTAATATTCTGGTGCAGCGTAGTGCAAATCGCCATTAGGAGGACGCGTACTGTCTTTTAGTATGGAGGAGCTAGCAGAGCCAAAGTCGATTAACTTGACCGCACCTGATTGAGTTAATAATATATTTTCAGGCTTGATATCTTGATGCAGTAGGTAGTTTCGATGCATCACACGGACCGCCATGCCGATCTTAGTGAGTAAATCGTAAGTTTGCCAAATATCACAAGGGGCTTGACGATCCATAAAAACTCGTAGGCTCTCCCCTTCGATATATTCCGTTAAATGATATAAATAAGTGCTACTGGCAGGCACTGGGTAGTAGCGCAAAAGCCCCGATGCATTAGACGCATTGAAAGTAGCATTCAGTTTTTTAGAGACATCACTGGTTAAAAGCGGATCATGGGAGGATACGCTATTGGGGTTCACTTGATTGTAAGCGGGCTCACCAATACGTTTGTGCTTGGACAGGCTCAAACCGATTTTACGTTCCTTTAAAAACTCACGTAGATAATACCCATCAGCAATGACATTGAGACTTGGCGACTTCAAAACAAATGCATGCTGGTCGTTATCCTTTACTAAATACACCTCACTGCGAGCCGTACGCGCGATGATTTTTTTGACCACAAAATTATCAATCTGTGCCCCTACTGCCAAGCCCGTTGGTAAGCGATAGTGATTGATATCCTGAGCATGACTACGGTCGCTATCCAAACCTTGATCAAGCGCAATGGCGTTATCTGTTTCTCTGTGCGTTTTGGTTTTCGTGATTTCATCGTTCATACCCAGCATGATTACACTGAGATTATCATAACTACCCTCGCTAAAGGCGTGCTCACATAAACGCTGGCTCATCTGAAGATGGTCGATGATTTGATTAGGACATGCTACTGATTGGTGCATGGCCTGTACCGCAGCACACAGCTCAAACTGTAACTCTGCTGGCGTAATAGACTCATAAACCCCATCGGTCATGAGCGCCAAACACTCGTTTTGGTGCAAAGTGAACACCGACTGTTGCAGCTCAACTCGGGTATCAGCACCGATAGCAGCAGACAACGCCCCTTTGTCTCGTCCGTGGTGAATGTGATGGTCTTTGGTCAATAGCACCATACTGTCGATACCGATACGATAGATACGAGAGTCGCCTGTATGGAACAGATGAATACGGTCACCTATACAGAGCAGTCCTGATAAAGTTGATAATAAAGCTGGCAGGCGCTCATACGCCTGCGGGAAGTAAAGCGAATCATTGGCTTGGTGGACCGCCTCCTTAATCACTATGGCAATTTGATTGTCATCAAAGCTGTGTAGCGGATTTAGCGATTGCTCTTGCGCTTTGCTTGCAGAGTGTCTTTGCGATTCGCTTGATGCCTCATTTGCTTGCACCCTATCTGTCTGTACCATCTCTGCAAGTTTTGAGGTGATATAGTGTGTCACTGTGTTTATCACTGACTGACTGGCTTGTTTGGGAAACTGGCAAGCACTGACCCCATCAGCCATTAGCACCAATAAAGGCGCTGTAAAAGAGGGATGATCGCCACTATGCGCTGACGATAGTGAAAAGGATGATAACGATGGGAACCCATAAGGCAAGCAGGTCGTTATGAGTAGGCTATCTTGGTTCTCAGCTTTGCGCCCTGCCATCGTACAAAAATCAGGCAGCCACAATGCAACGTCCGCATTATGACTGCTTACTTGACCTGTCCCTTTAGGAGCTTGTTTGACGCTCTCATACATAATTTAGCTCACTTGTATTTGAGCAAAACTGCCATCTGGCATCTCTTCAATAATAACGCCTTCAGGCTCTTTTAGTAAAAACAGCGCAAAGAAGCCAACCACAGCCGTTGCGGCAATCACAAAGAAGAATGCCTGATACGATACCAGACTCAGTACAGTTAGATAGACCACTGACCCGACGTTACCGTAAGCACCCGTCATTCCTGCAAACTGACCTGTCATACTACGTTTAATCAAAGGAATCACAGCAAACACTGCTCCCTCACCCGCCTGTACAAAGAAAGAGCAGAACATGGTAATCAACAGCGCAAGTGCGATCGGCCATGAAGAGTCAACGACACCCATCAACAGATAACCAACGGCCAAACCTGCAGTGAGAATCAAAAGTGTGATTTTGCGACCAAATTTATCACTCAACCAGCCGCCGCCTGGACGTGACATGAGGTTCATAAAGGCGTAGCTTGATGCCAAGACACCTGCCATGACAATCGATAAGTTAAAGGTTTCTTGATAGAAGAGTGGTAGCATAGAGACCACAGCCAACTCTGAGCCAAAAGTCGCAAAGTATAAAATATTCAAAATACCGACTTGCTTAAAGTCATATCGGTGAGCTTTTGGCACAGGCGTGGTAAATACTTCCTTATTAAAACGATAACTACTGATAAATTCATAAACGTATAACACCACCAACGCAATATAGACGATGTTGACACTTGCCTGACTCAGCAAACTGACACCAGCTGGTGATAATTTCCACGCCAATAAGGCCAATGCCAAATACATCGGCAGTTTAAATACCATCATGAGCCAGAAGTCACCTGATGAAGTCACCATCATGGCACCAGATTTTTTAGGTTTGAAATATGTGGCACCCTTAGGGGTATCACGTACCATCTTATAAAAAATCACACTATAGAGCATCATAACCAACCCTGAAGTAGCCGTTGCATAACGCCAACCTTCCTCACCGCCGAAAATGGCAGCGGCCGCAATAGCGACTGTCGGTAGTAGCAGTGCCGCGGCGGCAGAGCCGAAATTTCCCCAGCCCCCATAGATACCTTCAGCTGTACCCAGCTCATTGGCAGGAAACCAGTCACTCATGAGACGAATACCGACCACAAACCCTGCACCAACGAAACCTAACAAAAAGCGTGATAGCGCTAGCGTATTGTAATCTTGCGCAAAAGCGAAGGTGAAACAGGGAATTGCGCCAATGGCTAAAATAGCAGTGTAAACAAGCCGCGGACCAAAGCGATCGGTCAACATACCGATGATGACTCGGGCTGGAATAGTCAAGGCAACATTTAATATCAATAAGGTTTTTACCTGGTCTTTGGTGAGGTTCAAGCTCTCCCCTATCGCAGATAAGAATGGTGCGTGGTTAAACCACACAAAAAAGGTGAAAAAAAACGCCATCCACCCAAGATGGAGAATTTTGTTTTTACCACTAAAAGAAAAGATATTCAGCTTGTTTTTATTTGGCACATCAGGTTTCGATGAAGGCATAGACGATTTCCTCAAATGGCTAACATTAAAGTTATAAAAACACGTTATGAGTCAGAAACTTATCAGTTGCGACCATTAGGAGAGTGCAATGGATGTGCCAGCTGCAAATATAAAATTGACATAGATATAAAGCATCATCTTTTTTAATAGGGCTACGCTTTGTACCAGATGGCTCTAAAGGCATCCCAATTAAATAATATTGCTTAGATAAAACTAAGTTACCTCTCAGTTAATTAAAGTAAGCGATGCACCTTTAAAGTAACAATCAAAACCAAATTGGTGCATTTTTGTCACTATTTTGGTGCATAGGATGTAAATGACAACTATTAAAAAGATCATATTAAACAATTACTTACAACAGAAAATAGCATCACCAAAAGTACTGGCATGACCTTATAAACTGGTAAGGCTACATATCTTTTAACTATATAAGGGTTCGATAATTGAATGTCATTAATTGTGTTTGGCACGATTATTGAGGGCTTAATAGTTATAGGCATCTAAGCATTAACGACTATCTATCATTGAACCATCTAAAAATTAACTTGCGACTTTTGGATGGGACATTAGATGAAAGTATTTAAGCAAACCCATTACTGAGGATAGGCATATGAGTAGCACTATAGTACGTACGATGAATAAAGCTAAATTAGTAGTGATTGGTAACGGTATGGTGGGACATCACTTTATCGAGCGAGCGATAGAAAAAGGCTTACACGATCAGTTTGAGATTCACGTATTTGCTGAAGAGGATCGCCCAGCTTATGACCGGGTGTATCTATCGAGCTATTTTGAACATAAAGATGTGAGTAAACTAAACTTAGTGGACTTGAGCAGGTATGAGGATGCTCAGATTCAGTTGCATCTTAATCAGCGAATCACAAACATCGATGCCGCCAATCAATGTATCAGCACGGAAGACGGTACCCAGATAGACTATGCTGAATTGGTACTAGCAACAGGCTCCTATCCGTTTGTGCCGCCGATTCCAGGGCGCGAGCATCGGCACTGTCATGTCTATCGTACGATTAAAGATTTGGATGATATTCTTAGTACTGCTGAGCAGCAAAAAGTTAAAAAAGGTGTCGTGGTCGGTGGTGGTCTGCTGGGTCTTGAAGCCGCCAAAGCCCTAGTCACACTAGGATTAGAAACTTACGTAGTCGAGTTTGCGCCTCAGCTGATGGGCGTACAGCTTGATGCTGCTGGCGGTGATATTTTAAAGCGTAAAATTGAAGCCCTTGGCGTCAAAGTACTAACAGGTAAAAATACTAAGACCATTATCGACAATACCCTGTCGGATGAAGCATCGTGTCACTTAACCATGCAGTTCGCTGATGATACGTCGTTGGATACCGACATGATCGTCTTTAGTGCGGGTATTCGTCCGCAAGATGGCATTATCAAAAGCAACCCTGAATGCGGTATCGAAATCGGCGCCCGTGGCGGTATTCTGATTGATGAAGCCTGCCGTACCAGTGCCCCGAATGTATATGCCATTGGAGAATGCGCCGTATGGGACAACACCGTTTTTGGCTTGGTCGCGCCAGGTTATAGCATGGCCAGTATTTGCGCTGCTCAAATCGCAGGCGATCACGCTCAGACCTTTACAGGCGCTGACATGAGCACCAAGCTCAAACTGATGGGCGTCGATGTGGGCAGTATCGGTGATGCGCACGGTGCAACAGAGAACAGTTTGAGCTATTTATACCAAAACCCTGCTGAGGGTATCTATAAAAAACTGGTAACCACAGCAGACAATAAGCGGCTATTGGGCGCTGTATTGGTAGGCGACACTGAGGATTACAACAATCTCTTGCAGCTATTTCTAAACGATATTGACCTGCCTGCCCATCCTGAAAGCCTGATCCTACCCAACGTAGAAAAACCCACCATGGGTATCGAGAACCTGCCCGATAGCGCCACGATTTGCTCTTGTTACAACGTCACCAAAGGTGCTATTTGTGCCGCCGTTGAAGACGGTGCTTATACCATGGCAGAGGTGAAATCATGTACCAGTGCTGGTACCGGCTGTGGCGGCTGCGCACCTATGGTAAAAGACACATTGGGCTATCAACTAACCGCGCTTGGTTTTGAAGTCAATAATGATCTGTGTGAGCATTTTGCTTACTCACGTCAGGAGTTGTATAGCTTGATTCGAGTACAAGGCATTAAGACATTTGATGCGCTATTAGATGAGCACGGTAGTGGTCATGGCTGCGAGATTTGCAAACCAACCGTCGCCTCTATTTTGGCGTCTTGTTGGAATGATTATGTACTCAAGCCCGAACTCACGCCACTGCAAGACAGCAACGATTACTATCTAGGCAATATTCAAAAAGATGGGACTTATTCGGTCGTGCCGCGTGTGCCTGGCGGTGAAATCACTGCAGATAAACTCATCATCCTCGGACAAGTCGCCAAAGAGTTCAATCTATATACCAAAATCACTGGCGGCCAGCGCGTCGACTTATTTGGCGCACGTTTAGACCAACTGCCTGATATTTGGACACAACTGGTCGATGCTGGGTTTGAGACAGGGCATGCTTATGGTAAATCTCTGCGTACGGTAAAATCTTGTGTGGGTAACAATTGGTGTCGCTACGGTGTCGATGACAGTGTTGGCTTAGCCCTTAGATTAGAAGATCGCTACAAAGGCGTGCGCTCACCGCACAAAATAAAAATGGGCGTATCTGGATGTACCCGTGAGTGCGCTGAAGCGCAAAGCAAAGATTTTGGGATTATTGCTACTGAAAATGGCTGGAACCTCTTTGTCTGCGGTAATGGTGGAATGACCCCGCGTCATGGTGAACTATTCGCAACGGATCTTGATACGGACACGGTTGTTAGGTATATCGACCGTATTATCATGTTTTATATCAAAACTGCAGATAAACTTCAGCGTACTTCCAAATGGCGCGAGAGCCTTGAAGGTGGACTTGAGTATCTACAGGCAGTGATTATTGAGGACAGTTTAGGTATCGCTGAGGAGCTAGAGTCACAGATGCAATTACTCATCGACAACTATGTTTGTGAATGGAAAGCCACCATTACTGATAGCGAAAAACTCAAACGTTTCCGTCATTTTGTGAATAGTGAGCAAGGCGATGATAATGTGGTATTCGTCACTGAGCGCGAGCAGATCCGTCCTGCAACTGACACTGAAAAGACGCAAATAAAAGTGACCGAATTAGCATAATCTTGACGTGTCAGCGTCTATTCATAGTAGACGCTAGACAGTATTTTTTATTGTTGGTCTCATTTATATTTTACCATTAAGGATCTTCTGATGACTCAGCTCACGGTATGCAAAATCAATGATATTATTCCCGAAACAGGGGTCTGTGCGCTTGTGAATGGCAAACAAGTGGCTATTTTTTGCACCAAGCAAACACAGTTATTTGCGCTTGATAATTATGATCCGTTCAGTCAAGCCAACGTTTTGTCTAGAGGTCTGATTGGCGGCACCACTATTACCAACGAGGATGGCTCTGCTGAAAATGTACTATATGTCGCCTCACCTATTTATAAGCAGCGCTTTAATCTTGTCACAGGTCAATGTTTGGATGATAAAAATATCATACTCGACACGTATAAAGTCGAGCTTCATGGTAGTGACGTCATCGTGAAATATAACTAAGTATTTGTGTGTTTAACACATACTACCTTTTAAACTATTTAAACAGCCTTTGACTTTAAGAATCAAAGGCTGTTTTATTCTTTATTAAGCTTTTTGTCATCCTCTAATAGGTTAATAAGACTGATGTCTGCTAGGAAGTTATCGATATTAAATAAGACTAGAAAAGCTATTTGTGACCATTTATAAATAAACAATAAAATGAGAATGCACATTTATCACACAGGAGTAAAACATCGTGCTTTATTTTCTACAATCAATAACGGCACAATAGATGTATAGCAAAGTCTAAGCGCTTTTATCAGCTTGGACTCTATGTTAGCCCCATGTACATACAAAGAAGATCTTGTAAATGTAACCCTCTTATAAAGTTAAGACTTCCTTATCGTATCGAATATTTTAGACCTTCATAATGGAAGCACTCATATTATGTCACTGAATGGGTTGCCTCTATTACAGCTTGTTTGAATACTTTCTTGCTGTCATAGCAGAATTAAAAAATATTATTTTTATCATAAAACCGACTCATAACTCGTACTACGCCCTGATGCTACAGATTTTTGCATCATACCCTTCTCTATCAAATCATTAATATCTCGTAGTGCCGTATCTATAGAGCACTTAGTCATAATTGCCCATTTATTAGTAGTCAGCTTGCCATAAAAATCAGTCAGCAAAGTATTTAGCATTTTTACTTGTCTATCATTTAAAGCATGCTGTCGATGCGTCTACCAAAAACCTGATTTACTGATAATTTTATCCGTGGTTTCTTGAGCTGCAATGAGAGATTGCTCTAGCGTTTGCAAAAACCACACCAACCAATCCGTAATATCTTTATCACCTTTTTGTGTGCGCTCTAGTATTTTGTAATAGTCATTACGCTGTTTCAGAATCTGCGCTGACATACTATAAAAGCGCTGGGCACTTTTATCACTTTGCGCGAGCATTCTTTCTGTAATTGCTCGTGTTAGTCGTCCGTTTCCATCATCAAATGGATGCAAAGTCACAAACCATAAATGAGCGATACCTGCTTTGATGACCAAATCTATATCATCTTGCTCATTTGGCGAAATGTTAAACCACGATAAAAATTTGTCTAGCTCATCTGGCAACCTATATGCACTTGGGGCAATAAAATGGACCTGTTCACGACCATACCCACCAGACACTACTTGCATTGGCCCGTGACTATCATCACGGATATTGCCTGCTTAAATGCGATAAAGCCCACTATATCCATCTGGAAATAATGCTCGATGCCATCCGAGTAGGTCATCTAATAATAACGGCTGTTGATAACGATAGGTGGTACTTAGCATCATCTCTACCACTGCATCGATCTCACGAGTAGTCGTTGGCATACTGGCATTATCTAACCCTAAATACTGCACAACTGAGGGACGCACTTGCTCATTATTTAGAGCCTCACATTCAATCTAAGAGGTTTTAATAATCTCTAGAGTCACTGTATCTAACCGTGTCTCGACATTCAGATCAAATCCTAGCGTTAGCAGTTTTCCTAGTAAACGGTTTTGTAATATCTGCACGCGACTGACGAGTGAAAATAGTTTTTTGTCTGACCATTGCTATTCAGTCCAATTTAAATGCTCATGAATATAAGTAATATGCTTCATATGTTCCTCAGAAATATGCAGAGAATAATCAATATAAACAATAACCAGAGATTCTAAAACTGGAAAATCAGCATTAATAATCGAAGCATTAAAGAAAAATTTTTAATAAAAGTGCGCGGCTTTTTGTTCTAAATGATAATTGAGCGGAGGTAAAAACACTATAAAAATATAGTGCCTAAATACGAGTTAAATTTTATAATATAATAATTTACCTCTTAATTATTTTTCTATATGTTACCTGAAAACTAATGAAATCAACGTATGTAAGATAAAATCATTCTTTACAGGTTCGTCGACCTACCTTGACATGGTAGAGGTTAGCAGTTCGAATCTGCTTATGCCTACCAAATTTAGAAAGCCCCAATCTTAAGATTGGGGCTTTTTTTTGTCTGTAAAATATGGGCTGTAGAAAAATCGCAGACTTTGTATCAGTAGAAATCTTCTGTTTTCGTAGTCTTAACAAAAATTATGAAAAAACTTGTGTGCCCAAATTGTGCCTAAGTTGCGCCTGCTCTCTATTTAGCATTTCCTTTAGAATGGCACTTTCGACCTCTACTATAACTTTACTAAAACTCTCTCAAAATTAATTTATATCTCTTTGTCTGTCGGCTTTATGAATTCATTTTTTGTATCAAACCTGCTTATCATAGCGTCCGTTATGGGAATAAAATCCGCTTTTTAATGAGGATTTGAAGCTTTGATTATAGGCTACTGGTATCAACGTTTTAACTCACTAAAACAGTCACAGTGTACATAGCACAGCATTTATCTATAAAAAACAAAGAGAGTCTTAATTCTAAAAAATTAAGACTCTCTTTGAGATGTACCATAAAGACAATAAGATAGACGTCTCTTATATTTTTACTACATATCGACCTACGGATTTTCCTTCTAACATCAACGCGTAAGTGGTTTTAATATCTTCTAGACCAATCTCACTAGTGATACTATCTAACGTCGCTATTTTGAACTCACCAGCCAGCTTGTTCCATGCTGCTTGCTTCTTCTCAAGCTTACATTCGACCGAATCGATACCGATTAGTCTTACGCCCCTCAAAATAAATGGAAATACATTAGTATTGAGTTCATGTGATGCTGTGAGGCCGCAGCAAGTGGCAACCCCATCGTATTTTATATATTTCAAGGCATTGGCTAAAATATCACCGCCTACCGTATCGACAACCCCTGCATATCTCTCAGCCATCATAGGCTTTTTAGCATTCTCGTTGAAAGTGTCTCTAAGAATAACTTCTGACGCACCAATCTGTTTAAGATAATCAATTTGTTCCTTTTTTCCTGACACAGCAACAACAGTACAGCCAATTTTTTTCAGTATAGAAACCGCTATAGAGCCTACGCCACCAGTCGCACCAGTGACTAAAATCTCACCGTCTTCTGGCTTTATACCATTGTCTAGTAACTCATTGATACTTAAAGCTGCTGTTAATCCCGCAGTACCGAAAGTCATGATTTCTTTGTCGGTGATCGTATCTGGGATTCTTGCAACCCATGAAGCTGGGACTTTAACAAATTCTGAATGACCACCATCCGTATTCATACCTAAGTCATAGCCTGTAACCAGTACCTTGTCTCCAACGGCGAAGATATCAGATGTCGTTTCGTGCACCACTCCGGCTACATCAATGCCAGTGATATGAGGAAATTTTCTAGTTACTCCAGGATTACCGACGGAGCTTAAAGCATCTTTATAATTTAATGAAGAATAAGTTGTCTTTATGACGACTTCATCTTTATTGCATTCTGGGACAGGAACTTCTTGTATCGCGCCAGAAAATTCTCTTTCAGCTACTTTCTCTACTAAAAAGGCTTTCATATTCACTCCTTGTACATGCTTAGAGTTATAACCTCAGTATTTTTGGCAAGGAGATTCTTTGCCTTTAGTTACCTCAGTTAGGTATTAGCATTTCAATAATATGTTTTAATTTTAATATAATTTCATATATCGATATAAAAGTTATCGTTATGAAAAATAACATAATCGATTTATGATAACAAGATATGTGTGTACAAGCCTTTAAATCGCTTCAACAATGAAAGGTTGGCAGCACCATATTGCGTATGGTACTGCCAACCTTTTTTATTATTCTATGCGTTATAGAAGCGATGATGTCTTGATTGAGAGTTAATACACTGCTGTATTTTACAAATTACTTCTCTATTCATAATTCATAGTTTTGATTAAAAATGATGGACAACTCATCAGCAGCCTCTTGCATCAGCGGCAAATAGCTGAGTAACTCATCCATACTTTTTCTGACGGTAGGACCATGGGTAAACAGCGTGGCAAATGCTTGTTGCTCGCCATTAGGAATCATGACCGCACAAGCTACCATTCCTGGAATAAACTCCTCGTTGTCTATACCCACTTTGGTCTCGCGTGTTTTTATAATCGTTTGCATCAGTTGCTGTTTATCTGTCTGGGTATTGGTCGTGAGCGCATGTATCGACATCTTCTCAACGATACGCTCACATTTATCATCCGACAGTTGTGCAAGTAATAACTTACCACTGGCACTGGCCCAAACAGGCACATGAGTACCCGACGGTAAAAATATTTGTAGTGGCCAATCCGACATAACGCGATCGACATACACCACATCTAAGTCTTGTAAAATCGCAATACCAACTGTCTCCCCTATTTTCGCTGATAGCTCATTTAGTATCGCCAGCCTCTCATTTTTGAAATCACTATTTTGTAATAAGTTCATAGCAAGCTTATAAGTGCGCTTTCCACAGGTAACTTTCCCTGGCAAATCTAATTGGATAAACCCAAGGCTCTGCAGCTGATCCAGCAATCGATACATACTGGGCACAGGCACTTCTAACGTTTCTGATAAATCACTGACACTCATCGGTCTTTGGGAGCTTGCCAGCACTTCTACGATCTGCAAAACACGCTCCACGCTTGATCCTTTCTTCTTCTTAGCCTCACTCATTAATTACTCCAAACCTTTAGCTGACGCTCAGCAAATAAATTTATTCATTATAGCGATAAAATTTATGCTTTTGCGTCTTGTCATCATAAACATATTCTGTTACCTTTCACATAACGAGAAAATATTTATCGTTATGTGAAATTTTATTGTTAGGTATGATTCATTTTGTCAGTCCTTCTTACGACGAATGAACGGCCTATCAAGCTAATAATGGAAGTTATTAATACAAGGATGAGTAACTATGTCGCACAGTATCCTTCTGCCAAGAACGATGGAAATTGGCCGCGATGCTTGCCAAAAGCTACCGCAGATATTAAAGAGTTTGGGTATCAAAAAACCCCTGATCATCACTGACGACACGATGGTCAAGCTTGGCTATGTCGATAATATTCAAGGCATTTTAAAAGAAGCGCAGATCAGTGCGGATGTGTTTTCGGACACTGTCCCAGAGCCTACTGAAATGTCTATCAGCGCTGGCGTCTCTCAAGTCAAAGCGAAAGACTATGATGGTCTTATCGCGCTAGGCGGTGGCAGCCCTATTGATAGCGCCAAGGCCATTTCTATCTTAGGCAGATTTGGTGGCGATATGCGTGACTATAAGTTCCCGCGTCAAGTCGATGAAACGGGCCTGCCTATTATTGCTATACCAACCACGGCTGGTACAGGCTCAGAAGTTACCCGCTTCACTATCATTACAGATGATCTCAACAATGAAAAACTGTTGTGCGTGGGTATGGGATTCATGCCTATAGCAGCGATTATCGATTTTAGCCTGACGCTCAGTGTACCGCCGCGTACAACCGCAGATACAGGCATTGACGCGATGACTCATGCTATCGAAGCGTACATCAGCCCTAAACGCAATGCCTATAGCGATCAACAAGCATTGGCGGCGCTGCGTCTGATTGGACCTAATATCCAAATGGCTTATCGCAATGGTAAAGACGAAGCGGCTCGCGAGGCAATGATGCTTGGCTCTACCTTAGCTGGTATCGCTTTTTGTAACTCCTCAGTTGCGCTTGTCCATGGTATGAGCCGCCCGATTGGTGCGTTTTTCCATGTACCGCACGGCCTCTCAAATGCCATGCTGCTGCCAACCATTACCGAATTTGGCATCTCAAGTGCGCCTGACCGTTATGCTGATTGTGCACGTGCCCTAGGTATCGCGGATACCAGCGACACCGACGATCAAGCCAACACCAATTTAGTGCGCTTCTTAAAAGACCTAAATAAAGAGTTGCATGTGCCTACGCTGGCAGAATTCGGTGTGCAGCGCGCCGACTTTGACAAACTTGTCAATACGATGTGTGAGCAAGCATTTGCATCGGGCTCTCCTAACAATAACCCTCGCATACCCAATCTTGAAGAAATGATTCAGCTTTATACCATGCTGTGGGATGACAATAGTACGGCTCACGCATAGCGCTCTGTAGTATCAAAGTCGCCTTCATTTACTTATCAACCCATCAATAACACACCTGTTTAAAGGACATAAACTATGCAAACTATCGGACACTTTATTAACGGTAGCTTAGTCAATAATGACAGCCAAACCCAAGACGTCTACAACCCATCAACGGGTGAAGTCAGTAAAAAAGTTGCGTTAGGTGGCGAAAAAACCATCGGCGAAGCAGTCGCTGCGGCCAAAGCGGCATTTCCGGCATGGAGCAAAACCTCGCCACTAAAACGTGCGCGCGTCATGTTTAAATTCAAAGAGTTGCTTGAGCAAAATGCAGACGAGATTTGCCGCCTAATCGGTGAAGAGCACGGTAAGATCGTTCATGACGCTGCAGGTGAATTGCAACGTGGTATCGAAAACGTTGAATATGCGTGCGCTGCACCTGAGCTCCTAAAAGGTGAGCACAGCCGTAACGTCAGCACCAATATCGACTCTTGGAGCGAATTTCACCCACTAGGTGTTGTCGCTGGTATCACCCCGTTTAACTTCCCTGCGATGGTGCCACTGTGGATGTTCCCGATGGCGATCGTTTGTGGTAACACCTTTATCCTAAAGCCATCTGAGCGCGACCCAAGCTCTACCCTATTTATCGCACAGCTACTACATGAAGCAGGGCTTCCAGAAGGTGTTATCAATGTCGTCAATGGCGGCAAAGATGCTGTTGATGCCATTTTGCATCATCCAGATGTTAAAGCAGTCAGCTTTGTAGGTTCTACCCCTATCGCTGAATATATCTACACGACCGCAGCGGCGCAGGGCAAACGTTGCCAAGCATTGGGTGGCGCAAAAAACCATGCGATTGTTATGCCAGATGCAGATTTGGACAATGTTGTAACCTCACTGCTAGGCGCAGCATTTGGTTCATCAGGCGAGCGTTGCATGGCGTTATCTGTGGCCGTCGCCGTCGGTGATGAAACCGCTGACAAGATGATTGCGGCGCTAAAGCCTGCTATCGAAGAGCTCAAATTCGGTGTGCATTCAGAGAAAAATAACGACTTTGGCCCTGTTATTACCAAAGCGCACAAATCTAAAGTTGTCGGGCACATTCAGAGTGCGGCTGATCAAGGTGCAACCCTAGTTACGGATGGCTCTGACGTTCAACCAGAAGGTTATGAAGAAGGATTCTTTGTTGGTCCAACATTGATTGACCATGTTACTAAAGACATGGACAGCTACAAATCCGAGATTTTTGGTCCAGTACTGCAAGTCATGCGCGTAGAAACCATGGCTGAAGCACTGCAACTGATCAATGACCATGAATATGGTAATGGTACGTGTATCTATACTCGCGATGGTGAAGCGGCTCGTCACTTTATCGACAACATTGAAGTCGGTATGGTTGGCGTCAATATCCCGCTACCAGTACCCGTAGCATCACAGAGCTTTGGTGGTTGGAAGCGTTCACTGTTTGGTGATTTGGCGATGTACGGACCAGACGGCGTTAGATTCTTCACTCGCCGCAAAACCATCACTCAGCGCTGGCCTAGCACGGCAGTGAGAGATGAAAAACAGTTCTCTATGCCAACTTAATCCTCTTGTCTGTTGAGTGCTGGGTTATTGGTGTCCTCAAAAATAGCAAATAATTTGTAAATCACTGGTGCTTGCTTTTTATCTACCTCACCGGTGGATAGATAGCGAGCACTTTAGCGATACAGTTTGGCGGCCGCTCATCTCTATGCTATCGCCGCCAAGCAAACACTTATTTTTATCGTTCTCATTTTTACTAGCTCTAATTTTTAATAGCAATCGCATAATAAAATTCTAAGGATGGATGACTATGCAAGAAACTCGTGAATTGCCACTCAAAGGTGTCAAAGTAATCGATTTTGGTCAATATATTGCTGGTCCTGCTGTAGGTATGATGCTTGGTGACCTAGGCGCTACTGTGGTTCACATAGACCCACCATCAGGTCCAAAATGGCAAAGCCCTGCCAACGCCATATTAAATCGCAATAAATTGATGCTCAAACTCGATCTCAAAACAGAAGAAGGCTTAGCACAGGCCCGCCAACTCATTTTGAAAAGCGACATCGTCATCGAAGGTTTTCGCCCAGGCAAAATGGCAGAAATGGGACTCGATTTGGTCGCGTTACGTGCAGAACGTCCGCAGCTGATCACCTTGTCCATCCCTGGATTTGCGTCAAATGATGAGCTACGCCGTGAGCTACGTGCTTACGAAAGTATCGTTTCAGCAAGCTCGGGCGTATTTACCGACATGGGTTTGAACCGTGTCCTCATGGGCATCAACCCATCGTTCTCACCCCTACCACTACCCTCAGCTTATGGTGCCATGTTAGCTGGTTCTTCTGTGGTGTTTGCCCTACAAGCCCGTGAAAATACTGGCCTTGGTGATGCCATTGAAGTACCGCTTGCTGCTGCGGTTATGGAAGGGCTCTGCTATAACTCAATAGAAGTTGAAAACATGCCTGAGCGTTATTTAACCCAACGCGAAGTTGAAATTCAACGCCGCCGCGTTGAAGGCATCCCAATGAATATGAACTATGAAGAGCTACAAGAACTGCTCGATCCTTTTTACCGCAGCTATATGTGTAAAGATGGTCGTATGTTTTATGTGGTATGCCCAAGCCACAAGTATCATGCCAAGCGCTGCTTAGAAGTGCTTGGATTGTACGATGAATTGGTGGCAGAAGGCCTGACGGAGGAAGATGACACGTATGTACCCTCTAGTGAGTGGACCTCCGATACCTCGCTTGGCGTTTACCCCATGCCAAAGTACTGGGCAGATCATATCGCTGCAAAAATGAAAGACGCCTTTTTACTACGTACCTCCAAAGAGTGGCAAAAAATCTTTGGTAAACGTGGTATTCCTGGCGCGCCGCAGCGTTGGCTACAAGAGTGGATCCGTGATGATCATGCAGAAACGGCAGGTTTGATGATCGAGGTCGATGACCCTACTTATGGCAAGATGATTCAGCCAGGTCCGATTGTGTGGCTAGAAGAATGTGGCGAGCTTATGTTAGAACCCAAGCCGCCAGAGCCGAGTACCTTTGATGAAGCCTTAGCAAAGTTCCAGAACTTTAGAACCAAATTGCCTTCAGTTAATGAGAGCAGTGAAAAACGTGGTTGGTTAGACGGCGTTCGCGTCCTTGATCTTTGTAATGTGATTGCAGGGCCACATTCGGCCGCTTACTTGGCACGTTTTGGCGCAGAGGTCATCAAACTTGATTCTGCCACTCCACTGTACGACAGCTGGAACACCGTTATTTATGGTCTTTCTCAAATGACGGGCAAACGCTCTATCCTTGCTGATATTGGCAAAGGCGAAGGCCGCGAGCTGTTTGAAAAATTGGTCAAGTCGGTTGATGTGATCGTCTGGAATGCCACCGATACACAGATTAAGAAAATGGGATTAGATGCTGAAGGCCTTAAATCCTTAAATCCTGAAGCCATCTTTTGTAAGTTAGACTGCTTCAGTGGCGTACGTAAAGGTCCCTGTAGCGACTTCATTGGCTACGATGACGTGGTACAGGCCTGCACGGGTATCATGCTGCGCTGCGGCGGTGCAATGGACACGCCTGAAGAGCATGCTCACGTCGGTACCATCGACGTTATGTGCGGTTTTGGCGGTGCGATGAGTATTGGTGTGGCGCTTTATCAAAAATTCCGTACTGGACGTATCGGGCGCGGACGGACATCACTGGTTGCCAATAGTGCCTTGCTACAAATTCCTTATTGCTATGACTTTGCAAAACGTGGACTGTTTGATGAGCCATCAGGCCGCGAAACCAATGGTCATGATGAATTAACGCGCTTTTACTATACCTCCTCAGGTAACTATGTATTATTAAACGCGCATGAAGTTGACGTAGACAACTTCGAGAGAGTCGAGGGCTTAGAAGGCTTTAGCCAATTGGCAAAAAGTGACCGTGCCTCATTCTTGTCTAACGCATTCCAAAAGATACCTGCTCACGAATGGGTAGATCGTTTGCAAGCCGCAGATATTGCTGCCGTTATTTGTGCTGATATCAATGCGCTACGCGCAGAATATAGCCGACTAGCAGATGACACGCCAGGTATTGATCGTGGCAGTTACTCATTCTCAACCTATGAAGACCATCCAAGTGGTCACAAAGTCACCCAGCTTGACCCCTATGCCATTCGTCCCACTCATAGCAAGATATACGCGCTTTCTCGGCCTGAAAAGTTCGGTCATTCAACGCGTCAAATCATGAAAGAGCTCGGTTATAGCGAGTCACAAATTGAGGAAAGTATCGCAAGCGGTTATGTGAGCGATAGCTGGAGTCAAGAATACTTACCAAGTTAACCGCAAATTTGATGAACCATTTAAATCAGGAAGTGTCATTGTTTGGTGCCGCGTTTAGCGCCGTTGGGTTTGTACATAGGCCAAACAATGACTTTCTTTGAATGATATGGATTAGGCGACTGGAAGGATTGCGGAACCTAAGACTCATTTAAACGAGAAGTATACTATCTAAAGGATTAGATATGAAATTTAACCGTAGAAAACCTTTAACCAAATTACCCATCAAAGTAGCCACAAAAGGCTTTTATGAAGGGTTTAATAAAGACGTTACGATTACTGCAAAAATTTTACTGGGTCTGCTCATTCTCTGGGCAGTCATTTTTCCTGAAAGCTCGCTTGCCATACTAGGCACTATCAACAGTTTCTTGCTCAGTAACTTCTCGACATGGTATATCTTATCGGTCACCTTTTTCTTACTTGTCGCCATGTTCCTAGCCTTCATTCCGCGTTATGGCAAGCTTGTCTTAGGAGACAAAGGGGACAAACCTGAGTTTTCTAATTTCTCATGGTTTGCGATGATTTTTGGTGCCGGTATCGGTGTGGGCATGCTGACCTTTGCCACCGCAGAGCCGATGTATCACTTTGGTAATAACCCTGAAGTTATTCAAGGTATGGCAACAGGCTATGGTGCTGATAACGTGCGTTACGCGTATAAATGGGCCTTTCTCCACTGGGGCTTTAGTGCATGGATTTGCTATTCTTTAGTCGGTCTTTCGATGGCTTATTTTTCTTTTCGACGTAAACTACCCCTTACCATTCGCTCAGGGCTTGCGCCAATCTTTGGCAAAAAGCTATCCGGTAGGCTTGGTGATGCTATTGACATTGTCGCTGTCATTGCAACGCTTTTGGGTGTCGCACAAACACTAGGGTTTGGTGTTGAGCAATTTGTTTCTAGCATGTACCGTGTTGGCATGGGCGACTGGCTCCTCAACGCTGAAGGCAAATCATCCGCGGCCGCCATTATCGTTGCATTGATTGTCATCGTTGGGGTAGCCACCGTCTCTGCATTGTCAGGCCTTGGTAAAGGGGTCAAATGGCTGTCTAATCTCAACATGTGGCTCAGCTTTATTCTGTTTACCTTTTTCTTAATCTTTGGTTCGACATTCTTTGGTTTGCAATCTTTTTTCTTAGGTTTGTTTGACTATGTGGTTGCACTTCCTGCCCTGCTAACAACGATTTGGCAGCCAGATGGTACGACTGTCGGTGATACGTTGTCCACATGGCAAAAAGATTGGTCTGTGTTCTATTGGGCGTGGTGGATCGCCTTTGGTCCTTTCGTTGGGGTCTTCTTTGCCCGTATTTCACGTGGTCGTAGCATTCGAGTTTATCTATTTGGTACGGTCATCCTACCTGCACTGATGTGTTTTATTTGGTTTTCAGTCGTGGGCGGTACCGCAATCGATTTAACACTAGGTGGTACTGATGCTATCTCAAGCGTCGGTCAAGAGTCTCAGTTGCTGGCAATGCTTGATGTGATGCTATCTCCTAATGCAGCTTGGGCAATGGCTATTTTAGTTCTGGTCTTACTATTGACTTACTTAGTCACCACGCTAGATTCGGCCATTTTGGTTATCAACACTATCAACTCAGGTGGTAATGAAGGTCCAAAAGGTCGTCCACACATTATCTTTTGGGGTGTTATATTAGCATTGGTTGTTGGGGTCCTATTGATCAGTGGTGGCTTGGGCGCAATCAAAACGGCAATGGTGATTGGTGCACTGCCTTTTAGTTTCGTCATGGTACTCATGGGAATAGCCCTTATAAAAGCGGTTCTCTATGACACCACTCATCCTGAAGTCGATATGGTAGAGTTAGTGGAGGAAAATAGTTGAGATTGACACGCTAATGGTCAGGCGCATAAAACACGTGCTACGCGATGTTTCGTGTAGGTTGCACTTTTAAGTTATAGGTCGTCGTAGCAGTTTTCTCACTAAAACTATAGGTCGATGTTAATAGTAAAAAACCACCTTGATAGGTGGTTTCTTATTTGCTAATTTTTATTCAGTCATAATGCAATGAGCGTTCAGTAGGCTCTATTTACAGTCTTTTCTTTCAAGGCCAGATTCACACTGGAATATCATTAAAAAATCATATGAGCACATAACGCAATAATCGGTAATGAGATAACCGTTCTTAATAGGAAAATCACCAATAACTGAAAGAAGCTCACGGGGATTTTTGTCCCTAAGATTAATCCACCGACTTCCGACATATAAATCAATTGAGAAACTGATAAGCAAGCGATGACAAATCGCGTTAACTCTGATTCTATTGAAGAGCCGATAATGGCCGGTAGGAACATATCTGCAAAACCTACCATGATGGTTTTTGACATTTCTGCGGCAAATGGGATATTCAATAGTTCTAAGAATGGAATAAATGGCATACCTAAATAATCAAATACAGGCGTTTTTTCTGCAACAATCAACCCTAAAGTACCGATTGCCATGACGATAGGTAGTATTCCTATCCACATGTCCAAGATATTTTTCAACCCATCGTTTAAAAAAGTCAAAAAACTGGGGCTCTTGTCTGCTTTTTGAACGGCTTTGTGTAAGCCATAGTTGAATAACGTTTTGCCCTCGGGAATCGCTTCGCAATCCACCTCATCGTTTTTTGTGATATACGTATCTTCAATTTTCGACAATGGGAATAACTTTGGTACGATGAGCGCACAAACAATACCGCATAACGCAACCACGCCAATCATGTTGATGAAGTAACTTTCTAGCTTGACTTGGGAAATCACCACCAAGCAAAAGGTAACCGAAACCGCTGAAAAGCTGGTCGCAATCACGGCTGCTTCTCTTTTGGTATAA
The DNA here is from genome assembly GCF_041431175.1 of Psychrobacter sp. Arc29. Classification (NCBI taxonomy): domain Bacteria; kingdom Pseudomonadati; phylum Pseudomonadota; class Gammaproteobacteria; order Moraxellales; family Moraxellaceae; genus Psychrobacter; species Psychrobacter sp. Arc29. The sequence goes on along the minus strand of NZ_JASMRR010000003.1, from coordinate 320,027 downwards.
AATCCACTTTGTAATTGCTTATCAGTCAACAAGACGCCAATAGTGCCGTCACCTAACCATGATGCCAAGCAATCGACAGAGGATCTGCCCGGTAAACCAAACAACGGTCTCATGACTTTGGTGCATAAAACCCCAACAAATTCTAGTAAGCCAAAATCAAGCAATAACGGCAGTAATAATCCTGCTAAAAAGAAAACAATAAATAGTATGGGCATGAGCTCATATAATAATAGACCACCAATACTGTCTGAATATATGCTCTCAAACCCAAATTGAAAATAGGTAACGACGACAAAAAACGCACCAAGTAATCTAAGCATCAGCCAAGATGTTTTGACGTTCAGTAAGTTATTCAAAAACTCATTGTTTAAAATCAATGCAGGTTTCATGATTTTGGTATATAAGCTGCCAACCACCGTAATCATAATTGAGATGACAACGAGCAATGGCAAAAAGTCGCTCATATAACCCTGTATATAATCCTTTAACACAGCGATAGGAATGGTAAATCCGTCTGAGTAGCTGACAAATTTACCATCTACATAAGGAATGGGAAATACGAAGACGATCAACCCTATCATAGAGGGTATAAAGAATTTTAAAAACTGTTTGAGATTGATACTGGTATTAGCACTGCTAGCATCTTGATTTGCAGTGCTGGCTTTAATAATGTCCATATTATTTTTACCTTTCGTCCCTTTTTAACTAACCTAAAAATTTAGGTAATATTTTTTAGGTTAAATACCCTTTAACTCATTCTTAATATTTCATACTAGTAATTATTTAAAAGAGAATGTGTGACCTCTTCTAAAATTTTAAATATTCTCGTTGAGTCATCTTTTGAATTGTTATATAAGGGATTGATTTCTGCCATTTCCCAGCAACATACTTTTTCATTTTTAATGAGCTCTATATTGAGCTGCATGGCTTGCTCATAAGACAGACCATTCATGGCAGGCGTACCGGTTCCTGGAACGTATAAAGGATCAACACTATCCACATCAAACGACACATAAATATGATCGCAATACTCTAGTTTTTTGAAGATTTCGGCTACTGTGGCACTGATGCCTTTTTTGGTTATTTCAGCCACGCTGTATAAAGGAATTTTATGTCTTTTGATTAACTCCATTTCCTCTTCTTGGTAATCTCTAACCGCACAAAACACCACGTTTTCTGGCTTGATTGATGGCTCATTGGACGCCATAAATTTTAGTCGTTCCCAATACTCTTTTTCTGTATCAGAGAGCTCGTTACGTTTGCATTCCAAGTTATCGATTGCACAGGCCATGGCCAAAGGCATGCCGTGCATATTTCCTGACCCACTGGTGTATGGTGAATGAAAATCAGCATGCGCGTCTATATACACCACACCGATCTCAGCATCAGGGTGCGCCATTTTGAGACCATGCATGGTTCCTGCACAGCTAGAATGATCGCCTGCGATAACGATAGGAAATTGATTCTCCTCTCTTATCTCTTTTATTTTATGTGCCAATTTAGAGATAACAGGCTCAATCACATCAGCGTATTTTGCATGTTTAAATGGCGATTCTTCTTCATGAATATATTCATTTTTGATACTGTCAAGTTGCAGTTTTTCGTAGTAGTCTGCATTCATCTCTTTCGATGACGCGCGCAATGCATCAATGCCTAGTGACGCGCCTTTTTTGTGCCCTGCGACATCTGAATACACTTCTACTATTCGCACGTTTTTCATTAGATCATTCATTATTTCGTCTCCATTAAATAAAACAATTTTTTATCATTTGAATTTATTTTTTTCTCACTACTTAGCTATAGTCAGTCCTGAATAAGAAAGATATATCCCGTATCACACGCTACTGAAACAAATTTTTCTGGCTTGCTGTGCCTTCGCAGACAGAGGCGGCGCAAAATTTATTTCAGCAGCGCCTATTTACTTTATAGTGGATCAAACACTTTATAACGGCTCAAACCTACAGCCCCCACTTACGCCATAGACTCAGCTTCACGCGTCACTGTACTATGCTCTTTACTGTGAGCTTTCACCACCGAATAGAGATTTTTAGGATCTGGTTGATGAGGGATCAAATCAAGCAGCTCATAGGCGTCCTGTTTTTTGATCAAATCACGCAAAAAGACTAGAGCCGTAAAGTCTTCTGAGGCAAAACCGACACCATCAAATACCACTAAATTATTATCGTTGGTGCGCACCTCTTTCTCACCTTTCACGATGCGGTGAAACTCCGTCACAGGAAAGTCTTGAGGAAGCTGTTGGATATCGCCTTCGATACGGGTTTGTGGTTCAAACTCTACAATGACGTGATCGGCTCTTAGCAGAATGTCGGCATCCAGCTCCGTTTTGCCAGGGCAATCGCCACCGATTGCGTTGATATAGACGCCTTTTTTGATCATGTCATCACGCAGGATGGTGGCATTTTTCTTATCAGCAGTACATGTGGTGATGATATCTGCCCCTTCAACCGCTTCTTCTACGGTTTTGCAGATGATAATATCTAGGCCTGAATCGGCAAGGTTATGCGCTACTTTTTCAGACGCAGCTGGGTCGACATCATATAAACGCACTTTTGAGATACCAACCACTGCTTTCATACCCATCGCCTGAAACTCTCCTTGCGCACCATTACCAATGAGTGCCAAAGTCTCAGCGTTTTTAGGCGCACAATACTTGGCGACTAGGGCCGAGGTCGCCGCTGTGCGTAATGCCGTTAAAATACACATTTCTGTCAGCAAGATGGGATAGCCTGTATCGACATCAGACAACACGCCAAAAGCTGCTACCGTCTGCAAATCACGCTTGGTATTGATGGGATGGCCATTGACATACTTACACGCAAACATGTCACCATCGCTGACAGGCATGAGCTCTATGACACCGTCTTTTGAATGAGAAGCAAAACGACTGGATTTTTCAAACTGATCCCAACGAAGATAATCTTGCTCTAACGCATCTACCAATTCTTTTATGGTCTGTTCGATACCATGATTACTGATGATTTCAGCCATCGCCTGTACGCTAACAAATGGCACACCCTGCTTTTGTGACACGATAAATTTAGACATTAGTTTTGCTCCCTTCCATGAATATTATTTGTTTAACCGACAATCAATATCCTACCAACTATAAATGTCAGTTAAAATGTCAATAATTTATTAAATATTGATGTATTTTTGACATATTGATAAGCTTTACTTAGCATAATGTCAAAACTTGATGAAGGAAGCACTTTTATGGCGTACTATACTTATGACTCTTTAGATAGCGAACTGATATCTGAGCTTCGACAAGATGGCCGCGCAACCATCTCAATCCTTGCAAAAAAACTTAAAGTTTCGCGTGCCACTGTGCAAAATAGATTGGATAGATTGATTCATAATGGCGCTATTTTAGGCTTTACGATTCGCGTGCATGAAGCGCTAGATAAAGAAACCGTTAAAGCGATGATGATGATTGAGGTAACAGGTAAATCTACCTCACAAGTAATTAGGAAACTGCGTGGCATCCCGCAATTGATTAAGCTCCATACAACCAATGGCGCGTGGGACTTGGTAGCGGAGATACACACGACAAGTTTGAGAGAGTTTGATGAAGTGCTGCGGCAAGTCAGAGAGATTGATGGCATTTTGAATAGCGAAACGAGTGTTCTGCTATCGAGTTTGTAATGTCTATATCCAGAAAAACTGTTTCCACTCATACAGTATAATTGCGTATATACATTTTATTTAGGGCGTGTCCCTATTTTAAAACAGTGATAAACGTTCGAATTAAGGACACGCCCTAGTCCTAGTATCGACTATATTTATAAACACTTTTTATCCCCTCGTTTCGTGTACTTGTAAGTATACTTTGCGAGCGTCATTCGAGGTTTTCAATGCTTAAACAACATCGACAAGCACTGGTGGTTGAAGGCGGCGGCATGCGTGGCGCATTTAGCAGCGGTGTCTTAGATGCCTTTTTACAACAACAATTCAATCCTTTTGATCTTTGTGTGGGCGTCTCTTCAGGTTCAACTAACGTTGCTAACTATTTGGCCGCACAACAAGGCCGCACCTTGCATATTTACTTGGATCATTCCCTTCGATCTGAATTTATTCATTATGGTCGTTTCCTTAGAGGCGGTGACTTACTGGATCTAAAGTGGATGTGGGATATGGTGGAGCAAGAATATCCGCTGGATCAGGCACAGTTATTTGCCAACCATGCTGAGTTTTATATGGTGTTAACACATGCTATTTCAGGAGAGGCAACCTACATTAAGGCAGCTAAAGACAATATTTTGGATGGATTAAGGGCATCAAGCTCTATCCCAGTGCTGACCCGCCAAGCGGTCGAGATATTCGGTGAGCCTTATTTTGATGGAGGTGTGGCAGATGCTTTGCCCGTACAGTGGGCAGCTGGGCAAGAGAGTATTGATAAGCTCATGGTCATACGTACTCGCCCGCAAAACTACGCTAAAGCAAGCAGTAAAGGCGACCAGCTGTTGGCTAAATATTATACTAAGCAACGACATGGTTTTGCCCAAAGCTTGTTGACGCGAACCCAACGCTATAATGACTCGGTACAATTTTTACAGACGCCATCATCACAGAAAATTTTAGAGATTTGTCCACCCGACTTAAAAAACATGGCGAGTCGATTATCCAAAAATAAAGCCAAGATCCGTTATAGCTATGATGTAGGATTAGAAGTTGGACACAAGGCGATTGAGGATTGGCATCAGCTTTAACCTTTTTTTTAAGTAAAGGAGAGATATCAAAAAAAACACTGGCTTCGCATATAAGAAATTGGCTTAGATAATTTTAGATAACCTTTGAATCACAAAGGTTAGTAACTAAGCTAAAACAAGATAAGTAATGATATAATGACCCGATAATTGATACTCTATGAAAGGTTTATACGATGGCTCGTACCGCTAGCGCATTGCACATTTTAGTCAAACAAAAAGAGTTGGCAGAAGATATCATTGCCAAGCTCAAAAAAGGCGCGGCATTTGATGTGCTGGCCAAACGATATTCAACCTGTCCATCAGGCAAAAAAGGTGGTCATTTAGGTGAGTTCGAAAAAGGCCAAATGGTAGGACCTTTTGATAAAATCTGCTTCAACGGCGAACTTTTTACCCCTCATTTGGTAAAAACCAAATTCGGCTGGCATGTGGTCAAAGTGCTTTACAGAACGTAAGCGTTAGACTGTAAAAACGTAAGTCGCCGCTTCAATGACAAGACGACTGAACCATTCAATTTAGGCTTTTTTCTTAACAAAAAAGCTTTTCATCAGGTAAAACGGTGCTTTATGTATAACAATTCCTCGACTCGTCTCAATAAATACATCAGCGAAAGTGGGATTTGTTCCAGACGCGATGCTGACCGCTTTGTTGAACAAGGTAATGTATACATCAATGGCAAGCGTGCATCGGTTGGTGATCAAGTGGCTGCTGGCGATGTAGTAAAAGTCAACGGACAGCTGATTGAGCCACGCGAGCCTGATGATTTTATTTTTATTGCCTTAAATAAGCCAGTGGGCATTGTCAGCACCACGGAAAGCTCTGAGAAAAACAACATTGTCGATTTTGTGAGACATTCGGTACGTATTTTCCCGATTGGGCGTTTGGACAAAGACTCTCAAGGATTGATCTTTCTGACCAACAATGGCGATCTGGTCAATAAAGTATTGCGTGCTGGCAATAACCACGAAAAAGAATATCTGGTCACAGTAAATAAGCCGATCACAGATAGTTTTATTGAGGGTATGGCGAGTGGCGTGCCAATGCTGGGCAAAATGACAAAAAAATGTCCCGTTACTAAGGTGGCACCCAACGTCTTTAATATCACGCTCATTCAAGGTTTGAACCGTCAAATCCGCCGTATGTGTGAGCATTTTGGCTATGAGGTCGTCAAGCTTGAGCGTACGCGGATTATGAATGTAAGCCTTAAGGGGCTTCCTGTCGGCGACTGGCGAGACCTGACACCAACAGAGCTGTCTGTTCTGCTAAAGGCAGTAGAAAAATCTTCTTCTCAAGACAATCATTCGGGCAAAAAATCACGCAATGCACCACGAAAAAAACCGCGTACTGATGCTCAATCAAAGTCAAAACCCTCTGCAAAATCAGCGGGTGCTGCAAAGGGACGTAACAAGCACGCCAAGGATGATGCCAGAAAACCAGCAGGTTCTAAAGGTAGAGACGGGCGTCCTACCGGTCGTGGCAAGAATGCTGGAGGCAATGGTAAACCTGCTGCAAATGGTAGACGCCCCTCAAAAGGTCGAGGTTCTAAGTGATAGTGATTATCTAATTTCATCATATCGCTGTCATAGTGATCAAAACGATGAAGATAAGCCCCTTTTTTAGTTACTTTTATTTCTCATGTTTGGCGTTATTTTTAATAGTTAAGTGCATTAAATAAAACAAGAAGAGATTTTGCTGACTCCTGACTTCTCGGGTCAATATTGACCACGGGCGCCACGACATTATGATGCATGAGCATCGCTCTTACTTCCTGACCAAGTGCAGCGATGCTAAGCTCATCGCCGTCCTCGCAATGAGTGACTGCAACAATGCATGTGGTTTGGGTTTTTTCAGGCCTAAAAAAAGTGAGCATTTTATCTAGATTTTCATAATCAGGTGTTTCTCCATATTTAATCAAGATAAGTAAACCCCATAGTGACCGATTCACAAACTCCCATAAAAACGAATAACGCTCCTGTCCTGGTACGCCATAAATCCCCAACGCCATATCATCGGATAATGTAATCCGACCATAGTCTATACCCACTGTGGTATATTCTTTTCCTATATCGATAGTGGATTTTACCTCTGTACCAAAAGGATTTATTTCGCTCAAAGTTTGGACCAATTGAGTTTTTCCAGAGCCAACCTCACCAATAACGGCTAATTTTTGGTAGTCCACTTTTTACCTCATTCCTAGAAATTTTTTAATAGCACCAAAGAAACTACTAGGTTCTTTTTCATGTACTGTTTCTATTTCCTGATTTTGAGACAGTTCTGACTCTGTCACTGTTAATATCCCAAGTGTTTCAAATTGATTAAGCGCTTCAACAACCTGATCACGTGTGCCAAATCTTTCATCTGCTACTAATTGTTCAAAAGGATAAGCAATTTTAGTTAACTTAACACATAAATCAATAATCGTCTGAGATTGACCAATACTGTTTAAATCAGGCCAAGCCTTTAACCTTAAATTCTTACCTTCATAATTTTCTGGATGAGGTGTATTTTTTAAGTCATAGAATTTTTTGATACCTATCTTTTGTTGTTCGTTGAAACTGGATAGGTCTATATCATAGGTTTCTCTAAACTGCTCAAATAGTTGACTTTGATCCACTAAATTAAAAACACTAATTTTCCATGTTTTAAAACAGCGCTTAGAGATGCGCCTATTGATAAACATACAAGGGTCTGAATGCCTAGAATCAACTAATATTTTTGATGCTAACTGTTCTACCACCTCGTAGGGTCCTTCAATCACTTGAAAGTAATACCCTTTCCTATAGCATAGGAATCCTGTTATTTCTGAATTCTTGTTTCTATTAGAAGCTTTGACGATACCTGACAGTCCAATGGGTAGACAAACACCACTTTTTGTAAGGGGTGCTTTACTGATGTAGGCAACACATTTCATTTCATCCCCCATACTTCTCTAAAATCCTTGAAGAAAACTGACCAACCGAACAATATTTTTCTGCTAACAGACTGATTTTAAATCAGGTTAGCAGAAAACTATTTTCTATATTATATTTCGATACCATCTTCCACTGACTTCACTTTTCGGCGTGCCAATGCGAGATTGGCCTTGGTTTTATCTAATACAAGATAGATAAATAAGTCCTCATGATTGGCTGTTGGGCGAATGATATGTATCTGATCCTCAAGGGTGATTAAAATATCTTGAATACCACCGGAAAGTCCTAACGACTTCATTGTTTGAACTTTAGCTTTGACAACCTGAGAATTACCAGCCGCTGCCAGCTCCAAGTCAACACCTCCAGCGATAGTCCCTAGTACCATGCCAGACATATAATCCACTATACAACCACCCATAGCACCATCAAGTGTCATTAGCTCTTGCAAAGACGCGTCAATATTTGTCATGTTTTACCTCTCAACTTTAGTTAGAAAGATTATTTGCATAAACAAACTTTGCTAAGCAGCTCAGCTTATCAAAGCTTAATTAATACTAACCTTTTTTTTCTAAACATTTAACTACTTTTTTAGTAAAAACTAAAAATTTTTTGAATTGTTAGGTAATGAGGGTGACAAAGAAATAGTAAGTTCTTACTTTTAAATAGACAAGAATAGGCCATCAACAATACATTAATATTTGCTGAGAAAAATCCTATAAACATGATTTACACTGTTAAATCCATAGATATGATTTTAGGAAGATTAAGCTACTAAATAAGAGAGTCAAAAAATATACATCTAAAATAAATGATGTCTATCGTTAGTTAAGGTTTGATTGGCAAATAAGATGATGAAAAATTTATTTTGAATTGAGAGCTATGTGCAGAGGTAAAAGCGAGAAGTTGTTATTCTATGAAGAAGATAAGGAAACGATCTATCAAACTTAGTATAAAAATAAAGAAGAGATCTGAATAATATAGTCAGTTCAATATAAGAAATTCATTAAATACAACACTTAGCTGATATTCATTTTTCTTGCTCACTATTTGCGTTACACGCGATAGGTTAGAAAAAACGAATACCAGCTGTACTATAATGGTTTTGTGCCGACTCTAATATACAGTACCAACTATATACTGCTGACCATTCTATCAGGTGATAAAATTGCCGCCAATTCCTTATCACTGAGCAATTTCTCTTGTTTGACCAAATCCGCTACGCCTGACCCACTTAGCAACGCATTTCCTGCGATACGACTGGCGTTTTCGTAACCAATATGTGGTACCAGTGCCGTCACAATACCAATGCTATTTTCGACATGCTGCGCACAGCGGGCTTCATTGGCAGTTATGCCTTGAATGCAGCGCTCATCGAGCATACGAATCGACTTTTCTAACAGACGCGCATTGTTGAGTAGGTTATAAACAATCAGTGGTTCCATCGCGTTGAGCTGCAACTGCCCTGCTTCTGCCGCCATGGTAACCGTCATATCCGTACCTATCACCTGAAAGGCAGCTTGGGTCATTGCCTCAGGAATCACAGGGTTGACTTTACCCGGCATAATCGACGAGCCAGGTTGTCTGGCTGGTAAATTGATCTCACCCAGACCTGTGCGTGGCCCGCTAGATAATAGACGCAAATCGTTGCTCAATTTAGACAGCTTAATGGCTAGGCGTTTGAGCACACTCGAGAAAGTAATAAAAGCACCCATGTCCGCGCTAGCAGCGATGAAATCCTCAGCAAGTGATACTGGCAGGCCACTTATATCGGCGAGCTCACTAATCGCTAAGCTGGCGTAACCTTTAGGCGCATTGATGCCCGTACCAATCGCCGTACCGCCCAAGTTCAATTCACATAGCTGTAGACAAGCCTGTTCGATTCGCGCCGTCTCACTGCCTAAATCACTGGCGAAGGCATTAAACTCTTGCCCTAGCGTCATCGGTACCGCGTCTTGCAATTGAGTACGACCCATTTTTAGAATGCCGCTAAACTCTTTTCCTTTGGTAGCTAAGCTATTTTGTAGCTTGATGATAGCCTCTTGCAGTGGTTTTGCCGCAAACACCATCGCCAAACGTGCCGCGCTCGGATAGACATCATTGGTCGACTGCGAGCGATTGACATCATTATTGGGATGTAAATGGCTATATTGACCGTACTCAAACCCCATCTTTTTTAAGCCAATATTGGCAATCACTTCATTGGCATTCATATTGGTCGACGTGCCCGCCCCGCCTTGAATAAGATCAACAATAAACTGTTCATGATGCTCGCCATTGATCAGATCGGTACACGCATCAGTAATGGCGCTGAGCTTATCTTCACTGAGTAGACCGTGTTGATAATTGGCTTTGGCCGCCGCCGCTTTTACCATTGCCAGTGCTTTGATTAAATCAGGAAAATGACTGATTGGCATGCCAGTAATATCAAAATTTTGCGCGGCGCGTTGCGTTTGAATACCATACAAGGCAGTGGCAGGAACGGCTTGCTCACCGAGCAAGTCTTTTTCGATGCGAGTATGGGCTTTATTATCGATAAGGTTATCTGTATGTGTCATATTTTTATGGTTTCTTAAAGTATAGAAAGTTGAAGCAGTAGACAGACAATACTCTGTTATTTAGGTGCATTGTCTTGGCTCTACTAAAGATTAGCGCCATCGTAACCGAGAATTTAGCACAAGAAAAACGCAAATATTTCGTTCTCAGCCCCAAAAATTTTGATGCTTAATGAAAAATATGACAGATAAGGTTGTTCTATGAAAAAGAATGAGCGCTTTCACAGTAGGTTTTTTGGAAAAAATTTATTTGGCAGGAAGAGTTTTATGAGAATTTTTTTATAAGAAGTTTGACTGATTGAGACAATGGATTAATCGTTAACTATAAGTACCATAAGTAAACACCTAGCTTCAGTGAGACAAGCTAGGGTTTATAAAATTGACTCACTTACAGTCCCAATGCTTGCTTTAAGGCATTGATTTGTGGCTGCTGACGATCCGTATAACGATACGCCAGTACAACCTCTCGCACCAAACTGTTATCCCCTAAATGGTGAATTTGTACGGGCGGCGTACTTCTAATCCATAGCCCTGCATAAGGAATTAACGCCACGCCTAGACCCGACTCCACCATCCGAACGATAGCATCAAGGTCATTGATCTCCATGATCGTATTGACCTTAATGTCTTGTTGTTTAAAGAATTTATTTAATTTTGCACCCGCTGAGGACTGCAAGGTGTAATGGATAAAAGGATGTTGCTCAAGCGTCTGCCTGAGGCTATGAAACGGCCATTTTTTGGGGCTAATGAGCACGTAAGGCTCCGTCATAATAGACTGGGTAACGATGTCTTTTGGCAGTGCAAATGCTGGCTGTATCGTAATCGCCGCATCTATCTCCCCGACTTCTAGTTTTTCAAATAACTCTACAGCACGCCCAGGGACAATTTCTGTCTGCATTAATGGGGCAAGTAACGTAATCGCCTTTAGCGCCTCTGGCAAGATACCCACTTGCACGGAGTTGATCGAGCCAATCCTAAGCTGCCCGTAATAGCTGGCAATATCAGTATCCGAAGACAGCTGCATTGTGGAGTAAAGCGCCAAAATCTCTTTGGCGATCGGTAATACGCGAGTGCCTTGCGGATTAAGCGTAATAGCACGAGCAGAACGAGTAAACAATGACAATCCTAAATTGTCTTCAAGCGTTTTGATTTGTGCGCTGACCGCAGACTGGGTCAAGTTGATGTGCCGAGCTGCCGCGGCAAAACTGTCTAGCTCGCAAACGGCGACGAAGGTTTTAAGCTCTCTTATCATTGATATCACCACACTTATAAGTTATGCCTGACATTTGAATACGATCTAATTTATCTCAAAGTGACTAATATCTTTTCATTAAAAATAAACCATTGCACCAGTACCGCGACTCTCAGGGTCTACTGATTGACCTTTGTTTGCTCGTCTGTTAGATTTTAAGACGATACATAATGTATCATTATTAAAAAATTGCAATGAATAGACAGTAATGTCTGCCTCACTGACTCTCACAGTATTTTTTGATCATTGTATTAGTTGCATTTCGTTCATGCTAAGGATAGCTCTTATGAACAACCGTTTACCGTATTTTTTTCATCAATCAATATTTCTCAAGTACCGATCCGGCAGAAGGCACTGATACTTAAGGGCATTATCCTACCACTTAAATAAAAAATAATAAAAACAGTCCATAGGATTTTATTGGACGGTAAACCACCTAAATCCTATTTATAAGAAACGATCCGCTTCACAAAGTATAGTTCACCGCCTATTTTTTCCATGGAAGGAAATCAAAATTATGAGTATTTTTGCTATTTTGTTGTCTTTGTCACTGTTGATGTATTTTGCCTATAGAGGCGTGAGCGTCTTAGTTTTAGCGCCCTTACTCGCTATTTTAGCCGTTGTGTTAAGCGGACAAAGCAACCAAACAATGGGCATCTATACTGAAGTATTTATGCAAGGTCTTGGCGGGTTTGCTGTCAAATACTTTCCCCTATTTATCTTGGGGGCTATTTTTGGCAAATTGATGGAAGACTCTGGTTACGCCTATAGCATCGCGCACAATATAGTCGATAAGCTGGGCGAGAAACATGCTCTGTTGGCTGTGGTACTGGCTTGTTCAATCTTAACTTATGGCGGTGTGTCCGCTTTTGTGGTGACGTTTGCCATCTATCCTATCGCAGCTGCTTTGTTTAAGCAGACCAATATCCCAAAAAGACTGATACCTGGCGCCATTTGTATCGGCGCCCTGACCTTAACGATGACCGCATTGCCCGGCTCTCCTTCCATTCATAATGTCATTCCCATGCCTTATTTTGAGACGGACGCCTTTGCAGCGCCTGGGCTAGGCATTATTGCCTCGATCGTTATGTTAGGTGGCGGTATGTTATGGATGAATCGCCAATTACGACTTGCAAGCGCGCATAATGAAGGCTACGGCAACCATACACTGAATGAAAAAGCGCCGCATTCAGGCATGGATATTCCTAATTTTTGGCTTGCGCTGTTCCCCATTATTATTGTGATCGTGGGCAACTATGCGTTTTCAAAAATGATCATACCGTTGTGGAACAACAGTTACTTGGCTGATGAAAAATTTGGTGGCGTCGCACTCAGCTCAGTGATTGGTATTTGGGCAATTATTTTGTCATTATTTTTGGCTTGTGTTTTTGTAGTTGTTCTAAACTTTAAGAAAATAGACAGTGTGGCAAACAGTTTGAACAAAGGTGCGATGGGATCCTTGCTGCCTATTTTCAATACCGCGTCAGAGGTGGGTTACGGCTCCGTGATTGCAACCCTTGCAGGTTTCGAGATTATCAAGCAATCTCTGATGGCCATATCCCCTGGTAACCCGCTCATATCAGAAGCCATCATGATTAACGTTTTGGCAGGTATTACAGGATCAGCCTCTGGTGGTTTAGGAATAGCGTTAGAAATCATGGGCGCAAACTATATGCAACTGGCAGAGCAGTATAATATTGACCCAGAATTGATGCACCGTATTGCTTCTCTCGCGTCAGGTGGTCTAGACTCGCTCCCACATAATGGGGCTATTATCACCATGCTCACTATTTGTGGTTTGACCCATAGAGAGTCTTATAAGGACATATTTGCTGTCGCTGTCATCATTCCTTTGATTGCTCTCATTCTAGTCATCATACTCGGTACGCTATTCGGTTCTTTTTAAGTGGGTTTGCTTTATCAGAGTTTTTTAGAAACATTATTGCCTACTCTTAACGCACTAGAAAATTACTGGTTGTTATAGTGATGTAATGATAGAAGGTCTGGGATGGTTAGCAGATGTCATTGCTAAAAAATTCGATTATAGTAGATATTCCTTATAATAACTGCTACTTACAGTAGCTACTAATAGCATTCATCCAAATAGACTGAGGGATTAAATCATGAAAACATTAGGATTATGTATTGCCGCAGGAATGGGCTTAAGCGCTTGTGCGAGCGGTGGAACGGTGGGTAACACCAACGCAAATAACATAGTGACCGAGTACCCTATTGAGACTGCCATGCTCAATATCTATACCAAACAACGTAGTGAAAATTTGGTTGCCACTATCGGCAATCAAACGGCCTCAGCAGATATTCAAGTCACGCCTAAAGGCAATATGGTCTTCAATAATAAAAAGGTACAAGGTACTGAGATCAATACGATCAATAAAGTGAACAATCAAATCACTAACCAGTCAGTCGCTATCAATTACTTCACCTTGAACCCTTTGGTATTTCACGGTTTTACAGACAGCACAGGCAAATATTCGGTCTCAAACCAAACAACCACTATCCCAAAAATGGCGACGGTGGGCGACTCAAACAAATTGATTACTGAAAATGTCTATAGCGATAGCAGCATGCGCAAAAAAATAGGAACCTATAACCAAAACTGGTCCCTGACGCGAGACAGCAATCAGACCGCATGGTTCTGTATCGAAACCTCAGACAACATGCTTGCTGGTGGCACCTCTGAAGGCAGCTCAAAAGAATGCTACAAAATCAATGCCAAAGGCGACATACTTGCGAGCAAAGTCACTATCGCACCGCCAGCTAGTAATGGCGGACAGACGATTACGTTTAACAGCAAGTAAGCTGCTCAATGATGAATAGGCCATTTCTTTAATCGGTCATTCATAGATTCTAGATTCGAAATAAAAATAAAACCGATATAAAAAAGGAGCCGAATCATCGGCTCCTTTTTTATAGCTTATTGAGCATAACTTAACCACTGCCCTCGCTAATGGTGAAGTGGCCAATGGTTAAATAATATTGACCTCATAACTGAATTTTTCTGCCAATCCATAAGATTCTCTATATTCGATAGGGTCCCCTTCTAGGTTTTTAGCAACGCGGCATACTTTCACTAAGTTTTCTTGCTTGGTATTGTCCAGATAAGGGTCTATATGATTGGAGATAAAAAACAGCATTTCTACGGCAGATGAGACAAACTGACCGCACTTTTTGTAATAAAAAGGATATAAAAGATTCTCAAAGTCTTCAGGTTCAAGACCGATAAAATCTTGGTAACGGGTCTCGGGTAACCAAATTCTTTCACTCAAAATCACTCTGTCTTCGACAATGCGCACACGTTCTATATAAATCAAACTTTCTTTTTCGTGAATATTTAATTCTTTATTGATTGCCTCAACAGGCTCTATCAACATGACTTTTTTGATGACGCCAGTCGGTATGACATAAGAGGCATCTTTATCGCGGTATTTGAAAAACCTTAATAACGAGCCCTCAAAGCTTGGCCTTTTTAAAAAAGTACCACGACCTTGCTGCTTTATCAAAACGCCGTCATCCACCAGTTTTTCGACCGCTTTGCGAACGGTGCCCACCGATACTTGGTACTTGTCCGCAAACTCCTGTTCTGTCGGTAAGGGGGTTTTTTCATCCCACTTATTTTCTGTCAGTAACGTTTGAATATGCCACCGCACTTGCTCATACCGTGGCATGTTAAATTTTTTAAAATTATCCATAATTTTTTTCACCACAATAGGAAGATTTTATTAATACGCCCAATCTTTCTAAGCCCAATCATGTTCATAAGAAATAAAATATCTCTGACACTCTATCTTAAGCCCTTACCAAACTCTATACACATCATTTCGATATTAAAGTCTATCTAGATTTTTTGGTCAATCTCACCTAATTAACGGCTCCTTTTTTGCTATTATTCTATTGAGTTATATACACTTAAGAAGCTGATAAGATTTGCTGGCTTAGAAAGTTGTTTGTCAACATTATCACAATGCTCTTTAATCTAAAACATATATATGTATGTAGATATTTAGATGTCATACCGTCAAGACCGAGGAGCGAATATGACCCTATATCTTATAGCGGCCATAGTAATTTCTATTGTGTTGGGTTACACCACTAAAATCAATATCGGCTTGTTTGCAATCGTGTTCGCGTATCTGATTGGCTGTTTTGGTATGCAGCTAAGCGCTTACGAGGTTATTAAATTGTGGCCTTTAAAGATTTTCTTTGTGATTTTTGCTGTGACGCTCTTCTATAATTTTTCCTTAGCGAATGGCGCGTTAGAAAAACTGTGTGAGCATTTGATATACAAGTGTCGACATTTTCCAGCGTTTTTGCCGCTGGCTATTTTCTTTGCTGCGACAATTGTAGCAGCTTTAGGAGCCGGTTATTACACGGTTCTTGCCACGATGGCACCGATGATTTTGTTGTTATCTAAAAGAACCAACTTAAACATTATTATTGCGACCTTGTCTGTGAACTATGGAGCGCTAGCGGGTGCCAACTTTATTACCTCACAGAGTGGCGTTATTTTCAGAGAGCTTATGAGCGGTGCTGGTGTGGCCAATGACAATACCTTTACATATGGTTTGGGTATATTTGCCGCGACCTTTTTGATGCCGATTGTTTTATTAGGAAGCTATAGCTTTATTAATGCCAAGACCAGCAAGATCGCCATTCAAACCGTTGTTCCAGCGCCTTTTGACACCAAACAAAAAAAATCCATCATGCTGATTTTTATGATGATGACGATTGTATTGGTTGTGCCCATCTCAAACCTACTCATACCGAACGTAGACGCCATTGAGTTTTTGAACGCTCGGATTGATATTGGTTTTATTGCCATTTTCTTCGCTTTGATGAGCTTATTTTTGAAGCTGGGTGATGAAAAAACCGTGATTGCGTTGATACCATGGAATACGCTTATTATGATTTGCGGCGTAGGTATGTTGATTAGCCTCGGTGTGGAAGTGGGCGTTATTTATGAGCTAACAGAGTGGCTCAGTACCAACGTTCCTATTTGGATGATACCATTTTTGGTGTTTATTATTAGTGCAATTATGTCGATATTTGCCAGTACGCTTGGCGTCGTTGCACCGACTCTATTTCCGATGGTCCCTGCCTTGGCTGTGGCTTCTGGTTTGAGTCCTTTTTTCTTGTTTATCTGTATCGTCATCGGCGCTCAAAGCTCGTCCATCTCTCCCTTCTCTTCAGGAGGTAGTCTGATACTGGGTGCCGCTCAAGTGCATATCGACAAAAACAAGCTATTGCATACGCTACTGTTTAAAGCAGTGCCTTTGGATATTGTCGTTGGCTTGATCGCCATTTTGTTTATTCAGATGATATTTTGAGCACAATAAAAAAACATATGTAATGTAAATAATGATACTTTGTTCAGTTTTATACTTATAAGACAATCTTTACAAGCCGTATTTACAGACAAAATATATCGCACCTATTGGCAGTGGCCGTCGACATTTTGCCTATCAACCAGCTGAGCAAACACTGATTCCGCCTCCCTATTGCCTGTCTCATAATAAGAAATTGCCCTCAGATAAAAGCATCCCCTGTTTCGTTTTAAGAGCGACTTCTTGTTTCATAGCGGTTGCTATTAATCACTCTCACCATGCGTTATTCATAAGCGTTTGTTTTTACTGTCATTATAAAACCTCATTTTAGATTAGGGCTGGACCTGTATTTATCTAATACCGACATAGCAAGCTTGGGTTCTTACAAAGTCCATCCCGCTACTGATTCCAAAAAATTCATACATACATACATATGTTTCTTGTTATTTCTAAATTATTCTGTTACTTTTGCAAAGTGAACAAAAAGACTACGCTTGTAAAGGTTGGTAACATTATTGGTCTGCTTCCAACTTTTCCCATAGTCACCCTATCCTTTCAATCAAAATTTTATTGATTTTTACTGAAAAAATACACACAAGGAGTGTCGTGTGAAAAAACTATCCTATCTAGCGCTTGGTCTATCTGTACTTACCTTGACAGCTTGTAACAATGCTAACGAAACTGCGAGTGCAGGTGCAGATGAGTTTGCAGGTCCTTCACGTCCAGAATGTATCGCTCCAGCAAAACCAGGCGGCGGCTTTGACTTGACTTGTAAGCTTGCTCAGTCAGGTCTAAGAGACACGGGTATATTGACAGACCCAATGCGCGTCACTTATATGCCAGGCGGCGTGGGTGCCGTTGCATATAACAAAATTGTCGCCAATGACCGCAGCAACGAAGACGCTATTATCGCGTTCTCAACAGGATCAATCCTGAACTTATCACAAGGTAAATTTGGTAAATTCACCGAAAAAGACGTGAAATGGCTCGCCGCCGTTGGTACTGATTACGGTGCTATTGCTGTCAATGCGGACTCACCAATCAAAGATCTAGCAGGATTGGTCGCTGAACTTAAATCAAATCCAAAAGCAATCAGTTTCGCCGCTGGTGGTAGTGTTGGCGGTCAGGATTGGATGCAAACCGCTATTTTGGCCAAAGCCGTTGGCGTCAGCCCTAGCGACATGACTTATGTTGCGATGGAAGGCGGCGGTGAGGCAATTACAGCAGTAATGGGTAACCATGTCACTGTTGTAAGTGCTGGTATTGCTGAGATTATGCCACAAGCTACTGCTGGCAAATTACGTGTATTGGCCGTATTTGCCGATGAAAGACTGGGTGGCTCTATGGCTGATATCCCTACTGCAGTCGAGCAAGGCTATGATGTGACTTGGCCTGTCGTTCGTGGTTACTACATGGGTCCAGACGTTAGCCCTGCCGCTTACGACTGGTGGAAAGCCTCATTTGATAAAATGCTTGCTGATCCAAAATTTGCCGAATTGCGTGAACAACAAGAGTTACTACCATTCTCTATGACTGGCGATGAGCTTGAGCAGTATGTCTATAAGCGTACTGGTGAGCTACGTGAGTTGTCTGCTGAGTACGGTCTTGTTGATGCTGCCGCACAGTAGCATTACCCAGACCATATCCCCTTAATGATTGAATACTAAATTGTTTAGTATTCATCAAAGGTTGAAAGATGAGACATCTCTCAACCTTTTTATTTAAAATTTAAGGAATACCTCTATGACGATGGAACGTGCGTTCTCCGGATTAATGGGACTATTTAGCTTATTTTTGGTCTACTTGGCTATTGGTTACGTTGCTCCCATTGCTTATGATCCTATCGGCCCTCGGCCCTATCCTATTTTAATTTTCTCACTGATGGCACTTTTGACCTTGGTTATTGCCTTTCGTCCAGCACGATTTACCAAAGTCATTGATTTAGGCTATAACAAGGTCGTGCTTAGAAATCTGGTTCTGTGTGTCAGTGCATTATTGATTTATAGTTTGATTTTTGAGCCTTTAGGTTTTGTTGTTGCTACCACCCTGATGTGTTTTGCGGTTGGTCTACTGTTTGCAGGCAACCCTGTTAAAAGCCTTATCTTTTCAGTTGTGATCAGTATCGCCCTGTATGTCTTATTTGACATGGCTTTGGACGTCATTCTGCCACTTGGAATATTATCAGGAATAATGGGATAGCTATTATGGAAACTTTTGACTTTTTAATGCACGGTTTCGGCGTAGCGATGTTGCCCAAAAACTTACTGATTGCGCTTATCGGCGCTTTTATTGGTACGATTGTGGGTATGTTGCCAGGCCTTGGCCCGATTAATGGTGTGGCAATTCTACTACCATTTGCTTTTGCCCTCGGTCTACCACCAGAGAGTGCGCTGATCTTACTGGCAGCGGTTTATCTTGGTTGTGAATATGGTGGTCGTATTTCTGCCATTCTACTCAACGTGCCAGGATCTGCTGCGGCGGTGATGACCTCGTTGGATGGTAATCCGCTAGCGGTGCAAGGTAAGGCAGGTATTGCGTTGTCCATCTCTGCGGTCGCCTCGTTTATTGGTTCGACGATTGCGACTCTTGGCGTGGTCTTGTTTGCCCCGCTACTGGCTAAATGGGCGGTGTCTTTTGGCCCTGCTGAATACTTCGTATTGATGGTATTCGCGATTTGCTGTTTGAGTGGTTTGGTCGGTGATCAACCGATTAAGACCGCAGTATCTGCATTGATCGGCTTGGGTCTTGCCACTGTCGGTGTCGATGCGGTGACGGGTATTTATCGCTATACTTTTGACTCCGTCAATCTATCTGATGGTATTCAATTCACAACGATCGTTATTGGTTTCTTCAGTGTCAGTGAAATCTTGATTTTGCTCGAAAGAACCAGTACGGGTGGTAAAATAGTTGCGCAAGGTAAGCGTAGCTTATTCAACCTAAAAGAGTTTCTCTTTACCATCGGCGCTATGTTACGTAGTGGTGCAATGGGTTTCTTCGTTGGTATCCTACCGGGTGCAGGCGCGACGATTGCCAGTGCGATGACCTACGCTAGCGAACGTAAAATTGCTGGTGATAGTGGCAAATTTGGCGAAGGTGACCTTCGTGGTCTAGCATCACCAGAAGCGGCTAATAACGCATCAGCGTGTGGCTCATTCGTACCGATGTTGACCCTAGGTGTTCCTGGTTCTGGTACCACAGCGGTTATGATGGGTGCGTTGACGTTGTACAATATCACGCCAGGTCCACAGTTATTTACTGAGCAGCCGGATATCGTTTGGGGTCTTATTGCCTCATTGTTCATCTGTAACGTTATCTTGCTTGTCATGAACATCCCGTTGGTTGGTTTCTTCTCTAAGCTACTGAATGTACCAAACTATATCTTGATCCCATCAATCGCTGCTATCAGCTTCGTTGGTGTCTACTCTATCAACAGTACAACGTTTGATATGGTGTTCATGGTAGGACTCGGTATCTTTGGTTATTTCTTACGTAAACTGCACTTCCCTCTATCAGCCCTTATTCTAGGTTATGTACTAGGAGAGCTTATGGAGTCTAACCTACGTCGTGCTCTGTCTATCTCTCAAGGCGAGATGTCTATTCTATGGAGCAGCCCAATCACCGTATCATTATGGGGTCTGGTCGTGGTCATGATCTTCATGCCAATCATTCGTAAAATGTATCGTAAACGTTTTAAGAAGACTGCTGCATAAGTTTTTGCTAGTTCGTCTCTAAATGTCTCTCCGGCGGTGGTTATACTCAGGTATGGCCACCGTTTTTTTAGAAATACTTTTACTCTACTTTCAATAGTTATTAAAGACAAGCCCTCAACACTCCTCACTTTTTTTGTCAGCTGTCCAACATTAGCAAAACATCACTACTTGATGTCACTCATGAAATAGGATTTTATAGTGCCCCTTGTTTTAGATTTATTGCAAACCATTCCAACGTGGCACTTAGTAGGACTATTCAGTGCTGGTATGATCGCTTTTATTATCTCTACTATATCTGGTGGTGGCGGTGCGATGCTGCTGATACCAGTCACTTCTTCGATGATAGGAACTGCGGTTGCGCCACCTGTAATCAACGTGGCTACCTTTATGAGTAATGCCTCGCGGCTCTATTTATTTTGGCATGATATTGATTGGTCATTGACCAAGTACTATGTGCCAAGCGCTATCGTAGGAGCGTGGTTGGCGGCATTGGTCTTTAGCCGTTTGGATGCCGGCTGGATTCAGTTATTGGTTGGTGCATTTTTAGTCTCTACTATTTTCCAATACAAGTTCGGTAAAGTAAGTAAAACGTTTGATATGCCAAAAGTCGGTTTTGTACCTGTGGGATTTTTCATTGCCTTTATGAGCACGTTGGTGGGTGGCCTCGGCCCTATTCTTAACCCTTTTTATATGAATGCAGGTCTAGAAAAAGAGAATCTTATTGCGACCAAAACGGCGAATTCTTTTTTTGTCGGTATTGTACAAGTCGTCAGCTACGCCTTTTTTGGCATACTCACTGTCAAGATCTGTGTATATGGTCTTGTATTAGGACTGGGTGCCGTTATTGGCAACGTCATTGGCAAACGCTTTTTGGCTGGCATCAGCATTAGTCAGTTTAGAATAATGCTGCTGATATTAATGGTGATTAGTGGTTTAATAATGATCATAAGAAACATAAACGTATTGTTTTAATAAGCCTATCATTTGATAGCGTCAGTTTATATATAAAAATAGATAGGCACTTATTACAAAAAAACGCAGCGCACCGCTTGATGCCCTGCGTTTTTTATTACATTTAATGTTATTAAAGAATACTGGTCCTAAACTGTAGGTAGACTGCTGTTATTGCTTCCGCATCTTCGATCTGAGGATAATGCCCTAACATAGGAATTTCGGTCGCATCAGCATGGGGAATCAACTTACGATAATGATCGATCATATGCTGACCTGAGATCGGATCTTTAGCACCAGCTATCAGCTTAATAGGAACGGTACTGTTGATAATAGCGCCTACCCACCGTTTACGATACTGCTGACGTTGCGGTATATAGTTAATCAGTTTTTGCATCACTGCCAAACCATTATTATGTGTTAACAGCTGCCATAGCGTATCTATCACCTCTGGCGCAGGCTGCGTGTTAGGGCCAAATATTCGCTGTAAACTGCGCGAAAATTTTTGCTTATTGATGAGTTTGGACACCAAAGGACCTAATCGCGATATCAATAGTTTTTGAATAAAAATAGGTTTATGGGTTTCAGGAAAAAGCCCTCCATTTAAAAAGCAAACACTACCAATATAAAACTCACTATTAGTATTAACCTGCCTTGCCAGCAGTTCCTGAGCCACTGTATCACCATAATCATGCGCCAATATATGATAGTCGCTGACACCCAATTGTCGCAACACAGCCTGACAAAGATTTGCCTGCTCACTGATTAAATAGCGTGCGTTTTTGGGTTTATCTGACAACCCAAACCCCAGCATATCAAGAGTAATAACATAATAATGCTCAGTGAGCACCTGCCACATACCCTCCCAATCCCAACTGGCACTAGGATAACCATGAATCAGTAGCAATGAAGGCGCGCTTTTGTCCCCTGCATGCCGTATAAAAATCTGCTGATCATCAACAGTAAAATACTCTCCCTGTCGTCGCCATTCGTCCAAGGTTATCATTGCTAATCTACTCCTCAAACGATGGGTCAGTACGGCGTAGCTTTCTTAATAAGGCAGGCCATGCGATATCACCATTCGCCCCTCTGGTCACCTGCTCAGACGCCGCTTGAATACCGGCCAATATTTGTGCTGGTATCGGCGTCAATGCGCTGCCACCGCTCTGCGCCTTGATTTGAATCTCGCAGGCATTTTGTAAAATATACATATTCAGAAATGCGTCAGCGACCGTATCGGCACAAGTGAGCAGACCGTGATTGCGCAAGATCATAAAGTTAGCCTTGCCTAAATCAGCAACCAAACGAACCTTTTCTTCTGGGTTCAGTGCCACGCCCTCGTAATCGTGATACGCCAAGTTAGATAAGGGAAATAATGACTGCTGCGAGATGGGCAATAACCCTTGCTCTTGCGCCGAGACTGCCACCCCATCGCTAGTGTGCAGATGAATCACGCAGTGCGCATCATCACGGGCTTCGTGTACGGCACTATGAATAATAAATCCTGCTGGATTGACATTGAACGCTGATGGCGAGACTTTTTCGCCCGCTTTGTTGACTTTGACTAGGCTGGAGGCGGTGATCTCTTCAAATAGCATGCCATAAGGATTGATTAAAAACTCATCTTCCGTCCCTGGTACGCGGGCGGAGATATGAGTAAATACCAGATCATCCCAACCATAAGACGCAACTAAGCGATAACAAGCGGCAAGATTTACTCGCATCTGCCACTCTTGTTCGCTTATATTATGGTGTACACTCGATGTTGAGTCAGTTTGTGTGGTCGTTTTCATCGCTGTTTGCATTGTATAGTCCTTTACAGTTGTAAATAGTCCGAATAATTACTTTACACCATTCTTCAAACCCAAATCTGTCAAAAACATGACACTTATGAATATCAATCATCATTTAAATAACGACCCTTGGTTTGCTGACTTGCCAGCCGAAGTCCAGACACAGCTGGCACATAGCGCTGTGCTAAAGGTGTATCAAAAAAGCCAAATGATTCATGCCATTGGTGATAACGATGATGCGGCGCTGCACTTTGTCGTGTCGGGTACGATTAGAGTCTGCAATGTGAGCGCTAGCGGCAATGCCATGACTCTCGCCCATCTATCTAGTGGCGAATGGTTTGGCGAGATATCTATCATAGATGACCATCCTCGTACCCATGATGCGTGGACAATCAATAAGGTTACGTTGATTTCTATCCCTAGAAAGGTGGTGATTCAAACGGCGCAACAGTATCCAATTTTATACAAGCACCTCGCGCTCATCACTTGCGCGCGTATTCGTAGAGCGTTTGATTGGATTGATGATGCCACCTCACTCAATACATCCGCAAGATTGGCGAGTATGCTCATGGGACTGATTGGTACTTATGGCAAACAGACAGGTGGCGATATAAAAATAGACCTGCGCTTGTCGCAAGAAGAGCTTGGCTTTATGCTTGGTACCACCAGACAAACCGTCAATAAAATCATTCAATCGTGGCAAAAAAAGGCCATAATCGATATGCACTATGGTTTTATTACCATAAAGAATCAGTCTGAGTTAAGAGCAATGATGAATTCTGAATAATTTGAATAGCTATAAAATTTTCTATAAACCACTCAACACCTCGCAAACTAGTATTAGCATCAGCATCAAAACTGCCACCTTAACATCTTCTTAACAGCACACTTGTTATGGTAAGGAATGACGTTTCCTATCATTCTGTTGAGAAGTATTTATATGTCCATATCTCAAGCCGCCAAAATCGACACGCCTAAAGCCAATAAAAAAAACAGTTATCTGAGTAAACTCTACAATCGTGAGATAAATCTCAGTTATCTTATTATCATCGTTGCCTTATATTTGGTGGCGACTGCCAATATTGGCTTTTTTGAGCAGGTGCTAAACGTCTATCCATTTAGCAAAAACGTCGGCTTTATACTGTCTATTACTGGCTTGTTGTTTGGACTGATGTGGCTAGTATTACAGCTGCTTTGCTATCGTCCGATTGCCAAACCAGTATTGATTGCGCTACTGATCACTGCGGCCATCTGTGGTTATTTTACCGATGCTTACGGGACGATATTTGACACTAATATGCTGATCAATAGTCTAGAGACCGATCAAGCAGAGGCGATGGGATTGTTTGCCCCTAGCATGGTCATTCGGGTGCTGCTACTGGGCGTGTTACCAGCATTTATTATTAGCAAAATTCGTCTAAAACGCTTTACTTGGCAACGCAGTATTCTACAAAAAACAGCCACGTTGATATTGTCTATCGCATTGATTGCGGCGTGTCTTTTACCCTTTGGTGACCAGTACGCGAGCTTCTTTCGTCAGCATAAACAAGTTCGCTCTTATGCCAACCCGATCACGCCTATTTACTCTACGATCAAACTTGGCGAAAATTATGTCAATGAGCTGCGCCGTCCTGATACTTTCACGCTACATGCGACAGATGCAAAGCGCGTAGCTCCTACTAATAGCACTGCAAAACCCAAGCTAATGGTGTTCGTCGTTGGTGAAACGGCTCGAGCGGATCACTTTGGTTTGAACGGCTATGCGCGTAACACCACGCCGCTGCTCTCAAAACAATCCAACCTTTATAGCTTTAAAGATGCCGTCTCTTGTGGCACCTCCACTGCTTACTCAGTACCGTGTATGTTCAGTTATGCCAATCGGGAGAACTATGATATCGATACCGCCAAGTACAATGAAAACGTACTCGATACGCTCAGCAAGCAAGGAGTCAATGTCGTTTGGCGAGACAACAACTCTAGCTCTAAAGGCGTGGCTGATCGTGTCACTTTTGAGGACTACAAAACGGCTGATACCAATCCGAACTGCGATGTTGAATGCCGAGATATTGGCATGCTTGATGGTTTTGATAAACTGGTTAAGTCAGGCAGCTCACCGAAAGAGACACCTAAAGATACGCTTATTTTGTTACACCAAATGGGCAATCATGGCCCCGCTTATTACCAGCGCTACCCTAAAGAATTTGAAACGTATAAACCTGTCTGTATGACCAATGAGCTATCCAAATGTGACGCCCAGTCTGTGATCAATGGCTATGACAATGCGATTCTGTACACCGATTACTTTTTGGATAACGTGATTGATACCTTAAAACCTTACGAACAAGATTATGATGTAGTCATGGTATATATGAGCGATCATGGCGAGAGTCTGGGTGAAAATAATATTTACTTGCATGGTCTGCCCTATAAATTTGCCCCAGATACCCAAAAACACGTGCCCGCAGTCATTTGGTCACCAGACAGCAATAACATCGATGCGGATAGTCTCTCTAGTATGAGCAGTCAGCCCGTGTCACATGATTTTATTACGCCGACGTTGCTTAGCTTTTTTGGCATCACAACCGATGCAGTCAAAGGCGCGCCAACCTTTTTTAAAGTAAATAACTAAATCCGTTTCTATATTGTTTTAGGTCACCACTATTTTTTAGGTCAACATCATGTATAAGATACTCGTTATTGAAGACAACCCTGATATCGTGGCCAATATTTACGCGTTTTTTGAGCCAAAAGGCTTTGAATTAGACAACGCACATAATGGCTACAGTGGGCTAACGCTCGCCGCAAGCAATCATTATGACGTGATATTGCTCGATGTGATGCTACCAGGTATGGATGGCACCAAGCTGTGTAAGAAACTCAGAGAAGAATTGCACGACAAAACGCCTGTATTAATGCTCACTGCTCGCGATACGATTTTGGATAAAGTGGCAGGCTTTGATAGCGGCGCTGATGATTATTTGGTCAAGCCTTTTTCGTTGATTGAGCTAGAATGCCGTATCAAAGCACTTATACGTCGTCATGAGGATGATCATTTTGTGCACAGTATCGCTGTGGGCACGCTATCGTTGAACAACAGCGAACATACTATTATGCGCGAAGGAAAGTCGATTAAGCTCACCCCAACTGGATTTAAGATATTACATATCCTAATGAGTGCAGCACCTCGCGTCGTCAGCAAGACAGAACTTGAAGAAAAGGTTTGGGGTCTGGATATACCGAGCAGTGATGCGCTACGTACTCATATGCATAGCGTGCGGGCTCAGGTCGACAAGCCTTTTGACAAAACCATGATAGTGACAGTGCCTGGTGTGGGTTACCAAATCATCGATCCCAATAAATCAGAAAACGCGGTAGTATAACTGAGAGAGCAGCACCTCATACGGTCTACCATCGCTCACTATATCAACCGCCTCCTTCGATTAAGTACCTCTTTACTATGTTCAATATAGACTCGATAGCCAATAAGTTTCGCTTGTCCTACTTTATATTCGCGCTGTTGCTATGCGGGGCTTTTGTCAGTATTTTTCTATACGCGGAAAGTAGAATAGAACAGGAATTGGTCAAGGGTCGGCTGTTGCAGCAGCTTGATATCAGCCAAGAAAAGTATGGCGATCGCTCTATTTATACCGCTAATCCAGGTATCACAATTTACCGCTACGACAATGCACCTGCCAACCTGCAAACAACAGCAACGGCAACGGTGCAAGAGAAGTCTGTCACTATAGACGGTGAGTTTGGCAAAACCCACGGCAACCTTCATTTTTTCGTCTATCAACAAGGCAATCAGACTTACATTTTGACGTACTTGGAAGGGGTGGAAATGGTGATGAGCCACTACCCTGTTTTAGAAATCTTCGAAAACTTAGAAGATATTTTTGCGGATACACTAAGAGTGGCAGTCATTTTGAGTTTGCTTATTGCCGCTATATTCTCTCATTTGTCCTCCAAACAAATCATCAAGCCGCTATTAGATCTAAAACAAGCCGTCGAAACAGATCATAAAAACCTAACAGAACTCACGCATATGCCATCTGAGGTTGGGGTGTTGGCACGTGCTATTGATGAAAAAAACCATAAGCTAGAGCAATATCTCAAGCGCGAGCAACTGTTCACCGGTGACGTCAGCCATGAGCTGCGCACGCCCTTGACCATCATCATGGGTGCCTCTGAGGTGTTGGCCTCACAGTTAGCAGAAGACAGCTACCTAAACGAATTTACCAATCGTATAAGTAATACAGCCCGTGAGACCTCCGAGATTATCACCGCCCTGCTCTTACTTTCGCGCGCTCCTGAAAAGCTAGATGCACCGCAAACATCCATTAATAACACTGCTCTAGCCGAGGTACAGCGATTGACCTATTTGCTGCGCTACAAGACCGTCACGTGTCAGGTAGTCGCTGAGCAAGAATATAGCACCTATGTGCGTCCTGAGCTATTAAAAATGGCATTGGGCAATTTGATAAAAAATGCGTTTCAGTACACGGATGATGGCGAAGTCATTATCACTATCGATGATGAAAAAATCATGGTCACTGATACTGGTCTTGGTATTCCTGAGGCGATGATGCCGCTGCTATATGAACGATTTGAGCGATTGACTCATGACTATCAAGACGGGGGTACAGGCACAGCCTTATCACCAGAGCATGATATCAATCACAAGGTTGAAGGCTCAGGTTTGGGGCTGAGTATCGTACAACGCATCATGTCTCATATGGGCTGGCATCTGACCCATCAAGCCAATCATTCAGGCGGCAGCACTTTTAGTATTTATTACAAGTAGCCCATGCAATAATGCCAAAAAATCTCATCTAAAAAACACCCTCTGCCCTATTTAATATTCATTACCACGTATCCCAGCCTCTTCATAGTCTCTTAACACTTTCTTAATCTCTCTCGTCTTATACTCAAGCTATATCGACTTTGCCTGACTGTTTGTTTGGTCGTGCAAAGCCGAGCGCATACCTTGATATTAATAGACCATTAAGAATTCTATATGAACGACACCAACCCTATTAATCTTGAAAACAAGACAGCCAGTCACAGCTCTATCAAGCAGCCAGCACATCATAGTGCGCTCACGCCTGATAGCTTTGCAGAGAGCGCAAAAGGCAAAACGGGCTTTTACCGAATTATAAAAGCTGCGGGCTATTCAATGGATGGTTTTAAGGCAGCATACAAGTTTGAGGCGGCTTTTAGACAGGTCGTGTGGCTTAATCTTGCCCTGTTTGTGGCTATCGCTTTTATGCCTTTTGCATTGAGTGTAAAGATGATGCTAGTGCTCGCGTCTTTTTTATCTTTGATTGTTGAGCTTCTCAACACTGGTATCGAAGCTTGCGTCGATCATACGTCAACCGCTAAGCATCCACTTGCAAAAATCGCAAAAGATGTCGGCTCTGCTGCACAATTTTTGTCGTTATTTCTCTTAACGGTCTTATGGTTAATGGCGCTGTCTGTCTTTTTATAGTTGTCTATTTTTTTATAGCAACATGCTGGAATCTATCATCACTTAATGTACGTTATCAGGTGTATCCATGACTTTAGAAAACCACTCAATGGCTTGGGGCTGGCTAAAATTACTGTGCGTGACGATCATTGCCACCTTGGTTTTTGAGCATAGCCAGTTGGACATACGCATCAGTGAGCTTTTTTATAGCAATGGACACTGGCTACTAGAAAAGGGCGCGCAGCCTTATGCGTTTATCTTTTATGATTTGCCCAAAGCCCTATTAATTCTACTGGCGGTCTACCTCATAGCAGTGTTAATCATAAAGTATCGACAGCCTTTGCCTGACGTCGCCTCGCAGCATCGCCATAAATTTGATAGATTTTTGCTTCCGTTACCAATTCGGGAGATCGGCTATCTACTGATTATAATCGCGATTGTACCGGCTAGCATTGCCACGCTCAAAGGCGTCACCCATGTGAGTTGCCCAAATGACTTGGTTATTTTTAACGGTGATCTGCCCTACCTTAACCTGTGGCAAAATATCGTAGCAGCTACGCCCGCCAGATGCTTCCCAGCGGCTCACGCCAGCGCAGGGTTTTCCTTATATGGATTGGCTTTTTTGCCGACGTTAAAAAAGTATCGCTATCAAATATTTACCACAGTCACGGTCTTGGGATGGACAATGGGGCTGTATAAAATGCTGTTTGGCGATCATTTTTTTAGTCATACTTTGGTCTCGATGCTGCTATCACTGACGATAGCCTGTGCGCTTGCCACTCTTTTCTTCAAACACTCGATAGCAAATAAAACTAAAAATACCGACAATCATAAAAACCGTGCTGATATAAAGCTGTCTAACACTGGGACACCCAATATTTAGAATCAATATTTAGAATCAATATTTAGAATCAATATTGAGATATGAATGTTTAGATATAACTGAAACCAGCGGTTATATATTTACTAAAATAACACTACTAACCATTTGAAAAACAATGTATAAATAATGAATGAGAACTGGCTTAGTATTGAGCAAAACCATGGATGGCGCTCGTTAATAAAACGCTTTACATATCGATAGCCCACAAAGGAATGTAGCCATGCACCTCTTATGCATTGGACAAAAAATCTCGCACATCTACGCCTTGCTGCTTATTCCATTACTGCTTGTCAGCACTATCGATGACAGTCATGCCGCCAGTTACTCCATCAATCCTACCAATACGCACATACGATTTGCCATTGAACGCTTCAAGACCTCTGCCACTACTGGTGGCTTTTATGATATCAAAGGTCAACTGCAATACGACCCAAGTCGGCAAACAGGCGATATCTCGTTAATCATACCGATAGACTCCCTCAATACAGGCAACCCTTCTTTTAATAGTAGCCTGACGGGACCGGATTTTTTTGATGCGAAAAAGTTTCCCTCGGCGCAATTTAAGTCGACGAAGTGGTATTTTGATCAAAATAAGAAAAGCCCACAGGTAACAAGAGTAGATGGCAAGCTGACGCTACATGGCGAGACGCATCCTATTAGCCTGAAAGCCACAAATTTTGATTGTTATTTGAGCCCCAGTCTTAAAAAGGACGTTTGCGGTGGCGACTTCACTGCGACGATTGATCGCACAAAATGGAATATAAACAAATTTGTCTGGTTTGGATTGACCAAAAATCTTAACTTAAATATTAAGGTGGAAGCCGCCAGACAGTAGCGGCTAATGTTAACTTTACGACAGTGCTTTTTATGACAGTGCTTTTTCAATATAGATAGTTATCACGTTGCTTTATTTTGCTAGACACGACTGGCGAATTGCAGGCATATTAGGATGAGGGATTAAGGATGATTTATCAGCACTATAAGGACGTTATGAAACCACTTTCTACAGTCATGCCAGCGTTGTTGTTTTGCTTAACCACGACAATCGGTTTCGGCGTACTCTCTACCGCTACGATGGCAGAGACGGTCAGCCTGCCAATGGACACTTTGCCTAGCAGAATAACCTTACCTAATGCCAGCCCCGCCAATAGTGCGCTTGCCAACCGCGGTGCTTACGTGGCGCGTACCGCTGACTGTATGGCCTGCCATCGTGAAGACTATAGTGGCGGCGTGCCGATTGAGACGCCCATTGGCAATATTTACTCGACCAATATCACACCATCGACGCGCTATGGTATTGGCAATTATACTGAGGCAGATTTTAAAAAAGCCTTACGCAAAGGTCGCGCACCCGGTCATCAGATCTATCCTGCGATGCCCTATCCGTCCTATCATGGCCTGACGGATGATGACGTCAGTGCCTTGTTTGCTTATTTTCAGACCATCCCTGTGGTAGACAAGCCCCCTGAAAAAACCACACACCTGCCTTTTCCATTGAATATCCGTAGCCTAATGCTGGCATGGAATGTCATCAATGTACCCTCTACCGAAAACCGCTCAGGACTCACGCAAACCCAGCAACGTGGTGAATATCTGGTCAATAATCTAGAGCATTGCGGCACCTGCCATACGCCGCGCAATCTAACCCAAGGTCTTGATAAAGACCGCTACTTATCTGGGGCGCCGCTTGGTAAATGGTTTGCCCCAAATATCACCCCTGACAACGACACAGGGATTGGGCGCTGGAGCGAAATGGACATCGTGACCTACCTACGTACAGGAACGCTTGATAAGCGCGCTTATGCGGGCGGGCCAATGGCGGAAGCCGTGGCACATAGTACACGCTATCTCACTGACGAAGATCTGATCGCGATGGCATCTTATCTAAAAGTCGTCCCAGCCATTAAGACCGATGACTATCTCATACCTGTCAATGTCTCTCGCCTACCACAGCCAGTCAGCAACTCTATTACTTATAACTTACTTGAGCAAAAAGACTATCTGGCGCAGGCCAAAACGAATACTGTCAGCAGTGTCAACAATAGCGGCAGCAATAATAACTTGGGCAGCAACTCGCCAAAAGACTTATATTTAGCACATTGCGCCAGCTGTCATGGCGTCGATGGTTACGCCCAGCCCGATGCGCGCTATGCATCTATCGTTGGCCTCAGTAGCATTCGCCGCGTAAAACCTGATGCGCTCGTTGGCGTGATTGCCTTTGGCGCGAAAGGTGCCTTTAACACAGCACCAAAAATGCCAGGCTTCTCAAAAGATTTAAGCCCTGCACAAATCGCTAGCATTACCAACTATGTACGAGTCACCTTTGGTGGTCTACCAAGCAGCGATGTCAGCGCGGCGGACGTCACGCGTGTGATAAAAGAAAAAAGCTAGCCCTAAGAATTGGCATTAAAACCAACTATAAAAAATGCGCTCTAATCTTCGCCTTTTATCATATGGCAAAGACCCGCATGATAAGGATAATCCTATGAATGACCTGCTCCAATCCCCTACGCGTCGGCAACTGCTCTCCATGATTGGCAAGACCGCAGGCGCGACCGCGATGTATCAAGCGATGACCACGTTGGGGTTTGCATCCGAGTCGAGCTTTAAAGAAGAAATGAACCTCAAAGGTGCCCCTGCTGGCGCCAGTATCGTGGTTTTGGGTGCAGGATTGGGCGGGCTGACTGCGGCCTATGAGCTACGCAAAGCGGGCTACAAAGTGACCGTGCTTGAGTACCAAAATCGTGGCGGCGGACGTAGCTGGACACTCAATAGCGGTGACAAATATATAGAGCTGGGCGGTGCGGAGGTCACGTGCGACTTTAAAAAAGGCAATTACTTTAATGGTGGGCCATGGCGATTGCCCATCCATCACTACGCGGTCTTTCATTATTGCAAAAAGTTCGGCGTCGCATTGCAACCCTTTATCCAAACCAATGATCGCGCTTATCTACACCGTACCAATCACTTTAACGGTGCGCCGCAGCGCTTGGGCGAAGTACAGAGCGATATCCGCGGTTACGTGTCAGAACTGCTGTCCAAAGCCGTCAATAAAGGCAGTCTCGATAGTAGCGTTGATAAAGAGGACAAAGAAAAACTACTCGAAGGTCTAAAGGGCTGGGGCGTTTTGGATAACAACTATCGCTATGTCAAAAGCCATGAAACCGGCAAGCATCGCGGCTATAGTGTGTATCCGGGTGGCGGTTTGATGCCTGATGCCAAGCCATCAACGCCTATACCGATGGATAAGCTACTAGACTCAGGCATGTGGTCGGACATTTATAGCAACTATACCGTCCATGTGCATCAACCAACGATGTTTCAGCCTGTCGGCGGTATGGGAAAAATTGGTGATGCGTTCACGCGCGAGTGCCGCGATATGATTACCTTCAATGCCAAAGTCACCAAGATCAATCAAGGCGAGACAGGCGTTACCGTTGATTATGTTGATAGCAATAGCCCTGACGGTGCCACCAAAACGGTGCGCGCAGATTGGTGCATTTGTACGATTCCTTTATCCATACTGACTCAAATTGATATTAACGTCTCCGCTCCGATGAAAAAAGCGATGGCAGCCGTCCCTTATGATAGCTCGTATAAAGTGGGTTTAGAATTCAAACGGCGGTTCTGGGAAGAGGATGAATGGATCTATGGCGGTATCACCTATACTGATCTGCCGATCACCCAAATCTCCTATCCGTCACAAGATATGTTTAGCACAGGCGCTGGTGTGTTGCTTGGCGCTTATGGCTTTGGCGAGACTTCGTATAAATTTAACTCATTAACACCCAAAGAGCGTATCAACGCGGCGCTCGCCTATGGCAAACAGATTCATCCGCAATATACCAAAGAGTTCCGCTCGGGCACTTCGGTTGCATGGCACCGTATCCCTTGGTCGCTTGGCTGTTATGGTATCTGGAGCGAGTCGAGTCGTGAGCAATATTACGAGACCCTCTGCGAGATTGACCACCGCATCGTACTGGCAGGTGAGCATTGCTCGCACATTCCTGCGTGGCAAGAAGGGGCAATATTATCTGGTATGGATGCCGCCAAACGCTTGCATCAAAAGGCCAAGAAACTTGGGTAGCAGTGTCTTTTTAGTAAGCATTTGGATGACCAGTCTGGCGTTGAAGCAAGGATGATAATAATGAGAATAGCTACATTAGGAATAATCATGGATATGGTGACACCAAACCCAATCGCATCGTCTGGCTCAGCCAAGACCATAATGCTGCTGATGGTTGGCGGGTCAATTGCATTAACAACGTTGTCAGGCTGTAGTCAGTATAAGGCAAAAAACGCAGCCACTATCGCCAATCCACAGACAACGCCTATGGTATTTAACAAAAATTTTGACAATCAGGCCAGTCGCAATCAGGGCGCATGGGGCGGCGTATATATGTCCAAAAACGAGTTGGCTGAACCCGCCAGCAATATCGTCGATGTACGCTCAATACCAAAAATGAGCGATGATCCTAGCATGAAGCCGTGGCTCGCCAAGTTTGAAGGCAGCACACAGGGTAAGACGGGGTTCTTTACCACTAATGGTAAAAAGCTTTATGACGACTCTTGTGCAGGTTGTCATATGCAAAAAGGTGAAGGTGCATACGGCGCTGGCTACTATCCACCGCTTGCTAACAACAGCAAGATGCAATCGAAGTACTATATTATTAGTGTGTTAATCAATGGTCTGCGCGGTATGCCATCGTTCCATAGTATGATGAACGACGAGCAAATAGCCGCCGTCACACAATACGTGCATAGCGATCTAAATAACTTCACAGATACAGTGACCACTGCTAATGTTGCGCAGCTACGCCATAATTTTCCACCAGGTTCAGATCCTAGTGAATAGATGGTACTCGCTATTTTATAAAGCACGTCGACCGATAAAATAAGAGCAACCTCTTAACATAGCTGCTCTTTTGATGAGCTATCCAAACGCTTACATAGCGTTTTAGATACGCTTGGGCGGTACAGAATAGGTGCCGACGACATGAGCCACGACCTCATCTGAACCTTCTGAATATAGAGACACCTCGCCTACTATCAAGGCTCGCCCTACTTTGAGTAAGGTGCATTCAGCGATAATACGTGCATCCGCTGACGGTTTACGCAAAAAATTGATGGTCAGACTCGTCGTCACCGTTAATGGTACGATGCCGATTTTGCCAAGTATCGCGACATAGATGGCGACGTCAGCGACGGCCATCATGACAGGTCCCGATACTGTGCCGCCAGGACGTAACTCATCTATGCCAATATCATGCGATAAGGTTGCACCGTTTTCACTGACTGCTTCGACGATGCATCTGGTTTGTGGAAACTCTAACGCCATAAAGGCGCTGATTTCTTCTTTTGTTGCAGACATAACGCTTCCTTGAGTTGAATTAAACTTTCCTTGTTATTTATTACTTCACTGAATACATTCCTTTAATGTATTACTGGCGTACCTTCCGTACTAAAGGCAAATCCTTTGTTGCTAAAATTACCAATCATGACCGCTTCGATAACTGGTCTGACGGTTTCATCGATACCTTCAACTTCGATAATAAAGTTGGCACCCGACCCGCCTTTATCTTCTTCTTTTTCGACGATATAGTTGAGCGTAGCCATTGCTGGTAGCTCAATGGGCTTGCTTAGATACGATTTTACCAGTGCACCATCGGTATCGTAGTAATCAATTTTATTAATATATAGTGATTTTTTGAGTGTGGTATTACGCACACTCAGTGTCGCTGACAATAGCACTTTGCGATTGTCTCTATCGGTATAGATATCAGAATAAATCGGTACATAAAAGGTTTCTTTATAACTGAACTGACTGCGATCTACATCGGAGGTTACCTCTAACGCTTCAATCGGATCTTGTTGGCGCTCGGACAGAAGAACGTTCGGATCTTGCGCAGACGGATCACAGCCTGACAGCAACACCATAACAGCGACCAATAGAACGGATATACTGCGCTTATTCATAAACTTCCCCTGTCTCTTCTCATGTCACTGCGATTGCAAGCCGTTATTTGATTTTCACACCCACGCTACGTAAGAACTGGTTGATGTGTTTGTTTGCGCCATAAATGACCAATACATCACGGTCTTGCAATATTTGATCAGGCGTGGCCAGACCTTGCACGCTAGGTTTGGTCTGGGTACGACCAAAGCTGTCTTCATAATACTCATAGCGCAAGGTACTAAGCAATCGGATATTGAATTTTTGCTCCAACCGCAACTCCTCAACCGTCCTGCCGATCAATACATTTGGAATCTTAATTTCTACCATACTGAAGTTATCGCTCAACTCGAACGAATCAACGAAATGGCTTAGTGACAGTCGTTTGGCCCAGCGATTAGCCGCTTCTTTTTCAGGGTAAATAATGTCATCGACACCAATGGCTTGTAGGACTTTTTTGTGTAGCGGGTTGATGCTGCGGCTGATCAAACGTTTCGCTTTTAGCGTCTTGAATAACGCCGTCGCCATAACATTGGCGCCTTGATCTTCCCCAATAGCAACAATGACAGTATCGGTATCGACAATCGGTAATCCGCTCACGGTGTACTCATCCGTGGCATCCATACAGAGCGTATGAGAGATGACTTCCTTGTAGGCCTCTACTCGTTGCATGCTGTTGTCAATAGCAATCACTTCGTGACCTTGGCGGGTCAATGCTGCTCCCAGTGACGCACCAAAATTCCCCAATCCTACGATGATGTATTTCATAACCTTAATGACCTTTTTCAGTATCTTTTGATATATCTTTACTCGTTTTTAAGCATAAAATCGTCTGTTTACGACGATTTAGTTAATCGTGATTTCTTCAGTCGGATAGCGATAATTGCGTTGGCGCATGTTTTTGAGTAGCGCAATAAATATCGTCAGCATACTGACCCGTCCAACAAACATGATGACCGAAACCACCACTTTACTAAAATCTGATAAATCTGCTGTCAGGTTTAAACTTAGCCCCACCGTGCTATAAGCTGAGAAACACTCAAACACCACTTTGATCAAATCAAGCTCTGGCTGATCATAACTAATCAGCGTCACACCCGTACCGATGACCAATAATGACAACCACATAATAGAGAACGCGCGGCGGACTGAAATCTCCGCAATCTGACGCTTGAAGACTTCTATCTTCGTTTGCCCACGGGCTAGACTCAGTGTATTTAATAGCGCAATCGCAAAGGTACTGGTCTTGATACCACCACCCGTCGAGTTGGGCGACGCCCCAATCCACATCAAAAATATCGTTAGCATGACTGTTGGAAAAGTCAGCTCACCCATATCAATGACATTGAACCCTGCGGTTCGCGGCGTGGCAGCCGTAAAAAACCCTGTGATAAGCTTACCAAAAAAGCTGGTATGGTCAGCGAGTACATTATTGTATTCAAATACCATCACACCGATCAGACCAGTCAACAATAACGCACCAGTCGTAATCAAAGTAATACGGCTATTGATATTCAGCAACCAAGGCTGATAAATATAGTGCCGGTCATTGCGATATATGAGTCGCTCAGCGCGATGACGCAAATACCGCAGCACATTGACCACAATGGTAAAGCCCATACCACCAAAGATAAAGGTCATCGCAATGATAAGCTGCAATGGATAATTGAAGCGTATCGAATCGTCATACATGCCAGCACTAAAGGTAGAAAACCCAGCATTACAAAAAGCGGAAATCGCATGAAAAACCGAAAAAAACAATTGCTCAGACCAGTCCATATCAGGCATATCATAAATGCTGATATAAATGAGTGCTGCCGCCACCGCCTCAACGGCGAATGTCACATATAAGATAGACTTGAGTGTCGACACCACATTACCCATGCCGCGCATATAAGACATCTCGCTAATGCTCGCTTGCGTCTCATAGCTGACACCGCCCTTAAAAAAATAACTAAAATACGTCACGAACGTCAAAATACCTAAGCCGCCGATTTGTATCAGCCCCATGATAATAACTTGGCCAAACGTCGTAAAATAGGTTGCCGTATCCACGACGATAAGCCCAGTCACACAAACGGCACTGGTCGCGGTAAAGAGTGCATCAATAAAAGATAACGGCTGCGTTGTCGCATTGGGCATCATTAGGAGCAAAGCACCAACCAGCACAACAGCTAAGAAGCTTAAGATAAAAAACTGTGCAGGATTTAGAAAGGTACGATTGAGATTGAAATTATGATCAGAGAGTTCACGGATAAAGGTGACAAACACGGCGATTTTTATCGCAACAAAACCATCAACGGCGGCGTCCAATCCAGAACGCACCAAGTCAGTGAAATGCGCTATCAATAAAATGACAATCGCTGTACTGGTAAAGGCGTCAAACACTGCGACTTTATTAAGCGTTAGCGGTTTTTTTGTGTAAATATAACGGCCAACTGTCACCACAAAGCTCAACAAGATAATGACCAAATAAAAAATATGAAAAACTTGTTGTATCCATGTTGGTAGCGTAAAGCCACTATCTAACAAGGCAACAACTACCCCGATAACACTAATAAGAATCGTAAAATTATTTAATAATTGATAACGTGTGGCTGCATTCATAGCCTGAGTCCATGACAACGATAACCACGATACTTATACTCCTTTTTCATCGTATTCACAAAAACTGATTTGAAATAATCGTAACGAATTATTGAATCAATATAGATCATAATCAAGATTAAAAAAGAATATCAAATACTTGCAAGGATATAGCACACTTACTGATTGTGTCGCTTGATAAGCTAGCTTTCACTCGTCCTTTATCGTTACCGTCGTCATCTTTACACCGCCCCATGTTACCAGTACCACACCAATGGCTATTAACGTCGCTCCTAAAAACAAGCCTTCAGGCGGACGCTCCCCTTGTAAAAAAATCGCGATAGGTACACCAACGACTGCTCCCACTGCACCTAATAAACTGAGCAAAACAGGACCACCTGTTTTTTGCAAAAGAAATAATAATGAGAACTGACCAGCAAAC
Organism: Psychrobacter sp. Arc29; assembly: GCF_041431175.1. NCBI lineage: Bacteria > Pseudomonadati > Pseudomonadota > Gammaproteobacteria > Moraxellales > Moraxellaceae > Psychrobacter > Psychrobacter sp. Arc29. The sequence goes on along the minus strand of NZ_JASMRR010000003.1, from coordinate 281,457 downwards.
ACCGATGCTTGTACGGCTATCAATCCTAGCGGCAACCAATCATCTAAAGATATCGCGACAGAAAAATCAGAGAGCGCACTAAACAAACCTAACAGCAGCGCCGCCGCAACCAGCATGCCGGGTGCGAGCGCACTAGATGAAGCATTGTCAGGCCAGCGTAATGTCCGATAGATATTACCAATGGCGAGTAGCACTGGCCCGCACAGCGCGACTAAAATCCAAAAGACACTAGACTCTGGTGCAGAAAGCTTATGGATAGCCAATACCCCTGCGCCAAAAAGCGCCGCCACTACGCCAAGCGCACGAATGAGATAAAAACGCTCCATACGTAGCAGCAGTGCGCCAAGATACGTTAGCAGTGGGGGTAAAGATATAATTAGGGCAACAAACCCTGCCCCAACATGAGGAATAGCAGAAAATAACAGTAAATTAGCAGCCGCCACGCTGACAAAGGCGGCGACAAAATAATACTCGATACTATGAGCGCTAAAAGGAAGGGCTTCTTTTCTCAGAAAAGAGACTATCAAGAGAATAATAGCAGCACCAGTGATCGACCAAAACAAAAACGCTAGTGGTGTCAGCCCAATGTCACCCGCGTATTTTGCTAGATTGGTCGAAATACCAGTGAGCGCGCCGCCTGCTAATAAGCAAGCAAAAGGCACAAGCCAAGTAGCCTTGCGAGTGTTTTTTTTGAGCGAGTTATTCATCAGCTATCCTATTGGATGACGATGTTTTATCTAGCTGGATAACTTTTTGCGGTGTTTATCATCGAGACAACACTATCTAGATAACACAGTCGCAGGCAAGCTTTGTACCGCCGTTGCCGCTGCATCAATAGCGCCCGCAATATAGCCAGGGAACTGCGCTGACCATTCACTACCACAGCCTGTTAAACAATCTTGCCATACACCTGTTTGTGGCTTAGATGATGGCGCTACTGCATGCTGACCATCGCCGCTGACATCAGCTGGCATCGCCGTCAATGAATCTTGTGCCCAATCTTTGAGATACTCAGCGATTGGCGTATCCGCCTGTGCCCCAAATAGCCGCACCAACTGCGCACGGCAGTGTTCTTTTAACACATCATCAGAGACACTTTGGCGCACTTGCGCGGGAACACCAAAGAAGCCAAACAACGCGCCATTACCTTCTAGCGTAGAAGCGTCATGTATCTCGGTAAGTGGCCCTATCGCACTGCGCGCTGCGCCTGAGAGACCGTTATATCGCCAAAATGGTGACTCATAGACCGCCACATATTTGGCATGAGGTGCCATCCAAGTTGCTGTCTCTTGCCACTGGGTGCTCAGATTTTGCGGTAATGCTGGCTGAAATGTTATACAACCTTCTACCAACCGAGGCGGTAGCGCAAGTAACACATGCTGCGCTCGAAACGTATTGACATATCCGGTCACATGTCCAGAAGTATCTTCGCTCTGCACTTCAATATACCCATCCGTCTTAGTCAACTGCCGTACCTTTTGATTGGTCATGATATAGCGAGTATCTAAGCGAGCGTATAGCGCATCAATCAAAGCAGCCATTCCACCGACTAAACGCATAGAAGGCGGCGCGCTTTTATAACCTTGCATACGCACAGATGATTGCTCAGCAGCGCGCTCCATCATCATATCGCCTACTTCGAACTGCGCAAAGCGCGATAGATTTAATGATTCAATAAGACTACTCAACTGCGGCTGATAGTCTGGCCAAAACCAAGAAGGTCCCAAATCAAACGCATTATTTGATTCTGTGTTATCAGATATTTTATTAGCAGCTTCCTTATCAGCAGCCTTTTTGTCAAGAGCTGCCTGTTCCGAATGGGTCAGACCTGAAGACTTGGCGACTGCAATACGACCACCCAATGTATCACGCGCCTCTAACAGTCTATACGCGATGCCTTTTTGCTCTAATAAAAAGGCGGCGTATAGTCCACTTAAGCCACCGCCAACGATCACTATAGGTACGTCTTGCATATCAGATTTATTCCTATTTGGTAGAAGTTACTCAGCTAGCAGCTTCGTGAGTAGCTCATCTATCTCAACCTTAAACTCTTTATCTTCGATTTTATTGGCCGTGACTTTGGCATTTTGTAGATTTTGGATAGCAGCTTCAGTCTCACCAGTCTCAATCTGTAGAACTGCCATAGAAAAAGCAATTGATGACATATGATCTTTTGAATTGATCGCCGTGGCTTTGACCAACGCTTTATCATAAATCACCAATGCTTCATCCAAATCTTCTGTAAAATCAGCAAGTGTCTCCCACTGCTCTGGATGATCTTTATCGGTATTTTCGTTGTCGGTACAAATGGCTTTTAGTTCCGCATAAAGCGCATCAAATTTTGCTTGGTCGCCGCGACGATCGGCCTCTAGCAATTCTTCGGCTAAGGTATAAATGGCTTTATATATTTTGGTGTTGATCATTTTTTTCTCTATTTTTCGTGAGATAACAAAAAAACTGTGTCTCAATTTATGATTTGGCAGTTAAATTTTTAGTACAGGCAAGCTTAGCACGGTTAGCGATAACGTTGAGCGTTTTCAGACGGTGGCAAAGAGCTATTTTGACTTTATATTTCTGTCTAATCACCGCTCTTGCCAGTGCAACCATAAGCGCATGTCTAATTCGAGCTGGTGATATTCAGGCTCCATATGACAGCACAGTTGATAAAACGCTTTATTATGATCGTGCTCTTTAAAATGAGCAAGCTCATGCACCACAATCATCCGCAAAAACTCTGGCGGCGCGTCTTTGAATAGACTAGCAACCGTGATGCTGTTGTGCGATTTAAGCTTACTGCCTTGCACCCGAGACTGCGTGGTATGAATACCTAGCGCATGCTTTAGTACCTTTAACTTACTGCTATAACTGACATGTGATAGCGGGCCAATCTTACGCATGTACTGGTTTTTTATTTCATTGATATAGTGATAAAGCGCCTTATCACTTTGTACTTGATGCTGGGTGGGATATTTTTTATCCAAATACTCACCCATTCTGCCATCACTTATCATTTGCGCCGCTTGCGTTTGAATCTGCTCTGAGTAATGCGCTATGTATTTTAATCTCGTCACAACAATATCCTTTGCTTGTGTAAAAACTTATCCGCTTGTTTGATAGATTTTACCTTATATTGGCTATATGTTATCTTTCACTTATGCTGTTTCTCGCTTGTTTTGTTCGTCATAAAAAACCCCATAAGCTGTAGCCAACTTATGGGGTCATTTCTTATAAAGATGGGCACTTATCAGCTATCGTATATATAGATTGATAGCTGATAAGTCTAAGCCATTAACGCTCTAAATGTAGATACTGTAAATGACGCTCGTACTGATTTAAGATATCGACCAATACTTGCTCTTTGGTGTAGCCAACCAAGTCATACTCTTGCGAGCCTTCACTTAAGAACACCTCAGCACGATAATAATGCTCTGCCTGCTTGTTTGATGTATTCAATGTAAAGTTAGGACGTTCGGCTTTGATCAAGTTAACTTCATAAATAAAGTCATCTTCATCACCATGACCAACACGCAGTTTTAGACCGTCTACCTGACCACTGTCTTTATCCATACCGGCATCGATATCTTCACCGATACTGGCAAGGTTATGCGCATCTAAAGAGGTTTTGAGACCGCCTGCTTTGAACTCTTTTTCGACCTCAGTCATCGCTGGCATCACCACCGTTTTCAAGAATTTTTCGACCTGCGCGTGTCCTGGGAAACTCACAATGCGTTGCAAGCGTGCTTTCCAGCCTTTACCGCTATCAAGTACATTGGCAGTACCAATCGTGCTGGCTTTGCGCTTATTGCCCTCTTCTTTCAGTGACTTCCACATGGACATCATATAGAGCACTAGAATCAGAGAGAACGGCAAGCCTGCAATCACAGAGACGGATTGCAGTGAAGCAAAACCACCTGCAAATAATAAGCCTAGCGTGATAAGACCCGTTGCCGCCGCCCAAAATAAACGTAACCAAACCGGTGCATCGGTGTCATTGGTCATGCCTCTTGAGCTTAGGTTCGCAAGTACCAACGCGCCTGAGTCAGCAGAAGTCACAAAGAACACCAGACCGATGATCACACCTGCAAATGATAGGACTTCGCTATAAGGGAAGTATTCAAATAGTGCAAACATACCCATCGCGGCATCATTGACGGCAGTTTCACCAAGCGCCGTTGCGCCATTGGCGACCAGATCTATCGCGGTGTTACCAAAGATAGAGAACCATGCAAAAATAAAGCCCAATGGAATAAACATCACGCCAAAGACAAACTCACGTAGCGTACGGCCACGGCTAATACGTGCAATAAATAGACCAACAAACGGTGCCCAAGCCACCCACCATGCCCAGAAAAATATCGTCCAACCTGATTTCCAGTCGGCACCGGCAGTACCGTCGTAAGCGTAAACATCAAAGGTTTTATAAATAATGGTTTGGAAATATTGACCAATATTTTGCGTAAAAGTGTTTAATAAATAGACGGTATTACCCATCACGAGGATGGCAAGCAATAGCAATATTGACGACAGCATATTGAATTCAGACAGACGACGTACGCCTTTTTCGACACCCGTCATCGCAGAGACAGCAGCGGCTACGACCACACCGACAATGATAAGCGCTTGAACCATCTTGCTAGATTCAATACCAAAGACATGGGTCAAGCCAGCATTAGCCTGTAAGACCCCAATACCCAGACTTGTCGCAATACCCATCAACGTACACACGACACCGAAAGTATCAATCCCATCACCCAACCAGCCTTTGATCAAGCGTTCACCAAATATCGGTGTGAGCGGTGAGCGTAGCGCAAGTGGCATGTTTTTGCGATAGGCGAAGTAAGCCAATGCCATACCAATCAGTGCATAAATACCCCAGCCATGTAAACCCCAATGCAAAAAGGTCTGAGCAAGTGCTTGACGCATCGCCTCGGCACTCGCAGGCTCTAGTCCCGTATGCGGTGTTAGATAATGCATCAATGGCTCTGACGCACCAAAAAACAATAGATCTATACCAATACCAGCGGAGAAGAGCATGGCAGCCCACGCTAAAAACGGAAACTGCGCTTTTTCGTGATCCTGCCCCAGCTTGATATCGCCATATTTAGAAAAACCGACAAACAAAGCAAAGATACTATAAGCGGCAACCACCAACATGTAGTACCAGCCAAACTTATCTGATACCCAAGCCATGCTTGAGCTGAGTAAGGTCTCACTATAATCTGGAAAAACAATGGTCCAGATTATCAATAAAATAGAAATAATAGCCGAACCTAAAAACACAGTTTTATTTAGGCTCAAAGGTTTCGTCACATCTTGTGATGGCGAACTGTACATAAAAGACCTCAAATAGGTAAATTAAACAGTGTCCGATATTGCTTTGTCCGGCATAGCATTATGACTTTTAACCACATAACGTATACAGAACCGCATGACGCACAAAGCAGTACCAATGAATAAAAGCGAATAAAATGATAAACAGTGCCGACCGTAACGACTTGCATCGCCCTACTACATCAGCGCTGATAAAAAAGGCCTTTACGTGAAAGGCCATTACTTTGAAGTTATCTTATATCGTTATTTATTCAGCAGCGCATCTCGCCCTGCCTACCTGCCCAGCCGCTTAGCTTACATCGTTGAGAGGTAATCGCGCATTGGCTCAGAGCGTAGCGGTGCTCCATTGGCGACATAATAATCTGCCGTAGAACGAGGCAGTTGTACGCCTTTCATTTTATCAACGATTTTTTCGGCCAGCATAATGGTGGTGGCATTGAGATTGCCGCTAATAATATTTGGCATAATAGACGCATCAACGACTCGCAAACCATCGATACCATGTACCAGCCCTTCACCATTGACGACCGAATCGTTATCTTCTCCCATCGCACACGTACACGACGGATGATATGCCGTCTCGCCATGCTCACGCACATAGTCATCTAACTGCTGATCGGTGACCAAGTCTTCGGTGGGTGAGATGGCAGCACCGCGATAAGGGTCCAGCGCAGGTTGATGCATGATCTCACGCGTGATACGCATCGCCGCGCGGAACTCCTGCCAATCCTGATCATGTGACATATAGTTAAATAAAATACTTGGATGCGCACTTGGGTCTTTTGACGTCAGCTTGACGCGACCACGACTTGGTGAGCGCAATGAACCGACATGGGCTTGAAAACTGTGTGAATCACTGGCGCTACGGCCATCGTAACGCACGGCAAGTGGCAAGAAATGATACTGAATATTTGGGTGAGTGAATTTCTCATCTGTACGGATAAAGCCGCCACCTTCAAACTGGTTGGAAGCCCCAAGGCCTGTACCATTGAATAACCACTCCGCACCAATGGCAGGTTTATTCCACCATTTATTGGCAGGCGCAATCGACACTGGCAGCTTACATTCGTACTGCATATACAGCTCTAAATGATCCTGCAAGTTATTGCCCACACCCGGTAAATCTAGTATTTCCGTCACGCCAGTGTCTCTGAGCCATTGACCAGGGCCGATACCTGAGCGCTGCAATAGCTGCGGTGAGGCAATCGCACCAGAAGACACCACCACTTCACGAGATGCGTAAAACTTTTTGGTTTGGCCTCCGTGCTCTACTTTGACACCGACGGCACGCTTGCCATCGAATAAGATCACATCGGTCAGCGCACCTGTCAAGATCGTGATATTGTCACGCGGCTTGGCGCGATCCAGATAGCCTCGAGCCGTTGAAGCGCGGCGACCATTAGGCGTCACAAAGCGATCCATCGGGCCAAAACCTTCTTGCTGATAGCCGTTTAAGTCTTCGGTGCGTGGATATCCTGCTTGTACGCCAGCTTCGATCATAGCTTGGAACAGAGGATTGACGCCTGGCTTTGAGGTAGTCATCTCAACAGGGCCGCCCGCACCGTGGTAGTCATTTTCGCCAACATCGCGGTTTTCTGACTTTTTAAAATACGGTAGGCAATCCAAATACGTCCAATCTTCCAGACCTTTTATTTTTGCCCAATCATCATAATCCAGCGCATTGCCGCGGATATAGCACATACCGTTGATAAGTGATGAGCCGCCAAGGCCTTTACCGCGACCACAGTCCATGACACGGTTGTTCATATATGGCTCAGGATCTGTCTTGTAGCCCCAGTTGTAGGTCGTGCCTTGTAGCGGCATCGCAAGCGCCGCTGGCATTTGGGTACGAAAATCCAATCGATAATCTGGACGACCGGCTTCTAGTAGCAGTACCTTAATATTGGCATCTTCGGTCAGACGCGTGGCCAGCACATTACCTGCTGACCCTGCACCAACAATAATATAATCGTACTCAGGGGTGGTTGATGTCATAACATGCTCCATAATATTGAAAAATATAAATCGGTTGGTAGCAGTAAGGTCAAATGCACAGCGTCATCAGGCCTAAACCGCCCTCGTTTTTCTCAATACCAATCATTAAAAGACCGATTCAAACGCACCCAACTCTACTTGGATAGATTTGGTTTGAGTATAATGCTCGAGCGCTTCAACCCCGTTTTCGCGGCCAATACCTGAGTGCTTATAGCCACCGACTGGCATCTGTGCCGCTGACTCACCCCACGTGTTCAACCAGCAGATACCCGCTTCGATCTGAGCGATGACGCGATGCGCGCGATTTAGATCCGCAGTCACAACTCCAGCCGCCAAACCATAATCGGTATCATTGGCGCGGCGGATGACTTCCTCTTCGGTCTCGTAGGTCAATATTGACATGACTGGACCAAAGATTTCCTCACGCACGATGGTCATATCGTCGCTGCAATCTGTAAATACGGTCGGTTCAACAAAGGCACCATTTGCCAGTGCATCTGTTGTGACGCGTGCGCCGCCCGTTAGTAGACGTGCGCCGCCCTCTTTGCCTTGCTCGATATAACTAAGTACTCTTTCCATATGCGGGAAGCTGACCAATGGACCCATGTTGATGTTCTCATCCACCGGATCACCCAACTTAATACGCTCAACACGCGTTAAAATGGCTTGCTCAAACTTTTCTTGCTGCGCTTTAGGGACAAACACTCGCGTGCCATTGGTACATACCTGACCGGTACTATAAAAATTCGCCATCATCGCGATGTCAGCCGCGGTGTCGATATCGGCATCATCAAATATGATCAACGGTGATTTACCACCAAGCTCTAACGTCACATCTTTTAAAGACGAGCTTGCCGCGCTCGACATAACCTTTTTACCCGTTGGTACACCACCAGTGAATGATACTTTGGCGATATCTGGATGATTAGTCAGTGCTTGGCCTACTTCGTAGTTGCCTTGTACAACATTGAATACACCATCTGGTAGTCCCGCCTCTGTCAAAATCTCAGCCAGTTTTAAAGCTGTCAACGGCGTGACTTCTGATGGCTTAAAGATCATCGCATTACCAGCAGCTAATGCAGGTGCTGCTTTCCACATAGCGATCTGAATAGGATAGTTCCATGCACCAATACCAGCGACCACGCCAAGTGGCTCGCGGCGAGTATAGACAAAGCTCGTATCACGCAGTGGAATCTGACGACCTTCGATCATTGGCGCAAGCCCTGCATAGTACTCGATGACATCAGCGCCAGTTACGATATCGACATACTTTGTCTCAGAGTAGGCTTTGCCCGTGTCTTTGGTCTCAAGTAATGCGAGCACATCGTTGCGCGCGCGTAATATCTCAACAGCTTTTGAGAGAATACGACCACGTTCAACAGTCGTCATCGCCGCCCAGATTTTTTGACCTTCATGAGCCGCTTTTACCGCTTCATCGATCTGCTCATTGCTCGTTTGCTGAATGGTTGCTAATACCTCACCAGTCGCTGGATTGATATCTTCAAAAGTGGCGAGCGTGTCATCTACCGCCAAGTAACGACCATTAATATAAGCGGTTTGCACTTTTTCTAAATCGATAATGTCTGTCAAATTGTTGATATCTGTCATAAATTCTCCTTAGGACGATGGGCAAAAGCCGCTATATAAAGGCTCTTACCATATAATGTCGTCATTATTTAATTTTGTGAATATAGTTTTCGTAGTTTTTCATTGGCTAAATGTTTGTTAGTTCGAACTTGTATCAAAGTCACGGTGCGTCATTTTTATCAACCGATCGTGTAATGACTGCTTGTCCGCTATATGAATGCCTGAAAAATCCGAGAGCCAAATCCCATCAGCCGTCAGACGAACCATGCTTAGTGTTTCAGTATCGTCAGTGGCTGCGTGTTTCTTTAGTTGAGCATTGGCCCATTTGGCCCACAACTCACGTAGCTCGCTATCGCCTAGCATCAATACATATAATGTTGCTTGATTATCGTATTCGGCTTGCGCTTTTTCGCCCAAGCTGATGGTGGCATCTATATAGGCACGGGTAAAAGAGCCATAACTCACAGGGTCACTCGCCATGGCGGCATCTACTTCTGCCTCAAATTTCGCCATCGCATCATTAAACACTTCAAGCACAAGGGCGTTTTTGGTTGCGAAATGATGCATCACGCCGCCCTTTGTTACGCCTACGGCATCAGCAACCGCCTGAAACGTTACCTTCGTCAGTCCTTGCTCAAGCGTTATTCGCGCTGCCTGATCAAGTAAGGCACGGCGAACCACTTCTGGCTGTTTTTTGCGCTTATGAGCATTTTCCACTTCTATATTCATATTAATGCACCACAGAGTTAGACAATAAATTCATCACAACAACACCGCCGACGATCATAGCGATGCCAACCACTGCTGCCGTATCTAGGTTTTGCTTGAATAGCACTAAGCCTGCGAGCGATGTCAGCACAATGCCCAACCCACCCCATAATGCATAGGCAATACCTAAAGGGATGACCTTGAGTGTCTGTGCCAATAAGTAAAATGAGAGCGCGTAAAGCGCACCCATCATCAGCGTCGGCCCCAAACGGGTAAACTGCTCTGACTTTACCAAAAAAGTCGTGCCAATCACCTCGCATACAATAGCGATCGTCAGATAACCGTAAGCAATCGTCGTAGGACTCATCGTTAGCACACCGCCTTTATCCAAGCATCTGATAATCAAGTATAGCAAAGAAACCATATGGTAGGTATTTTATAGCAATATTCTAGCAATGTGAAGGGCTGTCTTGCCTCTTTATTGTGTCAAACGGTATAGCGGTCGTCTTAATAGCAAGATATTGCTATTTTTATAGCTAGTTCGATCCGGTTAGGTTGGTGATCGTGTCAGCATTGCACCAATTATTCTTTTCAAAATCTGATGTTTTCTATAAATGTATATATCGATTAGAGCAAATAAGTAAATTTGCATTCTTATTGGGTGAATAAAGGTGCTGAAATGCCCTATCTAGCAAGGGATGAACGCCTATTTCTACTAATTGCGACAATATTTATAATTAATCGCATAATAAGGTTGACAGCCTCTAACGACTTGGCTAAAATGTGCCCCACATAACGCAAACAAGCCAAGTAATTACTGCTTTATAAAGCTTTAAACACTTGCAGTTATGACAGCTTATTCTCCAATAGCTCAGTTGGTAGAGCAACGGACTGTTAATCCGTGTGTCCCTGGTTCGAGCCCAGGTTGGAGAGCCATATACTAAAAACCTTCATCACTATTTGATGAAGGTTTTTTTATTGTTGCCGTTTTCGCATTTGTCTATAATAATATTCGCATGGCGGCTGTGTTCTTTTAGGCATTTTTGTTGTATGGTAAGATGAGTTCTGATTGTGTTCGTTTTTGTTTGAGTGTTTTCCTCCTACTCACTAAAAATAATGGTTTATTATGATACCTGTACGTGTAAAAAATAAGTTTTCTGATCATCCGCAAAAAATCATGCGCCCGATCAGCATTCGTTTGTCTGAAGAAATGATTGGCCTATTGGAAGCGACAACGTCAGAATTGGGCTTTAAGCGCATTCAAGGTCTTATTCGCCTTTATATTCGTCAAGGCTTAGATCGTGACCATCAAGATTACACGCTCGCTCATGACGAAGTATTTATCGAAACGCTACGCAAGCGCGGCGTCAGTCAGCGTATTATCGATGAGGCGATTGTAGTAACCCACAACAACAACATCTCTCACTCTTTATCTGAGTTGCAAGACAACGATCAATAACCAATGTTGAACGTGACAAACTAGAAGTCATTATGCGGCCAGATATTAGCCGATAACGACTCTTACAAAAAAGACCAAGTTTGCTAGCGCAAGCTTGGTCTTTTTTTGTGGCTGTTATCCAGAGCTATTATCCAGAATAAAGCTTTATTAAAACTTTTAATCGTTATACATTTTTTTCATACTTAACGGCACTGATTTTTTGACACTATCGTCAGTTTGCTACGGTAGTTAGCCATAATTAAACAAAACCTCTCCCCAAACGAGGTATATTAAGAATAATAGTCGCGATTGTTCGTCAGGTTTTACCATAATAAAAATGTATAAGGAGGTGTACGATGATGAGTTTACAAAATCGTTTTAATAAGACTTTGTGTTTGAGCATTACGGTAGCGATGCTAGCGATTGCACCTGGCTGCTCATCACCACAAACTGACCCCAGCAAAACAACCATACCGACTGATTCTGACCAGTGGCAAAAAAAGCTAGGGCAAACTTTTGAGCAATTACCTGCGGCCGATCAGCAAGTGCTGAGCCGATATATGCTACGAATGAAACTCAGCGAGGCTTATGAATCAGGCGCCATGCCGCGTACCACGATTGAGCAAGCCCTCATACAACAGCGTGAGTACGAGCGTTTGCATCCCAATAATCCAACGGGTAAAAAAAGCCCTATCGTGACTGGTCAGGCGGCAAATGCGACAGCACAGAAATACCCTATCGCCCTATTACCAATTAAGACCAGTGACAGCGATAGCTTAAACCAAGTCAAAATGCAGTTCATGCTATCTAATCATGGCGATGTCGCCATACAAAGCTTCAAAGGCGTGCTGAGCATGAAAGATGCCAACCTTACACAAGGTAAAAGCTTCAATGTTCCATTGATACAATTCGATCCAGCTATCGAGCCAGAACAATCTGGCAAAATCATTATTGAGAGTAGTATTGAGGACATCAATGTCATGCGTGCGATCAAAAACCCCAATGGCATGACAATCGAGATTGAGGAAGGCAAACTGATATTAGCAGATGATCAAACCATTGAGTTTGGCAGCTCACTGGCAAAATAGCCGTACAACGTACTATTTAAGATTTTGTAGAGCATTTGATTCAGTCTTTCTTTATATTCAGTATTTTTTATATATAACAGCCCCATAAAAAAAGCCCCAATCATTGCTGATTGGGGCTTTTCGAATTTGGCGGAGACGGAGAGATTCGAACTCTCGAAGGGCTATTAACCCTTGTCGGTTTTCAAGACCGGTGCATTCAACCGCTCTGCCACGTCTCCATTGGTGCATCATTATATAGATATCATTTTATAATGCAAGCCCCTAATCTAAAAAAACTCAATTAATTTTAAAATACTTTTAAATTATGCATTATCGCTTGCTGTATGCCAGATGTAAGCACATATCGAGCAGCCTGTTGGCATACCCCCATTCGTTATCATACCAAGCAAAGACCTTGTACTGCTCGCCTACTTGCATCAGCTGCTGACCATCAATGATCAATGATTCGGTCTGATGAATAAAATCACTAGAGACCAAAGGCTCATCGGTATAGGCCATGATGTCATGTAGGTGCGCCTGACTAGCAGATTTGAGTACTTCACGGATAGCCTCGACACTGACGTCTGGCGTATCAAATACAAAAGTAACATCGATTGCTGCCACATCAATGGTGGGCACGCGTATCGAATGTCCATTTATCTTACCCACCATGGCTGGTAGGACACGCTCGGTGGCAGCGATACTACTAGAGGTCGTTGGGATAATATTATAGCCAGAAGCACGCGCTCGTCTTGGGTCTCGATGCGCCTGATCGAGCACGGTCTGATCAGCAGTAACCGCATGAATCTCTGTCATCATGGCAGATTTCACACCAAACGCTTTATCAAGCGTATCAATCAGCGGCACCAATGCCTGCGTGGTACAAGAGACACTAGAGATAATCGGTAGATCAAGCGTGAGTGCATCGGTATTCACACCCATAACGATACAAGCGTCCACGTCATCGAATGGCGCTGCACCAATGATTACTTGCTGTGCGCCAGCCTCAATATGTAGCGTAGCTTGCTCATACGAGCGAAAATGCCCAGTACACTCCAGCACCACATCGACGCCTAGCGACTGCCAAGGTAAGTTTTGTGGATTGGGCTCTGATAGCATATTGATGCAATACGTCAGATTATTTTTGGTTAGACAAAGCTGAGTTCTATTATCCTCATCTGCTCCGCTTTCTACAATCTCGGCATTGACGCCTAACCGACTCAGGCGACCATGCGTGCTATCAAACTTTAATAAATGCAGCAAAATATCCGCTGGCGCCAAATCATTGATGGCGACCACATGAATGGCACGTCCTAACACCTCAAAGCGCTCTAGCAAGGCACGCAGTACATTGCGCCCTATACGACCGAAGCCATTGATAGCGACTCTCAGTGGCTGTGAGTGTTCGCCAGTGGTACGATACGTCGCCGCGATCGGGTCAGAGGTCAATTGATAAGTGGCGCTAGAAAAATCAGGCATAAAAGATATCGCTATAAAGGGATATAAAGAATGAGCGTTGTCGCTTTAGACACGCTCTAATAGTTGGTTCAATATTAGTTTTTCAAAAAAGTCTACAGAGTCATAACAAACTATCTTGTCATAAAAAATTACGGCGTGATAAAAATCAATGCTAAACGAATGGTGTTGTAATCGATGCTTTGTTTGAGATGATCAAATATCGGACGCAGTTTGATACTACCATCATCATTAAAATCGTTTGGATTATTAGCGACTTTGATGGCGACATAAGCGTTGCCAACCGCTGTCATTACCTCATCCTCTGGACGTAGATGATCGCAGGCAAGGCTTGGGTCTTGCGATTTTAGCTCGCCGATGTGGCGCATGATGGTGGACTGTGATAACTGACGCGCTTGCGAGATTTCCGCTATGGTCAAACTTTCTTCCAATAACACTCTGGTTGCACGCAAGGTACTTTCTGACTTATCAGAAACCTGATTACCCAGTTTTTGTTTCTTATCGATTTGCGCTTGCTGCTGCTCACGGCGCTTTTTTTGCAGTGCGGCATAGGCATCAATCACAGATTTACTCAGTGTACCACCTGACTTTAGGACAAACTTCTTATGAGCCTGCTGCATGCTTTCTTCATCGAGCATCGCATAGTTGGCATCGGCTTCGTCAGACAGTACCAAAAAACGCTTGTCTGCGCCGCGTGCCAGCGGATCGAGTTGCAAGCTCATGTCATTCATACCCAGTAGCTGCAATCCTGCCAGTGATTTGAGGCGCGATAAGGCCACGTAGCCTTGCCCCAACTCAAAGGTACGCGACAAGTCGATTTCAGCCGCGTCGAGGGTCATGCCTTGCGATTTATGAATGGTAATCGCCCATGCTAGACAGAGCGGTACTTGTAAATAGCTTGCCAGCACGTCACCCGTCTCATCTTCGATGATCCATTCTTCAGGCTCAGCAATGACTTCACGTCCTGAGTTTAGCCTGACCACAGGCATTTTTTGTGTCGTTGTTTTTTTTGCTTTTGACTGCTCGGCTTCTTTTTTGGCAGCACTTTTTTTGCCCTTGGTCGTCTTTTTATCAGTGGTTTCGTCAGTATCCTCACTGTCACTACTGCTATCATCTTCAATTAACGCATCACTACTGTCTTTACTGTCATCTATCTTGACCGCAGCAAAACCAATCAGCTCACCCATCGTCCCGTTAGACACGCCAAGCTCGGCATTGTTTTTGATAAACATCACCTTTGCACCCACTTTGAGAATCAGCTCGTCTTGGGTACGTACGGTCTTTTTTAAGGTCTCAACCAGCTTACTGTCACCCGTGGTGGTCGCCTCAAAGCGCATCATCTCACCGTCTAGCAATGCCAACTCCTTGTCATTGATTTTATTGACATTGAGATTGTGTGTATAGAGACGAGTGCGTTTGATATCGACGCTTTGATCGTACGTATTTTCTAAGGCGGCAATCGCCTCAAAGGTCACTTCCTGCCGACGGATTTGATTGAGAATATCATCTAAGTCCAAACCGCCATTTGCCGCTTCACTGACTTGACGATGCTGCTCTGATAGATAGCAAATATGAAACTTGGCATCGAGCCATGCCTCAGACATAAAGGCAAACTTTTCACGATTGGTCTCCCCTTTACTACCAATCGGCGGTAACTGAAAAAAGTCTCCTGCGACCACGACTTGGATGCCGCCAAATGCTTTGTCGTTTTTGCGAATATGCTTGAGTACTTGATTGACCAAGTTAAGCTGTTTGGCATGCAGCATTGATATCTCATCGATGACCAGTACTGCCGTGTCTTTTAATCTGTCTGCCAAGAACTGTTTGCGTGACAAATTAGTCAAATCTCGGTCGCTCAGCTCATCTTTGATACCGATACCTGACCAACTGTGAATCGTCGTACCATTCATATGTGTGGCGGCAATACCAGTACTGGCCGTCACTGCCACCGGCACACGGCGAGCGCGTAAATAATCGATGTATTGATTGAGGGTATAAGTCTTACCTGAGCCTGCCGAGCCAGTCAAAAAGACGTTTTGACCTGTTTTTAAGATATCAAGAGCAGAAGATTGACGCATAGATCCAAACCAACCAATATTATGAAAAAGAAATAGTATAAAAAAGAAAGCCACCATGATTAGGCAATAACCACAGTAAGCCAAAGTAGATGTCCACAATTATAACAGCTGCACTCACTTTGCGGACCATTTTAACTGACCTGCACTATATAACTTAAAGTTATGTGATACAAAATATATCATTATAAAAAGTCATTATCGTTCTGCCCAAAAGCTCAGTACGATAGAGGAATAATTGGTTCAGGAAGACCAAGGATTCATTTTTAAATGGCTGTCTATAAATAGCCATATTTTAAATAATCATCATACACAACAAGGAGTGGTTAATGTTATACGCTTATCCCAATACTGAAAACAGTCCCGTCCAATTCCGCGAAAAATACGATAATTTTATCAATGGTGAGTGGACCCCTCCTGTCGATGGCGAGTACTTTGACAACCCAAGTCCAATCGATGGTAAAACTATTTGCCAAGTTGCCCGTTCAAAAGAAGCCGATATCGAAAAAGCCCTAGATGCCGCGCATGCTGCCAAAGACGCTTGGGGCAAAACCAGCGTTGCTGAACGTGCCAATTTGTTATTAAAAATCGCAGATAGCATGGAAGCCAACCTAGAAGCCATCGCCATTGCTGAATGCTATGAAAACGGTAAGCCAGTGCGCGAAACCTTAATGGCAGATATTCCACTCGCTATCGATCAATTCCGTTATTTTGCCAGTGCCATTCGCGCGCAGGAAGGCGGCATTAGCCAAATCGATGAAGACACGGTTGCTTATCATTTCCATGAGCCGCTCGGCGTCGTGGGTCAGATCATTCCATGGAACTTTCCTATCCTAATGGCGGTATGGAAGATTGCCCCTGCACTAGCCGCGGGTAACTGTATCGTCATGAAGCCTGCTGAGCAAACCCCAGCTTCCGTTCTATATATGTTAGAGACCATCGGTATTGCTGACATCTTGCCTAAAGGCGTGCTAAACATCGTCAATGGCTTTGGGGTCGAAGCGGGTAAACCACTCGCCTCAAACCCTCGTATCAATAAAGTCGCCTTCACTGGTGAGACCACGACTGGTCGCCTCATCATGCAGTACGCGAGCGAAAACATTATTCCAGTGACGCTAGAGCTTGGTGGCAAAAGCCCTAACATCTTCTTTGCTGATGTCATGGATGAAGACGATGACTTCTTGGACAAAGCGGTCGAAGGTCTAGTCATGTTCGCGCTCAACCAAGGCGAAGTCTGTACTTGCCCATCACGTGCGCTTGTACATGAGAGCATCTATGATGAATTTATCAAACGCTGTATCGCTCGTGTCGAAGCCATCAAAATGGGCAATCCATTAGACACTGATACTATGATTGGCGCGCAAGCCAGCTCAGATCAGTTAGAGAAGATTTTATCTTATCTCGATATCGGCAAAAAAGAAGGTGCGAAAGTCCTAGTCGGTGGCGAGCAAGCCAAACATGACGGCGACTTAGCAGACGGTTACTACGTCAAGCCGACTATTTTTGAAGGCACCAATGATATGCGCGTGTTCCAAGAAGAAATCTTTGGACCTGTGCTCGCGGTTACTACTTTTAAAGACGACGACGAAGCCATGCAAATTGCCAATGACACGTTATATGGTCTAGGCGCTGGCGTGTGGACACGTAGCGTACATAAGGCATATCGCTTCGGCCGTGGCATCCAAGCAGGCCGCGTATGGACCAACTGCTACCATCTCTATCCATCACATGCGGCGTTCGGTGGCTACAAGCAATCCGGTATTGGCCGCGAAAACCATCTAATGATGCTCGATCATTATCAACAAACCAAAAACATGCTGGTTTCGTACAGTCCTAAAAAAATGGGTTTCTTCTAATCTAATCTGCGAAAAGATGACAGTAGATAGAAAACAAATGCAATCTGTCGCAGGATAGGTTGCATTTTTGCTTTAAAGCCCATTAGAGACAGTTCGAGCTACAGCTCGAAGTTCAGTCACTATATGGTTTTTAATCATCGTATGATTTTTAGCGATAGTTTTTGGCTATTGCAAGTGTAAGTAGCTAAGGAGTTGATGATGAAAATTATGGCAACAGAGTCCTGTAAGGCGCTCATTGAGCTATTGAAATCGAAGCATGGTGATTTGATGTTTCATCAATCAGGCGGCTGCTGTGATGGCAGCTCGCCCATGTGCTATCCATTAGGAGAGTTCAAAGTGGGTGGTCAGGATGTGCTGGTTGGTGAGCTTGCTGGCTGTCCATTTTATATGGGACGCGCACAATACAATCTATGGCAGCATACCGATTTGACCATTGATGTCGTCAAAGGACGCGGCGCTAGCTTTTCGCTAGAGATACCTGAAGGTAAGCGCTTTATCGTTCGCTCAGAAGTGTGTTCAGTATCAGATGATATATCATAAATTCCAAACGATAAGCTGAGTATCAACATACCGGCTTACCTTCCTATACTCGTGTAAACCTGTACTGATATAAATAGATACCGCGGAGTCATTTATATTTTATTATTTCTACAAAATAATGGATAAGGTAAAGTTTAAACTATTTTGATTAGCATGGACGCTATAAGGAATATGACATGGAATCTGACACACTATTTGATTACGTCATCGTCGGCGGTGGGTCTGCAGGTTGTGTACTCGCGAGCCGCCTCACCGAAAACCCAAACATCAGCGTTTGCCTATTAGAATATGGCGGTGATGGCAAAGATCTGGCGGTACGTGTACCTGCTGGATTGATTTTGATGGTTCCTGGCAAGCCGCTCAAATTGAACAACTGGTGCTTTCACACTACGCCTCAGACGCATCTCAATAACCGTCGCGGTTTTCAGCCACGCGGGCAATGCTTGGGCGGCTCCTCTGCCATCAATGCCATGGTGTATACGCGGGGCAGTAAGCTAGATTATGAGCGCTGGGTGGAACAAGGCTGTACCGGCTGGGGATTTGATGATGTGCTGCCTTACTTTATCAAAGCCGAAAACAATATTCACGGTAGTGATGAATTACATGGTGATAGTGGACCACTACATGTCAGCGATTTACTCAGTCCACGAGACATCTCAAAAGCCTTTGTAGAAGCGGCCGTCGCCAATGGTCTCGACCATAACACCGATTTCAATAGCGAAAAGCAAGACGGTGCAGGCTTATATCAAGTTACCCACTTTCATGGTGAAAAACAAGGCCAACGCTGCTCTGCTGCTGCGGCTTACTTGCACCCTGTGCAAAACCGTCCGAATCTCACCGTGATTACCCATGCGCAAGCCAACCGCGTCATTATCGAAGACCATCAAGCCACTGGTGTCATCTACGAAAAAGATGGTGTGAAGCATACCGTTCAGGCGCGTCATGAGGTCCTATTATCAGGGGGTGCATTTGGCTCGCCCAAAGTCCTGATGCTGTCTGGTATCGGTCCGGCTGAGCATCTAAAGTCGCATGGCATTGATGTCGTGGTAGACGCACCTGACGTCGGTGGCAATCTACAAGATCATTTGGATGTCGTCTTTGATTACGAGGTCAATACCACTGATGTCATCGGCATCGGTCTGGCAGCGATGGCCACATTGCCTAAAAGCATTCGGCAGTGGAGAAAAGATGGTACAGGGATACTATCTACCAATTATGCAGAAGCGGGTGCCTTCTTTAGTGTGGGTGACGCGCCAAAAGAGTGGCCAAATACCCAGTTGCATTTCGTCATCTCGCGCGTGATAGAGCATGGTCGCGATTTGAGACGTGGCTATGCCATTTCTTGCCACAGCTGCTACCTGCGTCCTGAGAGCCGCGGCACCGTGAGACTAGGCTCAGCTGATCCTTCTGACGCCGTACTGATTGATCCCAACTACCTCTCACATCCAAAAGACGTCGAGCATATGGTGGCAGGTGCCGAGCGTACTCGCGCTATTATGCAAGAGTCCGCACTCGCCAAGTACATCACCGAAGACTACCCCGCTCCTTATATCGAAAAAGACGGCATGCTCGGTTATATCCGCAATAAGTCAGACACTATTTACCACCCCGTAGGCACTTGCCGTATGGGTGCAGATGATAGGTCAGTGGTTGATTTGGAACTAAAAGTACGCGGTGTGAGTGGATTACGGGTTATTGACGCTTCAATCATGCCGACACTCATTAGTGCCAATACCAATGCGCCAACCATCATGATTGCTGAAAAACTGGCTGATTTAATAAAAACAAATCATAGCAGCACCTAATAACCACAGCATCTAATAGCTACCGCACCAAATAGTCAGCAGCTGCTCAATAATCCACTGATTTTTACAAATTATTGCCATTTATACGCTTGTCTATCATCACAACAATAAAAATATTTGTATCCGAACAGTAACTAATTTATTCATATATATTTATATTAATAACTTTTTATTATGAATTTTACTGTCGGAATTCGTAAAAGTTACCTTTTTTGGTTGTATTAGCTCTCTAAAATAATAGAAATCGTCTTTTTTATTAAATTATTTCAAAGATTTCTTGCATTATCGCTATTTATGAGAGTATATTCAAACGACTTATTTATAACGATATGTTCTACATTATATAAATTAAATCTTTCTCAACTTTATATATGTATCTTTTTGTAAAGAAAATATCTTCAAAATAAATATACCAAAAGCAGTTGAAAGTTTGCTAATTCCTCAGACAGGCATAGCAATTTATAAGCAACTACCTATCATTACATGGGACGTAATAATGCAAAAATCACTCTTTAAACTTACGATGTTGGCCACACTTATCTTGGGTGTAAGCGCCTGTAGCGGTGACAACAAAACCACTGATGAATCTGCTGTCAGCTCAGATGCAAAAGCCGCCAAGACCTTGCTTTATTGTTCAGAAGGTAGCCCTGCTGGTTTCGATCCAGCACAGTACACCGCAGGTACAGATTTTGATGCCAGCGCCTACCCTATTTATAACGGCTTGGTACAATTTAAAAGAGACGGTACTGAGATTCAGCCAGGACTCGCTGAAAGCTGGGATATTAGCGAAGATGGCAAGACTTACACCTTTAATCTACGTAAAGGCGTCAAGTTCGGTAAAACAGATTATTTCACACCAAGCCGCGATTTTAACGCAGACGACCTTATTTTTACCCTAGAACGTCTCACCAACCCAGACTATGAATTCAACAAAGCCTATCCCGCTGAGTTCCCATATTCAGTTGGCATGGGACTGCCTGATATTATTTCTAACATTGAAAAAGTTGACGATTACACGGTAAAAGTCACTCTAAGCGAGACCAACGCACCATTTTTACAGAACTTAGCGATGCCATTTGCTTATATCAATTCTGCTGAATATGCAGACAAATTGATGGCTTCGGGTAATGCCGCTGACCTTAATACCAAACCAGTTGGTACTGGTCCTTTCGTCTTCACTTCTTATCAAAAAGACGCGCAAATTCGTTATACCAAAAACCCAGACTATTGGGACAAAGATAATATCTACATCGATAACCTCGTGTTTGTTATCACCAAAGATTCAGCGGTTCGCGCGCAGAAAGTTCAAGCGGGCGAATGCCATGTATCGGCATATCCAAAACCTGCCGAAATTGAATCGGTCAAAAAATCTGGTAAAGCCACCGTTCTTGATCAACCAGGCTTCAACGTCGGCTATGTGGGCTACAACGTCGAAAAACCGAAGCTTAGTGATCTTAAAGTTCGTCAAGCATTAGATATGGCGATTAATAAAGACGCGATTATCAATGCGGTTTATCAAAGCGAAGGTCTCAAAGCGACCAACCCGATGCCACCAACGCAGTGGGGTTACGACGAATCGCTTAAAGATGCGCCTTATGATGTCGAAAAAGCAAAAGCGCTGATCAAAGAAGCAGGTGCTGATAACATGAGCATCGACCTGTGGTATATGCCTGTCCAACGTCCGTACAACCCCAATGCCAAGCTAATGGCTGAAATGCTGCAAGCAGATTGGGCGAAGATTGGCGTTAATACCAAGCTGGTAACCTATGAGTGGGGCGAGTATCTAAAACGCGCTGCTAAAGGTGAGCCTGATGTGATCTTGGCAGGTTGGACTGGCGACAATGGTGATCCAGATAACTGGCTAGGCTCATTATTATCTTGTGACGCCGTCGGTGGTAACAACTACTCACGCTGGTGTAATAAAGACTTTGATAATTTAGTCATGAAGGCGCGTCAGGTAACCAATCAAGATGAGCGCGTGGATGACTACGTACAAGCTCAGCAAATATTCAAAGAGCAACTGCCTTGGACGACAATGGCGCACTCGGTAGTCACCGTATTCACTGCACCAAACGTTGTGGATTTCAAAATCAGTCCGCTTGGTGCTGTACGCTTCGATGGCGTGAAGGTCGAATAGCCTTAGCTAATTAAGTCCGGTACGACATGCACTATTATTTAATTTGTATTCGGCTGGCTCAGAATCTCTGTTCCAGCCGTATTTATATGCGTTAAATACTTTTCATTTTAGTGCTTATCATTTAAGTATTTGTCATTTAAGTACCTTCCACTCAAGTGCCTTATGACTTAAATGCATGGTCACGGACGACTTCATTCATTGCTACCACTCCACTCATTGAATCAAAACTACTGAGCAGCCCATGCTACTTTATATTCTGCGCCGTATTGCCATTCTCATTCCTGTCTATCTTGGCCTCACGCTATCAACCTTTACGTTGATTCGTCTCGTACCGGGCGATGCTGTCGAGATCATGATGGGTGAGCGTATGGTCGATCCAGAGCTACATGCCCGCGCCTTAGAAAGGCTTGGATTAGATAAACCACTCGTTGTCCAATACTGGGACTATTTGACGGGTATATTGACTGGTGACTTTGGTCAGTCTTTCCGTACTCGTTCTCCTGTATTACAAGACTTTTTTGCTCACTTCGTACCAACCTTAGAGTTGGCGTTGTGCGCGATTGTCATTGCTAGTGTCATTGGTGTGAGCTTAGGTATTTTTGCCGCCTTACGCCGTGGTACTTGGATTGACTATACCCTGATGTCAGGAGCACTGGCAGGATACTCGATGCCGATCTATCTATTGGGACCTATCCTAACGGGTATATTCGCTCACTATCTTGGCCTTTTACCCGTTGCTGGGGTAATTTCTGTCGCACAGTTCTTAGACGTCCAACCACTATACGGTTCATGGTTACTCGGCTCTCTCACCTCAGGAGAACCTGGCGCATTCTGGAATGTGGTCAAACACTTTATCTTGCCTTCAATTGCCTTATCGACTATTCCGCTCGCCATGATCGCGCGGATGACACGCTCTGCGATGTTAGAGGTGTTGGATGAAGACTATGTGCGTACGGCTCGAGCCAAAGGCTTATCACCACGCCGCGTGATAATGATACACGTGATGCGTAATGCGTTGATTACCGTGGTCACTGTGGTTGGCTTACAAATGGCGACGCTGCTTGCGGGCGCGATTATCACTGAGACTATCTTTAGCTGGCCGGGCGTTGGTAATTGGCTCCTCGATGGCTTTTTCACTCGTGATTACCCCATTGTGCAAAACGGTATCTTGTTGGTCGCCACTGCCTTGATTTTGGTCAGTTTATTTATTGATATTTTGTATGGTCTGATCAATCCACGTATTCGACATACTTCTTAATGTCACATTGATAAATACTCATATTATAAATAGTGATGATTGGCGCTGAAGTGATGTTTTAGCAATGCTTAGTACTTTTTTAGGAACAAAATTCTAAAAACTGTCACTGCGCTAGCCACTATAGGAACTGCTCATGAAGCCTTCTGTTCTCCCCTCTGATGTCAATCTCATGGCCGCTACACCGCCATCATCTTGGCAGCTATTTTTATCGACGTTTTGTCGCAATAAAGGCGCGGTACTTGGTTTTATTGTATTGGCATTGATGGTCATCATTGCCATACTCGCGCCCACTATTGCACCCCATGACCCTTATGAATTGTTTACCGGCCAAGAGCAGCTGCCGCCAGCCTTTTTAAGTGGTGGTGATGCGATGTTTTGGCTAGGCACTGATGATGCTGGACGAGATACCTTGTCTCGGGTGATGTATGGCGCGCGTTATTCTTTATTTATCGGTCTGAGCGCGACGACCCTTGCGATGCTAGTCGGTATTTCATTAGGACTTAGTGCCGCATTTTGGCCCAAGGTTTGGGGCAAAGCGGTCATGCTGGTCAATGATATTTTGATGTCTTATCCAAGCTTGCTTTTAGCCATCATAATTGCTGCTATCTTAGGCCCATCTATGACCAATACGATTATTACCATCGCTTTGGTCTGTACGCCGCCTTTTATTCGTCTGACTCGCGCCACCGCGATGGTAGAGTTGCAACGTGAGTACTTTATCGCTTCGCAAGTGATGGGTGCTGGCGTACTGCGCCTATTGTTTATCACTATTTTGCCCAACTGTATGGCACCGCTCATCGTACAGGCAACGATGATTTTTTCTTCTGCTATTTTAGAAGCGGGTGCGATTGGTTTCTTAGGGTTTGGTGTACAGCCACCTGATGCTGAATGGGGCGCGATGCTCGGTACGGCTCGTCAATACATTCAAAGCAATGTTTGGCTCGCTATTTGGCCAGGTGTCGCTATCTTCTTGGCTGCATTGTCGATTAACTTGACGGGTGATGGCCTGCGTGACGCGCTCGATCCCAAATTAAAGCAGGTGACCTAAGATGACTGATCCTTTAATTAAAACGCCTACCACTCATACTTCTATGAATGGCGCATCAACAAAAGACGCGCCGTTGTTATTAGACATCGAAAATCTGTCGGTCACTTTTGGTCAAGGAAAGCGTGCCTTTCGCGCTGTAGATGATGTATCTTTAAAAATCACACAAGGTGAAGTCATCGCTGTCGTGGGTGAATCCGGCTCAGGTAAGTCGGTCACGATGATGGCGCTGATGGGGCTACTGCCGCCGTCCGCGACCGTCCGTGCCAAGCGGGTGATGTTTGATAATAAAGACATGATCAGTATGCCTGCCAAAGAAAAACGCGGCATCATTGGCAAAGACATCTCCATGATCTTTCAAAACGCAATGTCTTGCCTCAATCCAAGCTTTACCGTTGAGATGCAGCTGGGTGAAGTACTGCGCAAGCATCTAGGCTTGCGAGGCTCGGCAGTACAGGCACGCATATTAGAGCTGTTAGAGTTGGTCGAAATGCCTGACGCCAAAAACCGACTCAAAGTCTACCCGCATCAACTCTCAGGCGGTATGAGCCAGCGCGTTATGATTGCGATGGCGCTTGCTTGCGAACCAAAACTGCTCATCGCCGATGAACCAACTACCGCACTTGATGTCACCGTACAAGCGCAGATTATGGATTTGCTCGGTCGATTGCAACGCGAAAAACAAATGGCGATGGTTTTGATTACTCATGACCTAGGCCTTGTCGCACAAAACTCACGTGATGTCGCGGTCATGTATGCTGGACAAGTGGTGGAAACCAGTACCGTGCCAGAGATTTTTCAACATCCTGCACACCCTTATACAGAGGCGCTATTACAAGCTATCCCTGAGCTGGCTATCGGACAAGATCGATTGAACAGCTTGCCCGGTGTCGTACCAAGCCAATATGATCGCCCAAGCGGTTGCTTATTGTCTCCTCGTTGCCCGTACAAAGAGCCAGCGTGTGACGTACCGCCGCCTATTTTGGATACACCAAATGGTAAGGTACGCTGTATTCATGCTGATCCCTCTTCTCGCACCCCTATCTCTCACGCTGCTATTTTGGAGTCACAAGTATGAGTAATAAAGTGGTTTTAAAAGCAGACAATCTACACAAGCATTACCCAGTATCACAAGGACTGGGTAAACCAAAAGCGTATGTCAAAGCCCTAAACGGTATCTCATTCGAGCTTGAAGCTGGCAAGACACTGGCAGTCGTTGGTGAATCCGGCTGCGGCAAATCCACCCTTGCCCGCCAGCTGACGCTGATCGAAGCGCCTACGCAAGGCGAGTTATTTATCAATGATGAAGGCACCACTGGCTATAGTAGAAAGGCGCTCAAAGACTTACGTACCGAAATTCAAATGGTCTTCCAAAACCCTTATGGTAGCTTGAATCCGCGTCATACTATCGCCTATCAACTGACGGAACCGTTGGATATTCATACCAATCTGTCTAAAGAAGAAAAGCGTGACAAAATCAACGAGATGATGAGAAATGTCGGCCTACGTCCTGAACATGCTGGGCGTTTTCCACATATGTTTTCGGGTGGTCAGCGCCAGCGGATTGCCCTTGCTCGCGCCATGATGCTCAATCCTAAAATCGTCGTCGCTGATGAACCCACATCTGCGCTCGATGTGTCCATTCAAGCGCAAGTCTTAAATCTATTTATGGACTTACAGGATGAGTATCGTACCGCTTACGTCTTTATCTCACACAACTTGTCAGTAGTACGCCATGTCGCTGACGATGTGATGGTGATGTATTTGGGTCAAGCGGTCGAGCACGGTCCTAAAGAAGCCATTTATAATGCGCCAAAACATCCGTATACCATCGCGTTACTGGCAGCTGCACCCACGGTAAATGGTCATAAAAACGATTTAACCCTACAAGGTGAGCTACCAAGTCCGCTCAATCCACCAAGTGGCTGTGCGCTACATAAACGCTGCCCATATGCTACCTCGCAATGTAGCGAAGTAGAGCCGCAACTGCGCGAATGGGATGGTCGATTGGTTGCTTGTTTACGCTTGGAAGAGATATATGGTTGAGGTGACTAACGGTTAAGCAATATCTGCCACACCGCGACACTTAGGAAACTGCGCGCACCCATAAAAGGACTGTCCTTGGCGTGCGCCTTTTTTTGCGATGCGTTCAACCATCTCGCCATTGCATCTTGGACAGGTTGGTATTTGGACGAGATTAGCGGCATTGTCTGCCGCCTTAAGTATCTCAGGTTTATTCACTTTTGGCTCAGATTCTACAACCTCAAACGGCGTCATAAACACTTTATTGGCCATATCATGCGACATACTGTTATGCGGCGTGATTGTCTGCTGAGTATTCAGACTGTCAATTGGTAACTCGCTAGGGTCAATTTTAGTCTGAACAGACCATTGATGCACTTCTCTACTTTCCAGTGTGGCTCTGTTAGGGGTTTCTCTTACTGTTGGTTCAAGTGTAGGGTTATCAGTATTCTTGCTTGGATTACTATGCTTATCTTTTAGGTAGGCTTTATGCTCTCTATTGGTACGCCAAGACTTACTAAATCTATTTCTATTAATCTGCTCAACGATAGATGCAACCTCATCTTCAGTGAGTATCTTATTTTGCTTTTTCTTTACATACGAGACCATACCACTCGTCAATACATGCTCGGGCAACTGGTCGCGGGTTTTTAGCTCGCACTCACCGATGAAAGCAATCATTGAATGGAAGTAGCTCAGCTCCAAGCCTAATAAATCTGCGAGCGTCTTAATGTGCAAGTAGTTTTGGCGCAATGGATTTTGGAATTTAAATTTACTTCCATTTTGGAAAACTTGTGTCCACTGTTTTTGGTTCTCGCTACCATATATCCAGCCTTTATAGTTTTTGGTTTCAATCACAAAGATGCCGTGTACGGAAACGATGACGTGATCGATTTGCGTACTACCACCATTTGCTCTTGGCAAAGTAATACCATTTAATCGGTGATAAACATCTTTTTCAAGCTTAAGCCACATGGCGACGTTGATGACAGTTTCACCTAGGAAACCTTTAAAGCTGGATTTTAGGGACATAATAGCGATCTTTAGAATGGTTATAGAATGTACTAAGCGTAATACCAAAACTCTTTAAATTTAATTAATCAGCACTTTCTTGCGATGCTTTAAAGGCTTGGCATAAGTAGAAGAACATGATTTGATATGTTTATAAAAACTCTTATAAACCTGATCATATTCTTCATCAATCTGTTTAAGTACATCTAAAGTACTATCGTTAGGATTAGTTTCATATTCATGCTGTGCATTTATCAGGTCTCCCCCTGCATTTAAAAACAACTCATATTTTTTCTCAAGCTCTGGAAAATATAAAGCTATTAATATTTCTATCTTGCCACCTTCTCTGTAAAATTCATCAACATCTATATCTTCATCACAGTTACTTGAAAAACTTTTAGATTGAACTTCCTGAATAATGGCTGCAAAATCAACCAGTCTAAAAACCACTTCCTCAAACTTTATTCTTAAAAAGGCTTCATACTCTTTTTTACGTTCAGATCTCTGAGTAATGAGAATACCGCATAGTCCAAATATTCCGATTATGCAGGCTGCTATCAAGCCCTCACTTAGTTCAATCTGTTTTAGCCATGTAATAGCATTTGCCAGTTCGATACTATCCATCTAATTTTTCCAGTTCTATAGTCATATAATTTATGTTTATATGAGAGCTGCACAAGAAGTAAAACTTAGCTTCGTGAGTAATCAGTCCATTCTAATTTACCACTAAATCATCATGTTGAGGCATAGAATTTAGTACTGATTGCAGCAGTTATTTTACCGATAGCCATATTGATGAAAGCAGACCAAAAGAAAAGCCAAAGATTAAGCCATAAAAAAAGCCACCAGATTTCTCTGATGGCTCTTTTTTTAAATACTCACTCAGTTAGGTGTATTACACCAAACTATTTACCGCTTCGACCACAGCATCAGTCGTGATACCAAACTCTTTATATAGATCGCTAGCAGGAGCAGATTCGCCATAAGTGGTCATACCGATGACTTTGCCATCTAGACCAACGAACTTATACCAGTAATCTACATGCGCGGCTTCTACTGCGACGCGAGCACGGATATTCGCTGGTAATACGGCTTCGCGATAGCTAGCATTTTGCTCTACGAAAATCTCTGCACATGGCATAGACACTACACGCACGCCAACACCATTTGCGCTAAGTGTCTCGTACGCTTCCATCGCTAGGCCAACTTCTGAACCGGTGGCGATGATGATGGCTTGTAGCTCGCCTTTCTCTTTAGCTAGCACATAACCGCCTTTGGTGATGTTCGCGACTTGCTCGCTATCACGTGCTTGATGTGGCAAGCTTTGACGGCTAAAGATCAATGCTGATGGGTTATTTTCTGATTTGATCGCTTCTACCCAAGCACTTGCAGATTCAGTCGCATCACACGGGCGCCATGTGCGTAAGTTTGGCGTAGTACGTAGGCTAGTCAATTGCTCAACTGGCTGATGCGTTGGGCCATCTTCACCCAGACCGATAGAATCATGCGTATAGACATGGATGACGCGCTGCTTCATCAGTGCGCCCATGCGTACCGCGTTACGTGCGTATTCCATAAACATGAGGAACGTCGCTACGTAAGGGATAAAGCCGCCGTGTAGTGCAATACCATTGGCAATCGCAGTCATACCGAACTCGCGTACGCCATAGTAGATGTAGTTGCCGTCAGCGTCTTTCTCAATGCCTTTCGCGCCTTTAAATAGCGTGAGGTTTGAGCCTGCAAGATCCGCTGAACCGCCCAATAGTTCTGGCAACAACGGCTGCAAGCTGTTGATAGCATTTTGGCTGGCTTTACGACTAGCGACATCACCGCCCGCTTCCTGCGTTTGCTGAATGTAGGCTTGCGCTTGGCTAGCAAAGTCAGCAGGCAGCTCGCCATTTAGACGGCGTGATAGTTCTGCAGCAAGCTCTGGGTAGGCTTTTTTATACGCTTCAAAATCCGCATCCCAGTTCTTTTGCTGTACGTCGCCTTTGGCTTTAGCATCCCATGCTTCATAGATTTCGTCATCTAATTCAAACGGCGCATGTTTCCAAGACAATGCATCACGCGTTAAGGCAATTTCATCATCACCAAGTGGTGCGCCATGACTGGCCGCTAGGCCTTGTTTGTTTGGGCTACCAGCACCGATTGTAGTTTTGCAGATGATTAAGCTTGGCTTAGCAGTCTCTGCAATGGCTTGCTCAGTTGCCTGCGTGATCGCATCGGTATCATGGCCATCGACTTTGATGACTTGCCAGCCGTACGACTCAAAGCGCGCTTCGGTATCATCAGTGAACCAACCTTCAACATTACCATCGATTGAGATGCCATTGTCATCATAAAAGAATACCAATTTGCCAAGACCTAACGTGCCAGCGAGCGAGCACACTTCATGACTGATACCTTCCATCAAGCAACCATCGCCTAAGAATGCATAGGTATGGTGATCAACGATATTATGACCGTCGCGGTTGAACTGTGCGGCTAAAGTTTTTTCTGCGATTGCAAAACCAACGGCATTAGCAATACCTTGTCCTAGTGGACCAGTAGTCGTTTCTACACCAGGCGTGTAACCAAGTTCAGGATGGCCTGGAGTTTTTGAATGCAGCTGACGGAAACCTTTTAGGTCATCAACGCTCACATCATAACCTGATAAATGTAGCAATGAATAAATAAGCATCGAGCCATGACCGTTTGACAGTACAAAGCGATCACGGTTGTGCCAATTAGGATCTGCTGGATTGTGCTTCAAAAATTTGCGCCACAAAACTTCGGCAATATCAGCCATACCCATTGGCGCACCCGGATGTCCAGAGTTGGCTTTTTGAACCGCGTCAAACGACAGTACACGGATGGCATTGGCTAGTTTACGTTCGTTAATTGGGGTGGGCATAGCGTGTCCTAATATTAAAGGAAAGTTTATTTGATTAAAAAAGGTTATTGAACTGAATTTGCTTAGATATCTAAATAGGTGGCTCATTATAAACTAAGTAGCAACAATTTTCCCTGTTACTCCTAGTCCACGACTTGATCGGGTCACATAATAAAAAATCAATTGGCCGTTAACGACCTCAATATGATGCTTCTCAAACTCTCGATAGCAGACATGTTGAAGCCATTTCTTCTCTAAATAATCTGCCACTTGCTGATAGCTTACGTTATTTGCAAATTTGCAGCGTAACGTAAGCATGCAATTCGTATCATCATGGCGTTCTTGATCAAGAAAATCGCAGCCAACATTATTTTCCATACAACAGAAAGATAGATTGGCATCTATTTCAAAGCCTAACAAATCGTCGCCTGTACTTTGACCATAGATGAGAAATTGTGAGTAATTTAGTTCATCAACTATAGACAAAGTATTCATGATGTCATGACTCTCAGATTTCAATGCGCTCAGCACTGCCCATAAACGGACGCAATACTTCTGGAATCGTAATGCTACCATCCGCATTTTGATGATTTTCCATCACGGCGAGCAGCGTACGACCAACTGCTAGACCTGAACCATTTAAAGTATGAGCCAAGCTAGTTTGCTTACCATCTTTGACACGCGTACCCATACGGCGCGCTTGGAAGTCACCACAGTTAGAGCAGCTAGAGATTTCACGATAGGTGTCTTGGCTTGGTAACCATACTTCGATGTCATAGGTTTTTTGTGCGGCAAAACCCATATCACCCGTACATAGTTGTACTGTACGGTATGGCAACTCAAGCTGCTGCAAGATATATTCGGCCTGCCCTGTCATCGCCTCTAGCAAATCATCAGATTGCTCTGCGGTGCCAACATTGACCATTTCCACTTTTTCAAACTGATGCTGACGAATCAAGCCGCGAGTATCACGCCCGTGCGAACCCGCTTCACTACGGAAACATGGCGTATGTGCGGTGAATTTTAGCGGTAGCTCTTTGATATCCAAACGCTCGCCGCGTACCAAGTTGGTCATTGGTACTTCAGCAGTTGGAATTAGATAAAAATCCATCTCATCATTATTCGTGTGATTGCTTAGCTTAAACAAATCCTCTTCAAACTTAGGCAGCTGACCCGTCCCTTTTAGGCTATCGCTATTGACGATATAAGGCACATAGGTCTCAAGATAGCCATATTTCATCGTATGCGTGTTCAACATAAATTGAATCAGTGCGCGGTGCAGCTGCGCCAATTGACCTTTTAGCACATTGAAGCGGCTACCCGTTAGTTTGGTTGCTGCTTCAAAATCCAGCATGCCAAGTGTCTCACCGATATGGGTGTGATCTTGAATCTCAAAATCAAACGTACGCGGCGTGCCCCACTTACGCACTTCTACGTTATCGTCTTCTGACGTACCGACTGGTACATCTGCCGCTGGTATATTCGGAATCTGTAGCGCCGCTTGAGTCAGTCGCTCTTGTAAGGTGCGTAGCTCGTCTTCAGCAGCTTTGATCTCACCGCTGACACTTTGCATCTCAGCCAATAGCTCACTGGCATCTTCGCCTGATTTTTTGAGAGCACCGACTTGCTTAGCCCCAGCGTTACGGCGCGATTGCAACTCTTCAGTTTTGACTTGTAGAGACTTGCGCTCGGATTCAATCGACTGCCAAAACTCCATATCAAGCGTATAGCCACGAGTGGCCAGTTGTTGCTGTAAATCGCTTAAATCGCCGCGTAAGAGTTTTGGATCTATCATAATAGTTGCCTGTAACACTAAGAGTGAATAAGAAGTTTAAACATTATTAGTATAATTATTGGTCAGCTTATACTTATTGCAAAGCTTGATAACTCAATAACTATCTTGCCATGCTGCCATATTTTTTATCAAACTATATGGGTGCCGCTATCATACCAAGACCCAGCAGATTTGACCATGCTTTGAGCTTTTTTGAGCGCTTTTAGCATGATTTTGGGCTACTACTTTCATTATCCATAGCCAGTTATACTTACCGGAAATGCATATCCTAAAGTTCAACTTACTTTAATAAGGCTCATCTACCTTTATTAAAGCCATTAATATCGCCGCTATCAGTGAACAGATCCGCTTATATGTTTCATTTAAGAGTACTTTTCGGTAAGATAAGCGCATACCTTTATTTACCTACAGCCAAGTAGTACATCACGACTTGGCTTTGGCGATGTAAACCCAACACTTTTAACACAAGCATCTGAGAAACCTTTATGGCCCTGTATCCTTACACGCTCCAACCTGTCGCCTTAAACCTGACTGAAGCTGAATTCCTTCAAGCCCAATATGAACTGTTTGCCAGTGCCAGCCCCTCTTTTGGTCTGTCGAGCTTTAAGACCAAAGAATGGATCATTATGGCTGTGGTTGTGGTACTCGCTATTGCAGGATTGATCTTTGTAACAGGCTACTCAACCATCATTTTTTGGTTAATGCTCGTTGGTGTGGTGATTTATCTTTTGGCGCGTACTTTAGGCTTTAGGTGGTATGTAAAAAGAGAGTTTGAAAAACAAATTGCTGATCAAGAGATGCCAGATGAAATGCGCCAAATGAAGCTTGGTGTACAAAAACATGGTCTGGTCATGGCAATGCCAAGCAACCAGCCTGAGATGATGAAAAACTCGCAAATGCGCGGTATGCAAATGCGTGCAGGTGCGACTCAGCAAGCCGTTATTCCGTGGACTGCTATCAAGAGCTGGGATGAGACTGACGACTATATCTTTATGATGTTTGAGATGAAAGGTCAACAAGGTAGCCAAATCCTTCCGAAACGTTTGCAAGCGCAAAAATTCCCTATCGATACGGTACGTCAACATTTACAAGAAGTGGTTCCGGTCAAAGGCTTAAATCCTGAAAAATTGCAGCCGCCAGCATAACGGTTATCAGCTCTCTCTATCGTTTAGAAAAGCGATAGAGAGACTCAATTATAGTTTTATAAAACCAATCGTAAAATTGCATTTATTATATTTAACTTATTAATGATAGTTTGCTATTATTATAAGCATCAAAGGAAGAGATAGAGCTTACATTGATAGATAGTAATAAAAGTTAAGATATTTTTATACTTCTACTCTTCTTTCTTTAGTTTCATATAACAACACTCACACTATAAGGACAATATTATGAGTAATACTAATAACGCTACTAACCAGATCGGTCTAGAAAAAGCTGACATGAGCGAAGTCATCGCTCAATTAAACAATCTGCTATCAACGTATCATGTGTTTTACTTAAACGTACGTGGCTATCATTGGAATGTAAAAGGCGAGCATTTCTTTACTTTGCATCCAAAGTTTGAGGAATTATACACAGCATTGCAGTTACAGATTGATGAGATCGCTGAGCGTATCTTGACTCTTGGTGGTACACCACTTCACGCTTATAGCGATTTTGTACAACACACGAGCATCAGCGAAGACAAAAACGTCAAAGATGGTACATCTTGTGTCAAAGGCGTAGTAACTGGTTTACAAGCCTTAATTGCCGAGCAGCGTCAAGTATCTTCATTAGCAGCAGAAAGCGATGATCAAGGTACCGCTGATCTGGTCGATGCATACGTACAAGAGCAAGAGAAACTGGTATGGATGTACAATGCCTTTTTGGGTTAATACTTTATTAAGCTGATTATATATCGCTTAAATTAAGCCAAATAACAGTAAAATTTAGAACCATAAAAAAGCACCCAATTGGGTGCTTTTTTATGCTCAGCAATCTGTAACAGATTGATTTACTGTTGAATCCATTGACGCATCTTTTCACGCTCAGCAGGCGTTGCTTGTAGCCAAATCTGCATAAATGAATCTAAGGTATTGGTAGAGGTATTCACACTCGTAGTTTGCTTGATATTGGTCGTACCAACATTAGCATTGTTTGGCATTACTGCTGGTTGATCTAACGCAGCAATCGCACGTTGATTTTGTAGCTCGGCATCGCCCGCCCCACCAAACACACCACCTAGCGCCTTACCAAGCCCTGAAAGTAGTCCACCTTGATTGCCAGCCATACCTTGTTGGCTTGCGATAACCGTGTTGTTCTGCTGAATAGCGAGTGTTGGCTGCTTAGCATAATCTTTAGCGGCTTCGTAATCTTCTGGCTGGTTCGGCATTGTCAAACGATACGTTTGGTTATCTGCCAATTCCGCCGTCACGCTGACGTTACCTGAACGCAGGTAATCATGCTCATCACGTAGCAAGTTATATAAGCGATCATACTTAGCAGTGATAGCGTGTTGACCTGGCTGGAGCGTGAACTTCTTAGTTAATGGCTGAAAAGCGCTCTGCTGAACTTCTTGTCCATTGATGGCAGTCACTTTGATATGGTCATCAACCAATAGCGTCACAGCGGCTTGTGACATCATAGAGACTGAGGTCGCACCCACAAACAACATACCAATAGTCAATTTTTTTAGCAAAGAAGCATTCGATTTCATAGGTTATTCCATTAATAGTCAAAGCAGGTTGGATAAAAAGTTCGTATTCTTACTGTTATTTGTATTTTTGCTGCTAAAAGTCTTACGATTAAAAGTTTTACGACTAAAAATCAAGTGGCATCGTATGTTGGTCTTGATCCGTCGTCTCATTGTCTACTTGCGTCTCTTGGGCTATATCAGCCAGCTCTGCTGCGAGTGTTTGCTCATCAATGGTACGTAATGCGTCACTGATCACCGCTTTTGATATATTGCTACGGCCAAGGTTAGAGAACATTGGCTGAATATAATTAAGCACTTCCATCATTGCACCGATACGATGTGGCCCTTCAGTCAATAAATGATTGATAATGCGATCATCAAATTGCCAGCCGCGCCGACGCAAAATGGACTGAAGCAATGCTTGACGGTCTGCTAATTCATGACCAGTAGGCACTTTAAAAGCTGGTGCTTGTGCCAAACGCGTTAATAAATCTCTGAGTTGAAACGGCAAGTCACCTGCTGGCTTATTGGCCGCAAATAAAAGCTGGCGCTGACCTTCGCGGCTACGGTTGATCAGATGAAATAGCGCTTCTTGCCACTGGCTACTTTGCTCAAGCACCTCTAAATCATCGATAGCAATCAGATCAAAGTTTTCTAAAGAAGATAGTACATGGACATCGGTATGGATCAATTCATTGAGTGACAAGCAAATTGCTGATTTGTCCATTTCAATAAATGACTCACAAATAGCGGAGAGCAAGTGAGACTTACCCGTCGCAGGGCTACCAAACAGGTATAACTGACCGATCAGGCCGACATGTAATTGCCGCACTGCATCAATAATAGACATCCAACCGGGACCGGCAAAGTCGCTGAGACTTGCATCATGCTTAATGTCCAGATTGAGACTTAGCTGTGCTTCTGCCATGAATCATCAACTCGTGTTGCGTAATGCAATATAAAAGTGCAGTAGAAAAAGGAATAAATTGCTATTCAGTACTATCCATACTACCTGATAAAAATGTGTGCAGTGGATATATAGCTTTTTTATGATGGATGAATTGCCTTAATCAGGCTAATCTTGATAAAAAATATAGCAACGGCTGATACGATCAACACTGCGACTATATATAACATATTTGCAAAATGACTGACAAGTCTTTTACCTACTAAGCCTTATCAATCATTTGCTTTGTGCTTCCCATTTGTACGCTATCCGCTCACTATATTCAATAATAGAATATTTACTTCTTCTCAAACAATAGCAGTTGTTTACGACCTTTATAAAAATCTGTCGTACGATAATACGCATATAGGTGGCGGAACAATACATTCAAGACAGCAGAGACCGGTAGCGCGATTAACATACCCACAAAACCTAATAGACTGGCGCCTGCCAATACCGCAAATATAACCCATAATGGTGATAAACCAATCTTATCACCTAATAGTAGCGGCTGCAGAATATAACCTTCTGCGGCTTGTCCGACTAAAAATGCCCCAACGACCAATAACAGATAGGTCCAATCCAACCCAAACTGAAACAAGCAGGCGATGATAGCAGCTACAAATCCAATACCAAAACCCAAGTAAGGCACAAAGCTAGCAATACCAGCCACCATACCGATGATAAGTCCAAGCTCTAGTCCAATAAGCTGCAGCTGTATTGCATAAATAGCACCCAGCAGCACCATCACTAACAACTGGCCTTTAATAAACGCCATTAAAGCCTGATCGCACTCTTTGGCGATGCCAATGACTTGTTTACAGTATGCTCCCGGTATCGCCATCTTCCACGTCTGTAAACGCTGATCCCAATTGAACAAAAAATAAAACGTTAAAATTGGCACCAACACGATCAGTCCTGCACTGTTAATAAAGTTCATACTTGAAGTCAGTACTTGACTCATCATGGTACTGGCATCAGCAAACTTATAATTTGTTTGCATATACTCGACCAGCGTCTCAGAAAAATCCTTAGACTCTAAGACAGGCAATTGAAAACGAGTATTGCTGTTGAACCACTCTCGTACTACTTGGTTATACCAGCCAGATATCTTAGGTAGATACTCCCAAGCGGCTTGTAGCTGATGCCACAATGTCGGTACCAACCACCAGAGCAATAGCGCCATCCCTACAGTGATGGTAGAGTAAACAATAATAATTGCGATCCAACGTCTGAGATGTTTTGACAATCGCTTTACCAAAGGATTGAACAAGTAAGCCAGCATAAAAGCAAATATAAACGGCACAATGACTGGTATCATCAGGTAGAGAAGGAACAGCGCCACAACCAAAGCGACGACGATAAATAAACGTCTGAAAAAAGGGTCGATTGGTTGGTTCATCATGATAAGTAATCCTATACGTGGGCTGATTTAAGATAGTGACAAAAATTGCGGTACTTGAGCCGTCAGGAGTCGTAAATTTAGCGTTTTATTATCGCAGAGTACAACAAAAAATCAGTCATTTTTTGTTTCTTAACCGCTTATTTACCACTTAATGCAAATCTTAGCCAAATATTGGCAAGTTGCTTTGCGAGTACGGTCTGTTTTTGGGTATAATGCGCGCATTATATTTAAACTTTGCCTTTAAACTTTATCTCGCTGATTTTAGCGCGATTGACTCCCTTACTTTTTAATTCCAATTATCTATCCCCAACTGTGAGATGACTATGAGTGACAAGCCTTCTTTAAGCTACAAAGACGCCGGCGTTGATATCGATGCAGGCGATGCTTTGGTTCAGCGAATCAAGTCCGTTGCAAAAGCCACTACTCGTCCTGAAGTCGTGGGTGGACTTGGCGGTTTTGGTGCGTTATGCCGTATCCCAACAGGTTACACTTCTCCGTTATTGGTGTCTGGTACTGATGGTGTGGGCACCAAACTAAAATTGGCATTGCAGCTCAATCGTCACGATACCATCGGTATTGATTTGGTCGCGATGTGTGTCAACGATTTGTTGGTTTGCGGTGCAGAGCCACTATTTTTCTTAGATTATTACGCAACAGGCAAGCTGGATGTTGATGTAGCTGCGACTGTGGTCACTGGTATTGGCGATGGTTGTAAACTTGCTAACTGTGCGCTTATCGGCGGTGAAACTGCTGAAATGCCAGGTATGTATCAAGACGACGATTATGACCTCGCTGGATTCTGCGTGGGCGTAGTTGAAGAAGCCGAAGTTGTCACCGGTGAAAATGTCGCAGAAGGTGATGTATTGATTGCACTTGCCTCAAGTGGGGCACACTCAAACGGCTACTCACTAGTACGAAAAGTTATTGAAGTCAGCGGTATTGACGTGACCAACAGCGATGAGCAACTAGATGGTCAGCCTATTCAAGACGCTCTTATGGCGCCTACTCGCATCTATGTAAAAGCCATCAAGGCGCTACAGGACACCCTTGGTAGTTCAGCATTCCATGCGATGTCACATATCACAGGTGGCGGCTTAACAGATAACTTACCACGCGTATTGCCTGATGACCTAGCGGCCAGCATTGATACAAACAGCTGGCAGTTCTCAGAGCTATTCACTTGGCTACAGACCCAAGGCAATATCGCACAAAGTGAGATGTACCGCACATTCAACTGCGGTGTTGGTTTTGTCATTGTCGTTCCTAAAGACAAAGCGGAAGCAACCATCAAGACACTAAATGACGCTGGTGAGAACGCTTGGCAACTGGGTGAAATGGTCAAACGTGAAGCCGATGCCGTGGTATACCGTTAATGTCAATTGATCAGACAAGCCAACCTATCAAGCCATTACGTATTGCCGTTTTGGTCTCAGGAAGTGGTAGCAACCTGCAAGTGCTCATAGATGCCATGCAAGCAGGTGCGCTACCGATTGAAATCGTTGGTGTCATTAGTAACCGTGAAGATGCTTATGCGTTGACACGTGCTAAAGATGCCAATATTCCAGTTGCTGTCTTGTCGCACGTTGCGAGTGGCAAACGCATGGGTATTAAGACCTTTGAGGCTCATGCAAACGAGCAGCTCATTGCATGGCAACCTGATCTGATCGTTTTGGCTGGTTTCATGCGTGTATTGAGTGGCTCATTTATCGATAATGCGCCTGCACCGATGATTAACTTGCACCCTTCTCTATTGCCAGTTTATAAAGGGCTAGATACGCATCAGCGAGTATTGCAAGCAGGTGATCGCTATCATGGCTGCAGCATTCATAAGGTGACAGCGGAGCTAGATGCAGGTCAGGTATTGACTCAGGCCGTACTAAGTGTCGATATCAACGATACAGCAGAGAGCTTACAGTCACGAGTACAGAAGCTTGAGCACAAGCTTTTACCGTGGACGATACTGCTGCTAGCAAAAAACGTCTTGTCACTTGAGGTAGATAGCACCTCCTCACAGGCTACAAACTACTTACCAACCCTACCTTTGCAGTTATTTATTACTTCATAAAATATAAGTAATGCATAACATATAGACAGATAAAACCTTTGGTTGTTTAAGCCATTTTTTACGGTATAAAACAACAAAAAGCCCAGTTACTCGCAATGAGTAGCTGGGCTTTTCTTATTCAATGACCACCTATAAAAGAGTATAAATGGTCATTCATGATAAATTTCTATCTTCTTAAAATACATGTACTGCTTTAATGTTTACAAACTCTTTGATACCAAATCCACCATGCTCACGACCATAGCCTGAGTTCTTCACACCACCAAATGGCAATGCAGGATTGGCAAGACCGTAACCATTGATATACACCATACCAGTATCGAATTGTTCACTGGCTAGGCGAATCGCTTTTTCTTCATCTTTTGAGAAGATAGCGCCACCTAGGCCGTAACGACTGTCATTTGCAATGCGCATCGCATCGTCTTGGTCTTTCGCACGAATGAGCGAGGCTACTGGACCAAACAGCTCGTCGTCATAAGCAGGCTGACCTTTCTCAACGTTTTCTAAAATAGTCGCTGGATAATAACTGCTTTTACCTTCTGGTAGTTGACCACCAACGGCTATCGTCGCGCCTTTTTTCAAGCTGTCTTCTACTTGCTCATGCAGTTTTTCTTGCAAATCTTTGCGCGCTAATGGACCGATGTCTGAGCTGTCATCCATTGGATCGCCAGATTTTGTACCTTCAAACTTCTCTACGATACGCTTACGGAACTCATCATAGACGCTATCAACGACAATGAAGCGTTTCGCTGCTACACAAGTCTCACCGTTATTGATTAAACGGGCTTGGGTACAGGTCTCTACGGCGGTTTCGATATCGGCGTCTTCTAGTACGATAAAGGCGTCATTTGAACCAAGCTCTAATACTGACTTTTTGATTGCTTTGGCCGCTTGTTGACCAACAATACGACCAGCATCATCGCTACCTGTGAGCGTTACACCGCGTACTTTGTCATTTTCGATCAATTTTTCTGATTGATCATGATCAATCAAAATCGTACGGAATAAATCATTTGGCAATTCAGACTCATGGAATATTTTTTCAATCAATAATCCAGAACCTGTGACGTTCGCTGCATGTTTAAGTAAAACGCTGTTACCTGCCATCAAATTAGCAATGGCATAACGGAATACTTGATACGCTGGGAAGTTCCAAGGTTGCATACCATAGATGACGCCGATTGGCTGATAAGTCACGATACCTTTTTTCATGTTTTCGATATCTCGCTCATCATCCGCAAGCGCAGCGACACCATTTTCAGACGTGTAGTCACAAATTGCTTTACAGAGATCGACTTCTTGCTGACTTTGACCATATAGCTTACCGCGCTCTTCGGTCATAAGCTTAGATAGCTCTTCCTTATAATCCATCAGCTTGTCACCGATAGATTTGATAACACGTCCGCGTTCTTCATGGCTCACAGTACGCCATTCTAAAAATGCATTGTGTGACGCATCAACAATCTTGTTAACTTCGTCGTTGCTCATGTAATCATAATTTTTAATGTCTTCGCCCGTTGCTGGGTTAACAGTAGTAATATCTGACATGTGGATGTCCTTATTATTTAATTTTATGTATTTAGTATTATTGTCACTTTTAATTGTTTGGTATTGCGTCGATAGAACAATTCAATAAATTGATAAGTTGTTTTCTATCTGCACCTATCATAACAAGGTATTTGGCGAAGAGTTTTACAATATATTGTGAAGTGTGTTGAAGATGTTAATAGTGTGACTGTCTTATTAAGAATAGCTAAATATTGAATAAGACTACATAGCAATACTAAACGAAAAAACCAGCCTAATGGCTGGTTTAGTTCGCTGAATACACCAAATACAGGTTAAACAGTAATATTCAAAGTAAGCTAATTGTTCACCATAAAATACTTACTACTTTGTAAAGAACCTTGTTAAAACAAATGATTAATGACAGGTATTTCTTGTGGTGGATTTTCTTCCTCAGCCACTACTTGCCGTGCCACATGCATGATTAATTGACGCAACCAACGGTGAGCAGGATGATGCTGTAACAATGGTGACCATGCCATGGTCAGCTCAAACTCAGGAATAAAAAACGGCGGTTCTTCCATCATGATACTGTCGTTATTGGCCTGCATTCTTGCCACACGGGTTGGCAATGTCGCTATCAAATCTTTATTTGCGGCAAGCATGGCTGGCATCTGATAGTGGCGGGTGAAGACGCTAATTTGGCGTTTTTGGCCCAAGCGTTGCAATGCCTGATCAATAGACCCTAGGCCACCTGATTTTTCTGGGTTAACCCCAAATCCTACGCCCATCCCTGTTTTAGATACCCAAACATGCTGTGCTTTTAGATAGTTTTTCAGATTAAAACGATTGGCATAAGGACTTTCAGACGATAACAAACAACTAAATGTATCACGCCATACCAAAACCTGATGAAAGCTTTGTGGTATCTCATTAAAACGATTGATCGCCAAATCAACACGCCCCTGCTCCATATCGCGATAAGAGACATCTGAGGGCGTCAAAAAATCTAAGATAACGTTGGGTGCTTCCGAACGTAGTGCTTTTACTAGCTTCGGTACCAAAGTCGCCTCAGCATAATCTGACGTCATAATACGAAAAACGCGTGACGTACTATAAGGACGGAATTCAGTGCGTGGCTCTAGGACTTGAGTCAAATCTGCAAGTATTTCACGGATGCGTGGCTGCAACTCAAGGGCGCGCTCAGTCGGTGTCATCCCTTCAGAGGAGCGCACCAGCAACGGATCATTAAATAACTTACGCAGACGGCGCAAGATATTGCTCATGGCAGGCTGGGTGATACCAAGCTGCTCAGCTGCGCGAGTGACGTTTTTTTCTCGTAGCAACACATCTAGATGAACTAATAAATTTAAATCAACCCGCTGCAAATTCATATGTATTTCTCTTAGCTTTTAAAAAATAAGCACCACGGCACGCTTGGTATTATCAGTGCTGAAATGGTGATTTTCGATCTAGGACAGCATAATTTTGCGAATTTTTATTGGTTTTACCGCAAAAGATACTCAGCATAACTCAATTCCATCACCATAAGATACTGTTATAACTACATTATAACCTATAAAAATACTAAAGATAAGTATCATAAATTAGATAAATCTTGGTAAGGCAGTTATAGTGAGTTCCATAAAGGATTTGCGGTACAGACCACAAACCTGAGTTTTATGAACGGGTTATCGTCCAAAAAACAACATAGTTAAATAGCATAGTAATGGTTTATCTCGACAGTGAAACACTACCAAGTGTCAGTATAATTGTAACATCTCTTGTTGCTAATTATGACAACGCTGTTTATTAAATGCTCAAACACCTTTGATAGACGTGGACAAGCTGAATCAACACTATAAATCAGCAATTATTTGTCAACTGCTGAGTTCAGCAATCTTCTTGTATTCATGCACAGGTTTGTTTAGGGTAAAGAAGGCCTTTACGAGGTATTGATACCACCACTACCAAGTTTATTGACAACACAAATTATTATTTTAACGCTCAATTTATTATTTTTTACACCCTACCAAGGAGACTATAGATGTCAACTGCATATAAATCAGCGATCGACCTAGTACGTGAATTAAAGCAAAAGCACGGCAACTGGCAGAACATTAGCGAGACTGATGCCGCACGTATGATGTCACAAAACCGTTTTAAAACGGGCTTGGATATCGCAAAGTATACTGCAAAAATCATGCGTCAAGACATGGAAGATTATGACAATGATACGTCTCAGTACACACAGTCTCTAGGTGCATGGCATGGTTTTGTGGCACAGCAAACCATGTATGCCAAGAAAAAATACTTCGGCACTACCTCTAAAACTTATATCTATCTTTCAGGTTGGATGGTAGCGGCGCTACGTTCTGAGTTTGGTCCACTACCTGACCAATCTATGCACGAAAAAACGTCAGTGCCTAAACTAATCGAAGAAATCTACACGTTCTTACGTCAAGCTGATGCTAAAGTATTGAACGACTACTTCCGTGAGCTAAACGCTGCTGAAGAAGCGGGCCAAGACACTTCAGCAATCTTAGAAAAAATCGAAAACTTTGATTCGCATGTTGTGCCAATCATTGCAGATATCGATGCAGGTTTCGGTAACGAAGAAGCCACTTACCTATTGACTAAGCAAATGATTGAAGCTGGTGCTTGTGCCATTCAGGTTGAAAACCAAGTATCTGATGCTAAGCAATGTGGTCACCAAGCTGGTAAAGTCACCGTACCGCATGAAGATTTCATCTCTAAGCTAAACGCTATCCGTTATGCATTCTTAGAGCTTGGTGTTGAAGACGGCGTTATCGTTGCTCGTACTGACTCTGAGGGCGCATCACTCACGCAAAAAATCCCAGTATCAAATGAGCCAGGCGACCTTGCTTCTAAATACATCGATTTCATCGAAATGGAAGAAGTATCTCTTGAAGATGCCAAAGAAAACGATAGCTTACTTAAGCACAACGGCAAACTAGTACGTCCAGTTCGTCTACCTAACGGCCTATATCAATTCCGTGAAGAGACTAACATCGACCGCGTTGTACTTGACTGTGTCACTGCTCTAGAAAACGGCGCTGACCTACTATGGATCGAAACACCGACTCCAGACGTTGCACACATCAAATCAATGGTTGACCGTATCAAAGAGCAACAGCCTAAAGCGAAACTTGTATACAACAACAGCCCATCGTTCAACTGGACGCTTAATTTCCGTAAGCAAGTTATCGCACAGTGGGAAACCGAGGGCAAAGACATCTCTGCATACAATAAAGATGACTTGATGAGTGCTGATTACGACGGTACTGAGCTTGATGCAGCAGCTGACGTTGCCGCTAAGAACTTCCAACGTGATGCGTCACGTGAAGCTGGTGTATTCCATCACTTAATCACGCTACCAACTTATCATACGACTGCACTTAGCGTTCATGAACTTGCTAAAGGCTACTTCGGTGAAGAAGGCATGCTTGCTTATGCAGCTGGCGTACAACGTAAAGAAATCCGTGAAGGCATCTCTTGTGTTAAGCACCAAGCAATGGCTGGTTCTGACCTTGGCGATGACCACAAAGAAATCTTCTCAGGTGACAACGCACTGAAAGCTGGCGGCGGTAAGAACACGATGAACCAGTTCTAATAACCGACAGACTAGCAGCATGTATTTAAAAAAAC
Source organism: Psychrobacter sp. Arc29 (assembly GCF_041431175.1). NCBI lineage: Bacteria > Pseudomonadati > Pseudomonadota > Gammaproteobacteria > Moraxellales > Moraxellaceae > Psychrobacter > Psychrobacter sp. Arc29. The sequence continues at coordinate 237,171 of NZ_JASMRR010000003.1, read as the reverse complement.
CGTCCTACATCATGTAGGGCGGTTTTTTATTGCGGTTTAAATAATCAGAGAGTGGTAGACTAATAATTATCAAGCAAAAGTTAAATCAAAGCCATCAGTCAGAATTATTAGGAGCCAATATGCAAGAGATAGAGCTGAAGTTTTTGGTACCAGAGTCACGTCTAAAAGGTTTAATGCGTCAAGCAAAAGTTAAATCATCACAAGTGACACCACTGGCTGCACACTATTACGATACCCCTGATCAGCAGCTTGCACAGGCAGGTATCGGTCTGCGTATTCGCAAAGAAGGCGATACATGGGTACAAACCATCAAAGCTGGTGGCGATGGCATTGCCGCTCGTTTGGAGCACAACGCTGTGTTAGACGACAAACAAGTACAGGAAATGCTTGATAATAACGAGCTGATGCCTGATTTGACGATATATGCAGAAACTCCAATCGCCTCTGCGCTGGCTGACTTTAAACTCAAAAAGTTGTCAAAAAACCTAACACAACTGTATGTCACCGACGTCGAGCGCACCACGCGCTTACTGACAGAAGATAATGATGATGAAACTGATAGTTGTATCGAGATGGCTTACGATCATGGAGAAATTATCCATGGTACTGACGACTCTCAGCGAAAAACCATTCAGGAGATAGAGTTCGAATTGGTGTCAGGAGATTTAGATTTTCTATTTACGACAGCCAAAACATGGTGCAAACGCTACAAGCTGTGTCTATCTACCGTGACCAAAGCTGAGAACGGTGGCTTGCTCATCAATGGACAGAAACACAGTCCAGCAGTTGGCGCTGACCTAAGCCAACTAGATGTGAACAAAGACAGTAGCATGCCCGCCTTTATACGAGCAGCCGTACATAACTGTCTGTTACAGATATTACCGAATAGCAGTGCTATCGTCGCTGGAAGCATTGATCACGAGCATATTTTGCAAACACGCATCGGTATTGATCGTATGCAAGCTGCATTAACCGCATTTGCTGACTTTTCTGATGAAATCAACCCAGAATGGCTACCGATACTAAAGCAAACCTCGACGTTGCTTGACAATTATTACCAACTCGCTCATATCGAGGCCTATATCGAACCTGAGCTACAGGCACTCGGAGCCCCTGCTGTTGACTGGACAACAGATATCGAAGATATAAAAATCACACCGATCAATACACTGCAAGCCAATGACTTTCAGCTAACCTTGTTAGAGCTGATTGCCTTTACCATGAGTGACCCTAGTATTGAGCCTCAAACGGATAAACTCGCTCTCGACGAGCTAGCAAAAATTTTATCGAAACAATATAAGAAGTGCCTCAAAGCAGATAAAAAAACTGATGCAGTAAGTGATACCGAGATTGTGAGCGATGATGTAGATGTTGATACGGATATCTCTGAGGATAATCAGGACGAAGCGCTACTATGCGATCACCTAAAAGCGCTACGCTACATAAGTGAGTTTTCTGCGCCTTTGTTAAGTAAGAAAAAAACCAAGAAGAAAACCAAGCGTTGGTTAAAGCGTCTGATAAAAGCGCAAATAGCGCTAGAGCAACGCAATGATGACAATCAATATCAACAGCTTTACGCGCTAAAATCGACCACAGATATTAATGCCCTATACGGTGCAGGTTGGTTTGCTGCCATGCTTACGGATGACCCAAGTTATATCGAAACGCGTTTGGCCAAATTTAAAGACAGCTCAACATTTTGGTAAAACGTATGACTCGGTAAAGATACCTCGGTAAAAATACATCGCTTAGTAAAAAGGACAGCTTTTATCAATGAAGCTGTCCTTTTTTATAGATACACCATTTTATTTTTCGCTTTGATCTTATTGTTCAATATTTATACCTTTCACTACCATCCTTAGCCGTCATCGGATTTTTTGGGCTCAAATACCGATAAATAAATATGCTTTAGAAATAATAAGTACGATTAATCTTAGTTAATCTGCAACGATCATTACTGGCATACCCTCTTCTACTTGCTCAAATAATTCCACGATATCTGTATTACGCATACGTATACAGCCATGTGAAAGCGGTATACCCATCGGCTCAGTATCTGGTGTGCCGTGGATATAGATGTAGCGCTCATAAGTATCACAGCCGCCTTTACTATTGCTACCCTTGTTCGAGCCTTCTTCCAAACCGCTCAACCAAAGAATACGGCTCAGTATCCAATCACGCTTAGGATGTAACGTGCTAAGAACAGCATCATATACTTCGCCAGTTGGTACCCGCCCCACAAACACAGCATTCATAGGCTCACTGCCGCCTATTTTTTTTGCAATGATATGCTGACCAAGTGGCGTGCAACCGCTATCTTGCTGACTACCAATGCCATTTTTTGCCGTAGAGACAGTATATTCAGTGACCTCAGCTTGCTGCTTATGGACTGTTAATGTTTGCTTAGCAATGTTGATCACTAGATGTTTATTAAAAGTTTCATTATTCGTCATAAATGCTTCCCGCCATCAGTCATCCATAAGATAACTGTTAAGGTAATTGGTAAAACTGATTCAAAATTTCTATTATCAAGGGATTGTGTCAATGCTTTTGGCACCGTAATATAGAGGCACACTTTTTGATGCTAGCAGATTATGACGACTATTTCACCGACACGTGTGTCGATGTATGATTTTTTATATCATGATACCAAGCCTATGCTGCCACTTTTGGCTGATGCCGCACAGCTCTCATTGCCACAAGCGAGGCTGGCGATGGATGCCAGTCTACAAGCCATTGTGAGCGCGCTTCTTGCCTATCAGCAGCAACATCAAGGACAAGCACTCAGCAAAAGGCTATTTGGACGTGCTGCTGTCAAAGAGTTACGACAATACAACTCAATGAATTTTGCGACTCTTAAGGCGACGTTATATCACCGAAACGATGCGGCAGATGCCGTTTTTAATAACAGCGCCCGTGTGATAAAAATCAGTGACCATATTGCTGAAGATATTCATGCAAAAACGCAGCAAGTTCAAATCTTACTCACCTCTTTATGCGTGATTGTCCTTCGAGAATTGGCTATCTTGGCAGAATACAGTCAACTCGATAGTGACGAGATGAACAAATGGTTCGCCCTACAACCACAGTTTTTGTCCGCAGCACGCTTTAGAGATGAGCAAACGCAAGCAGTGCCTACTCTTGAATCAGAGAGTGCTAACAGCGAGCCGGCCATACTGACAGAGTCTATAGAAGACAAAGAGCCTTTGGAAAATCATGCGGAGAGTGCAGAGCTCAAGCTATTAAACGCTGAGCAGCTATCAAGCACCCCGCCACCTTTTGATAGCCACTGGTACGAGTTGACAGGATTCGAGCCTAAAAACCATGAACCTGTACAAGACATGCAATTGGCAACGGGTAATTACCTAAAAGCTATTGGACGCTCACCTGATAATTTGCCGCAGGGTCGTCATAACGACATGCTGGTATTTGAAGAGATGCACGCTATTGCTTTGCCACATCAGCGCTGGTTATTACAGCTGGCGAAAATCTCTGATATTTATCTTAGTCGAAACCGGCTGCGCATCAACTCTGAACCCGCCAATCCACCAAAGCCGCCGTTGGTAAGCTTAGGATTGATCGGTGGCAATAATGATAACACGCCAGCGACAACGAGCGAGAAGCCTATAGAATATGACGCTTCCACGCCACTTTGGAAAAACCCTGTCATTCTTATTATTATAATTGTCATCGGTGTACTAGGGGCGCTCGCTACGCTCAAATATCAATCGCAAAAGTCTGATGGCGTCGTGCTCGCCACCGAAGAAATACTAGAACAAGATATCGCTGATGAGCGTCAGCAACAAGATGTCGCTATTGTAAGGATGGACGATAAAGAGTCTGATACGGCAGAGACAGCACAAGCTCAATAAAGACATGTGATTAATAAAGTGATGTTCAAAACAGAGTCTTGATAGAAACGCATCAGCCATAAAAAAAAGAGGCGCTATTTATATAGGCCTCTTTTTTATTGCTGTTGAGCTAAATGGTTAATTAACTACGTACAATATTAACTACGTACAATCGAAACGCTTATTTAGACAAATCGCGACCACGGCTAGCTTCGATAGCCAAACGTAGACCATTTAGACGGATAAAACCTTCTGCGTCTTTTTGATCGTAAGCACCCGCATCATCTTCGAAAGTAGCGATTTTTTCGTCAAATAACGAATCATCTGACTTACGACCGACGACGCTCACAGCACCTTTGTATAATTTTACACGTACCGTACCGTTGACGTATTCTTGTGATTTGTCAATCAATGCCTGTAGCATCATACGCTCAGGGCTGAACCAATAGCCATTGTAGATGATTTTTGCATAGCGTGGCATGAGCTCATCTTTTAGATGGGCGGCTTCGCGATCAAGCGTTAGTGACTCGATACCGCGATGGGCTTTTAGCATAATCGTGCCAGCTGGCGTCTCGTAGCAACCACGTGACTTCATGCCAACATAACGGTTTTCAACGATATCTAAACGACCGATACCATGTTTACCGCCGATTTCATTCAGCTTAATCATGACTTCATAAGGCTTTAGCGCTTCGCCATCGATAGCAACGATGTCACCTTTCCTGTATTCTAGTTCTAGATATTGCGCTTCGTCAGGCGCGTCTTCTGGGCTGACAGACCAGCGCCACATGTCTTCTTCTGCTTCGGTATACGGCTCTTCTAGAACGCCACCTTCATAAGAGATATGTAGCAAGTTGGCATCCATTGAGTAAGGTGATTTTTTCTTATTACCGGCATAATCAATGGCAATATCATGCTCTTCAGCGTACTTCATTAAGCTTTCGCGGCTTGATAGATCCCACTCGCGCCAAGGGGCAATGGTAACCACGTCTGGCGACAATGCAACTGCTCCCAGCTCAAAACGAACTTGGTCATTACCTTTACCAGTCGCACCATGACTGATGGCATCGGCGTTGTGCTCTTTTGCGATTTCAACCAAACGCTTGGCAATCAGTGGACGGGCGATAGAGGTGCCAAGTAAATACTCACCTTCATAGATGGCATTGGCACGGAACATCGGGAATACATAGTCACGAGCAAATTCTTCACGCAAGTCTTCGATATGGATGTGCTTGATACCCATTGCTTGCGCTTTGGCACGTGCTGGCTCAACTTCTTCGCCTTGACCGATATCAGCGGTAAAGGTGATCACTTCCGCATCATAGGTTTCTTGTAGCCACTTAGCAATAATTGAGGTGTCCAAACCACCTGAATAGGCCAGTACGATTTTATTAATATTTTTTGGATCAAGCTGAGCCATGAATAACTCCTGTTATGAGAATTTAGTTTTAGTAAACGCGCTAAGATCAAATCGAAAGCAAGTTAAAAAGAAATTACCTGCTCAGTGTACATCATATTTACTATAGGCAAAAGTCTAACTGCCATAAGGCGTGTGCTTTTGGCTTAAATCTTAAAAAGGGTTAAATAATACTCAATGAATTATGTACAGATATTTCGCCTTATATTTAGTCAACTGGGCAAATCTGTTATGATAGTCGCACAGTATTATCCTCTTTTTTTCCTTTATTTGACGATATAGAGCGCTTTGACACTATGACTGATTCGATTAGAGAATTAACCATCCTTCAGCCAGATGATTGGCATATTCACTTGCGCGACGATCAGGCTTTGAGCACGACCGTACCGCACGCAGCAGGTAGTTTTAACCGTGTGATCTGTATGCCAAACCTTGTGCCGCCAGTCAAAAATGCACATGATGCACAGGCCTATCGCGCGCGTATCATGGAAACTTTGGCAGCAAGCGATTTAAGTCTTGAGCGAAAATCAGCCTTTGATCCACGTATGACTTTATACTTAACGGACAATACCACTGCCCAAGATATCGAATTGGCCGCACAGTCAGGCATCGTACAAGCGGTCAAACTTTACCCTGCTGGAGCGACCACCAATTCTGCCGATGGTGTTACCAACATCAATGCCTGTGTCGATGTATTTGAAGCACTAGAAAAGCACAATTTACCACTACTGATACATGGTGAAGTGACGCAAGACCATATAGATATCTTTGATCGCGAAAAACGCTTTTTAGACGAAGTACTGGCACAAATTATCGTCAAATTCCCAACATTAAAAATCGTGGTAGAGCATATAACGACCAGTGATGCAGCAGATTTTGTATTGGCTCAAGGCAACCATGTTGCTGCTACTATTACGCCGCAGCATTTAATGTTTAACCGCAACCATCTATTGGTTGGTGGTATCAAACCGCACTTTTATTGCTTACCTATTTTAAAGCGTGAGAGCCATCAAAAAGTCTTGTTAGATGTGGCCACGAGTGGTAATCCGAAATTCTTCTTGGGTACCGACTCTGCGCCACATGCTACCGACCAGAAAGAAGCCGCTTGTGGCTGTGCTGGTTGCTATAGTTCAGCAACTGCCCTGCCGTTATATGCCACTGCGTTTGATAGCGTTGGCAAAATAGATAAGCTAGAAGGATTTGCCAGTCGTTTTGGCGCACAGTTCTACGGTCTACCTCTAAACGAGAGTACCATTACGCTTGTCAACACCCCTATGCAAGTGCCGAACGACTACCCTTACTTTGATGGGGCATCATTAACGCCGCTTATGGCGGGTAAAACGTTACCTTGGTCGCTTAAGGTTTAGTAGCCACACAGCCTAGCACTGACAAAGCAACCTATTATTTTTTCTATAATGCCAATGATACCTTTGTACTAAACCTCCTTAGTGCAAAGGCGTTATCGATGTTATGAAATAATGATGTGCAATTCCATATACCAGCACGACTGATAAAAGTGATTGAACTTGATATGACCAATCAAAATACAGCAACCTTGCCTGACGCAGATGTCTCAAATTCTACGGATGATGACCTGAACGTAATCCCAAGTGCTGCTACTCAAGACAAGAGCGACGACGAGCAAGCACCCTTGAGTCTAAAAGACCGATTTCGTAAGTTTTTGCCTGTCGTTGTCGATGTTGAGACAGCGGGTTTTAATTCTCAAACTGATGCGCTATTAGAAATCGCCTGCATCCCTGTTCTACTTGATGAGCATGGCGTATTTTATCCAGGTGAGGCACTCAATGCTCATGTTGAGCCATTTGAGGGTGCGAATTTAGAGCCCAGTGCCCTTGCCTTTACTGGCATCGATCCTAACAACCCAATGCGCAAAGCCATTGCTGAAGATGAAAAAACGGCACTTCGCCGTATCTTTAAAGGCTTAAAAGAAGTACGCCGCGAAGAAGAGTGCCGTCAATGTGTTCTGATTGGACACAACGCGCATTTCGATTTGGCATTTCTAAATGCAGCTGTGCTACGCACCAATAGTAAGAACCACAATCCTTTTCACAACTTTTCAGTGTTTGATACTGTAACTTTGTCTGCACTGGCATTTGGACAAACCGTACTAGCACGGGCATGTAAGGCAGCAGGACTCGAGTTTGATGGTAAAAATGCTCACTCAGCACTGTATGACACTCAAAAGACAGCCGAGCTGTTCTGTCACATACTCAACAATTATCCTATGCTCGCTAATGCGATGCACAATGAAGAGGCTAAAGAAGCATCAGCTGATAACGATAGTGAATAAGTCACATATCATATATTGCCAATCATAGATAATAGTGCTATTTGTAATACTTGATGACTTTGACATCTTGATTTGATAATCAATAGGGATATGATTGATATCACGATAAGCAGATGGAATTATTTTGTATGATAATAAATGTCATATTTTTGGACGGTTAACATGACTACTTATGATGAATGTCGCGCTTAAGCGATGCAGTTATATCCTATAGATAGTTCAAGTTGCTCACTCTGCCTTGGTAGCGAATACTATCGAGGCCTAATAGGAGGGACTTTATTATGGATCCACAACTTAAGTTATGGGGAACCATCCTAGGCTATATGTTGCTCGCTTTAACTATTAGTGCTTGTACTTCCCTATGGATTCGGTATCATTTAAAGCGCAATGATCTCCATCCTCGCCGTGCAATTAAAAAAAGATATTTAATTTTAAAAAGACGTAGAAAAAGGCTTGACAGGAAGCGCCGACGCTATTAAAATACGCACCACTTCAGCATAAATGGTGAAAGCAGTTGAAGTGTTGTTACTAGTCCCCATCGTCTAGAGGCCTAGGACACCGCCCTTTCACGGCGGTAACGGGGGTTCGAATCCCCCTGGGGACGCCACTATTTGGCGTCACTTGTTAGCACTCAATAAGACTAACAATGGTACCACCAAAAACCCCACTCATGATATATTATGAGTGGGGTTTTTTTATGCCTGATCTTAACATCAAAGCTATTCTTAATATCCAAACTATTTGTTTAAATAAAAAAAGCCAGCATTAAATCAATGCTGGCTTTTTCTTGTTCGTCTGCTCAACTAGATATAATTAGTATTTAGCTCGATAACCAATCGTATTAACATACTTAAAATCATAAGAGAGTTGACTCCTATGATGATATTATCTATCGATTACAGCATTAGCCATAGTAATGTGGCAGCTATCATCAAGCCGAGAACCGTCTGAATTAAAAAAAATGCTTGGTGTTGACCAACGACCTTACTCAACGTCACGCCTAAAGTATTGTACTTAATAGGTGCCGTATCGATATTGCCTGTTCTATTCTGCTCTTCATAATACTCTTGCAAAATATCTAAGAATTTCTGCCACTCATTAGCATTCCAATCATAAGGCTTAAATGGCATCAGTTTTTTGAGCTCAGACTCTTTAGTCATCCAGCGCTCAAGTGTAATAGAGCGTAATGACCAACTGCCAAAACGGCGCTTTGTGATTTCCGAGAAGTCTAGAATTTCTAATTCTTTATGTCGATCATCTGTTAGCAATCGATTTTTTAGATTTGTTAGTGCTTGTTCTGACCCTTCTACACACTGCAAAAAGTATCCATTGCCATAGCAAAGAATACCGGTAATGTTATCGGCGTGGTTACGTTCAACTGCGGTCTCTGAGATGTCATTAAGCGTGCTAGGACTTGAAAGACCAGTAGAAGTAATCCGGCTTATATATACAAGCTGGCAGAGATCTGTCGTTACTGGATTTGTCGAATCGTTGATTGTTGACAATCAGCTTCTCCCTATTATTGGGTAAATGTCGCTAAAACAATCATACTAACTTCAGAAAATATAGAGAAAACATCACTAAATGTAATAATTTTCTCTGATATATTATTGATTTTATAAGTTTTTATATTAATTGTATTAAGTTAGTTACATCATAGGTTAGATTGGTCATCAAAGCAACCTCTTATTGATTAATAACCTTGCTTATATACAAAAAACATGTTTTAAATATATATTATATATTAAATTAATATATCTTAACTTCTATTGAGGCTGAAAATTACCGTAAAATTGATGCGATATTGAAAGTCATTACCTTGAGCTATCTGATATAAATACGAAGCAAATCTATAAATTTGATTAATGTGAGGATTGGATATTAAGAATTGCTGCCAGTAAAATGGCGTCATCAGGATACGTAAGCTTGATGTTTTGTCGACTACCAGGCACCAAACGTATGGGTAGCTCTAAGTGCTCAAAAGCACTGGCTTCGTCTGTGATGCTGAGCTGATGTTCAGACACATAGCGTAGGACGCGTTTCAGCTGACCTAAACGAAAAACTTGCGGGGTTTGTGCTTGCCATATGTTGCTACGGTCAATAGTGCATTTCGCATAAGGAATAAGTCTATCTTCCTCAGTAGGTGTGGTTTGCTGATAGGATGTCTTCAACGTATCGGCCACCGGTGTCGCTAAGATAGCACCATAAGTCTCCATCATCGCTGCTTTAATAACTTGATCGATATCCACACTCGGTACAGCGGGACGTGCTGCATCATGAATGAGTACTAAATCTGAATCAGCGGCACCTGACTCACTGATGGCCTCTACCCCTGCCTGTACTGACTGCCAACGCTCGGCCCCACCAACTGCGTAATATATAGGAAGCTCAAACTCTAGCCTCTGGGCTGTACTGTCGTCTGCTGCTACGACCAATAGACATTTATGAATATAATTGCTATGGCTAAGCCTAGCCACGCTGTGCTGCAATAACGTCTTACCTTCTAGCATTGTGTATTGCTTGGCGATAGACGCACCAAAACGGCTGCCGCGACCAGCTGCGACGATCATGGCATGTATATTAGGGGTTTTATTCATAGTGTGATACTCATGGTTGAACCCATGACGATATGTTTAAAGAGAGATAGTGAAAATGATAAGAATGACGGATGGCTCTATAATCAATGATAATGCTTGATATCACATCGTACAGATCGATAGCTATAGTTTAATAGCTACTATGTGTCGTTGGTGCAGTTGATACTTGGACAAAAGTTTCATTTGGTTTGATTAAACCCAAGTCTAAGCGAGCGTGCTCTTCCACCGCCTCAAGTCCAGTTTTTAAATCTTGCACATCAGTACGTAATAGATTGTTTGCTGCCACTTGGTTGTCATTTAAGCGTTGTTGCTCTTCAATTTGAGCCGTCAACTTGTTATGTTCAAAATGGCCATTTTCTCCCAGCCAATACTGATATTGCAATCCCAAAAGCACTGCAACGGCTAAAGCAAGTAGTATAAATTGGCTAAAATATTTCATAAGGTGACAACGCCAAACAACATAGAAAGAATGAGATTAAAGTTTTAAGATGATTAGGCGATACACAAATGATTATATATCGCCTAAATTCAATGATAAGTTCGGCTTTTAAGCTTAGACTTTTTGACGCATATTACACGTTAAAAAGCCAGTAAGTCTGTTAACCACGTAGACCAATAAACTCTTCACGGCCACGGTAGCTTGCACGTACTTGCTGCTCGATGCGTAGTAATTGGTTGTACTTGGCAACGCGGTCTGAGCGGCATAGTGAACCGGTTTTGATCTGACCGGCAGCGGTACCAACTGCTAAATCTGCAATGGTGCTGTCTTCGGTTTCGCCTGAACGATGCGAGATGATGGTTGCGTAGCCATTTTTCTTCGCCATATAAATCGCATCTAGCGTTTCTGACAGTGTACCGATTTGGTTGAACTTAATCAGAATTGCATTGGCAATGTGTTTATCGATACCTTCTTGCAAGATTGTAGGATTGGTCACAAACAAATCATCACCAACCAATTGGACTTTATCGCCAATCTGCTCGGTCAGATACTTCCAACCATCCCAATCTGACTCATCAAGACCGTCTTCGATAGAGATAATAGGATACTGACGTGCCAGCCCAACAAGGTAGTCTGAGAACCCTTGGCTATCAAAAGCTTTGTTACCTTCACCTGCCAAGACATATTGACCATTTTTATAAAATTCACTAGCTGCACAATCTAGCGCAAGATGAATATCTTCACCCGCTTTGTAGCCAACTTGCTCGATTGCCTGCATGATGACGGTGATGGCTTCTTCGTTACTACGTAGATTTGGTGCAAAACCACCTTCATCACCAACAGCGGTATTTAAGCCTTGTGATTTCAACACAGACTTTAAGCTGTGGAAAATCTCTGTACCAGCACGCAGCGCTTCTGAAAAGCTGGTAAAGCCAACTGGCTCAATCATAAACTCTTGAATATCAACCGTGTTATCCGCATGCTCGCCACCGTTCAAGATGTTCATCATTGGCACAGGCATGGTCAACGACGTCTGATTACGCAAGTTAGCAATATACTGATGCAATGGCAGATTCTGTGACTTGGCAGCCGCTTTGGCCGTAGCAAGTGACACTGCTAGCATAGCATTCGCACCAAGGCTCTCTTTGTTTTCTGTGCCGTCTAGCGCAATCATGGCATCATCAATACCTTGCTGTTCAGTCACATCTTTGTCAATCAAAGCACTACGAATCTGACTATTGACGTTAGAAACAGCTTTTTTGACACCTTTACCCATATAGCGAGATTTGTCGCCATCACGTAACTCAAGCGCTTCACGTGAGCCTGTTGATGCGCCACTTGGCGCCGCAGCACGGCCGACAGTGCCATCAGCTAAGATCACATCAGCTTCGATAGTTGGGTTGCCGCGCGAGTCTAAAATTTCACGAGCGCGAATGTCTTTAATTGCGGTGACGTTGTTGGTTTCTTCAGCGTACATAATGTCTGTTAATTCCTTTGGTCATGCCAAGTTTGTGAGATAAATAACGGCAGCTAGCATACAAAAAAGATAAAGCAAAATATCATATAGCCAATACACCTATAATTCCTTCAAGCCTTTCTGCCATATGACTATATTTGTATATGATGGAAAGCTTATTGAACAAATTAACGGTTGGCTATCGTGCTTGGCATCATAGCATATATTTTACCAAACTTCCCTTATCTTACACTGACTTGCGGTCATAAATATCATCATAAATAGGTATATCTCAAATACTCGTTTGGTCTGTGTTGATGAAATATCAGCGCTAATACAGCAATTATTATTTCACCAAACGCGTTTTATTGGTGTGCGGGGCAGATACCGTATTATCTAGCTCAACCTCTGTTTTGAAGCGTGTCAATCGTAGCGCATTCATCAAAACTGAGATAGAGCTAAGCGCCATAGCTGCCGCCGCAATCATCGGATTCAAAAACCCAAATGCAGCAAGTGGAATACCAAGACAGTTATAAATAAAGGCAAAAAATAGGTTTTGCTTAATATTGCGTAGCGTTGCTTGAGCGATTTTTTGCGCGGCATCGATATGCATGAGCGACTCACCCATCAAACGGGCAGAAGCACTATGCTGTGCGACGTCAGTCCCCTCAAACATCGCAAAACTGGCATCAGCGGTGGCCATTGCTGGCGCATCATTGACGCCATCTCCTGCCATCGCCACCTTATGCCCAGCCGTTTGTAATAACGCAATTTGGCTGGCTTTGTCACGCGGGCTCATCTTGCCATAAGCCTTATCAATACCCAACTGCCCTGCCACATGATCGACGACCGATTGCTTATCACCACTCATCAAGATGACATTAATACCAGCATCTTGTAGCGCAGTGATTGCTTTTGGCGTGTCCGCTTTCAAGTCATCGGCTAGTGCAAACGCGCCTAGTGGCTCATCATTAATACTAATCGCAACGGTACTGGCAATTTGCCATACTTTTGGCATAAATCTTGGCAACGTCAAGTTCGCAAACTCTGCCGTGCCAACTTTTATCAGTCCAAGCCCTTCGATATTCGCTTGTATACCAGCACCTTTTATCACACTGACATCAGTCACGTTTAATAGAGACAATTGGCGGTCTTTAGCAGTATTGATCAGAGCAGTTGCTAGTGGATGACTGGCGTGCGCCTCGATACTGGCTGCAATTTGCAATACATCGTCAACAGCAAGTGACTTATCCACCATGACCTGATCAATGATAGTCGGCTTACCAATGGTCAGCGTGCCTGTTTTATCGAGTACTACTGTATCAATATTACCTGCCGCCTCGAGACTTTGCGCGTCTTTGAACCAAACACCATGACGCGCAGCAACGCCCATACCCGCCATGATAGCCGCTGGCGTGGCCAAGCCAAGCGCACAAGGACAAGCAATGACCAATACCGATACGGCGTGCATCAAGGCAGTATCGACCATGCCTGTCAGCCACCATGTTAAGCCAAAAGTAACCAAAGCAATGGTCACTACAATTGGCACAAACACTGCGGTCACTCTGTCAGCCAGCCTCGCCAAGTTAGCTTTTGAGCCTTGCGCATCACTCAATGCTTGTACCATATCACCAAGCTTAGTGTCACTACCCTTGGCACTCACACGATAGAGCAAACTACCATTCTCCACCAAAGCACCTGCCAGTAATCCATCGCCCACTTCTTTTTTGAGCGCTATTGACTCACCGGTTAAGTGACTCTCCACGCACCAGCCGCTACCATCTGTGACGATACCATCGGTCGCGACACGGCTACCTTGCTTGGCACGCAAGATATCGCCTATTTGCACATCAGACAGTGCAATGTTATGAAAATCACCATTTGGCTGCTGCTGCTCGACTTCATCAGGCGTTAATGACAATAATAAATCAATGCTGTTGAGGCTATGCTTCTTGGTACGTTCCTCCAGGTATTTACCAGTCCGCACAAAAGCAATAACCATCACCCCTGCTTCAAAATATACGGCTGGGCTATCACTGACAACGTGTTCGCCCATGTGTCCACTTTGCAAGAGGCTACTTAACGTTCCATCGCCATGCATGAGCCACAGATAAGTCGAATATGCCCATATCGTCACGGTACCAATCACCACTAGTACATCCATATTGGCAAGGCCACCTTTTATAGATGCCCATGCGCTCTTATAAAATGGTAACGCAAAGCCGAACTGTACAATCGTCGCTAAAATAAACTGAATCCAAATAGGCGGCATCCACGCCATCCCAGCACCCACCAACATGCCTGCCATACCCACCAAAAATGGCACCAAACACAACCATAAACCGATCAATCGCCATGGATATTGGGTGGCTGTGTCTTCATCTGTTTTTGCAAATAAACTGTCGCTGGCCTGTAGGTTGGCAACAAAACCCGTCTTGTTTACCCACTCTGTGACCTGTTCTGGCGTCGTTTGCGTTGGATCATAATCTACATTTGCCGTCTCACCAGCAAAATTCACACTCACTTCATACACCGAAGGCTTTTTATTCAGTACCTTTTCTATTCGTGAGGCACACGCCTGACACGTCATGCCATCAATTGCCAATTGCAGATGCGCACGTTGCGGTGCAAGTGGCGTATTTGATTGAATGTCAGTCTCGACATCGTAGGACTCATTACTAGTGGTATGGGTAGTATCATTCATAAAAATAACTCTTTATAGCGTCTATATGTCCATAGAAGCCATAATAAAATATCAGTGGGTTGACAAAAAAATCAAATGAAACAAGTAAAACACGATAACAATCAGTATGAATACGCTGTTTAGGCTGTCCAGTGATTATAGACAGACATATTGCAATATATTCAGGTAGCGCCTATTAGATGGTCACAACCATCATCTATTCAAGTAAGCCTCAATCATTTAGTGAATAGCAGCAAGCTAGGACAGCCATGGACGTAATCTATAATTGGAATTTTTAACCATTAAAAAACCAGCTATCATGCTAGTAATAACATGATAGCTGGTTTTTTAATAAATGATGCAATCTATGAATTAGCGACTGTTACCTCAAATCCAGCATCATCAATAGCCGAAGCAATGGCCTCTGCACTGGTTTTGCTATCATCAAAGGTGACCGTCGCTAGATTGTCAGCTAGATCAACGGTGATCGTATCTAAACCATCAATGTCGACAGTAGCAGTATGTACACTTGCCACGCAACCGCCACAAGTCATGCCATCGATTTGAATAATACGTGTTTGGCTTATCATGGTTGGCTCCTTATTTTTATTAGTGAAAAGTAGCCTTGATAGCTGTTCTTCAATATTTACTTTTTAAAACCTATCAAAGCGCCACCAAACAAGCATAAGCCCTATCATCAGCGACAGCAAGACACTTTGGTTGTTGCTTTATTAACGAGATGCTATTAACAAGACAGCAACTTATTGATAAAAACGTAAACGCTACTCATTGCTCATTTAGCATCCAGATCGTCCATACACCTTAGTGGTTATGATGCGGATTTTGCGGCGCATCGATGGGAAATGGCTGAGTCACATAATCAACCATACTAATCGCCGCCGTCAAGGCATGGATACTTGTATCCGTATCATCATAACTGACCGTTGCGACATTATGCACGGGATCGAGATCGATAGCGGTCACGCCTGAGATATTTTTAAGAGCGGTCATTACGCTATCTAGACCATCTTCATCGTCGATATTTTCTATACTGACTTTTGCCATCTGAATTGCCATTGCATCACCCTCTTTTAACTTACCTTATCAATGCGTATCTAACACATCGAAGCCTTTGACCAAATCATCAATTTGCTTGAGCTGACGCAAAAATGGCTCTAGCTGGCTCATACGCAGCGCACATGGTCCATCACATTTCGCCGTTTCTGGATTTGGGTGCGCCTCTAAAAATAACCCTGCCAATCCTGTTGCCATACCTGCACGTGCCAGTGTGGTAATCTGCTCACGGCGGCCGCCTGCACTATCGCTACGCGCGCCTGGCTGCTGCAAGCTATGTGTCACGTCAAAGAATACAGGGATATCCATCTGCTTCATGGTATCAAAACCTAGCATATCGACGACGAGATTGTTATAACCAAAGGCACTCCCACGCTCACAAAGTATTAGCTTATCATTACCGCCTTCTAGACATTTATTGACGATATGACGCATCTCATGAGGGGCTAAAAACTGCGCCTTTTTGATATTAATGATGGCATCTGTTTTTGCCATTGCATGGACTAAATCCGTCTGACGCGACAAAAAAGCTGGCAGCTGAATAATATCGGCAACTTCAGCGACTGGTGCTGCTTGATGTGGCTCATGTACATCAGTGATAATCGGCACTTGGAATTTTTCTTTAATTTGCCCCAGCCAGTCAATCCCTTGCTCTAGTCCCGGCCCTCGGTATGAGTGCAGGCTTGATCGGTTGGCTTTATCAAAGCTTGCCTTAAACACATAGCCAATACCCAAACGCTGGCAGATGTCTACATATTGCTCAGCGATCTCAAATGCCAATTCTTTAGACTCCAACACATTCATACCACCGAACAATACAAACGGTTGATCATTACCAATGTTGATTGTCTCGTTATTAGGCGTGTTAAGTGCAATGTGTGATTGCGCCGTTAATAGGTTTTCCATTTAGCCATTACCTCTTATTTTGTTATGAATATGTCTGTCCCATATTGTAACGGATAGCTTGATGAAAAAAAGTATGCAAGCGTAATTAGATAGCATCAATATCGATAATCATTAAGTAACTATTCGCATTGCTCAAAATTGAGCAAAAAAAAAGACCGATCTCAAGACCAGTCTTTTTTATAATAAACGCTTTCAATATACTACATTCTGAGAGCTACTTTGCTTCGCTGTGGTTCTTCGCTGCTTTTACAAAGCTATTAAACAATGGATGACCACCACGTGGTGAGCTAGTGAACTCTGGATGGAACTGTACAGCAACAAACCATGGATGTTCAGAAATCTCGACCGACTCTACCAAATGCTGCTTGGCAGAATAACCAGAGATGGTCATACCTGCTTGCTCTAGCGGCTCGATATAACGGTTATTCATCTCATAGCGATGGCGATGACGCTCAGTGATATTGCTGGCACCGTAAATTTGGCTTAGCTTACTGCCAGAAACTAGCTCTGCTTGCTGGGCGCCTAGACGCATCGTGCCACCAAGGTCTGAATCATCGCTACGAATCTGTAGCTCGCCGCGCTCGTCTAACCACTCAGTGATAAGACCAATAATAGGCTCAGCTGTTTTACGATCAAACTCAGAAGAGTTAGCGTTAATATTAAGTACGTTACGTGCGTACTCAATCACAGCCAACTGCATACCAAGGCAAATTCCCAAATATGGGACGTTGTTTTCACGAGCATAAGTGATGGCTTTTATCTTGCCCATCGTACCGCGCTCACCGAAACCGCCTGGTACTAAGATAGCATCGGCATCACTTAACTGAGCAAGTAAAGTATCGTCATCTTCTAGACGTTCAGCATCGATGTAGTCAATCTTCACGTCTACTTTATGCGTGATACCTGCATGTAGCAATGCTTCGTTAATAGACTTATAAGCATCTGGAAGCTCGACATATTTGCCAACCATCGCAACAGTTACTGTTCCTTCTGGATTCAACTGAGCTTCAACCACTTTGTCCCAATCGCTCAAATCAGCTTCAGGCACATCAAGACCGAAACGCTCACAAATTAGATCATCAAGATCCTGCTCGTGCAATGTACGCGGTATCTGATAGATACTCTGTGCATCTTCACACATAATTACTGCACGCTCTTCAACGTTGGTAAATAGCGCAATCTTGCGACGGTTGTCTTGTGAGATATGATGGTCAGAGCGGCAGATTAAGATATCAGGCTGTAGGCCAATAGAGCGCAGCTCTTTTACTGAATGCTGCGTTGGCTTAGTTTTGGTCTCACCCGCACTAGCAATATACGGTACTAAAGTAAGATGCATTAGCATGGCTCTATTACGGCCAAGCTCTACTTGCATCTGACGTACGGCTTCCATAAACGGAAGTGATTCGATATCACCAACCGTACCGCCAATTTCGATAATAGCGATATCATACCCTTCGCCACTGGCAAGGATTTTGTTTTTGATTTCATCAGTAATATGCGGAATAACCTGTACAGTACCGCCTAGATATTCACCACGGCGTTCTTTATTCAACACGTTCTGATAAATACGGCCACTGGTAAAGTTATTACTCTTACTCATTTTTGAGTGACGCAAAAAGCGCTCGTAATAACCCAAATCTAGATCTGTCTCTGCGCCATCTTCAGTGACGAATACCTCACCATGCTGAAACGGGCTCATTGTACCTGGATCAACGTTAATATACGGATCCATTTTGGTCATCGTGACAGTCACGCCACGTGCTTCTAAGACCGCTGCAAGAGAGGCTGCGGTGATACCTTTTCCTAGTGAGGACACTACCCCACCGGTCACGAATATAA
The DNA here is from genome assembly GCF_041431175.1 of Psychrobacter sp. Arc29. Taxonomy (NCBI): domain Bacteria; kingdom Pseudomonadati; phylum Pseudomonadota; class Gammaproteobacteria; order Moraxellales; family Moraxellaceae; genus Psychrobacter; species Psychrobacter sp. Arc29. Next base: position 218,598 of record NZ_JASMRR010000003.1, on the reverse strand, counting down.
ACTTGGTCATAGTACTCTGTCGGTAATTGGTAAAGAAGGATTTTACTAAAAATACGCCATAAAATATAGGGCAAAAATGCAAACTATCTGAAACTCTTATTTTTCACGCTGATGATAAACATTTTTCTGTTATTCGCACTCTATACAACAAAAAAACTCACCCCGAAGGATGAGTTTTTTTATAGTCAGATTCTAGTTCATACTAGAATAAGTATTCTAGACCAGCACCAACTACAACTACTTGTGCATCACCGTTTGACGTTGCGAATATATCTTCGTTAGTCATAGGATCTTGATTACCAGTATTATATGTATATCCAACATTATCAGCATTGTTTACGCCAGCATAGGCATGAGCAATGATGTTGTCTTTGTACATGTATTTACCACCAACAACGATCTGATCTGAATCTGAATTGTTAAAACCATTCAAGTTGTCAGTTTTGTTGTACTGTGCGTATACAGACACTGGACGAGCAAAGTTATTTAGACCCATTTGAGCGCTAACAACTAGACCTTTCTCGTCTTTATCGCCACCATCATAGTCGCCTACTTGGTACAATGCACCTAATTGTACTGGGTAAGCCATGTATTTGCCTAGATCAACAGTCGCTGTACCACGGATGATGTCACCATTGATGTTTTGATCTTTATCGTATGCAATACCAGCTGTGAAGCCAGTACCTTGATCGAATAACATAGCAACGCCAAAGCCTGCATCGTCATTACTATTTTGATCATCAGAGCTATACATTGCAGAAAGCTGTAATGGTAGGCCATCGTATTTTGGTGCAGTCCAAATGATTGAACTATTGATACGGTTACTATCCGCCATGTTTAGAGCGCTAACAACTTCACTTTCATTTTGAGTTTGGCCTAGATTATCCCAGTAACCTTGGTTAACAACAACATTGTCAATACGTGCTAAGCTTGATTGGTTTTTACCAACGCGGAACTCACCAAATTGTTTGTTGTTGATACCTAGATATGTATCACGGTTAGTGAAAGTAGCGTTATCACCATCAAGGCTTGTACCGTACTCTAAACGATAGATAACATCAGTATTAGCAGTCATGGCTTCAGAGCCTTTAAGACCGATACGTGAAGCATGAGAGTTAATCTGCACTGTATCTTCGTCATACATGTTGCCAGCAGGACCATCAAATTCAGCATTCTCATAGTCAGCTGCTAAAAAAGCTTTACCGTATAGAGTTGGCGCTGCATTGGCTGCTGATACAGATAGGGCTGCGATTGCTGTAGCTAAAAGTAGTTTTTTCATGGGGTATCTCCACTTTACAATTGTAGTAATGAGCAAGCTATTATTAGCTGGCGCCCATAATGGTATCGTCACAAATCCTCAAAGATATAATGTGTAACTGGCTACCGAGATTAGTCAGAAACAAGTGTGGCGAATCTTTATTACAGCAAGATGAAAAGAACAATAATTTACATGACTGGGATTAAGAGCGTAACTGCCGTGTAACCTGTTGTCTTTATCACTCCATTGCGTAACATCCGTTACCAAACTCATACTTCGAGTACAAGCATAACAACTTTGACATAATTTGCAACATATTTTTTCGCTTTTTCGATACATCCAGTATCAAATGACAAGCCACCTATAAAATCCAAATAGCCACAAGAAAAAGTGCTATCTACTCAAGTAGATAGCGCTTTTATTGATTAATATTATTACTTATAATATTAAAATTTTTTAATAAAAACAAAGCAATTGCCCAAAAATGAGCGCTACCTATTGATAAATAGATAGCGCTCATGAAGAATCGACTAACGTATTTATGACATATTTAGAGTCACAAACGAGCAAGATTAGATACTATGCCTTGGGGTTCAGCATACACTAAAACACCCATTGCTAAGCCAGCCTCTCTAAGCATTCGCTTTTAAATCAAGGCGTGCTTGATGCAACAATGGTTCAGTATAACCACTAGGCTGCGCGCGTCCCTTGAAGACCAAATCACAGGCTGCTTTAAATGCATAAGAGTTATCAAAGTTATCTGCCATTGGCTGGTAATCACTATCGCCTGCATTTTGTTCGTCGACGACTTTTGCCATACGTTTCATCGTATCCATCACTTGCTGCTCGCTCACCACGTCATGATGCAACCAGTTGGCGATATGCTGGCTAGAGATGCGTAAGGTAGCACGATCTTCCATTAAGCCGACATCATTGATATCAGGTACTTTAGAACAGCCTACGCCTTGGTTTACCCAGCGTACCACATACCCTAAGATACCTTGAGCATTGTTTTCAAGCTCCTGCTGCTTCTCTTCTTCGGTCCAATTGGTATTTTTTGCCAATGGAATAGTCAAAATATCATCCAAGCTAGCACGCTCACGCGACTTTAGGCTATCTTGTACATCGGCTACGCTAACTTGATGATAGTGTATGCTATGTAAGGTAGCACCCGTTGGTGATGGTACCCAAGCCGTACTGGCACCAGATTTAGGATGAGCCGCTTTGGTGTCCATCATCTCTTTCATTTCGTCAGGTTTGGCCCACATGCCTTTACCAATTTGAGCATGACCTTGCAGACCAGTCTCTAGACCGATATCGACGTTCCATTGCTCATACGCAGGTTGCCATGCTTGCGACTTCATGTCACCTTTTGGCACAAATGGACCAGCATTCATACTGGTATGCATCTCATCACCAGTTCGATCTAAGAAGCCCGTATTAATGAAGATAACGCGCTCTTTTGCTTGGCGAATCGCTTCTTTTAAATTGACCGTCATACGGCGCTCTTCGTCCATGATACCGATTTTGAGCGTATTACGCTCCAGACCCAGCAAGTCTTCTGATGCATTGAATAGATCATTGGCCATTTTGACTTCTTCAGGACCATGCATTTTTGGCTTAACAATATACATTGAGCCTTGGCGTGAATTTGATAGCTCGTTTTTGCCTTTGATATCATTGAGTGACAACAGTGGCGTGATTAAACCATCCATTAAGCCTTCAAATATTTGCTCTTGACCATTGCCTAAATCAACCAAAATTGCGGGGTTCTGCATGAGATGACCCACGTTACGAATCAACAATAGCGAACGCCCTGGCAAAATTAGCTTACCGCCATCAGGTGTATTATATTCACGATCTGGGTTTTGTTTGCGAGTACGTGTTTTGCCACCTTTTTCAAAGGTCTCTTGTAGATCGCTGTTCATCAAACCAAGCCAGTTACGATAGACTTCCACTTTTTCTTCTGCATCTACAGCGGCGACTGAATCTTCACAATCCTGAATCGCAGTCATGGCTGACTCAAGTAGCACATCTTTGATATTTGCTGGATCATCTTTGCCAACTGGATGATTGCTATCGATCTGAATCTCAGCATGCAAGCCATTATTTTTTAGCAGTACACCAGTAGGCTGTTCAGCGTCACCGACGAAACCGACAAATTTGCTAGTATCTTTTAACTCTGTGCTACTATCACCTTGTACGACCTCAAGCTTACCATTGACCACTTTAAAACCAGTCACATCATTGTATGAACCGGATGCGAGCGTGAAATGCTCATCTAGGAACGCTTTGGCATAGGCCACAACCGCAGCGCCACGCGTAGGATTATAACTGCCTGTAGCTTCTTGACCGTTATCATCACTGATTACATCAGTGCCATATAAAGCATCATATAGACTACCCCAACGTGCATTGGTCGCATTTAATGCATAACGAGCGTTACGTACTGGTACGACCAGCTGCGGCCCTGCGATATGAGCGATTTCGTCATCGACATTTTCTGTACTGACCGTAAAGTCATCACCTTCTGGCAGCAGATAACCAATCTCTTGCAAGAACGCCTTATAGGCTGGATAATCGATTTCGCCATCTTTTGCAGGGTTATCCAAATGCCACTGATCAATCTGTGCTTGAATCTTGTCTCGAGTTTCTAGCAACGCTTTATTGCGTGGCGTAAATTCCTTGATAACCTTCTCAAAACCTGACCAATAACTGTCTGAATCAACACCAACTTTTGGCAGCACTTCGTTTTCAATAAAGTCATACAACTGTTGGTCGATGGCAAGAATGCCTTTTTGAATGCGATTGGCGTTAGAAGACTGGCCCATGTTGTTATCCTTATCTATTGGTGAGTATTGGTAATACTAAATTGCTACAGCGACTATTTAAGACTCGTTATTTTTAACAACAATTATTCATATAATAAAAGATATCATTGCTACCTATGACAACCTATGGTATTCAATGCTGATAAATAATTATTTATTAAAGATGTTTTCATCAGTCCTCAAATAGACTGTATAAATCTTCTGTTTTAATACGAGAATTGTCATTGGTATAATGCTTGCCATTCTCTACTAAGTGCTATTGATAGCAAGACACTGTGGCTAAAGAGCAAAATCTCATCCTACTATCAAATAATAAAATAAACAAGCAAACGCCATTTAGCAAATAAATATTGGGATTGTATAATAATGATATCGTATAAGATATAAGCCTTACAGACCATGAATACTATCTAGAAATTAATGAATGCTCAGTTGAGACTAAACTGTAAGTAATCATTACCATCTATAGTTAGATTTAAATACTGTCCACTATTCAGACAACTTACTTAGCCGTATTAACTGTAGCCCATTATTTTAAAAGCATCTATAAATTAGCTGCTTTAAACTCTCATTTATAAAAAAGCCCTTTTAGATTATGACTATAAACCAGCCCGACCTCTCGTCCTTACAAACATCAATGCATGGTACTGATCACTACGATATGCATAAGGATAATCTCAAAAAAGAAGCGACCCTTTCACCAGTAAATGTCGTTAACGAAAGCAGTATGGACGTAGAGGAAGATAGCGTCGATATTACGCATCTGCGTACTCCTATAAAGGTAGACCTATCCCCTATTTATAATTTTTTGGGTGCGCGCACGACGCAAGCTTGGGTAGATGCCGCTATCGAAAACTTACCACTGATCATTCAGGATCATGCCAATTGCGAAAAGAAAGCCGCAGGCACCGCGATGAATTTGATATTTCGGTATGAGTTCTCTTATGATTTGCAACGTAAATTGGCACAGCTTATACGTGAGGAGATGCTGCATTACGAGCAAGTGCTAGGCATCATGAATGAGCGCGGTCAGGACTGGAAGTATCTGAGTGCAGGTCGCTATGCCAAGGGCATGCTGAAGCATAAGCGTACTTATGAGCCAGCAGCGATGGTAGATGTATTGATAATCGGTGCATTTATCGAAGCGCGCTCTTGTGAGCGTTTTGCAGCGTTGGCGGAAGTCATTGATGATGAGCGTTTAGCAAAATACTATCGCTATCTGCTAAAGTCAGAGAGCCGTCATTTTGAGGATTACCTTGCGCTTGCCCAGTCATTATCAGATGATAATATCGATGAGCGCGTTGCGTTTTTTAAAGAAGTAGAAGCTGAGCTGATAGATAGTCCAGACGCTGAGCTACGCTTTCATAGTGGCACGCCTGCCTAAGAGCCACTTATGACTGATATACGTTTATAACTGATATACGCTTATAATTTATAGGTTATTAGAACGATAAAAGGCACTGCAATTGTCTGAGTTACATACTCTAGTCAATTGCAGTGCCTTTAACTTTATACTTGGAAAATAAATATAAAGAATACCAGTACTTAAGTACTAATGAGCATTACTGTATTTATGATCTTACTTGTTATCTTCCATCAATGAGCTGTCGTACTGCTTATCACTTTTAGCAACATTATGCGGATCGTGGTCTCCAGCTGCTTTATCTGCCGCCGCTGGATTTACTTTTTGTAGCGCATCGTCTGGTACGATACCATTGTTGTCATCTGCATCTTTTAGACTATAGTCATCAGTGACATGCTTGTCATGTGGCTTATTCATTGATATCCCCCATCGTTCTTATGATTTGCTTCACAAAGTATTGTTTTATACCTTTTAAGACCTTTTAATATCTGTCGTCTAATCTTTGTCATCAGTGTTTAAGGTACGTGTTTGCGCATTATCGATGTTGGCATAGCGATTCATATTATTGATCTTTTCGCTATCCGGAGCCTCACTACCAACGGTCTCTTCATTGATATTATCATCAAAACCATTACCCGGTTGATCACGGCGATCTGGCTGACGAGCTGGGTTGTCATTTCTATTAACATGCTCAGATGCAACTACCCCTTCTTCAAAAGTATCCGTACCTTTATTTTCAGTAATATTTTCTTCTAACTCATCATGGTTCTTAATCGTTTGAGAGCCATCAACTGTCTCGTGAGTATCAGTTTCTGTTATTCTATTTTCATTTAAAGCGGGATCTCTGGTTTCCATTATCTTGTCCTTATCGTTGTTATAATTATTACTCATATCATTAAGAGATTAGCATAGCGTTGGTATTAGCGATATCAACGGTTAATTGTCTTCTTGACTTAGATCATAAGCATTTAGGTCTGAGACATTTTTACCCCCGGCAGGTAAATTCTCTTCTTTGCGCGGATCAGCATATATCTCATCAGTTTCTTGTGAGTCTTGTTCAGGGCCATCTATCTGCGGCTCGTGCTTGCGCCCCTCATAGCTACCCTCAGGATTTTCTGGTGCAACTGCTGCTGGATCATCCACAATTACTTTTTCTTCAGTGGCTGGCTTTTCTGGAATACTCATAGCGTCTCCCTTACATTTTTATTTGTTATTGCTGCCTAACTGGATATTTGAACTTAACTTTCTAAAACTGCTAGGTCAGCTATTACTTGTCTGTGCGTAATTCGTCGTCAATGAAAGGGGTACGCTCTTCTGGATTAAGCGACTCAGGAGCGTCAGCTGTCTTTTTGTCTTCTAAATTCTTTTCGATTTCCTGACCATCTGCTTGCTCAGCTGCTTTCTTGATATCTGAAGTGTCATCGGCAGTAGTGCTCATAATGCATTCCTTGTTTTTATTGTTTATTTACCTTAAATATTCTGTAGCGCTATATGAATATGTGTTCAAGCGTTTTTAGATAAAGAGTTATCAAGCTTTTGATACAATATATTAAAATGCGCAGAAACTGGTATCAATTATAGGTAAGATATTGTGAGCTGCACCAGTGTGCTGCCGTATCAATATGTGAATAAATGTGAGGTTGCAAGACAGTTTGTAACTTTTACAGCGCGTTAACCAAAAAAAACCAAGCATTGGTACGTACCATTGCTTGGTTAAATAGTGCTTGGTCAAATGATGAAGATAGCCATCAATCAGTTAGCTGGACTCTTCAACACCATTAATTACTTTTAATAAGTGCTCTTGTGCGACGTGTGGCGTCTCACCTGCTGCTGGCTGAAGCTGCTGCCAAACGCCTGTGCCATCCAGTGTCCACGCTTGTGTATTGTCTTGCAGATAGTTTAGTAGCCCATCCTGATAAATTTGCTTAAACAGCTTTTTGTTTTCAATCGGGAACGCGACTTCGACGCGATGGAACAGATTACGATCCATCCAGTCTGCACTGCCACAATACAAACGCTCATCACCGTCATTATAGAAATAATAAATACGGGTATGCTCCAAAAACCGACCAATGAGTGAGCGTACGGTGATATTCTCAGATAAGCCTTTGACTTGCGGACGCAGACAACACATAGAACGCAGGATCAGCTCGATTTTGACGCCTGCCTGCGACGCATCATACAATTTGTCAATCAGACGACGCTCAGTGAGCGCATTGGCTTTGACGATAATATGAGCACGCTTGCCTGCTTTGGCATGAGCAATCTCATCATCGATAAAACTCATTAATTTTTCGTGCAAAGTAAACGGCGCATGCAGCAGTTTCTTGAGATTGGCAGGTTTGCCCATCCCTGTGAGTTCTTGGAAGATTTTGTGAACATCTTCTGAGATATCAGGATCGGCGCTAAACAAGCCATAATCCGTATAAACTTTGGCATTGGCAGCATGATAGTTACCTGTACCTAAATGTATATAACGGCGGATTCGATCGTCCTCACGGCGTACAATGAGCATAAGCTTGGCATGGGTTTTGTAGCCGACAATGCCGTAAACAACGACTGCGCCTGCTTCTTGCAAGTAGTTAGCGACGGCAATATTGGAAGCTTCGTCAAAACGCGCACGTAACTCGATGACGGCCGTGACTTCTTTGCCGTTACGAGCGGCGGCGGCCAGTGCCTTAACGATCTCTGAGTTGGTACCTGAGCGGTATAGTGTTTGCTTAATTGCCAACACTTTAGGGTCGCTAGCTGCCTGCCAAAGCAAATTGATAATGGGAGAAAATGCATGAAACGGATGATGCACGAGCACATCGCTTTTGCGCATGGCAGCAAACATACTGGTCGATTTGTCTGACTTGTCCATCTCTCGACGAAATGCTTTAGGTATGGCATGGGTAAATGGCTGATATCGTAGCGCTGGGATATTAAAATCAAACAGCAAGCGCGTCAGATTGACGGGGCCATTGACACGGTATAGCTGATTGTCATGCAGCTCAAACTCGTTGAGCAAATACTCACTGATGTGCGCTGGGCAGTCAGTTGTCACCTCAAGACGTACTTTGTCACCGAAACGGCGGTTTTCAAGCTCACCTTCTAGCGCTTTGGCAATATCTTCCACATCATCTGCCAAATCCAGATCCGCATTACGCGTCAACCTGAACTGGTGACAGCCAGTCACACTCATACCAGGGAACAGCTCACCGATATGCTCATGAATGATAGCGGATAGCATGACGTGATGCTCTTTACCACCCGTCAGCTCATCTGGCAGACGAATCACACGCGGCAGACTGCGCGGCGCTGGCACAATCGCCAAATTAATATCGCGGCCAAAAGCGTCTTTGCCTTCTAGTGTGGCGATAAAGTTCAAGCTTTTATTCACCAAACGCGGGAATGGATGCGCAGGATCAATACTGATCGGTGTTAATACTGGCACGACTTGCTCGGTAAAATAGCGCTTCATCCATGCGGACTGCTCAGCATTGAGCTCATCACGTTTTAGATAGCGAATATCTTCGAGCGCAAGGGCGGGCAAAATATCCTCATTCAGAATGCGATACTGCTCATTGATGGCGTCGTGAGTGATAGCAGAGATCTCGTTTAACACTTCGCTTGGACGCATACCATGCGCACTGGTCGATACATCACCGATATTGAGCTTTTGCATGATACCTGCAACACGAATCTCAAAAAACTCATCAAGGTTGGACGAAAATATAATCAGAAAAAATAAACGCTCAAGCAGTGGATGGCGAGGACTGGCTGCCTGCGCCAATACACGCAGATGGAACTGTAATAAAGACAGATCTCGATTGATATAACTGCTGGGTGAATAGCTGCCGTCTTCTGAGCGTTGCCAGTCGATGTCGGCCAGATCATTATGGCTACTGCTTACGCTAATATCTTTATTAAAGTTTTCATTGTTATCTTCACTGACACTGTTAACGTCGATCATATCGTTAATATCACCACTGTTCTCATTATTATTTATCTCTACCACGTTACTACTCCTTTTGCGTTATCGATACGCCATCATCTTATATATCGTCTTAAAGGTTATTAACTATTATTCTTTTACGTTATTCTTATTGTTAAGGCTTCTTTTAAAAGATTAAGACGCTTGCGGTAATACCGCGTTTTTCATACGTTTTTTGATAATGCGTTGCTTGTTGCGCAAGCCTCTGTCGCCTTGATTGTCTTCGTAATACTTCGGATTGGTAAGCATCCCAATGAGGAGCGCTGACTCGTCTTGATTCAGATTGGCCGCAGATTTATCAAAATAATGATGTGCTGCAGCATCGATACCATAGATACCGTTACCGAACTCTGCCACATTAAGATAAGCGGTCAAGATACGTTGCTTGTCCCACAGCGTTTCTATCATGACGGTAATGACTGCCTCTTCTGCCTTACGTACATAAGAGCGATGCGAAGTCAAAAATAGGTTTTTTGCCAGCTGCTGCGTAATGGTTGAGCCACCAGCGGACATTTTGCCCGTTTCTTCATTTTTCTTTTGTGCCGCTTTGATACCTTTAATATCAAAGCCATTGTGCTGACTAAACGTCGAGTCCTCACTCACGATCGCCGCTTGCTTGGCAGACTTGGCGATGGCATCGTACTCAGCCCATGTCTGCGTGACCGTGCCACCCGTTAGGCGATGCGTCAACATAAACATGCTGTTGTTAATCGGCTGCGTTTTCCAGATCAGTAGTAGTCCGGTGACTAGAATATGGAATGCGACAACCAATAACATAATAGCCAATAACAGACGTTTGATGAACTTGCCAAAACTTGTCATGCGCGATATCCGAGTGATTAAAAAAGTAATAAGATAATATAGGTCATCTGCTAATAACTAAAAACAGCAACTATGAACCAATAGTCCTAAAATAGCTGTCATTGCCTTTTATTAACAGGCAGTCATTAGTAACGACCAATAGCAGGTCATCTTACCTAATCTCACAATCGCTGTCATTATTTACACCATTTCTTTATGATGTAATAATAACCCAACTATTTTTTACTTTTTATCAAAACAGCCTAATAATCAGCATTTTTTGGCATACTTTAAGCTCAGAGATCTCACCATGCATAATAATAGTATAGAAATATTACGAGCGCGTGTTATTGCCGCAAGCCCAAACCTCAATATCGATGAAAACAGCAATCAATGGTGGCTGCTTGGTACCTCTGGTTGTCATTTATGTGATATCGCTGAGCAAATACTTTCACAGTTTCAGGCGGTACAACCAATCACTTATCAAAATGTCGATATTGCAGACTTCGATGAAGCGCTTATGATGGATTTTGCTACGACTATTCCTGTCATTTTGACCCCATCACAGCGGTTAAACTATCCGTTTTCAGTGATGGATTTGCAGCAATTGCTTGCGCCTTAGCATAAAGCCATCTATCTATTATTTGCAGTGAGGGTTCCATGATAAATCTAGAAAAAATGACAGATATTGAAGATTTGCGCCGTGTCGCTGAGCGCAAAGTGCCGCGCATGTTCTATGACTATGTCGATTCAGGCTCGTGGACTGAGACCACCTATCGTAGTAACGAAACTGACTTTGACCGTATCAAGCTGCGCCAGCGCGTATTGGTCGATATGGATAACCGCAGTCTGGCAACTCATATGATTGGTGAGTCAGTCAAGATGCCAGTAGCCATTGCCCCAACGGGGTTTACTGGCATGATGTGGGCAGATGGTGAGATGCATGCCGCACGCGCCGCAGAACAGTTTGGCGTGCCCTTCTCACTTTCGACCATGAGTATCTGCTCTATCGAGGATGTCGCTACTCATACCAGTAAGCCGTTTTGGTTTCAGCTCTATGTCATGCGTGATCAGGCATTTATGGCCAATCTCATTCGCCGTGCCAAAGAAGCCAATTGCTCAGCGCTGATTCTCACAGCAGATTTGCAAGTACTCGGTCAACGTCACAAAGACATCAAAAATGGTCTATCAGCGCCGCCCAAGCCCACATTAACCAATATCATGAACCTCATGACCAAGCCGCAATGGTGTATGAATATGCTAGGCACCAAACGCCGCACGTTTGGCAATATCGTCGGTCATGCACAAAATGTAGAAGATCTGTCATCACTCTCTGCTTGGACGGCAGAGCAATTCGATCCGCGTTTGAGCTGGGATGATGTGGCGCGTATCAAAGACATGTGGGGCGGTAAACTTATCATCAAAGGTATCATGGAGCCTGAAGATGCCATTATGGCGGCTCGCAGTGGCGCGGATGCTCTAGTCGTCTCAAACCATGGTGGCCGTCAATTGGATGGTGCGTTGTCTTCCATCTCTGCCCTCGCAGACATCGTACAGGCAGTACAAGCCGAAAACAGCGATATCGAGGTATGGCTAGATAGTGGCGTTCGCTCTGGTCAAGATGTACTAAAGGCCATTGCACTGGGCGCAAAAGGCACGATGATTGGCCGCTCTTTTCTCTACGGATTGGGAGCCTATGGTGAAGATGGGGTGCGCCGCGCGCTTGAAATCATCTATAAAGAGTGTGATATATCCATGGCATTCTGTGGTCATACCGATATCAATACCGTCACGGATAATATCTTAGTAAAAGGTACATATGAGAACCTCAAAGTTGGTCGTTTTTAGAGCGGCTGATTGTAGAGCAATCGACGTTTAAAACTGGCTATACATAACATAATTTGCTCATACCCTTTATACTGTCTCTATAACATTTTGATGACAGTTAGCCTTTATGACCATTCAACAATTATTAAAAACAGCGCCCGTCACTACCCTGCTATTAGCCTGCTTTATTGGGCTATTTGTCATGCAGCTAGTCACGGGCGTCGATGCCAATAACCCGTCAACTGAAGCGTTAGTTAAATGGGGTGCCAACGCCTTACCCTTAACGATGATGGATGACCCATGGCGCTTGGCCAGTAGTGCGTTTTTGCACATTGGTCTCATGCATCTACTATTTAACGGCTTTGCCATGTATTTCTTTGGGCAGATTGCCGAGCCGATGTTTGGCTCAGCCAAGTTTTTGGCCTTGTTTTTACTAGCAGCCATCGGTGGCAACTTACTCAACAACTATGTCACATGGCAAAGTATCATAGAAGGAACAGGACAACCCGGACTATCAGCGGGTGCTTCTGGTGGTATCATGGGTATCGGTGCTGCATTGTTGATTGCCGCCTTTTTCAAAATATCGGTCAATGGCATGGTACTCAATCTCAAGAGCTTGATCATTATCATGGCGATCAACTTGGTGTATGGCTTTGCCGTACCGGGTATCGATAATGCTGGTCATATCGGCGGCGCGATCACAGGGCTTGTTATTGCTTTGGCTTTTGCGATTGGTTACCGTCAGCGTCTCGCGGTCGCTATGCAAAATGCCGCTATTCAGCAAGCGCAGCGTGTCCATCCTTATCAAACCACCTATCACTACGGTAACCAAGGCAGCGATCACTATAATAGCCAGTACAATGAGCCACTCGATAACTCAGACCGTTATGGTAGCAGCTCTATCAATCAAGATTCTGAATTGGATAACAATGACTCTAGGTTAGACAACCGTGATATAAATACGCCAGATATGCACGGCAGTGATATGGAAAGAGTTACTGCTGTAAATTCAGCTTTGAAGGATAATGCAATTCACAGCATAATCGAGTCTAAAGACCCTATTAAACCTTCGTTTATTTGGCAATTATTACCATGGCTTGCGATGCTGATTATTAGTATTGGCTTTGTCTGGTGGTGGCAAGATATTCATCAGCAAATCCTACAAGTGCTAAAAGCCATTGAGTAAATGCGCGTATTTATCTATCATTACTAAATAACTACCAATAACAGCCGAATTATTTAGACTACTTATTCGCTTTTTGCTCGTTTTTTACCTAATCTTACTATCCTGTTATTTCTACTCACCCACGAGACCCAATTATGTTAAAACTTGCAGCACAACCTCACTTCTCTACGCGAGTCATGCTGAGCACGTTAACCGCTACTGCTTTACTCAGTGTGTCTAGCCTGTCTAGCGCCATCCCTTTTCTTAATAAAAACCTACCGACTGACAAAGATGCCGAATTGAGCGTGGGGGTCAATGTCATGGCGGTCAAATCCGCCTATGATCTCGAAGACAGCACTGAAGTGCGTGTGCTACCGGGCATTTTTTATGATAATAATAGGATCTATGCGCGCGGTGCTCAAGCGGGTGCGTATTTGATCAATGATGGTGTCAATCAACTCTCTGCTTACGCGCAGCTCGCAGGGAATTCGTTTGATCCTGATGATGCTAATGGTGCCCTGCAAGGTCTCGATGAGCGCAAACTATCCGCAGAAGCAGGTATAAGCTACCAGCGTCGCACGCCTATCGGTGCGTTTCGTGGTCAGTTTGCAACCGATGTGTTGGACGAAAGTGGCGGTAATACTGGTCGCTTAACTTACCTTGCCAAGATCACGAGAAACAAGCTGACTGTCTATCCAAGCATCGGCTTTGAGTACCATGACGCGGCCTACAATGAATACTACTATGGCGTCAGTGAAGAAGAGTCAGCGGAGACAGGCATTGCCGCTTATAAATCTAACTCAAGCTTGAATCCGTATGTCAGCGTTAGTGCCAACTACGATTTTAATGATAAATGGGCAGGATTTGCCAATCAAAGCGTGAGCTATGTACCGAATGAGCAGTACGATAGCCCAATGGTCGACTCACGTACGGAAGCAGCGACAACGCTTGGTTTGCTTTATAGGTTTTAGATAAGTTTGGATTTTTGATAACAAAAAGACCTTACCGTGTGATGTGGTAAGGTCTTTTTTATTTAATAGCATTAGGTATAAGAGGCTCCTAGCACATCAATAATATGCAACTCTTGAAAGCAGTGTGTAAGATGCACTTTGGTATATAAGGCACTTTACTCTTTCAGATTAAATAGAAAAATTTTAAACATATTTAATATTAAACTATTATCCTCTTAGTTTTTTAATGCTTTTGAAGTATCTAATTATAGCAGAATCAGGCTTAGATTTTGATACTATCGAAAAATGTCTAAATACTTCAGTAACTCCCGACTCTTGAAGTATTATTTCTTTTGTGGCTCTAGAGGATTTATAAACCTTTTCTTTCGCTGTTGCGATATTGAGATCGTCATCGTAGTTCAGTACATCTTCAGCTCCCATATATGCGGTTGCGACCTGAACCATAACATCCTCATTCAGATAAAAAGCATTCGTATCCATAAATTTACAAAGAGAATGTATTACAGAGCTAACTAAGCTTTTTCTTTCTGTTTCATTCAAATTCGTGTTTGTCATTGCTTCTGATACTATCTCACCACCTTCAACAAAAATTGTATATAGCTCTTCATGCACAGATAATCGTCTATCAAAAACTTTCTGAGAGTAAACCTCAATCCTTTTGTTTCTATGGAAGTACTCTCCAAGTATGATACCAAGTAGTATCCCTACTAAACCAATTAATGCACTTTCCATTCTTGTTCCTTATAATGTGCAAAAATTTAATTTATTATAATACTTTCACTATTATTTTGTTTCAAATATAAATGTCACTAGCGAAACTTCCTAATCCTGATTGAAACCATAGCAAGCGCTTCACATAAAACCATAGGTGTGATAAGAAAGCATAGTCAAATCCACAATCGAAAACAAAAAAAGACCTTGCCACATTACATGACAAGGTCTTTTTTCTAAAAAACTATTAGATACCTTATTTAGGATGTACCATATCAGCAGGAATGACCCACTCATCAAACTGCGCTTCAGTTAGCAGCTCTAGCTCAACCGCCACTTGCTTCAAAGTCTTGTTTTCTTTATAAGCCGTCTTAGCGATTTTAGCTGCATTTTCATAACCGACATGACGGTTCAATGACGTTACTAGCATTAATGAGTTGTGCAAGAAGTCATCGATTTTGTCTTTTACTGGCTCAATACCAACGGCACAATTTTCGTTGAAGCTGTTGCAAGCATCGCCAAGCAGCTTGATAGATTGCAATAAGTTAAACGCGATCACTGGCTTATACACGTTTAGCTCAAAGTTACCTGATGCGCCAGCCATGCTGATAGTCGTGTCGTTACCCATAACCTGAGCGACAACCATGGTCATTGCTTCTGACTGCGTTGGGTTTACTTTACCCGGCATGATAGAAGAGCCTGGCTCATTTTCAGGAATCGTCAACTCGCCCAAACCACAACGAGGACCTGATGCCAACCAACGTACGTCATTCGCGATTTTGTTTAAGCTAGCTGCTAGCGTTTTTAATGCGCCTGAGGCAAATACTTCGGCATCACGAGCCGCTAGCGCTTCAAACTTGTTTGGTGACGTAACGAACGGCAAGCCAGTTAAAGTCGCTAGTTGCTCAGCTGATTTTACCGCATAGTCAGGATGGGCGTTTAGACCAGTACCAACCGCAGTACCACCTAGTGGCAATTCATATAGACCTTGTAGCGCGTTGTCGATACGAGTCAATGAATGATCAAGTTGGCTTACATAGCCGCTGAACTCTTGGCCTAGAGTCAAAGGCGTCGCGTCTTGTAAATGCGTACGACCGATTTTTACGATGCTATCGAATTCTTTGGCTTTCGCAGCTAGCGTATCGCGTAGTGCTTGGACTGCTGGGATCAACAAGCTGTTGATCTGACGAGCAGCCGCCACACGAATCGCCGTTGGGAAGCTGTCGTTGGTAGACTGTGCATGGTTCACATGGTCATTTGGGTGAATCGGCGTATAGCTGCCACGCTCAGAACCGGCGATTTCGTTGGCACGGTTAGCAAGCACTTCATTCATGTTCATGTTTGACTGGGTGCCAGAACCTGTCTGCCATACGACCAATGGGAACTGATCGACCAGACCACCATTGATGATTTCGTCAGCGGCTTGTACGATAAGATCACGCTTATCGCCTTCGATACGCTCTAGGCTTGCGTTGGTAATCGCAGCGGCTTTCTTGACCAGTGCCATCGCTTCAATCATTGGACGCGGCAATGTCTCGCCACCGATTTTGAAGTTTTCGCGGCTACGCTGAGTTTGCGCGCCCCAATAAGCATTAGCTGGGACTTCTACGTTACCCATGGTGTCTTTTTCGGTACGAGTTGCCTGATTCTGTGTCGACATAACTACCCTCTTTGATGGTTTGTTGTTTTATGACTGCTCTAAAAAATGCAACCTCTGCTGCACATAAAGGAAAATACGATATAAAGTGGCGTTATGATAGCATGACTAGGACGCGTTGAATATTCACAAATCGCCTTGGTCAATGCCTAAAAACGAATGTCTAAAAGCGACCCTCATCAATCTAATATCTCATTGGATAGTCTACTTATGCACTCTGAAATAATGCCCACTGAGCCAACAATGCTTAACTCACAAGAACCCACGCTAAATAATCCACCCAGACGACACTTTACCCGCCAGCGTCGCCAGTTAAATGATGGCGCGCGTAGAAATTTGGCACAAGCAGCGAGCTTGCATTTGAGAAAACTACAACAGCGCTTGCCAGCAAAGGCTCGCATCGGGCTATATTACGATGGCTTTGGCGAGTTACCTACTCAGCCACTGCTGGATTGGTGCGGGCGCTTAGGCTATTTACCTTATTTACCTGTAGTTGGTTCGCTCGGCAGTGATGATAAACGATTGCGTTTTGTGCCTGTTTATCATTCAAAACTGGTCAATATCCCCACTCGCATTCATCAGCTCGGCATGAAGCAAAATCATAGTCGCGCTCTGCTATGGGCGACAGAACTAGACGTGATTATTTGCCCCTTAGTCGCGGTCGATAAACACGGCAACCGCATGGGCATGGGTGGCGGATTTTATGATACGACGCTTGGCAAAAGCTATCGATCAGGGGATTCAAGGCCGTTAAAAATTGGCTGGTGTTATGATTTTCAGGTGGTTGAAGCGTTACAACGTCAGCCGTGGGATGTGCCATTAGATGGCCTCATTACGCCAAGCGGCATAAGGTGGTTTTGATGAAAGATAATAAACAGTCTGAAAAAAATTCTAGCGCTGCTGATTCCAGTGCAGACAGTGTGGATGAATATTTGCAAACATTGGGTAACGAAGACGCTAGAGAACAACGCTACTATAGTCAAGAGCAGCCATTTAGCGCTGATGAAATGACACGGCTCGTCAATGAAGAACGCTTAAATGCGTTGCTGGCGGACAGTGATGCGTTTTTGAATGGTTTAAGTGACGAGTTGAGAGATTTCGATGAGTGATTTACTAGTTAATTTAACATCACTTTATTACTGAGCTAGCCTTTTTCTAATTTACGAATTAAATCTATTATATGATTGCGGTCTTCTTCATATTTCGCCTTATCTACAGCAAATACTTCCATGTAAGGATCACTTCTTACATACGACCATTGTATTAATTCAGGATCGCTCTTTGCTTTTTCAGATAATAAAACTCTAAGCCCTTTTAACAATAATTCTACTTCACTTTGACTAAAGCCTTGACTGTCCATAATGTCTAGCCTGCATATAATAGATTAGATTGTTTAAAGGTTAGCATCAATTAAATACTAATGGGAGCTGTAAGGTGTGCACGGCACACCTTACAAAGCTACTGAGCATTTTACATATATCAAAAACCTACAGCACCATCGCCGCAATCCAACCAAACGCCAGTAGTGGAATGTTGTAATGCAAGAAGGTCGGTACCACACTGTCTTTGATATGGTCATGCTGACCGTCGATGTTTAGACCAGAGGTTGGCCCCAATGTCGAATCTGACGCAGGTGAACCTGCATCACCCAGCGCGCCAGCAGTACCAATAATCGCAACGGTTGCCAATGGTGAAAACCCTAAAGAGATACACAGCGGCACATAAATCGCCGCTAAGATAGGAATGGTCGAGAATGAAGAACCAATACCCATGGTCACAATCAAACCGATCAATAGCATGATAAATGCCGCCATCGCTTTATTACCACCGAACAGTGACGCCGCTCCATCGACCAATGGCTGAATCTGCTCTGTGGCTTTCATGACTTCAGCAAAGCCTTGCGCGGTAATCATAATAAAACCAATCATCGCCATCAGCTTGATACCATCATTAAAGACGCCATCAGCATCACGCCACTTCACCACACCCGTCGCCATAAAGACACCAAAGCCAAACATCGAGCCTAAGAGTAGCGAATCTGTGTATAGCTGCACCACAAAAGCCGTCACGATAGCAGCCAATGCGACCAGCGTCTTTAGCTTACTTTGTGACTGAGCGCCAGCCGCAGTTTTACTTAATGCATCGCCTTCTACGACGGCATCATGCGCTTGTTGATCTATCGCAATCTGCTGATACGCACGTGGCTTACGATAACTGATAAATACCGCAACCAGCAGACCAATGAGCATACCAAGTGCAGGAATCGCCATGGCCTTCACTACAGAAATATTGGCGACATCAATGCCCGCTTCACCCACGTTTTTTAGCATAATCTGATTGAGGTAAATATCACCAAACCCATAAGGAATAAACATATAGGTGGTGACCAGTCCAAAAGTAATTAGACAAGCAATCAGACGTCTATCAATCTGCATGCGGTTAAATGCCAATAATAGTGGCGGTACAAGCAGCGGAATAAAGGCAATATGAATGGGGATTAAGTTCTGGCTAAAGCAGCTCATGGTGATAAGACCTGCAAACAGCATGTACTTAATCATCCCGCTTGTGCCAGCGGCATCAATGCGTCTAATCACTGTTCCTGCCAACGATTGCGGTAAGCCCGAATGCGCAATCGCTACCGCAAAAGCCCCAAGCAAGGCATACGATAGCGCAATCTCTGCGCCATTACGGATGCCTTCTTGAAAAGCATTGAGCGTGTCAGTAATACCCAGACCTGCTAACAATCCACCTGCCAGCGCCCCGATTAATAAACTGAGCACCACGTGCACTCGCGAAAGTGACAGTCCTAGCATAATGATAACTGCCAGCAGTACCGCATTGATGGCCATGTGTTGCCCCTTGCTCTTTATAGCTTGGTCTCATTGAGACCGATAAATATTGACACTGATGAATAGCGCTGTGCTGTCTAAAATGTCTTAATGTCGGATCGTTTCTCAGACGCGCTTTTAGACGCGCGCCAGTTTACCTTATTTTAGGTATAAAGCCTACGTATAGAACCAAGCAGACATCAACAGCATTCAAGTGTCATCCGCACCTATCAAGCACTCTATACTTGCTGTCTGTATTGTCACTTATAAGCCAATCACATTGTTAATGACTATGTACCTAGACAACTATTTAACAAAGATAAGCGTTTGACTTTATCAATGAGCCTTGCAATTTTATCTGTGGACACCATTTATCTAGACATGAACCACGAACTTGACTTTACAAGTCTGGGGAAAGAGGAAAAATATATGAGTGAACATAAAATAACCCAAGACAATATCGACATTGATGTCGACGTTTCAACGCCTACTGCAGAAAATAACGAGGCAGATACCTCGTCTAATGATGCGCTAGAGACAGCGTCAACTGATGTCAAAAACACTGATCTTGATAGTACTGATTCTAATAACAAAGACGTAAACGACAACCAAGATGAAAGCTATTTGCCACTCTTGGCATTGCGAGATGTTGTCGTCTATCCACACATGCAGATCGCCTTGTTTGTGGGACGTGCGCCATCGGTGAAAGCCGTTGAGCTGGCACAGGCCGAGTATGGCAACAAAGTACTGGTCGTCGCGCAAAAAGACTCATTGACCGAAGACATTGATCAGGACAACCTGTATCAATACGGTACGGTGTGCCGCATCGTCAGCACCATGCCGCACGATAGCGATGAGAACTGCATCAAAGTATTGATCGAAGGTCAATATCGCGCCCGTGTCGATAACATCGAAAGTCATGATGATCTATTGATGGCGAGATTTGAGCGTGCTGATCTTGATGTCACTATGGATGAGAGCCAGCAGAAAAACACCATTCAGGCGTTGACCACCCTGTTTGAAGGCTATGCGGATGCGCGTCTGCGTAATGCCCGTGAACTGACCCGCGTGGCGAAGCGTATCGATGATTTGCTTGAGCTTGTGTACTTTATCTCAACCCGCGTCTCGATGGATCTTGATATCAAGCAGTCGTTCTTAGAAGAAAACGATGTCAAAACACACATCAACACCTTGACGGAATATTTGGTTAAGCAAAGCGCTGAGCAAAACATCGAGCAAGATATCCAAGATGCCGTTCGTCAGCAGATGGAAGACAATCAGCGCGAATATTTCTTAAATGAGAAGATGAAAGCCATCAAAAACGAGCTTTCAGACATGAATGATGGCGCGTTCGATGGCGAAGATGATGTGGCTGAGCTAGAGCAGCGTCTCGAAGATGCTGATCTACCAGACGATGTGCGCAAAAAAGCGGAGCAAGAGTTTAAAAAACTCAAAATGATGCCGCCTGCATCAAGCGAATCGTCAGTGGTACGCAACTATATTGAATGGATTTTGGACACGCCGTGGAATGCGACGACCAAAGTCTCGATCAATTTAGACAAGGCAAAAACGGTCTTAGACGAAGATCATTATGGCTTACAAGATGTGAAAGACCGCATCTTAGAATATCTCGCCGTACAATCACGCGTGAAAAAACTGCGTGGCCCGATTCTGTGTCTCGTCGGCCCTCCGGGTGTAGGTAAAACTTCACTGGGTGAGTCGATTGCCCGTGCAACGGGTCGTAAGTTTGTGCGTATGGCACTGGGCGGCGTACGCGATGAAGCTGAGATTCGTGGCCATCGCCGTACCTATATCGGTGCGATGCCAGGTAAAATCGTGCAATCGCTTGCGAAAGTAGAAGTGAAAAACCCGCTGTTCTTATTGGATGAAATCGATAAGATGGCGCAAGACTTCCGCGGTGATCCAGCATCAGCATTGCTTGAAGTATTGGATCCATCACAGAACGACACCTTTAACGACCATTATTTAGATATGGACTTAGATTTGTCACAAGTGATGTTCATCTGTACGGCCAACAGCATGGATATTCCACCTGCGCTGCTTGACCGTATGGAAGTCATTCGCTTGCCGGGTTATACCGAAGAAGAAAAGGTCAATATCGCACAGAAATACCTCGTACCAAAAGCGATTAAGCAAAACGGTCTCAAAGAAGGTGAAATTGAGATTGTTGAAGCGGCGTTGCATAGCATCGTTCAGCGCTATACGCGTGAAGCAGGTGTACGTAATCTTGAGCGTGAAGTCAATAAAATCTGCCGTAAAGTCGTTCGCGGTTCGGTTGAAAACCATGGCGCCCGCGCTCCGAAAAAAGCGGAACGTCAGCTAGTGACCGTCGATGACAAGAACATCGATGACTATCTAGGTGTGCATCAATATGACTACGGTCTGGCTGAAGAAGAGCCTGAAATTGGTCGTATCACTGGTCTTGCATGGACACAGGTCGGTGGTGAGCTGTTGACCATTGAAGCAGTCGGCATGAAAGGTAAAGGCGAGCTTAGCTTTACTGGTTCACTCGGCGATGTGATGAAAGAGTCAATTCGTGCGGCGATGAGTGTGGTTCGTGCTCGCGGTGATAGCTTAGGTATTGACTACGAGACGATCAAAACCACGGATATTCATGTCCATATGCCAGAAGGCGCGACGCCAAAAGACGGTCCCTCTGCTGGTGGCGCACTGACGACAGCGCTTGTCTCTGCATTGACGGGTATTGCCATTCGTCCAGATATCGCGATGACAGGTGAGATTACTCTGCGTGGTAAAATCCTACGTATCGGTGGTCTCAAAGAGAAGCTCCTAGCAGCCCATCGCGGCGGTATCAAGCATGTCTTGATCCCAGCGACCAATGAGCGTGATTTGGCCGATATCCCTGATAACGTCAAAGAAGGCTTGACCATTCAACCAGTTGCGACGATTGAAGAGATTTTAAAGGTTGCTTTGGTAGATATGCCAAAACCCCTAAAACCTGCAAAAGTGACGGTCGATAAAACGGCAGGCAAAGCGCTACACAACTAATTGAGTATTCGTTAGTCAATGCTCAAAACATAAAAGCCGCTCATCACTATGATGGGCGGCTTTTTTATATCCTATCTCGAAATATCTTCTAAAGCTCAGCATAGTAAGGTGCGATCGTACCTCCTTTCATCTGAGGTTCTTTGTAAAACTTTCAAACCCATACGTTACTTACATTTATTAACCGATTGTTGCGCATTTGATGAATAACTATAGGGTTTGCTTGGCTATACTGACGGTGATGTTAACGAATATCGATACGAGCTTTAACAGAACAATAAATACAGATATTTGTGACTTTAATCACGTTCTAAATAATGAATAAAACAACTGGAGATAATAATGAATAAGACAATGCTTGCAAGTGCCCTACTATGTGGTTCAGCGTTAGCGATGACTGGTTGCCAAACAGTAGAAAGCCAAATGCAAACGGGTAACCCTTTGTCTCAGCCTACTTTGAAATCAACCATCAAAGCGGTAAGCGGTGATAAGAACGAAGTCGGACAAATGTTCCTACGCCCTGTCGACGGCGGCGTACAGGTTTATGGTAAGCTGATGAATTTACAGCCGGGCCAAACAGTGGCGCTGCATATCCATGAGACAGGCAGCTGTGCTGACATGGGTAAAGCGGCAGGTGGTCACTTTAACCCAGACAACAAACCACACTCTAATCCAGATGACATGAATGGCCATGCCGGCGACCTGCCGAACCTAACAGCCAATGAAGATGGCGTAGCAACGATCAACTATGTGAACAAAAAAATTACGGCTGATGAAGCCGGTAAATATAGCGTCAATCGCCTAGCCTTTATCGTACATGCAGGCGCAGATGACTACACTAGCCAGCCTTCAGGCGCATCAGGCGATCGCGTTGCTTGTGGTATTATCGAAAAGAATTAATAGCCTTTACACTTAGCTATCATTGATAGCACAAAAAAACCTCTTAGCATCTAAGAGGTTTTTTTATGGTCGATAGAAAAGTTGTTACTCTTCTACCCACTCGCCTTTACGCCAGTACACACCCCAACGTGTGGCCTTGCCGTTTTTCTCAGAGCCGATGTACTGCTCTTTTTTCTTACGCGACCAGCGCAAGATGGTTGGGTTACCCTCAGGATCTTCATCTGGTCCTGCAAACAAATATTGAAACTTGTCTTCCATCTTGTCTTTAATTTCTCGTAGTTCAGCGAGCTTTGGCGGACGTGTCTCGCGCACTTTTGGAAACTTGGACGCTGCTAAGAACATCCCAGCCGCGCCTTCACGCAAAATGAAGTAATCATCATGCTTGGTCGATTTTAGCTCCGGTAGATGGATTGGATCCATACGTGGCGGTGCTGCTTCGCCTGTTTTGAGTACCTTACGAGTGTTATCGCAGTTCTGACAAGCAAAGTATGGGCCAAAGCGTCCTGTTTTAAGCTCCATCTGCCCGTCGCATTTATTGCAATCAATGGTTGGCGCATCTGAGCCTGGTACTTCAAATTTACCTTCTTCTAGGATGTAGCCATCGCAGTCAGGATTATTGCCACAAATGTGTAGCTTAAGGCCACCATCGACGATGTAACCATTCATCGCCGTGCCACATTTCGGACAGCGTTTTTTCTCCATCAAATCTTTGACTTCTGCCGCTTCATCATCGCCTTCTGCATCATCTAAGTTGGCAAATGCTTCGACTGGCATTAGATTTTTGGTGCCTTTACAGCGCTCTTTTGGCGGTAGATTATAGCCAGTACACCCTAAGAATACCCCTGTTGAGCCTGTACGCAGCTGCATCGGACGATCACAAATATCGCAATGCACATCTGGTACATCGGTCGGATCATTCGGACGCATACCATCTTTGCCTTTGGCATGCTCAAGGGTGGTTTTGAACTCACCATAGAAATTATCAAGCACGTCTTTCCAGTCTTGCTCACCCTCAGCGACATGATCGAGTTTGTCCTCTAACGCAGCAGTAAAGGTATAATCCATCAAGTCTGGGAAGCTGGCTGTCAATCTATCGGTGACGATATCGCCCATTTTTTCAGCAAACAGACGCTTATTCTCAAGCTTCACATAACCGCGATCTTGAATGGTCGAGATAATTGAAGCATAAGTCGATGGACGACCGATGCCTTTTTTCTCAAGCTCCTTGACCAAGCTTGCTTCAGTATAGCGAGGCGCAGGCTTAGTAAAGTGCTGACTTGGATCAAGTTTATCTAGGTTTAACTTATCGCCTTTTTTGACATCAGGCAGTAAGGTATCGTCAGTCTTGGCTGGTGGCATGACTTTTGTATAGCCATCAAAAACCATGGTACGACCGCGTGCTTTTAGCTCGATATCGCTTGCACCGACAAACAGGTTTACTGATAGATATTTGGCAGGCAACATCTGACACGCCACAAACTGACGCCAGATCAGCTCATATAGACGTATCGCATCTCGCTC
Source organism: Psychrobacter sp. Arc29 (assembly GCF_041431175.1). Lineage (NCBI taxonomy): Bacteria > Pseudomonadati > Pseudomonadota > Gammaproteobacteria > Moraxellales > Moraxellaceae > Psychrobacter > Psychrobacter sp. Arc29. Next base: position 193,762 of record NZ_JASMRR010000003.1, on the reverse strand, counting down.
CACACCTTTGAGCTGCGTGGATTTCATATTGACATTAGAAGGACGAATCGCTTCATGCGCCTCTTGTGCGCCCTGCTTATTGCCATAGAAATTTGGCTTTTCTGGCACGTATTTTGCGCCATAGCTGTCTTCGATATGACCTCGAACAGCAGCAAGTGCATCACCCGACAAGAACGTTGAATCGGTACGCATATAAGTAATATGACCCGCTTCGTATAGGCGCTGCGCCAAAATCATGGTCTTTTTCACAGAAAATCCCAAACGTGTACTGGCGGCTTGCTGCAAAGTTGAGGTAATGAAAGGCGCACTTGGACGCGACTGCGTTGGCTTTTCTTCACGTTCTTTAACGATAAAGTCACTTGCTTTGAGTATCTCTAGAACTTTATCAGTCTGCTCTTTATTACCAAGCTTTAAGGTTTTGCCGCCCTGCTTGGTCGCCTCTAAGCGTATGCCGATTTGCTCAGCGTCTGAGGCTTGTTTAGCGTTGCCATTGGCGGTATGCGTATCCGCATGAATTTGCCAGTATTCTTCTGGAATAAACGCGCGAATCTCATGCTCACGCTCAACAACCAGACGCATGGCGACTGACTGTACACGGCCCGCTGATAGTCCGCGAGCAATCTTTTGCCATAGCAGCGGCGATACCATAAAACCAACCACACGATCCAAAAACCGACGAGCTTGCTGCGCATTGACGCGGTCAATATCGAGCTTTGACGGTTGTTTAAAGGCATTTTGGATGGCTGATTTGGTAATCTCATTAAACACCACGCGCTGGTATTTACTATCAGCACCGCCGATAACTTCTTTTAAATGCCAAGCGATCGCTTCCCCTTCTCTATCCATATCCGTTGCCAGATAGATTTTGTCAGCGTCTTTGGCGAGTGCTTTAAGCTCTTTAATGACCTTGGTTTTGTTTGGCAGTACTTCATAGACGGCCGCCCAATCATGCTCTGGATCTACGCCCATACGGCGCACCAGTGCTTGCTGTGCTTTTTCTTCTTTGGTCAGACTGTCATCTTTTTTAGCGGTCGTTGCTTTCTTTGCACTTTTGCTCGCACTGACCGGCAAATCACGGACGTGGCCGATACTTGAGCGTACAATAAAGTCATCGCCAAGATATTTATTAATCGTTTTTGCCTTGGCTGGTGATTCTACAATCACCAGAGACTTGCCCTTCGGGCTGTCAGCAGCTGGTGCTGCGGCTTTTTTGGTTGTGGTTTTTGCCATATTTGACGACACCATAATATAAGTAAATTAAAAAATATAAGTAAATTAAAAGTAACATTACAGTCAGCAGCAAGGTAATTTATAGTAATAATGGCTGCTGATAAAAAAGGTTATAAAACAAATTATAACCATAAAATAAAGATATAGTTATAAAGACGTTACACTGCCAAGCGTTAAACTGTCAACTTTAAATAAATTCAATATGAAAAACTGCTTGCATATGCCCCGTTAATGGAGACGAAAGAACGCTTTACTAGGGCGTATCTTTTTGCATTTGTCGCGCCCACTTTTCAAGATTTTCTTTGAGCACCAACAAATCTGCCTCAATCCGTTGTTGATGATACGTGGGATTAGAGTTTGGGCGCACGTAAGCAATATCTTCCCAATAGATAATAATACTATTGGCTTTGGTCATCAGCCCTTTGACAGACGGCTCAATGCTCACTGGTAGATCTAATGGCGCTTTGTCTAAGCTAAAATTGGTTTTTTTCACCGTCACATGACTGCTGCTTTGCGTAGGGCGAATGGCACTTGGAATAGTCAGTGTTTTGTCATCAACACTCGTATCAACAAAACTGCTATCTGGTCGCCATTGTCCATCGATCACTTGGTAACGTGTATGCGGTAGTTTGGTCTCTTCTAATATCAGACAATATTGCCCAAGCATACCGCGACCATATTCATTATCACGACCTTTGATCCAATCAGGGCAAGCAACGAGCTTTGGATTAAGCTGTAAACGGCGCGCGGTCATACGCAGCTTATCTAAACGCTGATCAATACCATTCGGTTTGAGCGCCATCATACTCCCTAAGACGAATAGTACGATGATAACGCCAATCACTGTTCCCATGATGCTCTGGCCTTTTGACTAAATAAAAATGAAGCTAAACAAGATAAAGCTAACGGCTGTCTGTGCTAAAAGTGGAAATAACTGCTGTATAAATAGCTATTATATAAATAGTGCGCGTGAACTGACGGCTACCCACCTGACAGATAACGATATAGCAATGCTTATAATGCGCTCGAACCTGCAAAAATCAAGCACTGCCATTCAACTACTACTCAAAAACTGGCTGTATGGCTCACTCTTTATTTGTCAGTTATACTGTTAAATCAGACATTTAGCGTATCTAATCATAAGTAGCATAGCCATATACAAAAACCAGATACAAAAACCAGATACAAAAAGTGGTCTGCGTAAAAAAGTGCTATGATAAACCATAATTTTAAACGCGCGCAGGTTTATTATGAATTATCTTATTAAATCAAACTCATCAAGCGCTTATCACGTGCGCAAGCTGACAGGTAAACTCCTGAGCAAAACTGGCATGAGCTTATCACTACTTGGCGCAATCGTGCTGACAGTGTCAGGCTGTGCCACCACCCAAAGCCTGACGCCGCAGCAATGTCAAAGCAGCAACTGGCAAGAAGTCGGTTATGCTGATGGTCTACAAGGTCGTTCAGGGGCTTACTTCGGGCACTATACCAACAGCTGCGCCAGTGTCGGCGGCGCTAGTCCTAACCGCATACAGTGGGAGCAAGGACGACAGCAAGGTCTCAAAAACTACTGTACCGAGCTGAATGCTTATAAGCTCGGTCGCGAAGGCTATGACTGGCAGCCTGTCTGTCCATTAGAAGGCATTGAGAAATTAGAGGAAGCTTACTCTCAAGGACGCTACTATTATATCCGTCAGCGCGATCTAGACTACTTGCGCTCGCCTTATCCATTTGGTTACGGACATCTGGGCTTTGGCTACCGTCCATTTGGGTATGGCTGGTAAAAAGAAAACCTCAGTGATGACTTAATTTGAGGTTTAAGTCGTCACTGAGGTCGGAGAAAAGCTTATTATTTTAATCGTTCTTATTATTGTTATGGTGCTCGTGCTATTCATTGGCTTGTTAATTTATATCGCCAATTTTTTGCTGTAACGGATATTGCATTTCGCTATTTATTACTACTTAATACTTACTACCGTTTATCGCTGCTATTATTCATTGACAAAGGCAATCTTGGTAAGTCCTGCTTGACTGGCAGCCGCCAAGACCTGAGCAACCGTATCATACTTACCTTCTTTATCTGCGCGCAGTTGCACTGAAGGATCCTTGCCGGTTGCGCCTTGCTCTTGCAGACGCGCCTCTAGCGCTTCCATGCTAATGGGATCGCTATCCCAAAATATACCCGCGTCTTTATCAATACTGATTTGAATGGCTTCTGGCGGTGTTTGATTGACCTCAGCACTGGTCTTTGGCAAATCTAAAGGAACCGTCGGATTCAGCACGGTCGCTGTCAATAAGAAGATAATCATCAATACCAGCATGATATCGATAAGCGGAATGAGGTTCATCTCATTCATACCTTGAACGTCATCATCACCCAGTTGAAATGCCATAATTATTCTCAATACTTGTGTTTATTGTCATGCCGCCAAGAGGTGCTTTTTTATTCTGCCACAGAGCTGCTGTAGTGGCGCGCTTGCTGTGTGTCTACTGCTGCATCGATAGTATTTGAGCGATTGCCTTTAACCGTCTGCACCGATGTTGCGCCTACATTTGGGTTGGTAGACGATGGCACAGGCTCAGCAGACCCGGACAACAGATCATGTGCTCTATCATTGGCTTGATACATCACACGGCGATTGATACGTACTGCTAGGTTGTAAAACACCACAGCTGGAATAGCCACGGCGATACCCAATCCGGTCATAATTAGTGCCTCACCAACAGGGCCTGCCACTTGTCCCAATCCTGCCTGTCCACTCATACCAATATTATGCAGCGCGTGAAAAATACCCCACACTGTGCCAAATAAGCCGATAAATGGCGCGATTGCGGCCGTCGTTCCAAGAATAGGTAAGCCGCGCTCACTCGCAAAACGGTAGCGCCCTATGTGCTTGAGTAACGTCTGTTCAGTGACCAAACGACGAGCGGCGGCATCGGAGCCAACCAAATCGGCCTGCTTTGCTTGTAGTTGTTGACTCAAGTCATCTGCCACACTGGTCGCCAGTTTGCGACTTTGCAATACGCGGACGATACCTGTCACCCAAGAGAGAATAGATAACGCAAGTAACACAAAGAACAACGTCTTTGTCACCATGTCGCTGATCTGCCAGTATTGCATAAAGTCCATGTCAGACTCCTTAATGTTTTATGCCATCACATGCTACTAAAGTGAGTATCATGCCTTGTCTTATTATGAAAGATTATCAATAAATACGTTGTTATAAAATATAAATGCTTAAGGAACCGCATAGCTGATCGGCAAGGTCACATTTCCCACCACTGGTGCGCCATTCTTGGTAAAGGGTTTGAACTTGCCAGAGCGTACTTGACGCTGGGCTTCTTTATCCAGCAAAGTATTGCCTGAAGACTGCGCCACTCGCACGCTATCGATACCACCTTGTTTATTGACACGCAATACCAATACCACGTTGAGCGTATCACCTGAACGCGCTCTACGTGCCGCACGATCAGGGAAGCTAAAGTTTGGCGCAGAGGCCCAATTGGCAGCGCTCGCAGTAAAGCTCACAGGCTCATTACTCTGTGCTCGAGCAGCAGCTTCCGCAGCAGCCTCAGCTGCTTCTCTAGCGGCTTGTGCTTGGGCGGCGGCTTCTGCTTCTCTAGCAGCTTTGGCTTGTGCCGCAGCCTTAGCATCCGCGACTCTTTTAGCTTCTTGCGCTGCTCTGTCTTGTGCTTCTTGAGCGGCTTTTTTGGCTCGGGCAGCAGTTTCTTTGCGCTGCTCATCAGCAGCCGATGTATCGACTATCGGTTCTGGGCTTATCTTTTTGGGTGCTGCTTCTTTTGGTACAGGCTTTTGACTACTCTCAGTAGATGTTTTTTCGGTTGCGATGATCGGCGGTGTTTCAGATATTTTTTTCACCACAGGCTTCGCTGGTTGTATAGGTGTCTCGACACGCTTCTTAGGCGGTGGCTCTGCTTTTGGCTGTTGTACAGGCTTAGGCTGCGGCTCAGGTTGCACTTCTTTTTTGACGGTGACCTTTTTGACCTGCTGCACAGGTTCTTTTGTTTCTGCTATAGGCGCTGCGCTTTTAGTGGGTAGCGTAACGAACTCTATTTCAACCGGCGGTATGTCTTGTTTTGGCTCAGGCTGTAGTTTGGGCGCTTTTATGCTCACCAATGCGACTGCTGTTAGCACATGCAGCCCTACCACTACTAAAATGGAGAGTAGTATCGATCTGATTGGTGGGGCCTCTAAATCCGTTGAACTCATAACAGCCTAATATTTATTGTCCGGGATGGAATGGCGTAGATAATAATGCAAACGATAATTATTATCAATAATAATTTACAATATTTCTTTGCTTACCAACTTTTTTAAGCTTCTTTTGCTGAGCTTATTTGATTAACCAACATCTCTGTTTCAGTACGTGTGACTCACCTACTGCCTGTCTTTAGGAAAAATTATTAACTATTCAGTGATACAAATATTGACTCATCTTGTAGACAATTATTTATAGATAGCCACCCATTGCTAATAAAAACCATTATCATTTGTATTGATAATGACTCTCAACTACTTTATCATAGCGGCTGTTCTGCCTAGCAGTCCTATTCTAAAAAATGATTTATATAAAAATATTCAAACTATAAAAACGCCTAACCTATAAGAACAAGGTTAGCAGGCAGAACCGATGAGATTGCTATTAGCCTATCTCGAATTTATTCGAAAGCATGCTTGATAATTCTCGTCATTTTCCTATTTTTTATTGTCCTACATATGCAATTAGTTTGTTAAAAGATTGCCTAAATACACGATATACCGAGTCTATTATGTCTACTACTTTATTATCAAATCGCTCTACCAGTCCTTTTTTTAAGCGCCCATTATTGGCTACTATGATGACAGCTTTGGTCGCTGCTATCAGCGTGACAGGTTGTAGCTCACCTGAGTCTGACGCCTCTGAATCAGCTGATGCTACAGCTACCAATCAAACGGCTAATGAGTCTGCAAACGTTGCCAATAACGATGCCGTATCTGCTGAAAAAATCACGGTGAATACGGTCAAGGGTGATGTTGAGTTGGCAATGAGTCCCTCACCGTTAGTGGTTTATGACATGACCTTGATGCAAGACTTGGCAGCATTAGACGTGGCTGTTGACGGTATGCCAGGCAGTTTACTGTTAGACAATTTACACTCAAAAACGCAGCCTGAACCAAAAGCGGTCGGTACTGTGTTTGAGCCAGATCTCGAAGCATTAAACGCCATGCAACCACAAGCAATCTTGGTGGGCTCACGCATGGCAGAAAAGTATAATGAGCTGTCAAACATCGCGCCGACGTTGGATATGTCTATCGACACGGCTAATATTTATGAGTCGAGTAAGCAGCGTTTGCATGACTTGGGTGCGCTATTTGGCAAAAGCGATCAGGCTGCTAGATTGCAACAAAATATAGATACGCTTATCGACGAGACAAAAGGTGTCACCAAAGATAAAGGCACGGGTCTGGTCGTTATGGTCAATGGCAATAAAATGTCAGCATATGGCGACAAATCTCGTTATGGGTTTATCCATACGGTGCTAGATGTGCCAATGGCAGATAAGCAGATTGCTGATGCCCCTCATGGACAGCCAGTCTCTTTTGAATATATCAAAAAAGCCAATCCAGACTGGTTGTTTGTTATCGATCGCAGTGCCGCGATTGGTGAAGATGGTATCGGTGCCAAAGCCGTATTGGACAATCCGCTGGTCGCGCAGACCAATGCGTGGAGCAAGCAGCAAGTGGTTTATCTGAGTCCAGATTCTTACCTAGCGTTTGGTGGCTATTACCAATGGATGCAGGATCTCACAACAATTAAAGATGCCTTTGCTAACGCTAAGTAACTGTGCTTATTGTTGAATAATTGCCCTACTAGGTCGTTGCGCAAGTAATTGCACACAACGCATGCAGCTATTACTACCGTTATCACTGCTCATTTTTAAGCCAATAAAGATTATGTCGTTATTTTCAAACCATGCTCGTGCTAGGCTCAAACCTAACGCTTCTTTGCCAGTATCAAATTGGCAAGGAAGCGCTAGCCATACTTTAGGCTCGAAATATCGACGTGCCGCCATACCACCGTGGTTAATCAACACCGCAAGCCTCATTATCATGGGGCTTTTGGTGTTATTGAGCTTATCTATTGGTGTCGCTGACTTTTCGTGGTCGGGTATTTTACAAAGTATCATTAGTCATAGTGCCAATTCCGATAGCTCGCTACTACTGGTCAGCCGTATCCCGCGTACCGTTGCGATTATTTTGACGGGCATTGCGATGGCAGTGGCAGGAATGATCATCCAAGTGGTGCTCAAAAATCGCTTTGTAGAGCCGTCCATGGTCGGTGCTACCCAAAGTGCCGCGCTCGGTTTGCTAGTGGTCAGCCTACTGTTCCCTGCCAGTGCGCTCATTGTGAAGATGAGCGTAGCGACCATCGCCGCTGTATTCGGCATGATGCTCTTTATGCTGCTCATTCACCGTATTCCGCCGACTGATTTTTTGATGGTTCCACTGATTGGTATTGTCTTCGGCGGCATTATCGAAGCAGTCACTACCTTTATCGCCTATCAAACTGAATCGCTACAGATGCTCAGCGTCTGGCAGTTTGGGGATTTCTCAGGCGTATTGGCAGGGCGCTATGAGCTGTTGTGGCTCACGGGCGCGCTGTGTGTACTCGCCTATATCATAGCCGATAAGCTAACCATCGTCGGTTTGGGTGACAGTATCGCCTTGAACTTGGGTATTAGTAAGCGCCAAGTCACGTGGATTGGCGTGGGTATGGTCGCCATGATGAGTGCCGTTGTGGTCGTGACGGTCGGTATGATTCCTTTTATTGGCCTCGTCGTACCAAACATTGTGAGCCGACTGATGGGAGATAAGTTGCGTCGCAGCTTGCCCGCAGTCGCGCTACTTGGTGCTTCGGCAGTATTGCTGTGCGATATTATCGGTCGCTCGATTCGCTATCCATTCGAAGTGCCTGTTGCCACCGTATTTGGTGTGGTCGGTACAGTGCTGTTTTTATGGCTATTATTGCGCGCGCCAGCTGAGCAATAAGACTAAGCAGTAAAGCTGAATAATAAAACAGCAATCTTTAATCGATTAACCACTCACTTACCGTCGTTCATTTTTTGCCTTATCAGATAAGCTTGGCACCATAGGATTTTTGTATGTTCTCATCAACTAAGCTTACTTCTACCAAAACTAGCACAGCGATAGATAACTCATCTTCAGCAGATAGTCAGTATTCAGCTGCTGCCCAAGGTCAGTTGGCAAAGCTTTGGGCATGGATAGCTGCGCATCCAAAATCCATTACAGCTATTATTCTACTGATCTCGATGACCTTGTTTATGACACTCAATGTCAATGGCTATTGGGATTTTGCGCTACCATTACGTGGCAAAAAACTGCTGGCACTAATGGTAGTTGGTTATGCGATTGGCGTATCGACGTTACTGTTTCAGACGTTGACTCACAATCCAATTCTAACGCCTTCCCTACTCGGGTTTGATTCACTCTATGTTCTGTTGCAGAGCCTGCTGGTTTTCTTTTTAGGGGCGATTAGCTTTACCAGTCTCGATCCTATTGTTAAATTCACGCTAGAGATTGTTCTGATGTTTGGGGCATCTTTATTATTATTTAAGCTATTATTTTCTAAAAGCAGTCAGGATCTGACACGGCTAATATTGGTGGGTGTTATCTTTGGTGTGTTGTTTCGTAGTCTATCAGCACTCATTGCACGGCTGATTAACCCTGATGATTTTGTGGTTGTACAATCTGCTAGCTACGCACAGTTCAATACCGTCAATCCTCAGCTACTAGGCATCAGCTTATTGATCTGTGTCATCACTGCGGTATTTGTGTGGCGCTGGCGTTATCAGTGTGATGTGCTGATGCTCGGACAAGCTCAAGCCGTCAACCTTGGTATCAATTATCAACGTCTGGCATTTGGTCTATTAACTGTTATCGCAGTGCTAGTCGCCACAGCCACTGCACTGGTTGGTCCTGTAACTTTCTTTGGTTTATTGGTTTGCGCATTGACCAATCGTATCGCGCGATATATGTATCACACTGAGCGGCTGATATTGGTCAGCTTGGTTGCCATGATTTGCTTAGTGCTGGGTCAAACACTCTTTGAGCAAGTGCTAGACATGGCAGGGGTATTGTCCGTTGTGATAGAGCTAGCAGGCGGCCTCGTGTTCTTGGCCTTGATATTTATGTCCCAGCGCCGTTCAGTATGACCGCTTAACTGATACTGTTGATAAAGAAAGCCCTAAGATTTTTTAAAATAAGACGATTATGATTAAACTGAATAATATCTCTCACCATATTGGCAAACAACAAATCTTGCATGATATTACGTTGTCCCTACCAACGGCGCAGGTGATTGCTTTGATTGGGCCTAACGGCGCTGGGAAGTCTACGTTGTTTTCTGTTATGGCTCGCTTGCAGCCGCTACAATCTGGACAAGTAAGCTTTGCTGTAGATAATGAGGAACGTGATATTATCAGCTGTCAGGCGCGGACACTGGCCAAGACGGTCGCGATGCTCGGACAAGACAACCATGTGCAAGGACGCCTACGCGTGCATGAGCTGCTGATGTTTGGTCGTTATCCTTATCATCAAGGACAACCAACCGTAGATGATGAGCAAAAAGTACAAGAGATACTTGAACGCTTTGAGCTTGAGCCGCTTGCTGAGCGCTTCTTATCGACATTGTCAGGTGGACAGCGTCAGCGCGTGCTGATCGCGATGATTGTCTGCCAAGACACGCCTTATCTATTGCTCGATGAGCCACTGAATAACCTAGATATGTATCATGCGGGTCGCCTTATGCGTGAGCTACGTCAACTTAGCCACAATCAGCAAAAAACCGTAGTAATTGTCCTACACGATATCAACCAAGCGGCACAGTTTGCCGATACGGTTGTTACAATGAAAGCAGGAGAAGTGACGGCTGTTGGTCGTCCTGCTGATGTTATTACTCAAGAAACGATGAAAGATTTATACAATGTCGATGTCACTGTGCTCAATCATCAGGGTCGTCCTGTGATTGTGGATACGGTTTAAAACCCGATTTCTTCTCATATAAAAAAGCTCAATATAATGCCACTACATTGGTACCAGCACTATATTGAGCACATCAATTTTATGTTTTAATATCTATTTGAGCTTTTGCGACGCTTTAAGTCGTTGCTGTCGGCCTTTCCACCAGAGATACACACCTGTCCCTGATAGCACCGCAACTGCCAGTCCAATCATTGCCAAAAATGCTTGATACAGTCGATGGCTCCAACTTTGACCGATATGTCCCATATGCAGCGTTGACAGCCATTGGTCTACTTTATTACCAAAACCGCTTTGATAACCAAAATTAACGCGCGCAACCTCTCCTGTGGCAGCATCAACCGTAATAGATGACGCGCCGCCGTGTGTACCAATATCTCTATCGGTCTTAAAGCGCATCTGCCACTGCTTGTCTTCCTCCACCCAGCGGATACCCAATAACTGCTGTACAGCCGTGCCATTCTGCCGCGCCGCAATATCGGCTTTAGCACTTAGGTAGGCAATACTATTGCTCTTATTGACTGCTTGAGCAGTGGCGTCCGCTGTATTGCGGCTATCGTTAACAGTCGTATTTGAGTTTATAGACTTATCTGCCCTACCCTGATTTTCTACTGTTTTATTCGGTTCAGGCTTGGTTGGCGGTCGCCCTCTTTCTCTTGGCGTCAGACCGACCACTGCCTGCATCACAGGCTGATAAACGGGTTTTAGATTAAACCCAACGCTCGACCAAGCGATGACAAATAGCATCACCCATAGCCACAGACCAAAAGCATGATGCAAATCATAGTTCAGCTTAAAGGTGTTGGTTTTGCGTCGAATTTTCCATGCAGGTAGCCAGCGCTTAAACAGTGAGGCGCGTTTTTTGCTAGAGACTTGTTTTGACTGACTCGATTTGACTGCTCGAGGAAAGGTCAAATAAAAGCCAATAAAACAATTAATCGTCCATACCAATGAGACAATGCCCAAGACCCATTTACCAATATCACCAAGCAATAAGTCGCGGTGCAACCAAAACACCTTCCACATGGTGTTGTGCCATGCCCAAGTATCTTTATTCCGTGTGCCAATGACTGCGCCAGTATGAGGGTCAACATACACCTCATGAAAGGTTGGCTCAGGTGCGTCCGAACTGGCATTGCCGCGCCATCTGTCTACAGCAAATACAACCGATTTACCGTCATCAATAGCGGTTGGCATACTAGAAAACGTATATTCTGGATATGTCGTTATTACTGTGTCATGTAGCTCAGCAATAGACAGCATCGGTGTGCTTTGCGCCTCGATACTGGCCAGCTTATGATTGAAAACATCATCAAGCTCATGATGAAAAGCGAGCAGCACACCCGTGAGACTGGCAATGATCAAAAAGGCTGCCATAGCAAGCCCAGTATAACGGTGAATCCACAAGCAGGCTTGGCGAGGATTGAATGTAATCATGGGTCTTGGTTCTTTATTATATGTTGTTTGGGTAGGTATTTATCAGTTAGCACGTCATTGCTGCTATAGCCAATCCAAAAGCCAGTAGGCAATAAAAAGCCAGCTCCCATGTACAGACAGCTGACTCTATAAGTACGATTAGACTCAAACCAGATAAGCTATATTAGAACTGATACGTTAAAGACGTTTTGATATTACGTCCCATTTCAAAATCAGTATAGGCATCATCGATAGAGTTGCGCGATGCATGGCTTGCATAAGTCTCATCAAAAATATTGTAGACACCTAGCGTGGCTTTTAGACCTTCGATTTGAGTTGGTGCATAAGTCATAAAGATATCATGCACGTCATAGCCTGGTTTTTCGTTGTCATCACCAGCGGTATTTGGTGTTACATCGGCGACATAAGTACTGCGCCAGCCAAGCTCGGTGGTACTGGTTGGAGCGTAACCTAGGTTGACCATGTACTTGTCGCCAGACTCAGAGCCACTACCACTGACAGAAGAGATATTGTAACCCGTCTCTTCGCCTTTGCTACGTGCACGAGCATAGCTTAGACCCATGTTGAAGTTATCTGCGCGATAATCGGCTGATAGCTCTACGCCTTTGATCTTAAAATCTTCGTCATTATTAATAACACCTTGGCAGGCTTCAGGGGCAGCACTTGTACCTAGTTGCCCAGTGGTACAATTCATACCAGTTCTACTGCCACCTGCACGTACGAACTCAATATAGTTTTCGATATTGGTTTCAAAGTACTTAGCGCTCAGTTTTAAAGAGTCATCAGCCATCGTCAAACCACGCAGCGTTGTCGCAATACCGACTTCTGCATTGTCACCTTCTTCTGCTTTTAGGTCATTGTTCACATAGGTATCAACACCATCGGAATTAAAAATCGTTTGGCTAAGATCTGGGCCATTAAATAACTGCGTATAGCTCGCAAATAGCTGGGTGCGCGGTGCAATCTCATAGCTAGCAGCCAATGCGCCAACGACATTGTCATAAGTCTTGCCAGCCGATACATACTCTGGAGATTCATAACGGTCATAACGAACGCCTGGCGTTAAGCTAAGCTTGCCCATATGCCATTGGTCTTCCAGATACACTGAGGTATTGGTTGCCTCATCAGTGCTCGCCTTGCCAAAATCGCGCGCCATCTCAGATTCTTTTTTGTAATGCTCAACCCCAGCGATGAACTTATGAACCCCTGGCACACCGTTGATGATGCTGCTATCAACGATACTGGTGTTCTGTACTTTGCCGCCTGTGGTTTTGACCTCCGCATCAAACTCAAACCCAGGTACGCCGTCAGAGTTACGCAAAATCTGTGTGCTGGTCTGATATACATTGGCGTCTACATCGACCAACTGGTTGGCAGGACTATAAACGTAGTCAAGCGCATAGGTATCACGTTTGACTTCCTGCGGAATGATTGGGTTCCAGCCACCAGCAGGAAAATCTGGACGTAATGGGAACTTGCCTTTGTTTTCGGTACGGCTAAAGCTAGCGCCTACATGATGATCACTACCGACATACGCACCCGCTTTTAATAAGATGTTTTCGCCTTCGCTGTCTTCTGTTTGGATTTTACGGCCTTTACCATCTTCACCAGCATTAGCATCGCGTTTGCCATAATAAGCCAGTAAATCAATATTTTCTGTTGGTGCACCATATACAGTAGCTGAGGTTAGCAGTTCATCATTGTTACTGCCGTAGCCTGCATGCAGCTTAGCACCTACTTTTTGACCAGGCTTAAGTAAATCTGCCGCGTCGACTGTCTCAAAAGCAACCGCACCGCCGATAGCATCATTACCGAGCGTCACTGAGTTATTGCCCACTGATACCTCTGCTTGTTTTAGCAGATCTGGATCAATCGTGACATCACCCATGTGGTAGAACAACGCGCCTTCTTGACGTGCGCCATCAATCGTTACTTTTAGATTGGTATCATCAAGACCACGTACACGAATACGTTGGTTGACTGATGAGGTACCGCCTACGCTTACCCCCGGTACAACGTCTAGAAAATCGCTCAAATGGCTTGCTTGAGCTGCTGGCGTATAGTCATCTATATAGACAGAGTCTTCTTGTACACTATCGCGGACAGAGCTATTTGCTGTCACGGTAATCGTTTGCAACGTCGTATTTGGCATATCTGCTGGCGTGGCAGCACTGGCCGCTTGTGCACACAATACCGCTGCTACACCCATAGATAGCACAGTCAATCTGCTAGATAACTTTACTTCGCGCATAACACATTTACTCACTTTGTTTACTGTCAAAAATTAGAATTATTTTTAAAACCTATCATCGAATAGCCCTTAAAATACCGCCCATCAGAAGATTAAAAATCTTAAAAACACTCCACCATATCGTGCAAATAGTAATATTAATGCTAATGATAATGATTAGCGTTTAAATAATGAGAGGCATAATAACGAAGTATTAACACTTTGGCAATAATTAATATAATAAGTTCTCAATTTTAATGCTTAGTACACTGACGAAAAGCAGCAATACTTGGTACTAACTATAAATATGCTATCGAACATGACGCTGACCACGAGTTGAATCTGTATAAGCAGAGCTTAAAAATCATCACTTCTATAGCAGCCTGCTATTAACTTAGCTCATCACTTGTATTCCTTGTACTACTGTACTAGAATACTGATACAAGTCGAGAGCTTCATGGCTACCCTGACTATTTTTGATTAAGACGACTGATTATAAGACGATAAATTATGAGTACTGGCCCTTATCACAGCTTACTGAGTCATCTGGCAAACTGTACTGATAGCACAGAGATTGAAAAGCTACTCAGTGCCCTGCTGACGGATAAAGAGCAGCACGATATAGCTAACCGCATTCGTATATTTGACTTGCTTGATCGAGGTATCACACAGCGTGACATCTCTGAGCAACTAGGTGTTGGTATCGCGACTGTCTCTCGCGGCGCTAGAGCCATGCACAGCCACGATGTGAGTGCATTGCTTGCGACCCATAGAGAACGCGCTTAAACCACCGATCTCAATACTGTCTACCCTTTTCCTCATTACTTTATTAATTGTTGATTGACACATATTTGAACCATTTTGGACTTTATTATGACTGCTAGTACGCCCATACATACCCAACCTACACCTATCGATATCCCAAGCAAACCACAACGTATCAAACTGACGCAAGATATCGATTTTTTTGCGCTATTCAAACGTATCGAGAGCGCTTTCGATACCTGTTATTTACTCGAGTCATTGGGCGAAGACAGTCATATCTCACGTCATCATGCCATCGGCTTTGACCCTGTGACCACCATCGCCGCTATTGACCGCAACACGCTCGCTATCACTGATAATAAAACGGCTGAAACGACTCGTTATCAAACGGACAATCCTTATCAATTGCTTCGCGCCATCACGCCGCAGCACGTCATTGCTCGCGATCAAAGTGGCGGTCTCGTCGGTTACTTGGGCTATGACTGCGTGAATTTTTTTGAGCCAAGTCTAGAAGCCAAAGCCAGTGAAGACTTTGAGCCTTTTAAATTTGGCGTGTATCTAGATGGGTTGACGCTGGATAAGATGACCGGCGAGATTTTCTACTTTTATTATCCAACCGCTCAGCAAAATAATCGTATCGAGCAAATCAAAGCCCTACTTGATGAGCCAACGCCTAGCTATGAAGCGCCCACCGTTGAGTTTTTGGGCGATGGTATGAGCCAAGAAGAACATGCCAAAGTAGTGATGCAAGTCAAAGAAGACATCATTTCTGGTCGTATCTTTCAATGCGAGGTTGGGTTCAAGTCCAAATATCGTATTGCTGGCGACAAAATGCCCATCTATGAAAGACTGCGCGCGGTCAATCCGTCGCCGCACATGTATTTTATGAAATTTTCTCAGCAGTGCATCATTGGCGCCTCGCCTGAGCTGCTATTCCGCTTGCGTCAAGGCGAGATGGAGACTTACCCACTAGCAGGCACGGCTAAGCGCGGCGTCGATGTAGTAGAGGATCGCAAACTTGCTCGCGCCCTACTCAACGATGATAAAGAAATTGCCGAGCACAACATGCTAGTCGATTTGCATCGCAATGATATTGGTCGCGTAGCGCGATTTGGCACGGTAAAAGTGCGTAGTTTGATGGATATCAAACGCTTCTCACACGTACAGCATATCTCCTCTGAGATCGTTGGTATCCTGCACCCTGACGAAGATATGTTCAGTGCCCTTGCCAGTAATTTCCCTGCTGGTACGTTATCAGGTGCTCCTAAGGTAGAGGCCATCAAAGTCATCAATGAGCTAGAGCCAGATGGGCGCGGTGCTTATGGTGGCGCGCTCGGCTCTTTCAATTTTAATGGTGACTGTATCTTTGCCATTCCTATTCGCAGCCTATTTATCAGTGGCGAGTCAGCCTACGCGCAAACGTGCGGCGGTAATGTCTACGACTCAAACCCAGCCGATGAGTATCTAGAGATTCAGCGCAAACTGTCGGCGATGAAAGTCGTATTAGACAGCTTTATGCAACCGTAATTACCCCTATTTTTATCAAAGAGTTTATGACCCATGAATGTTTTAATTATCGATAACTACGACTCGTTTACCTTCAATCTCTACCAATATGTGGGCGAGATTTTGCAAACCTTGAGTGATGATAAAGAAACCAGCGTTATCGTGAAGCGTAATAATGAGATTACCCTTGCAGACGTAGAAGCGATGAATCTGGATAGAATCATCATTTCACCTGGCCCAGGCTCCCCTGATGATCCCGCGTATTTTGGTATCTGTAGCGAGGTTATTGAGACATTAGGCAAGACTATCCCCCTACTAGGTGTCTGCTTGGGTATGCAGGGCATCGCTCATGTATTCGGCGGTGATGTAATACGCGCCAGTGTGCCGATGCATGGCAAGGTCTCATCGATTCGCCATGATGGTGCTGGTATTTATCAAGGCTTGCCGCAAGAGCTTGAGATCATGCGCTATCATTCACTGGTGGTAAAAGCCGATACGATCCCAAGCTGCCTGACGATTACCTCAGTCGTCGCCAATGAGAGCCGTGCTGACCTAAGCTTCGATGAATCTGCACTGACAGGGGATGAGATTATGGGACTAAAGCACAAAGACTATCCGATACAAGGCGTACAATTTCACCCAGAATCCTTTGCCACTGAAGGTGCTAAGCGGTTGCTGAGTAATTTTTTACTGCAGGTGTAAGCGCTACTATCCAGCCACGCCTTCCACTTTAAATGACAGTCGATTAAATTTAGACCACGCCCTAGTAGCAGTTTACGATCTTTTAATGATAGACTGAAAGAACAAACAAAAGACAGCCCTTGAACCGGTTGTCTTTTCTTATTGCAATATGGCTTGGTGCCCTTAAATCACAGGCGCTTTGGCAATAACCCAATGTCATTTAGATCGTAAGAAGAAACCATTATGGCAAATATCGACAGTACAGCGGCGATACACTCGCATCAGTCATGGATAGGCATTGTTCAAATCATTACCGCGGCAACCTGTTGGGGGACGCTTGGGATCTTCTCAACCTACCTTAATCAAATGGGCTTTAGTGGTTGGCAAGTCACGATATTACGCATTGTGACGGCAGCAGTGATTATCTTAGCCATGCTACCGACCCTATGGCCACAGCTGATCAAACTACGACCCAAGCAGTGGTTTGGGTTGGCACTTCAGTCCTTGATTGGTGTACTGGGGATGTCCGTCTGCTATTTTTTTGCTGTCAGTTATGTTGGCGCAGGCCCTGCGGTGGCTTTGCTTTATACCGCGCCTGTGTTTAGCTTGTTATTCTCAAAGTTTTTGCTCAGTGAGTCCATTACGCGAAAATCTATCGCGCTGGCATTCATGGCAGTTTTTGGGGTTGGGTTGACGATGCTGGGTGAGCAAGCAGAGGTCAATTGGGGTGTTTTGCTCGGGTTGGCAGCAGGGATGTGCTATTCCTTATACGGCGTACTCGGTAAGCGTGCGATGCATGATGCGCACCCTGCCCCTTTGGTATTTTTCACTTCCGTAGTGATCAGCGCGTGCGGGCTGTTATTACTGCCCGAAACGTATCACACCTATGAGCAG
This sequence comes from Psychrobacter sp. Arc29, assembly GCF_041431175.1. Lineage (NCBI taxonomy): Bacteria > Pseudomonadati > Pseudomonadota > Gammaproteobacteria > Moraxellales > Moraxellaceae > Psychrobacter > Psychrobacter sp. Arc29. Next base: position 175,958 of record NZ_JASMRR010000003.1, on the reverse strand, counting down.
CTAATGTCCTTACCACTACTGACTTGGGGCTATGTGTTAGGGCTATCGCTCTTGGGTACTGTCGTGCCCTTTGGCCTTTATATGAAAGCACTGGAGAAGCTGCCCGCCTCTCGTGCTTCTGTTTTTACGATTTTTGAGCCGTTGACGGCGATTGCGCTGGCAATGATACTGCTACATCAGACTCTGTCTTGGATTCAATATCTGGGCGTGACGCTGATTTTGCTAGCGGCATTGTTAAATGCAGTGGTTAATGGCACAACCACGCGTGTCCCTCGCTGGCTTAAAAGACGGCAAACCGTTTAGCTTTATTATTTGGTTATCTGGTAGGGCGCGATAACTAAATCTAGATTAAAAAAACAACACAATAGATAGACTTGATTAAAAGGTATTTTTCTCGCTTGCTGTATCTCCGCTAGCAGAGGCTACATAAAGTTTGTCCAAAACCGTCAAACTCAAATTATAGACACAAAAAAAGCCCTCAATGGGCTTCTTTCTAACTAAACATATTGCAACGATATAAATCGCTTACTGCTCGATACGCTGTAGAAACGCTTGCGTACGTGGATGCTTTGAATCTTCAAACAACTGCTTAGCGCTGCCTTCTTCGACAACGACACCGTCTTCGATTAAGACCACATGGTCTGCGACATCACGCGCAAAGTTAATTTCGTGAGTGACCACGACCATCGTCCAGCCTTCTGACGCCAACTGCTTCATGGTTTCAAGGACATCCTGTACCAGCTCTGGATCTAGTGCCGACGTTGGCTCATCAAACAATAACAACGACGGTTCAATCGCCAGCGCACGGGCGATACCAATACGCTGCTGCTGACCACCAGATAGCTGGAATGGATAGAGATCAGCTTTGTCAGACAGTCCTACTTTATCTAGCAAGACCAGCGCGTCTTTACGCATCTCAGCCTTGTTTTTACCTTGTACCACTGTCGGGCCGAGCATGAGATTTTCGATCGCAGTCTTGTGCGGAAACAAATTATAAGACTGAAATACCATGCCTGATTTGCGCTGCAAAGCGAGCAGCGTTTTTTTGCTTGGCTTAGTCGCAAAGTCAACTTTTAAGCTGTCATCATCAAACGCAATGACACCTTTATCAGGAATCTCCAGCGCATTAAGACAACGCAAAAATGTGGTTTTACCAGAGCCTGAAGGTCCTAATATGACGACCACTTTACCTTTATTAATGGTCAAGTCGATGCCTTTTAGCACTTGATTGCCACCAAAGGCTTTATGAATATTAGTGACTTTGATCATAAAAATTCCTGTTGTGCTGGTCTATATTTGCGAGTGTCTATTGAGCCATAACTTACTTTACTACGTAGCTCATTTTGCTACATAACGATCCAATCTGGTTTCAAGCTTGCCTTGGATAAAGGTCAAGAACAGACAGATACCCCAATAAATAATCGCCGCTTCGGTATACACCAGCATGAATTCATAGTTACGAGCCGTGATGATCTGCGCTTGTTTAAATAGCTCAGTGACCAATACCAGTGAAGCAAGTGAAGTATCTTTTACCAAGCTGATAAAAGTGTTAGATAGTGGCGGCACCGATACGCGCAGCGCTTGCGGTAAAATCACATGACGGAAAGTCTGCAAATACGTCAAACCAACGGTTGAACCCGCCTCCCATTGCCCTTTTGGAATAGACAAAATCGAGGCGCGCACCGTCTCTGATGCATACGCACCAATATTGAGCGAGAATGCAATGATCGCTGAAGGAAACGGATCGAGCTTGACGCCTACACTTGGTAAACCGTAGAAAATAATAAACAGCTGAACCAGCATCGGTGTACCACGAATCGCGGATACATAGATACGAGCCAAGCGATAAATGATCTCATGGAACCAACCAGCACGCGGTACAATCCGAATCAATGCGACGGTCAAAGCAATCGCCATACCGATAGCAAATGAGATCAATGCCAGCGGTATCGAATAATAGATACCGCCTTTGAGCATTGGCCAAAACGACGAGATGACAATCTGTGCTCGATCAGGACTCATGAATGGCAATAATGCCAATAATTCAGCGAGCACAGATGTGATAGAAGCTAACATTATTTTTGTTGACTTACATCAGCACCAAAGAACTCTTCACTAAGTTTGGTGAGTGTACCATCAGCGGCGAGTGCTGCCATTGCTTCATCCAATTTTGCCACAACTTCATCGTTACCTTTGATAAGCACGAGACCTGAGCCTGTTTGCTCACTTGGTGGGGCTGTCAGTTTGATCTCAAGATCAGAATCTGGGAATTTTTTGAGATAATCGAGTACCGCTAGATTGTCATTCATCGTGAAGTCAGCACGATCTTGCTTCACCAATTGGATCGCTTGTGCCATACCATCGACAGGGACGATTTCTGCGCCGTATTTTTCTGCCAGCTCACCGTAGTTACTGCTGAGTGATTGCGCCGTACGTAAGCCTTTTAGGTTATCCCAAGAGCTATAACGGTTGTCATCAGTCGGTGCCAGTGCAACCGCGCCCGACCAGCTATAAGCCATAGATTTGTCATATTTAGCTTGACGCTCAGGCGTCGTTAAGCTGACTTGGTTGGCCACCATATCAAAGCGTTTTGAATCCAAACCTGCTAGCATCGCATCCCACTGAGTCTCTTTAAACTCAACATCAACGCCCAGTTTGTCCGCGACCGCACGCGTCACTTCGACGTCATAGCCTGTCAGCTTGCCACTCTCATCATGATACGTGAACGGAGGATACGTACCCTCTGTACCGACGTTAATCGTGCCGCCGTTATTGATACGTTGCAGCAAATCAGAACCGCCTGTCGACGCAGTGTCAGTGGCAGTAGTATCGGCTTCATTAGTATTAGACTGACCACAAGCAGCAAGCAAAACAGTACTAGCAGCAAGGGCTAAAAGCGTACGACGTTTCATAAGACGTCCTTATAAGAGTAAATGAATAAGTGAAAATGGTTAGCGCCAACAAATAGGGAAAAGCCGATACAAGAGGACAATATAATAACCGCCCTGCAATATTCGGCTTTGGCTGCTCGATTTGAGGGTGCTCAGCATATTTTTCAATGCGGCTTCCCTATTATTTTTGAATTTTTTAAGCGTATTACTATCGGATTGCTCTTTAATAAATCGCTACTGCTGCTAAGTAAATCGCAGCTCATGGATATAGTATCTCACGTTAGACAGAAAAAACGTACAAAATCAGTGAGTATACGTCAGGTAATGACTGTCATTAACGCCGGACTACAGCTCACCCGAGAACTGATAGCGATCACCGGCATGCCACATCTTCACAAAAGTGACGACCTGACCGGCTGAATAAGTCTGGCGACGCAATACGAGCGTTGGTGACTGCGCGGCAATCTGCAACGCATCTGCCACCTCGTTTGGTGCCGCAAGCGCACGTATGGTATAGCTACCACTCTCTAACGGTATTTTGGCAACCAAATAATCACTGGTATTAACCACAGTAAAGTCTTGCTCAATAAACTCAGGCACTTTTTTGGCATCGACCCAGCGCTCTTCAAACTGTATGGGCTGACCATCGGCAACGTGAATGATTTTCACCTCGTATAAAATCGGTGCATCACTAGCGTCTGTATGAGTCACGGTAGCCATCTCATCGATACCAAACTTACGGCGCAACTCATCATCGAGCATCGAAGCTGTGACTGCGCGCTTACTCACCACTTTTGCTTCATAATCGCGATTGGCAGATTTTAGATCCTCTGCGATATTACGCACTTCCACAAAAGTATGGTTGAACTGTTGCTGCGCGACAAATGTCCCTGAGCCTTGTCGACGCTCCAATACACGCTCCTCGCTTAGCTCTTTGAGCGCGCGATTCACCGTCATCCGCGAAACGCCAAACTCCTCAGCCAGTGCCATTTCTGTCGAGATCGCGTTGCCTGCTTGCCATTTGCCAGAGTGAATATTGTCTAATATCGCATTTTTAATCCGCTGATACGCCGGAATCGTTTTTGTCATATTCGTTTTAAACCGTCAGTTCCGCTAATAAGAGTAGCGCCATAATATCACGACAATCATGCGAACTCTTATTCATATCACTCTATCAGTTATGCTCTTTTTTTCATTAATTCTCATTTTTATCAAAAAATCCTTGCATGAAAAAAGTATCTTTGATAATTTGTATATACAACTTATAGCAAGTCTAAAAATCTTGACCTAGCTACTCTATATTTCGATGCGTTTATAGACTGACTGTAAAACACCTATTCTGATTATTTTATCGCCCTATTAGTTACCACAAGGATATGACCATGACTACTGAAAATGGAATCAACAATAAGCTTACCCGCCGTGATGAGTCTCGCGATATCGCCGCGCCTACAGGCAGCACGTTGCATTGCAAAAGCTGGCTGACCGAAGCCCCTTATCGCATGCTGCAAAACAACCTACATCCTGATGTGGCAGAAAACCCAAAAAGCCTTGTGGTATACGGTGGTATCGGACGTGCAGCCCGTAACTGGGAGAGCTATGATCAAATCTTAGAGTCATTAAAAGAATTAGAAGATGATGAGACGTTGCTAGTACAATCTGGCAAGCCCGTTGGTGTCTTCCAAACACACGAAAATGCACCACGCGTATTGATTGCGAACTCTAACCTTGTGCCACGCTGGGCGACATGGGAGCACTTCAATGAGCTCGATCGCAAAGACCTATTTATGTACGGTCAGATGACAGCAGGTAGCTGGATTTACATCGGCACCCAAGGCATCGTGCAAGGGACTTACGAGACCTTTGTCGAAGCAGGTCGTCAGCATTATGATGGCAGCTGGGCAGGTCGCTGGATTTTGACCGCGGGTCTTGGGGGTATGGGCGGCGCACAGCCACTAGCCGCAACCTTTGCAGGCGCAACGTCATTGAACATCGAATGTCAGCAATCGAGTATCGATTTCCGTTTGCGTACTGGTTATGTCGATAAGCAAGCAGATGATCTTGACCATGCTTATGAGTTGATCAAACAACATACGGACGCGGGCGAAGCCGTCTCTATCGCCCTACTCGGTAATGCCGCAGATATCTTGCCTGAAATGGTTAAACGCGCCAACGCTGGCGGCATGAAGCCTGATTTGGTCACCGATCAAACCTCAGCGCATGATTTGATCAATGGCTATCTACCAAGCGGCTGGACGGTTGAAGAATGGAAAGCTGCCCAAGAAGATCCGGAGCAACACGCAGCCCTCACCAAAGCCGCTGCTCAATCTTGTGCGGTACACGTCCAAGCGATTTTGGATCTGCAAGCGATGAATATCCCAGCGACTGATTACGGCAATAATATCCGTCAGGTTGCGTTTGACGAAGGCGTCAAAGATGCCTTTAACTTCCCAGGCTTTGTCCCTGCTTATATTCGTCCGTTGTTTTGCCAAGGCAAAGGCCCATTCCGCTGGGTAGCACTCTCAGGCGATCCAGAAGACATTTATAAGACCGATCAAAAAATTAAAGAGCTCTTCCCTGAAAATCAACATATCCATCGCTGGCTCGATATGGCAAAAGAGCGCATTCAGTTCCAAGGCTTGCCTGCGCGTATCTGCTGGTTAGGTCTGGGTGAGCGTGACAAAGCAGGTTTGGCATTTAATGAGATGGTCAAAAACGGTGAGCTAAAAGGCCCTATCGTCATTGGTCGTGATCACTTGGATACAGGCTCTGTTGCCAGTCCAAACCGCGAAACAGAAAGCATGAAAGACGGCTCAGACGCGGTATCTGATTGGGCGCTATTGAACGGTATGCTCAATGTCGCAGGCGGTGCCACTTGGGTATCACTACATCATGGCGGCGGTGTCGGCATGGGCTACTCGCAGCATTCAGGCATGGTCATCGTTGCAGATGGTACAGACGCTGCGGCCAAACGCTTGTCGCGCGTACTGGTCAATGACTGCGGTTCAGGCGTTATGCGTCATGCCGATGCAGGTTATGAGTTAGCGATTAAAACTGCGAAGGATTACGGTCTAAACCTGCCAATGATTAAATAGTTTGTTCCTTGTCCTTATGAGCGATGAATTGACATAAGGACATAACCGCCGATTTATCAAGGAGGATAATATGATTGAGCAAAATACAACATCTAGTCTGCACGATGACAATGCAACGACATCGTCAAAAAAACTGCTCTCGACCCCTGTGGCACTGATACAGCTCATTGTCTTTAGCGCTATCGGTCTAGTGATGTTTTTTGTGCCGTTTACCATTGGTGAAAAGAGCACGATTTTGTTCGATCATGGCGCGACCTATTTGGTTACTCAGCAGCATACTCTGTCGGTGACGTTATTGTTTTTACTTATGCTCTATGGCGTGAGTAAACCATTTATCGACGGCTCGTGGAATAAAAATATCACTCACATGATTATGACTGCTTTTAAGGTCATCGGTCTGGTATTGGCAGTGATGTATGTTGCTGGCGCTGCGCCTGCCTTCATGATGGAAGCCGACATGCTGCCGTTTTTGTTTGAAAAACTGGCATTACCAGTCGGTATGATTGTACCCATCGGGGCATTGATATTGGCATTTTTGGTTGGGTTTGGTTTGCTCGAGATGGTTGGTGTACTGATGCAGCCAATCATGAAACCTATTTGGAAAACGCCCGGATCATCGGCGATTGATGCCGTCGCTTCTTTTGTTGGTAGCTACTCTATCGGTCTACTCATTACTAATCGCGTGTACCTACAAAAGCAATATTCAGCGCGTGAAGCCATTATCATCGCGACTGGATTTTCGACGGTATCAGCAGCGTTTATGGTGATTGTGGCCAAAACGCTTGGGATAATGGAATTTTGGAACCTCTTTTTTTGGTCAACGCTAGTAATTACCTTTATTGTCACTGCGATTACTGCTCGGATTCCGCCCATCAGTCTGTTTGATGATAAGGTTGATCGTCCAACCCTTGATCACGCAAGAGGTAAACGACTAGCAGCAGCATTTGATTTGGGTTTGTCCACTTCCCGTCAAGCAACTGACCTCAAACAAATCTTATGGTCTAATTTTCGTGATGGTCTGACGATGGCAGCCGCTATTGTGCCTTCTATCATCGCTGTCGGTCTGACCGGATTACTATTAGCAAAATATACGCCCGTGTTCGGTGCGTTAGGCTTGCTGCTTTATCCGTTCACATGGCTTGGCGGCCTACCAGACCCTCTTGTCGCTGCCAAAGGAATGTCAGCAGGATTGGCTGAAATGTTCTTGCCAGCACTACTGCTAAGTGACGCAGATATACTGACGCGCTATGTGGCAGGGGTCATCTCTATTAGCAGCGTACTGTTTTTCTCAGCCATGATACCTTGTGTACTGGCTACCGAAATCCCAGTCTCTGTTGGTAAAATGGTCATTATTTGGTTTGAACGCGTGGTTCTTAGTATTTTGCTAGCCGCAGCGTTTGGACAATTGGCGCTGTATATGAACTGGATTGGTTAATAAAAATGACATCAAAGAAGATACATTAAATGATCTAAAAGCGACCAAACAGCTTAACCTCACAACGATTTGCCTTAAAAATAATATAATTAACACCGCTTACAACACTAGGATTACCCTTATGAGCAATATCAAACAATTAACCCTACACCCACGCCAGCTTAGCTTTGAGATGCTACGTGACATTTACGATCAGCCCGTTGTACTGACACTGCCTGAGAGTGCTTATGAGGCGATTGATGCCTCGCACGAAGATGTACGCACCATCATTGCCCGTGACAAGAGCGCTTATGGCATCAATACTGGTTTTGGTCTGCTTGCCAAGACGCGTATCAGTGATGACCAGCTTGAGCTGCTACAGCGCAATCTAATCATTTCTCACTCGGTAGGTACTGGTGACGCGCTACCAGACGGTGTGGTACGACTGATTATGGTGATGAAAGTCGCCAGTCTGGCACAAGGCGTCTCTGGCGTACGCCGCGAGGTGGTTGATAGCTTGCTTGGTTTAATCAACAATCAAATCACACCAAACATTCCAGCCAAAGGTTCAGTTGGTGCCTCTGGTGATTTAGCGCCACTATCACATATGACATTAGCTATGATGGGTGAAGGTCACGTCTATGTCGATGGCAAAAAAGTCCTTGCCGCTGATGCCTTAGCGAAGCACGGACTTGAGCCGATTACATTGGCAGCCAAAGAAGGCCTTGCACTCATCAACGGTACACAAGTATCAACGGCACTAGCATTACGTGGTTATTTCTTAGCGCGTGATTTGCTTGAGACAGCTACCATCGTCGGCTCACTGTCAATTGATGCGGCCAAAGGCTCGGATTCACCATTTGATGCGCGTATTCACGAGGTACGTGGTCATCATGGGCAAATTGAAATCGCCAAAGCGCATCGTCAATTGATCAAAGGCAGTGCGATCCGCGCTTCGCACAATGATGAGCAAGACGATCGAGTACAAGATCCTTATTGCCTACGTTGTCAGCCGCAGGTCATGGGTGCTTGTCTTGATATCATCAACCAAGCAGGAAAAACGCTACTCATCGAATCCAACGCGGTAACCGACAATCCGCTTATCTTTAATAACGAAGATGGTCCAGTTGCTATCTCAGGCGGCAACTTCCATGCCGAGCCTGTGGCCTTTGCCGCGGATATTTTGGCCTTGGCAATCGCCGAGATCGGTTCGATGTCTGAGCGCCGTGTTGCCTTACTTATTGATGCAACTTTGTCAGGTGGCCTGCCGCCGTTCTTGGTCGAAAATGCTGGGGTCAATTCAGGCTTTATGATTGCGCACGTGACCGCTGCTGCCCTCGCCTCAGAAAACAAATCTATCGCCCATCCAGGCAGTGTCGATAGTATCCCGACTTCTGCCAACCAAGAAGACCATGTATCCATGGCAACGTATTGTGCTCGCCGTCTATACGAGATGGCTCACAACACCGCCACCATCATCGGTATTGAGCTGTTAGCTGCTGGTCAAGGCATCGACTTCCATCGCGGACTCGAGACATCAGAGCCATTGACAGTGGCGCATCAGAAGCTACGCGAGAAAGTGACATTCTATGATAAAGATCGCTACCTAGCCCCAGATATCGAGGCAGCCAAACAGTTAGTACTAGACGGTACACTTGCTCAGCATTGGCAAGAACTGCGTCGCGACTGGTACGATTCTAAGTAACGGTTAACTGGTAAAAGGAGAGCCATGATGGCAGTCACAAACATGACCACACCCATTAGCCATACACCTGCTGATATGACTCAGTGGACAGGCCGTGCTGAGCCGTTTGAGACTGAGCGCGCCCGCTATTGGTATCAGCTCGCCCAGCCTTACGAGACTCAATATATTGGGCTGGTTGGTTTTGCGTGTGACCAAGGGGTCAGACGCAATCAAGGGCGCGTGGGCGCACGAGCTGCACCGCCTTTGATTCGTCGGGCGTTCGCTGCATTGCCAGTCATTGCCGAGTTGCAACAACGCTTTAATGATCAACTACCATCCTTACTCGGTGATGCAGGTGACATTCATTGTCATGATAACGACGGCTTTGCCGAGCGTACACTTGAGCAAGCTCAGATGAAATACGCTGATGCAGTTAGCACTATCGTCAAGCAAGGTGGACTACCCATCGGATTGGGCGGTGGTCATGCCATCGCTTACGGTAGCTTTTTGGGATTATGGCAGGCGTTGAAAGAAACAAATGATACGACTGTCAGCACATCCGCAGTACCTACTATCGGAATCATTAATTTTGACGCGCATTTGGATACTCGTCAGTCTGATGTGGCGACTTCTGGGACACCGTTTCGTCAAATTGCTGAGCATCTTGACGCACACGATCAGCCCTTTCACTACTGCTGTGTAGGCGTCAGTCGCTTTTCTAATACCGCCGCGCTCTTTGATCGTGCTGAGCAACTGGGTGTACAGGTCATTAGTGATGAAGACTGTCATTATCAGCCTTGGGATACACTTGCCGAGCAGGTCAAAAGCTTCATAGATCAGGTCGATATAGTGTATCTCACCATTGATATGGACTGCCTGCCATCTAGTGTTGTCCCAGGTGTCAGTGCACCTGCCGCCTTTGGTATTGAGCTGGGTTTTGTTGAGCGTATGGTCAAGCTGATTATGTCATCAGGTAAAGTAAAAATGGCCGATATTGCTGAGATCAACCCGACCTTTGATGTGGATAATCGTAGCTGTAAAGTCGCTGCTCGACTGCTGGCAACGATTGTAGAACAGCACTTACTTGTCAGCTAGCTCTTACAAAAAAAGGTCTTAACAGGTTACTCGCCTCCCAATAATTAGGAGCATACTATGAATGAATCAGAAAATTTTAAAGAACAGACGCTCGACGAATCTACTATGACATCGTTTGATCAACTCATTATTAATGCCAATATTGCGACGTTTTCAGCACACTATGGTTTCGATATTTACGAGAATTCAGATACTGATAACATCCCATACGGTCAGCTAGAGAACGCCGCTATCGGTATTAAAGACGGCAAAATTGCATGGATTGGGGCACAAGAGCAAATCGCTACTTATCTGCCTCATTATCAAGAAAATCAAGTCACTAACGCCGATGGTAAATGGCTGACCCCGGGGCTTATCGACTGTCATACACACATTGTCTATGGTGGCAACCGCAGCAACGAATTCGAAGCGCGTTTGCAAGGCGCCAGTTACCAAGACATTGCTGCACAAGGCGGCGGTATTGTCGCAACCGTGAGCGCCACCCGCGCCGCCAGCATTGAATCGCTATTTGCCCAAAGTGAAAAACGTCTAGTCGCGCTAATGAAAGAAGGCGTCACCAGTATCGAAATCAAATCGGGCTATGGCTTGGACTTAGACACTGAACGCAAAATGCTTACCGTCGCTCGCCAGCTTGGCGAAAAGCACGGCATTCATGTGAGCACTACTTATCTAGCTGCGCACGCCTTACCACCTGAATACAAGTCTAATATGCAGGACCGTGCGGACGACTATATCAAGCAAGTCTGCGAGTGGCTGCCCATTTTACACTCCGAAGGCTTAGTCGATGCGGTCGATGGTTTTTGTGAAAACATTGCGTTTAGTAGCGAACAGATTAGACGCGTTTTTGAGGTTGCACGCTCCTTAGACCTGCCAGTCAAACTGCACTCTGAGCAGTTATCTGATATCGGCGGTAGCGCTTTAGTTGCTGAATACAACGGGTTATCTAGCGACCATCTAGAACACTTATCAGAGAATGATATCCAAAAAATGGCTGCTAGTAATACGGTTGCGGTGATATTGCCCGGAGCGTTTTATACGTTACGTGACACCAAGCTGCCACCGATTGAGGCACTGCGCAAGCACCAAGTCCCGATGGCGATTTCAACTGACTGTAACCCTGGCACCTCACCGTTAACGTCGCTGTTATTGACGATGAATATGGGCTGTACGCTTTTTTACCTCACGCCTGAAGAAGTACTGGCAGGCTCGACGGTTTATGCGGCGCAGGCTTTAGGACTCGCTAATAAAGGAAAAATAGAAGTTGGCTGTGATGCTGATTTGGCACTATGGGATATCGCCCGTCCTGCTGACTTGGCCTATCAGATGGGGCTGAACCCTATCCAAGGCATTATGGTTCAAGGACAATGGCACGAGACCATATAGTCAATACATTTTCATTTATCTCAATTAAAAAGCCCCAGTCACCCAATGACTGGGCTTTTTTTGGCAAAAATATTGAAAATTTTATGAAACTAAAGAAAAAATCTTTATAACCTTAGTTTAAATAGGGATTTACTATATCAATATTTTTAGTAAGGATTTATAATACCCTTTTTTAAACAGGGTTATTTTTGGCTAACTATAGTTCATAAATAAAAATTAACACACAGTATAGAGAAAGCGATATGCGTACAGATTCATTTCAACAGATATTGGAAGACTTAAACAGCTCATCAGCAGATGTTGAAGCATCTGCCCTAATCTCTAACGATGGTCTGATGATTGCCTCAGCTCTACCAACTGGCGTTGATGAAGACCGTGTTGGGGCGATGTCAGCGGCACTGCTATCATTGGGCGACCGTGCAGGCCGTGAATTGGCACGCGGCAGTATCGATCGCATCATGATTCAAGGCGAAAAAGGCTATGTGATCATGACTTCATCAGGCGAAGAAGCAGTCCTCACCATCATGGCAAAACCCAATGCCAAGCTTGGCTTGATATTCTTAGATATCAAGCGTGCTTCAGAAGCCCTTGCAAAACTCATTTGATTGGTAGCTTTAGCTTTTGACAAGCACCTTATTTATTCGCTTTTTACTCATTATACATATAACGACTAATAAAGGAGATGACCATGGGTTCTCCAATCCCTGATGCACACAAGCCTGAACTGCCTGCTGAGCAAATCACCCTAACCTATTATGATGGCACGTCACGGACTGTCTATGATACGGGGATAGAACGTCCCTATCCCGATGGCAAACTGATTGTCTCGCGCACCGATTTAGACGGTATTATTACTCACGTCAACGATGCCTTTGTCGAGATTAGTGGCTACAGCGTTGATGAGCTCATCGGTCAACCGCAATCTATCTTGCGCCACCCTGATATGCCAAAATCTGCTTATAAAGACCTGTGGGATACCGCTGAATCTGGACAAAAATGGCATGGCTATGTCAAAAACTTATGCAAAGACGGTAGTCACTATTGGGTATATGCCACGGTCGTACCCAATGTTCGCCGCGGCGAAACCGTTGGCTACACCTCAGTACGCCGTAAGCCATCACGCAGCAAAATTGAAGCGGCACTGGCTCAGTACGCCCAAATGAAACAACATGAGGAAGGCTAAGTCATGACGACACACAATATGTTAATCGCCCCTGATTTTTCGCCTGAGCGCTTTGCAGGCTGGCACATGTTCAACACATTGATTCAAAAACGTACCAACCTCAACATGCACCTCAATATCCCCGCATCACATGCTGAGCAAGAAGCATTGATTGAGGCAGGTGATATTCAAATTATCTACGCCAATCCTTTTGATGCGGCCACTCTCATCCGCGAGCAAGGCTACCGAGCCATTGCACGACCTATCGGCAAGTCTGATGAAATGGTGATTGCAGCAGCGGCCAATAGCGATGTCGACCGCCTAGAAGATATCCATGCGGGTGCAACTGTGGCGATGGCAGACAACCGCGACGTCAAGCTGATTGGTTTACGTTTACTAGAAGCCGTCGATATAGAAGAATCTGATCTTAACTGGGATGTAACTGAGACCTATCAGGCAGCGGCCCGCAAAGTGATCAAAGGCGATGCCCAAGCTGCCTTTTTCTTAGCGGAAATCTTTCACAGCTTTTCACGCTTAACCAAAGCTCAGCTATCGGTACTGATTGAGAGTGATTTGGCAGATATTAGCCATGTCCTGCTCATTAAAGAAGACTTTCCAGATGCGCAACTCTTTATAGATGCGATTCTTGATTTGCATAGCGATGACGATGGCAAAGAAGCCTTGACTGAGCTTGGTATGCCGCAAGGATTTGAGGCGATGAGTGAAGAAGATGCTGAATTCATGATTGATTTGATGCAGACGTTATTGGACTGATCGCTTATCAGCTTTATTGATATCGCACTTCGTTTTACGGAATTAGGCTGTGGCTTGTTGCGCTTATTGCCATCACGGCTATGATACAAGGATACTATGATGTCTGATGCAGACCTGATCAAAGAAAATGAGAAAGTGGCGCACCGAATATTTCGACTTTACTCGCGTAAGGTATTTTTGGCACCCAATAACCGTCACTTTCACGAGCAGCGTATCAACGCCGCGTTACTAATGACTGAAAAAGAACCGTTACAAGGCGCTGTAGCGGACTTTTTCTATGGTTGCTGGTTTGATATTCCGTACGATGTCAATAACCTATTTACGCGTATCAAGGATCGCTTGTATCCTGATGCCCAGCAAGGGTTTCGCGATTGTATTGATAAAAAAAGCTACATTCAGCGCAATAGTATGCTTGCCACTCGCTGGAGTGTACTGGTGTCGCCTTCGCTCAATGAGCAAAAACAACGACTGCGTATCAGTAGCGATGATGCCAAAGAAATCGCTAAAGACATCACAAGCGAGTTGATGCAAGCACGTGCTAGCCAAGACTGGGGCACCATTGAGCAAATTGAAAATGAGTTTTTTGCCTATTGTACGGCGCGCAACGATCGTCTGGCATTTTCATTAGTATGGTTTAGCTTGGGCAAAAGCGATTGGCAGTTTGATAAGCGCTGGGACAATTGCCAACAGCATCTTGATCAAACGATGACGCCTCCAGCCAAACAGTAGATTGTCATTCGTTTATAACTTTAAATATTTTTATTGCCCTTTCATCACTACGGTAGCCGCTATGTCCTCTTACTTGAATGCTGATAAAACCTATCTGACCTTAACGCCCGCTGGTATTTTTGAGGCGTTTTCACAAAATGAGCCGACTGACGAGCAGTTGGCGCTACAAGATTTATTGTCTTATGGGCAGACGCTACTCGCCGCTGATTGGTTGCAGCGTTATTCTGATATATGGCTACAAAGCTTTATCGAGCAAGGCTGGATTGAAAAACTGTCTTTGCTTTTGCCAGCACCCAATTTGCCATTGGATCAATTTTTGCCTTATGTGGTCGCGAGCTTATCTGGCAAACGCCGTGCAGCGATTGGCTCTGATGAAGGATTTTGTTTGGCTCGGATTGGCTACAGTCAAGAAGAAGCGGACATGCTCAGTGTCGCCGCTGCTGATTTTTCAGGATTTATGCTTCGCCAAAAACAGCGCGGCTGGGCAGTAGAGAGTCAAGCGATTTCATTTTTTCAGCAAGTTGATTTACTTATTCCTGAGACCAGCTTTGTGTTTTTATGGATCGATGGCGCAGGTTATGTGCTCATCATCGATGGCGAACCCTTAACCAACAGTCGCGCCTTTGTAGAGCTGGTATGGGCACTCAAGACATCTGGTCTAAAGTTTCTTAGTTGATGGAGTTAAGCCCTTACTCAACACAAACCCTTTATACCATAGCAATATAAGTGCGCTTGTCTTAGGTCGAGCGCCCTTTCCTCTCTTATAACCATCCGCTTCTTAATGACTTTACTTTCTAGTGCTGGACGATTTTGCGCAGCAATAACAATACCTTCAGAATTAACAATAACTTGTCAATATTTGATGCATACTCTTCGCACGCTTATCTTGTTGCCGATTAAATTTCTGCAAGATATCAGCTTCTACAAAATCGAGTTTATACCATTTCAAAGATTTAAATTATCGCCTCCAACGTCCTACCTCATCGACAGTGGCAACCTCTGCCAAACCTTGCATTCTTGCTTATTTTTTAGGACAGTTTATGACTTCGCTGACCACCGTGCGCGTGCGCTATCAAACGATCGAAATTGGCAACACTGACATTCATATTTGCACCCTGCGTGACAATCAGCAATTTAGCGATCCTGATGATGAGGCGTTAAATTTGGGCATTTGCTCGGCGTCTTGGCCGATGTTTGGCGTCATATGGCCATCAAGCTTGGTGCTTGCCAATCATATGCTGGATTACGATATCGCGGGCAAACGAATTTTGGAAGTGGGCTGCGGCATGGCGCTATCGAGTCTGCTGCTCAATCATAGACATGCGGACATTACAGCGACTGACTATCATCCAACGGTTGAGTATTTTCTGGATAGAAATACCACGCTGAATAATAACAAAGAGATTAATTTTGAGCGTTTGGACTGGTCAGAGGACAATAGCCATCTTGGCAAGTTTGATATCATTATCGGCAGTGACTTGCTCTATGAAGACCAGCACATCGATATATTGGCTGAATTCATCGAGCGTCATGCGCTGCCAACCTGTGAAGTCATCGTAGTCGATCCTGGTCGCGGTCGCAAAAACAAACTGACCAATAAAATGATCGAGTTTGGCTTTAGTAGTCAGCATGTCAAACCTGAAAATACGACTTATTTAGAGTTGCCGTTTAAGGGACATATTTTGACGTTTTCAAGATCGGCCGTATCAGATACATAGAGTCCGTTATGCGCTAAGGGATTGCCACTGCTTTCGTGTGATTTTATATAGAACATGCTCAGCAAGTGGGTGCTTGGCATCAAGCATAGGGTGATAAAAATTGTCTTGTGTGTTGATCATACCAAGACGCTCCATAAGCTTTTGCGAGCGCTTATTGATAACGGCAGTAAAGGCAACAACCTCGCTAAGTTCTAAAACATCAAAAGCATAGCGCAAAGCAGCCTGCGCGGCTTCGGTCGCATACCCTTGTCCCCAATAATCATTGTGCAAGCGCCAACCAATCTCGACAGCAGGAGAAAACGGCATGTCGGCATGCGCGTTATTTAACCCAACCATACCGATAAAGTCATCGTTTTTATTTGAGCAGCCTTTGCGACTCACCGCCCAAAATCCCCATCCATTATCCTCAATCAGCGTCTGGCATTTTTTGGCGATAGTATTACTCATAGAAGTAGGTAATAACTTGGGAAAATATTCCATTACTTCAGGATTGGCATTCATTTCAGCGAATGGTGCAAAGTCGCTCGCTTGCCACTGTCTGAGGTACAGTCGTTCGGTTTCTATCATACTTGTCATATCGGTCGCTTAGTACTCAGTATCATTAAAATTTCTTATCAAGCCAGCCTTGTTGTTTGGCATAGCTTAGCTGTTCAGGCGTATCAATATCATAGCTAAGTTGGTCATTATTGACTTTACCTATTTGATCGGCTGGCAACTCTCTAATCAGATGCCGTAGCCCTTTATCCCCTGCTAACATTGCCTGCCATTGTCTGAGTAGCTGATAGTTAATGACTAAAGGTAGACCAATGATATTGCTTGTGGATTTATTGGCAGCGGAACTTTTATTAGATTCTTCTTCACCCAAATTTTGGTAGTTTTCTAAATCTTGCCAGTTGTGCCAACTATGATACTTACTTGCCACTACAGACTGTTCACCAGCCAGCAAAGCCGTTAAGTGTGACTCACCCAATAAAACCTGATCAACACCCATAATGAGCACGCGCTCGATTGACGCAGTGTCAAGGCTAGCGATGGTCTTAATACCCAAACGCAAACTGTCCGCCATACCAGTTTCAGGTTTTGGATTTACTACCGCTTGAACCGCTGGATATTGCACAGCCAACTCTGTAACTGTACTAGCAATTGCAGGATGCTTATCAGGAATCACAACGATGACGGCTTGCGGATTGGTGCTTACTGCCAATCGGATCGTGCGCATGATTAATGGCTCGCCATCCTTAACGAGCAGCTGTTTGGGTTGACCTAGACGCTGACTGAGGCCACTTGCCAATATGATGACAGCATGATTTTGCCCCTGTCTGTCATTTTCTTCTAAGACGATACTACTCATGCGGTACTCGGCACAATATCAGCATCACTACTCAACGCTGCTGTATGCAAAAAACTACTATCCGAAACCGCTATTGATGAGGCTTGATCGTGCATGACTGCATTTATCTGTGCCATGATACCAAGTGCGAGTGCTTCAGGACCATCTCCGCCCAGTTTATAGCCAATTGGATAATGCAATTTACGGATACCAACATCCAAAACAGTAGGATTTGCAATGTTGGCGCTGATTTCATTGATTAAGCGTTCGGTACGATAACGTGGCCCCAACTGTCCTAAATATCTATAATTTTGCGCATGTGCCAGCAATATCGCCAAGCGAGCGCGGTCTTGAGTCAGGCTATGTGACATCAGAGCGACTGCAGCGTTGTGGCTCAGCTTCAGCAACGTATCACTATCCTCTAGAGATAATGACATGACGGTGTCTGCCTGAGGAAAACGCATACGAGTCGCATATTGTGTGCGACTGTCTATGACCGTCACATGCCAGTCTTGTAGCTTTGCCATGGTCACCAGTGGCATCACATCATTACCTGCGCCACAAATTAATAAACGCACTTGTGGTTGCAGGTGTTGCACGAGCCACTCGGTGGTTACCTCATTCGTTTCTATGGTCACGTATTCGGCATTTCCCTCAGACAGCTTGTACTCTGCTAACTTTTCTACGATATCGGCAATTATATTCGAAGGTTTTATTATCTCTTGTTCTGGCAAATCTTCCGAATCGTGATATTCCTCTAAATTGATACGCATGCCTATTTGCAGCTTAGTATTCTGATAACCGTTGGCACGTATCAAAGTAGCGACCATAACTGGCTGCTGAGTTCGCCGAACCTGACGAATTAAATCTAAAAATGGTACAGCTGTTGCCAGACGCTCAAACAGCACATGGACACGTCCATTACACCCGAGTCCAAAGTTCAACTCATCAAAGTCCATGTCATCCAGGCCATCCAAGTCGTCTAGATCATCATCTGTATCGCCAGCTTCTTTGTTGATCGCTGCCTGCGCTTGACCATTTTCGGCATATTCAATGTCATCACCCGTCTGATAAACCTGCACATTGGCACCGTCACGCGTGAGCCAAAAGGCACGTTTGATAATATGGGGCTCCAAGCAACCACCGCTAATCATTCCAACTGAGCGACCATCTTCACAGATGAGCATCATGGCGCCAGCACGGCGATACGCTGAGCCTTCTGTACGAATGACAGTGGCCAATACAGCATCAACACCTTGCTGCTGAGCCTCGCTTGCCAGCTTCAGAATGTCAGCGACTTGATTCATAATGCCTCTTATTTAATAATTATTTCTTTTATAATGAATTTTTTGATAGTACTAAAATATACTACCGACCCAGTTACAAAAACCCGCTCAGTAAGCGGGTTCTTGTCATACATAAGCTGATAAAACTACTCTGGCATCTCATAAAGCAACTTATCTAACGTAATCGGAAAATCGTAAACACGGACACCTACCGCATTGTAGACGGCATTGGCAATCGCGGCAGCAGCACCTGCAATAGCTGTCTCACCAATACCTTTGATATGCATTGGATTGGTATACGGATCATCCTCTTCCACCAATATGACATCTAACTGCGGTACGTCCGCATTGACTGGCACATGGTACTCGGCAAGATCGTGATTACAGAGGCGACCGTCACGTTTGTCATGAATCACCTCTTCCATCAGCGCTGAACCAATACCAAATACCATGCCACCATAGCATTGTGAGGTCGCTGTTTTGTGGTTCAGAATACGACCCGCGGCAAATGCACCTGTCATGCGCTTGACCCGAATCTCACCTGTCACTTTATGAACAGCGACTTCAGCGAAGTTAGCACCAAACGAAGATTGACGATATTTTTTGCCATTCTTACCTGGATTTATCTGACCTTTGGCACTGATTTTTTGCTCATCATAGCCAGCGACTACTTCTGCAAGCGCGTAAGCCCCTGTATTTTCAAAATCATACTCTTGTGATGCTGACTGTCCTGATAGCGAAAGCCCTGTGGTTTGCGATAGCTTATCTATAGTGCTGTCGGCAAGTGATTGTCCGCTCTTTTTAGCAGCTTCCATTGCTGTTAAAGCATGCTCGCCTGTTTTCTTTATTTGACCATTATCTAACTGAATGTTGTCAGGATACAGACCAACTTTTTCTGCTAGCATTTCACGCAGCTGCTCGCAAGCAAGATAGACACTACTACCCGCACTTGCAGCACCCCAACTGCCACCTGAGCCTGATGCTGGTGGCAATGCACTGTCACCTAGTTTCATCTCAACATGGTCAATAGGCAGTCCTAACAGGTCTGCCGCTACCTGAGAAAACACCGTATAAGACCCTGTACCAATGTCTGTCATATCTGTCTCGATAACTGCTTTGATACCAAGTGCTTTTGACTCATCTACCTGTAGGGTTGCACGTGCTTCAGATGCCTGTAATTGATTGCCACGGGCAGCCGCAGCCATGCCTGTACCTATCCACCAGTCACCTTCTAATTGACTGGCAGGTTTTGCATTTCGTTTATCCCAACCAAACTGCTTGGCACCTTGCTCCATACACTCAATCAGCTTGCGTGTCGAAAACGGAATGTCTTTACTAGGGTCTTTTTCGGGTTCATTACGGCGACGCAGCTCGATAGGATCAAGCTCTAACTGAGTAGCCAATTCATCCATTGCACATTCAACGGCAATCATTCCAACCGCTTCCCCAGGTGCACGCATCGAGCCTGCTAATACTTGGTTCATATCTACCAATTCATAATTTACGCGGCGGTTTTTGCCGCTATATAGATAGTGCGTAGATAAAGCAGTTGGCTCAAAGAAAGCCTCATCTGGCAAATTACTAGAGATCGTATCGTGAATCAATGTATCGATCACGCCGTCATTGTTCGCGCCAATTGCGATACGCTGACGCGTGTTTGAGCGCCGGACTGTCGCCTCCATCACTTGTGGGCGCGTCATAGTGATCAACACAGGACGACCCAGATCTTTTGCAGCAATCGCCGCCGCAATAGATTCAGGAGCAATACCGAGCTTACTACCGAACCCACCACCGACATAATGTGCGATCAGTTGTACTTGATCTTTATTTAGGTCCAGAGCATCCATCACTTGCTGTTTGCAAGAAGCGAGCATCTGATTGGCAGTATACAGAACTAGCTTATCGTCTTCCCAATGAGCCAATGTTGCATGAGGCTCCATCGCAGAGCTGTTTTGACTTGGTGTATGATAAAAGCGATCAACAGTCACTGCCGCATCAGCTAAGCCTTGATCCGGGTCACCTTGGACGTAGTTTTTGTCAGAGCCTTTCTTCTCATCGACCGCGTGTGCATTAGATAGCTCTTGAGTAAAGTTTAATGCTGCCTGATCAGTCTCATCTGTATAGGTAACTTTAAGCGCCTTCGCGCCTTCTCTCGCTGCTTCAAAAGTCTCAGCGATGACGACCGCAATAGGCTGACCATGATAAAAAATCTCAGTCGCTCCCTGCGTCGGTGCTTTTTTTAGTCCACCTTGTTGAGAGTTACGTAAGAAATGCTCAGGATCAGTCACGACCTTAATAATATTAGGAATACCCTTTAGCGAATCATTATCAATACTCTCAACTCGCCCTTTGGCAATGGTCGCGCCTACCAAGACACCATAGGCTTGATTGTCCAAGTGTATTTCAGCACTGTATTTTGCTTGGCCGCTAACCTTTAGCGAACCATCAACACGGTTGATAGGCTTACCGACCAATTTGCTTGCCGTTGTACTAAATAGCGTTTCAACAGGCTCATCCATGGTCAGTTTTTTGGTTGGTTCTGACTGTGTGATTGATTCTAATAGTGCCATGATTATGCTCCCTCGCCCGCTAGTGCGCGCTGAATGACTTGTTTTAATAGGCGACGCGTCAATGGTATTTTAAAGTCGTTTTGACCATTCCCTTTGGCATCATGCAATAACAGATCAGCGGCCTGCGTGATAACATCGCTGTTGCCATTGGTGTCTGTTAATAGTGCCTCAACCTCTTCATTACGCCATGGCTTAGTACCGATGCCGCCGAACGCCAAACGTACTGTCTTTAGGTTGCCATTTTCATCAGCATCGATGACTGCGGCACAAGATACCAGTGCAAAGGCATAAGAAGCACGGTCTCGCACTTTGTCATAGGTATGCATACCCTTGATAGGGGCAGGTAGTACAACATGAGTAATCAACTCGCCTGCTTCTAGCACGTTTTCGATATGCGGGGTGTCTTTTGGCAAGCAATAAAAATCTTTGATATCGATAGCGCGAGTCGATCCGTCCGCCTTTATTGTCTCAATAGTGGCATCCAGCAAGCGCATGGCCACTGCCATGTCAGATGGATGCTGAGAAATACAGGCATCGCTCGTACCTAGAATAGCTAGCGTACGGTTTTCGCCATTGATAGCAGGACAACCGGTCCCCGGCTCACGTTTGTTACAAGCGCTGTCTGTTTGATAAAAATAATAGCAACGAGTGCGCTGCAAGAAGTTGCCACCCGTCGTTGCTTTGTTACGTAGCTGACCAGTCGCCCCTGCTAAAATAGCTCGGGACAATACTGGATAATTGGCAATCACATCAGGATGCGCGGCTAAATCACTGTTGGTCACAAGTGTACCAATACGCAAACCACCATCAGCAGTCGTTTCTACTTGCTCTAAGTCAAGACGCGTAATATCGACGAGTTTGATGGGTGTCTCAATCTCTAACTTCATCAAGTCTAATAAGTTGGTACCACCTGCGATAAAAGAAGCATCTTTACTACTGGCAGATGTCGCGGCTTGCTCTGGTGCATCAGCACGGCTATATTCAAAGCGTTTCATGAGCGGCCTCCTGTTGTACCATTTGCTGTTTTGTTATTTGCAATCTTATTATTTGATGAGTTTTTGCCAAGTTGCGTCTCACTAGGCGGCGGTGACCAAATACCTGTTACGCTTGAGTGTTGCGCAGCGTTGTCAGCTGTCTTAGAGGTAGACGCTGATGCTTCATTCTCTAGCACTTGTGAGATGGCTTTGATAATATTAGGATAAGCGGAGCAACGGCAGATATTGCCACTCATGCGCTCAGCGATTTCTTGTACCAGCAGGCTATCAGGATTCTGTAGATCGGTGCTCACATGGCTTGGCCAATTCTGCTTTACTTCTTCTATCAATGCAGTCGCTGAACAGATTTGACCTGGTGTACAGTACCCGCACTGAAACGCGTCGTTATCTTTGAACGCTTGTTGTAGCGCCGATAGTGAGTCTGGCATCCCGATGCCTTCGATAGTCGTAATCTCATCACCATCATGCATGATGGCAAGTGTCAGACAGGAGTTGACCCGTCGTCCATTGATAAGCATGGTACAGGCCCCACATTGACCGTGGTCACAGCCTTTTTTGGGTCCAGTAATTTGTAAATGCTGACGACAGACATCGAGCAATGTCGTACGGGCGTCAAGATTCTCGAGCTGATAATCCTGCTTATTGATTGTTAACGTCAAGGTAGACATGCTGGCTTCTCGCTGGCAGATGAATATAAGGGAGTAGTAAAACGCCTCGCTGTTACGGCGTCAATAAATTGATTATGTCTTATTGAGGACGATATTTTGTGTTAACTTTGTAGTCATTACAGTGTAGTTTTTAAACCGAGGTAGTACCTGAAAGTGAATACTACCAATCGCTGTAGGATAATTGATAATCATTTACTTTAATTAGCCTAACCATCCGCGGCTGACTCTTATTGATTGATTTTTATCTATCAGCAATCAAACGTAGGCTTGATTATTTAGCCATATCCTTTGTGAAGTGGGCAATCTATTTTTTAGAAAAAGGTAGTATGTCAAATAGATGTCGGTAAAGAAAAGCCCCACAAACAGGAGTCTATAGGGCTATTACGAAGCTACTTTAGAATGATACTTTCAACTTAAACTAGGCCTTAGTAATGATTGTTTCTTCGTCAAATCGAGACTTAGGTAGATCAGCATTAAAGTCGTTTTCACTACGATAGCCAAGCGAAATCACGGCAACGGCGGTATAGCCTTTGCTACGCAAATCAAATTCTTCATCAAGCGCTTTTAGATCTGCGCCTTCCATTGGCACAGCATCGATACCTAAAGTCGCAGCTCCTAGTAGCAAAGCCCCCATATTAAGATACAACTGCTCTATCAACCAATGCGGCTCGTCTTTTTGCTCGTAACGACGAATGTCCAAAAACATTTTACGCGTTTGATGCATTTGCTCTTTGAATTTTGGTTCTGCAAAACGACCATCGGCATCTTCTTTGTCGAGCACTTCGTTCAAAAACTCGTCATCAGCATAGACACGACTACATAATACGATGACATGCGATGCATCTTTTACTTTGGCATCATTGAATTCATACATGCCCTCAGTGCCTTTAGCGATTCGAGCTTTGCCCGCTTCGTCATCAGCAATCACAAAATGCCAAGGTTGAATATTGGTGCTCGACGGACTGAGACGTAAGATATCTTTTAGACTCTGAAAGTCTTCTGCTGATATTTTTTTGTTGGTATCAAACTCTTTGGTGCTGTAACGCCAGTTCATTGCTTCAGTGATATTTTTCATACATGACCCCATAGTGAGTGTTAAGTTTTTATTGCTTATTAAATTATTAGTATTAGCATTATTTATAAATAATCATCGCTAATTTCAATGGAGCAACTTTAAATAAAAACCTGTTTTGTGACCACGGCAAATTGGTTAAGTAATCACAGGTTTTGTTATCAATGCGTCAGTTGTTACACTGTTTTTGCAAAAATTCCGGCTATCCTAATGATAATAGTTACAATTGAGCTACCTAAGTGATAACGCAGACTGTTCAGACTACATTGTAATCACTCCTTCATTCTCTTAGTATTGACTGAGCTATTTTGCAGCGAGTCAAGCCCTCTAGATAGCGTTGCCTAATATACCCACCTATGAAAATCTCAAATAAAATACAAATAATCATACCTGCGAGGACATATGAGCACATCAGAAAAACCACTCCGAATCGATATTGTCTCAGACGTTGTTTGCCCTTGGTGCGTCATCGGCTATCGCCAACTGGCAAAAGCCCTTGAGCAAACCAATACCGCACATACCATTCATTGGCATCCGTTTGAGTTAAACCCCAATATGCCAAGCGAGGGGCAAAACTTGCGTGAGCACATTATTGAAAAGTACGGCTCGACTAAGGAAGAGTCAGATGCTAGCCGAATCAGAATGAGAGAAGCGGGTCGTGAGGTTGGTTTTGAGTTCAACTTCAATGACGACACACGCATGCATAACACTTTTAATCTGCATCAGCTGCTACATTTTGCAGACCAGCAAGGACGTATGCATGAGTTAAAACAAGCGTTATTTGTCGCGCATTTTACTGATAATAAGAATATCTCTGATATCAATGTGCTTGCTGATATTGCAGCTGAGACTGGACTGGACCGTAGTGAGGCACTGGCAGTGTTAGAAGGTCAGTTCTTTGCAAAAGAAGTACGAGCAGAAGAACAGCATTGGCAACAGCAAGGCATTCAAAGCGTGCCGGCGATTATCTTCAACGAGCGCCATTTGGTCAGCGGTGCGCAAGGGGTTGAGAATTACGTCAGTATATTAGAGCAGTTGGCGAATATGACTGATTAAACCGTCTGTCATTATAAAAATGTTATTCTATACAAGGATGCTTTATGTCTTCTAAACCCTTTCCTTCGATCATTGTCTTTGATGTCAATGAGACGCTGCTCGATATCGAAACGCTCACTCCTTTATTTGCACGCATTTTTGATGACCAAAATGTCATGCGCGAATGGTTCGCTCAGCTGGTCTTGTATTCTCAAACCATGACGCTATCTGGTATGTATACGCCTTTCGATAAGATTGGCGTTGGCGCACTACAGATGATTGCAGATATCAGGCAAGTGACGCTGACAGAGTCTGATATCGATGAGTTTAAAGAAAGAATGAGTGCGTTGCCGGCGCATCCTGATGCAGCACCAGCACTGACACGACTGCGCGATGCAGGATTTCGATTGGTCACACTAACCAATTCAGCGAGCAGCGCGTCTCCAACACCGCTAGAAAAAGCGGGACTCAGTCAGTTCTTTGAGCAGCATTTTAGTGTTGAGACTGTTAGTAAGTTCAAGCCAGCACCTGAAACTTACCAAATGGTAGCCGATACGCTTGATGTTAAGACATCAGACTTGTGCCTTGTCGCTTGTCACCTTTGGGATACCATCGGCGCGCAAGCGGTAGGTTGTCGCGGTGCCTTTTTGACCCGCCCGTATAACGAGATACTCAGCGCACCAAATGTACCAGTACCAGATTTGATCGCATCAGATTTATCGACACTAGCGGATCAAATTATTGGCAAAAAGGGTGCTTAATACATCCAAATATTAGGATGTATTTAAAAATAAAATCAAAAAAAATGCTGCTTCAAAATTGAAGCAGCATTTTTTATTATAGCGTCATCAGGTTAAAACCGTGATTTTAATATTACTGTCAGTAACGACGCTTAGAAATTGACAACCGTACGGATGCTCTCGCCTTTATGCATCAAATCAAACGCTTCATTGACGTCTTCTATTGGCATCGTATGGGTGATAAAGTCCTGTAGTGGGATTTCGCCCGCAAGGTAACGCTCGACATAACCTGGTAACTCTGTACGGCCTTTCACACCGCCAAATGCGGAACCTTTCCAGACGCGACCTGTCACCAACTGGAACGGACGCGTGGAGATTTCTTGTCCAGCACCAGCGACACCGATGATGACCGACTCGCCCCAACCTTTATGGCAGCACTCTAGGGCTGAACGCATGACATCGACGTTACCGATACATTCGAACGAATAATCAACGCCGCCGTCGGTTAGCTCAACGATGACTTCCTGAATCGGTCTGTCATAATCTTTCGGGTTGATACAATCCGTTGCGCCCAGTTTTTTAGCCAGTTCAAACTTGCTCTCGTTAATATCAATCGCAATAATACGGCTGGCTTTTGCCATCGCAGCACCGATGACTGCGGATAGTCCAATGCCGCCAAGACCAAAGATAGCGACCGTTGCACCCTCTTCGACTTTTGCGGTATTCATGACCGCACCCATGCCCGTGGTAACACCGCAACCAAGCAAGCAAACTTCTTCTAATGGCGCGTCCTTATTGACCTTAGCCAAAGAGATCTCTGGTAAAACCGTGTACTCAGAAAACGTTGAGCAGCCCATATAATGGTAGATAGGCTCGCCGTCTTTATAAAAACGCGTCGTGCCATCTGGCATCAAACCTTTACCTTGCGTCTCACGTACTGCTGAGCAAAGATTGGTTTTGCCTGAGCGGCACATTTTACACACGCCGCACTCTGCCGTGTATAGCGGGATGACATGGTCGCCGACCTGAACGCTGGTCACGCCTTCGCCTACTTGCTCAACGATACCGCCACCTTCATGACCCAAAATCGCGGGGAACACGCCTTCTGGGTCTTCACCAGATAAAGTAAACGCATCCGTATGACACACACCGCTGGCCACGATTTTTACCAAGACTTCGCCTTTACGCGGTAGCATGACGTCCACTTCTTCGATAGATAATGGCTGCTTTGGGCCCCAAGCGATAGCGGCTTTTGATTTAATAAATTTATCTGACATAGGAATCTCTCTTTTTGATTGTTATTGATGGATTGTGACGTAGCGTAAACTTAAGACCGTCATTCACGCCCAATCATTATTTTTTTTCAATAATGTTATCTGCTCGTTTTAATAGTCATGATTTCGGTACTTAAAACGGATAAAGATAGACTGAGCTTATCTTGCCTGCCCTATATAGGCAAGCATCGATGACAGTAAAGCAGCATCTATTTACATTGATACTAACCATTATATTTATTTCTGAGCGGATAACAATATGCTATATTTGCAAATATCTTTTACATATTGGTAATAATCATGCGCTGGGAAGGGATTAGTGAGTTTGTCTGTGTGGCAGAGTATGAGAGCTTTACGCGCGCTGCAAAAACGCTTGGCATCTCGACTGCGCAAGTCAGCCGCCAGATCAGCGCATTAGAGGAGCGGCTGAATATAAAGCTGCTATATCGTACCACGCGCAAGGTCTCACTCACTGAAGAGGGCCGCGTGTTTTATCAGCATTGCCGCAGTGTACTCGATGGTTTGGACGCGGCTGAGCAAGCGGTGAGCAATTTGCAGTCAAAGCCTCAAGGTAGAATTAAACTGACCGCGCCTGTGACTTATGGCGAGCAGCAATTACTACCGCTGATCAATGATTTTATGATTCAGTATCGTAAGATCGAAGTGACCGCTTTTTTAAGCAATCAACAGATTGATTTGGTCGAAGGCGGCTATGATTTGGCCATTCGTATTGGCAAGTTGCGCGACTCCACGATGATGGCAAAAAAGCTTAGCCTGCGCACCAATTTTGTCTGTGCGACACCTGCTTATCTGCATCAATATGGTATGCCGCGCACGCTTGACGATCTCAGCCAGCACAACTGCCTACTGGGTACACGTGACTATTGGCATTTTGTCGAAAAAGGCACAGAAAAAAACCTGCGCGTCTCTGGTTCCATACAGTATAACAGCGGCTATAGTCTGGTTGATGCGGCGCTAAAAGGACTTGGTATCGTACAGTTGCCTGATTATTATGTGCAAAAATATCTGGTATCGGGGGAGTTGGTGAGCGTACTTGATGACTATAGAGAGCCTGAAGAAAGCATCTGGGCCATCTACCCACATAACCGTCAACTATCACCAAAGATTAGACTACTGGTTGATTATCTGGCAGAGCGTTTGGTTTAGCGATCTATTAAGACGTGTTGCCATCACCAGTCTGATGACGCACAATAAGTATTCGGTATTGCCACCTACTACGGACCGCTAAAGGATATCACTATGATTAAAACTGTCTCTATTGCCGCTCTAGCATTGGCCGTGTCATCTTGCGCCAGTGTTGATACGTTTTTGAATAAAGCCGATGCTACTGATTCACTGACAGACACAACCCAGTCAATCAATGCTGAGAAAGGCCTAGTAACCTTACCAAGCAATCATTCCGTCCAAGATACCGCAGATAAGCTGGTCTCAATGATCGAAAGTAAAGATATGAAAGTGTTTGCGCGCGTCGATCATCAAAAAAATGCTCAGAGTGCAGGCTTGTCATTACGACCAACACAAGTCATCATGTTTGGCAACCCCAAAGCGGGTACGCCTTTGATGAATTGCGAGCAAACCGTCGCCATTGATTTACCGCAGAAAATCCTCATTAGCGAAGATGCCGATAAAAAGGTATGGCTGTCATACAACAATCCTGAATATCTAAAAACACGCCATAATATCAAAGGTTGCAATACCGTTATTGATAATATTTCAAAAGCACTTAACGCTATCAGCACGGCGGCAGTTGCCAAATAATACCAACCGAGAAAAGTATAATCTGAGTAAAGAAAAAGGCAGGTGAGCAAAAGCTTCACCTACCTTTTTCTTTGTGTGGCCTATAAGCTGCATCAGTCACTATCAGATAACGACATTTCAGACTGTAGCTCTACTTTTAGCTTCTTTGCGCACTCAATAATCTTTTTTCTGTCTGCAGGAAGCGCGCCTTGAGCAATAGCTGTTTCGCGCATCTGTACGGTGATATCATAATGTGGATAGCTGGCATTACGGTGGAATAAACGCGGATCTACCTCAATGAATGCTGCAAAATCATGCAGCTCTTGCAAACTGTCCGCAAGCATATGGCACCACCTATAGCCTTTGAATTTTATCTGCACAAAATCTACATATACCGCCATAAGTCACTCTCTCTTACTTACTAATCTTCTCAAACTAGCCTTCACTGATGCCTGCCAAATATCTATAAATCCATATCTTTAATCTCACGCAAATTATCAACGCCATATATTAAAACGTTACAATAATTCGCGCACATTTTTTTTGAGTTGCTTGAGTAGTTTTTGATACTCACTATGGCCAGTATCCAAGTTACTCAGGCGTCCATAACGTAGCTGACGGTAATCTTGTCTAATTTCAACCAGCTTTGTCTGAATCGCTATCGGATGTTCACTGTCTGTTAAATGACTTGCATTACGGTGAGTATCGTTATCTAGGCGACTATCGATAGCAGATGCTAAGCGTTCAAGCCAAGCTAACTGCCCTTCATGATCCTCTCGAGCCAGCAATTTATCACGCTTACCGATACGTTTTGAGAGCTGGGCAAGCGGCAAATCTGCTGGGTGCCAGCGTTTGCGGCGGCGGCGCCAAATGATAAATACTAAAGTGGCCATAATCATAACAGCACTGGCCGCTAACGAGATAATTTGCTGCATGATGGAGCTGATGTTGAACCATTTTAGTAGCGAATCTGCTTGTTTGTCTTGGTCATAGCCGACCACATCTTTTTGCCAGTAATAGCTGGCTTGATCGGATAAACGACGTAACGTTTGTAGCATTTGATACTGCTGATAGCTGATTTGCGCACTCGCACCACTGCCAAACATGGCTGCCCCTTGCTGCTGGGTCATCGCATTCATGCCCTGCTCGACCCGCTCAGGCGCCACAAACGACGTTGGATCGACGCGTACCCAGCCTTGATTTTCGAGCCAAACCTCAGTCCATGCGTGCGCATCCATTTGCCGCACTTCCCATACGTTGCCATTGCGACTGGGCTCGCCCCCTTGATAGCCTGCTACCACCCGCGCTGGGACACCAGCTGCGCGCATCATAAAAGTAAAACTTGAAGAGTAGTGCTCACAAAATCCTGCTTTGGTCTCAAACAAAAACTCATCAATACGGTTGGCATTGAGTCGTGGCGGCGACAACGTATAGCGAAATTCTGTTTGATTAATCCAGCGCTCGATAGCAGCCATGTAGCGCACGGGATCTGAGCCTGATTGCGCAAACAACTGCTTAGCAAGCGCGCGTGCTTGAGGGTTGCCTTCATTAGGCAGCGCAAGATTTAGGCGTCGTGATACATCTGTCAGAATCGGGTCAATACGCATCGGCGCAAACTGCATTACATCATAACGCAGCTGCTGCGTGACTGGCTGATCTTTTGATAACGTAAAGTTTGAGGTAACGTTGATATCTGGCTGCTGAGAAAAAGGATAATCGAGTCCGAATAGCCAGTTTTGCTGAGTAGGTTCTAGGATAATTTGATAGCGAGTAGGTGCTGCTTGCACTTGCTCAGGAACGGTAGCAAAGGCATTCTGAAACCATGTTGGTGCTGGCGATCTAGTCGACCATTGGCTTACCTGATTGCTTGGTCGCCATGTTACCCCGTCAAAATCACTAAACACGAGTCCCCGCCAATATAGTTGCTGTTGCGGTGGACGATCATCAGCAAACTCTACGCGAAAAGCCAGCTCAGTTGACTGGCCTAGATTGGCAAAATCACCGGGTGACATACTATCAGAGACACCTGTGGTCGCTTGCTGACCTGATAGTTGTACTGACCAGAGTGGCGGCAGTCTTGGGAAAAACAGGAACAGCACTACTAATAATGGCAGTGCCCCAATCCCTAAAACCCCTAAAGTACGCAAGCGTCCATCACCACGAGCGTTACTGTCATCATTGAGCGCAATAAACGCCAATAGTACGATCACCGCTCCTACTATCACTTCTAGAGTGGTAATCAAACCTTGATCTATCAAAAACAAGGCAGCAATTACAAATAGCGATAAATTCAACACCACATAAGCATCGCGGCGCTTGTACAACTCCCAAAGCTTACTAGCAAGACATAGCACCAAAAATGCCACACCCATATCTAGCCCAAAGGCTGTGTTATACGTTAGCCACAGACCTACTAGGCCTAGCAGGAAGCCCAGCATCTGCATACTTTGATAGACACGTTTTAAATGCGAGATTTTTTTTAGCCGACTCTTGATACGCGGTAGTTGGGCAATGATACTAACCGCAGCAAACCCGATTAACCATATTGGCAAGTGAGCAGCATGTGGCAACACGACTGCTATTTGAGCAATTAGCACCCAGTAGTAGGCTGGTAGTGCCAGTAGTCGCCGATACCATTTATTATCAGCTGCCATGCCATTTTTCGCTTGGGTATTTTGACCGAGTGCTAACTGCTCGAAGCTTGCCGTTTTTGTGGCATCGGTTGCAGAAAACTGCTTGATTTCAGTCATGGTGCTTTCGCCAGCCTTAGCAAGCACGCTTGCGCAAAAGTCTCGCCATCACCCACCGCTGCGCTAGCAGGCATATCGTTGGGTAAACGCATTTGAAAGGGTACGCCTAATTGGCCCAATGTTAACGCCCCATGAGCCAATTGCGCAAGCTTCTGTTCGTGATGTGCGGCTGGCATATCTGCATAATCAAGTGTCTGCTCATGACCAACAGGATCTGCAAAGTGCTTGGTAAACATACCCTGACCCCGTGCTACATGTCCCCAAGAGACTCGAGCCAGTGACTCCCCTTCGACATAATTATCCAGTCGTTCAAAGTCGTCTTGTCCTTGTCGATATTGCCCACCAGTTGGCAGATCCTCCGAGCTCGCAATTGAATACTGCGCCTGCCAGTCAAACGCTTCAGGTTTGGGATATACCCAAGCCTTTCGTTCAAAATAAACATAAGACCAAGCACGCATAATACCCAAAGGATAAACCGTTTTGATTGTTAACCGTGGCAGCTCAAGAGGGCCACGATTGCGGGTTTGAACAGGTAGGCGAATAGTTTGCTCACTTTGTAGACTCGTTACGAGTATGGAGCTTTGTCGATTCGTGCCAGCTTTATTCTTCTTATCAGCTGCTTGCTCAAACTCAAATAATAACTGTCGCCTTGGTTGACGGCTCTCACTTTTGAGTTGCAGCGTTACCCAAGCGGGCGTACCTTCCTCTGTCATAGTCACTTCTAGCAGACGCACTTGCAGACCCGATATGTGCGCAAAAGTCACATGAAAACTAATCAACCAAACGCTGACCAGATAAAAACATAAGCCAAGTACCAAGTTATTGCCATAATTGATACCCGCGATAAAGGTAATCACTAATAGCACGGCAAATAGCATGCCCTCACGACTAAAAAAAATATAGACGTTGCGTAGATTGAGCGTCGCGCTATCATTTTTGGGTGCGCGCGAGGCAAACCAACGGCTCATTACTGACCTGGTTGCCGCGGTTAAGGCTTGTGGTAAAAAGCTCATGACTACCCTATTCTTACCATATAATTGACTCTAGTCACTTGTCCTCAGACTAACGGACACAATGATATAGCCATGTATTATCAAACCTGCTCGTACTACAACATGGACAGCTAAACGATGACAGGCACGTCTGCTAAAATGCGTTGGGCGATGGTCTGCGGTGCTTGCCCACCTACTACTTGTGCAGGTGCAAAACGCTGACCAAGACGATGATCAGCCACGGCAGCAAAGACTGCTTGGATATCTTCAGGCGTCACCTCCATGTGCCCTGACACATAAGCATACGCCTGTGCAGCACGCTGCAGCGATAGCACGCCACGTGGTGATAACCCATGATACTCTTGGCTTGCTCGAGTCTTTGCAACGAGTCTTTGTAAATAATCCAATACAACGTCTGCCACATAAACTTGCTTTACGCCTTGCTGTGCCAACAGTACAGCTTCAGTATCAAGCACCGCATCTAAATCTTTTAGCAACTCACGGCGATCTTGACCTTTTAGTAGTTCACGCTCTGCCATAGGTGACGGGTAGCCCAATGACAGACACAGCAAGAACCTATCTAACTGTGATTCAGGTAACGGATAGACGCCAGCTTGTTGCAGTGGGTTTTGGGTTGCAATAACAAAAAACGGCTGCGGCAAGGGATAAGTCTGCCCATCTTGCGTCACTTGTCGCTCTTCCATTGCTTCGAGTAACGCGCTTTGCGTTTTGGGGCTGGAGCGGTTGATTTCATCAGCGAGTAGCAGTTGAGTAAAAATAGGACCGGGACGAAATTCAAAGCGCAATTTGCTTTGGTCGTAAATACTCATCCCTAAGATATCGGCAGGTAGCATGTCATTAGTGAACTGTACTCGGCTAAAACTCAGGCCTAACAGCTGAGCCAAACCTTGAGCTAGAGTTGTCTTGCCCATACCAGGCAAGTCTTGTAGCAATAAATGCCCACCTGCCAGTATGCCACTGAGTGCCAATTTAACTGCTTGCGGTTTATCCAATACAATTTGGTTCAATTGCGCCATCAATTGTGCAATTTTCTGCTGATTGCGTTGTAAGTCGACGGCACTAGGAGCGGACTGACTAAGCGTTTCGGCTATTTTTTGATATGTGTGTGATGGTGCTATATCGTTAGGGGCATGGGTCATAGTAAATTATCGGCTCATTTTTTGGGTCATAACGATCAACCATTAAGGTCAGTTTGCATCATCTACGACAATCGGCGCATCAGCGCGAAGGGTTGATAAATACGCAATAATATCCGCGCGCTCTTTGGCATCTGGCATAGGGTCTGATAGCATCTTTGAATCTGGCATAGCTTTTTGTGCATCCGCGATATAGGGATTGAGCGTTTTGGCATCCCATACCCACCCTGACTCTGTGAGCCCTTTGCTGTAGGTATAATCTTTTAGCTCAGCAGCTGGTGCGCCGTATATATTCATTAATTGCGGGCCCTTTTTATTGAGACCAGCATTACGTTGATGGCACTGACCACAAGCATCTTTATAGATCAACGCGCCGTTAACTGCATCTCCTTTAGTATACAATGGCAGGGTCACAGGGTCGCGATGATCAGGCGGTGTACGCTCACAAGCAGTGAGCAATAAAACAGCGGCAAAAAGACTGCTTATTTGATATTCATTAACAATAGACATTTTGGCAATCTTTGGTTGGTGAGCATTAGCGGTAAAGATTTTGTAGCATCGCAATATGTTAACTGGCGATCTTTAGCGTTTTGCTAGGCTCTTCTAAATAGTACCCTTGCAGATAGCGTGCCCCCACACTCCATGCGACCGACATAGTCGCTGCATCTTCAATATACGGCATCAGAACATCAACATTTACCTCATTGGTACGCGTGATAAGTGACTTAACCGTATCTAAATTATCTGCTGAGTGGATATCTTGTACATAGTTGCGGGCCAAACGCACAACATCCGGCTGCACTAGATTAGCAATTTCGATAGATTTAGTAGAAGATCCAAAGTTATTGATACCCATTTGACAGTTAACTTCGTTAAGGGCCGAAAACTGAGATTTTGCCACAGTTAAATGGTCCGAGATGTCTTTTTCGTTAAATTGCAATGTTAACACACCAGCAGCGCCGCCTACTGCCTTGATCAGTTGGCTTGCAACATTGGGCAGCTTCTTATCAATCAATGAGGCACTGGTTAGCTGCACCAATAGTCTGGCTTCAGGATGCTCTTTACGGACATCATTTACTTTTTTACAAGCATTAATAAGTACCCAGCGATCTATTTTTTCGAGTAATTTATGTTTCTTGGCAACAGCCATAAACTGATCAGGAGTCAATACCGTGTTATCGGCATCGGCCAATGGCAGTCGCAAATACACTTCAAAAAAGTCACTACGATCTTGATTGATATCATATATCGGTTGAAATGACAGCTCAAACCGACTATTTGTAATAGCATCAATCAGGGACTCAGCAAGTGCATGATCATCACTATTGGCATGCTCACTTGGATCATATAGATGATAAGTGTCACCATGGTTAGAGGTTTCGACCATAATCTGGCTAATAGCATCCATAGCCCGCTCTATTATTATAGCGGGCTCTGCGGTATTTTTTTCGATTTTGACGATCGCAATACTCACCGTGGTACTCGTCGTACGCTTGTCTACCTCAATGAGCATCTCACTGATACGCGAACCGATGTTCTCAGCCAGCTCTTTGAGCTCTGAGGTAGTTTTGTCTTTGACAAGTATCATGAATGCGGTATCACTAAAGCGGCTGACATGTCCATCCGATACCAGTTCATCTAATGCATAGGCAACCTGTTTGACAGTCGTATCTACTCCTTGCAAACCGAGGCTACTTCTTATTTTTCCAATATTATCGAGCTGTACATAGAGCAATGCTGCTGTCAGCACGCCTTGAGTTGCTTGCTGGTGCACTATCGCCATTTGCTCCTCAAAGCCGCGGCGATTATTCACACCTGTCAGGTTATCTTTACGCTCTGCTTCAGCCAAGCGTTTGGCAACCTCTGCGCTGTTGCTAGCATTTTGTTGTATGATAATCTGAGTAACGGGTTCGCCATCTAAAGTCGCAGATGCCAACTGTAATTTTGCCTCAAAAGTACTGCCATCCGTGCGCACGCTTTCAAAGTTAAACTCGACTTCGTCACGGCTACCTTTATCGAACTGACGTAGAAATTGCTTGAAGTCCTTGACACTATCGCCACCTGAAATCAAATCAATAACAGGCACACCTATGGCATCATTCATTGACCGAAAGCCAAACAATTGAAGATAAGGATCATTGGCAAAGATATGGATGCCTTCATCGATATAGGCAACTGCACTTTTTGAGTTCTTAATCAGCACATTGGCACGTTGCTCTGCTTCTGATAGAACATGGCGTAGTTTCTTGAGCTCACGGCGACTACGTAAGCTGTCATGCTGTAAGCAGATAGCCATAACGATAGCCATCTCTTGATCAGCCTTGAGTGCTTTGACCATGGTTCCGCTCATCACCGCAGGCAACCCCTCATCATTACACGCGGTCGATATCGCCTCATCCTTCATCAAATAAATCATCGGCAAGTCAATGCTCTGCTCTTGAATGATACCAACCACATCCGTAAAGCTCATATCATAGGCACTACCGAACACCAGCACATCCCACGACTGGCGCAGTACTTTTAACAGCTCTTCTTTATCATCCAAAAATCCTAAATTCACGCTGTCATAATAATTGCTCAGTAGATGTACAAGACGCTCAGCATAGAGCTGATCATCGTTAATCACTAATAAATTTAAGGTGGACTGAATGCGCATAGGTAGCCTTTTAATCTTATGGTTGTATCTTTATCTCTTATTTTTGACACCTTATACTGTTTCCAAACACTAGCCTAGCTTAGAAAACACTATAGAGAGTAGGCTCAGTGAGTATTGTGATAGTGGCTGAGTTTTAGTTGGCATGATATATTCTAGCGCCCGAGGTATCTTATAAATCAGAGTAACAATATCCCTCATTATAGACAATAATTTGGTTGACTGCAGGTTAACTTATGACCTTGTTTGTTTAATATTATTATCAAAAAAACATCAGCCTTTTTTCTTACACGGTGCAACCTATCTTTCTTTCAACAAATTTATAAATAGTCATTATTTGGCTATTTCGTATTGACTAAACCCGTCAGTCATCAGTAATCTACGACCCAAACGTAAATGGGTCTGTTTACTGTTGATACGCATTATGACTCTATCATCAGGCTGGAAGTAAGACGAAGGTACAATAAGTGAACTCATGGTTTGCAGCTGCTCATCTTTGCCAAGAATCAGCGCCGGCACGAAATGATGGTTCTGTGGGTCCCTCCCTTCCAAGCGTAACCCGCATGCCACGATCTGATGACCAAGCAATTGCCATTCAACCTCTTTGTCTTTGGTATCAAAATGCCGCCAACGCACTACCCCTATTGATCGATCTGGCTGCTCTGTCACATCAGGTTGACAGACCAAGAACAAACTCATGATATGTAGTGATGGCGGTGTGACTGCAACAAGCTCGCCATCTATCGTATCCATATCAAGAGCTTCTTCTCCAACATGCTCTTCATTCAAGACATCTACTGTTGGCATCAATCGCAGTGTACGAAATAGTGACAGACGGTCATGACTGTCAAACACTTCTATGTCTGACGCGCTGTTATTGTTTTGCTCTGCATTAACCGTGTCATAACGAGGGCGCTCGTCTATGGATAGCTCGTCTATTGCTATCAAGCTAGCAAAGCTGCTCGAGTCACCAACATAGTGGTGGATACTGTTAAAACCAGCGATTAAGCTCGCACGGTGTTTGACACTATATTTAGTAGGCAGTGTGAGCTGTGACTGTAGATAACGATAACTGATGGTCATTGAGATCGTATTTAGCAGACCGTGTCCTATCCCTACATTACTGCCCTCAATGGATACCTGCCTACGTGAATTAAAATACTGCACCATAGGGGTCAGCTCTAGAAACAAGCAGTCATGGTGATCTTCATAGGGATTTATCTCAGAATTGGGCGTTAGATACGTTGGTGGTTTATCACTCTGTAAATCCACGAACACTCGTGTCTCCGTCGTTGGTTCGATTGTCGCGACAATATACTGAGACCATTCAGGCAATAAACGTTGCACCAATAGAATGTTAGGACGACGCATGGCACGTACATTCAATAAACTGTGCAAGCATATTTGGCAATAAAGCTGATGAATATTATTTGTGTAGGGTGTCACTGTTTCTCGATTCAGATCTAGATGAGACACACGCTGTTGATAGGCGAGATGATACAGCTGATTAATTCTGAACCAGAGATAATCTGATGGCTTGCGATAGCAAAGTGCCTCTTCACACAATAGCTTGTGGTACCTCAGTAGCGACTGATAAATGGCAACAGTAAGCGTATTGGCGCGTTTTTTATTGGTATTAAAATAGGGTGGAAAACCTTTCTTTGAAATTTTTTTTGGCTGACTGTTTGATATTAATTCTTGACGACGTACAACCTTGTCATAAGCCAAAATAATTAAATAATGCAAGGATTTTACTTGAGCCACATAACCCAACTGCACCTCACTCAGCGCGCCTGTTTCATAAATATACTGCTGCCGTAACGTGGCAATCAACCGATCTGAAGCATCGCTCACAGCCGTCATCAGTTTAAGGCGTTGAAGCTCATCTATATTAGCCTCGCATAATACGGAGAGGACTTTTTCTAAGTGCTCAGCTTGCTGCTCTTGGGTTTGTGAAGATAGCGTTGTCAATAGTTTGAGCAGATGATGCTCTTGGCCGTTCACTGATTGATTTGGCGTTGGTAGTGGCTCTTTGGAAGAAAGGGCTTCTTGAAACATAGATAAAGTTATCATCAGTATTCCTACTCACTGTTAATCACTTTGAGTAAGTTTGCAAGAGGCAAATATGCAACCACACAAAGTCGAGCAATATTAGATAAAAAGAATGCATGCTGCCGTTCTTTTTAAGGAAGCGGTACCATCAATGCTTAGCCGCTGTACTTCCAGATAGTGTATTTTTAAATGCTATATAACAGTATATGAATTAAAGCAGCCAAAGTCGTAAAATCAAATGACATATGCCATTCAGTAGCTATATTCGCACTCTATGCGACAATATTCTCGCGATACCATCCATAGATGAGCACAACGACCCTAAACGCTCTATTATTAAAACCATTAGCAATTGGCCAATCGTTTTGATAAAAAACCATCCTTTGTTTAGTAATTTTTGCGAAACCCTATATTGCCTATATTAATCGTGATTGTAAATGTCAATCGGCACCTTAAATGGTTTATTCGGCAGTTCTCTGACCAACTTAGGTACCAGATATCCCGGTAATGCTGCCAATAACGACCAGTAGAGCTCAATTGACGACCGCTCGTCGCTATCAAAATGCGCGGCACCAGCCACTTTGTCTAAAACATGTAGATAATACGGTAGTACACCACAAGCAAACAAACGCTGGCTTAATTCTGTCTGATCATCGATATTATCGTTAATACCTTTTAATAATACTGCTTGATTTAGCAGCGTCACGCCAGCTGCGCGAGCACGTTGCAGGTATTCTGCTGTCAGATCATCAATTTCGTTGGCATGATTACAATGAATGACCATCACGATACGGCAGCGACTGTGAGACAGTCTGTCTAATAGCGCGTCATCCAATCGGGCTGGAATAACCAGCGGTAGACGAGTATGTAGTCGAATCGTCGTCAGCTGCGGAATAGACTCCAGAGTATCTAACCATGCGAATAACCGTCTATTGGTCACATTTAAGGGATCACCGCCGCTCAAAATCACTTCATTGATTTCAGGATGCGCGCTGATATAGTTGATGATATTTTCTTTTGCATTAGCAGTTGGCATATTGGCGCTATAGTCAAAATGCTGACGGAAACAGTAGCGACAATGAATCGCGCACGCCCCAGTGATCGTCAGTAGTACTCTTGATTGGTACTTATGGAGCATACCTTTGACAGGGTTTTGGCTGTTTTCGCTTAAAGGGTCCGACACGTAGCCCGTTACGTTGATTTGCTCTTGTTGGTCTGGCAGTACTTGTCTTAATAATGGATCATCACGGTCGCCGACGGTCATTTTTGCTACAAAGCCACGCGGCACACGCAGCTCAAAATGCTTCGGCACATAGACGTCTGCGCGCAATGATTCAAGTTTTAGGAGACTGAGCAGCTCATCAACAGAGGTAATGGCTTCCGATAATTGCGTTTGCCAGTTTTTTTGTGTGATTAAATGGTTTATCATGACAGCCTACTACCTGTGCCCAAAATCGGATATTATACGCCCTTAGTGTCTACCCTATCAAAGTATACCGCTAATACGTAAGTACTTGGCTTGGCAGCAACTTTTGGTACAGTCAGCCTCATATCTATCTACTACCATATCTACAACCCCTAGGAGTCTCTTGTGGCAAGTTTTTCTACTAATGAATTTAAAGCTGGTCTAAAAGTCATGCTTGATGGCAACCCTTGTGCTATTCTTGAAAACGAGTTTGTTAAGCCTGGTAAAGGTCAAGCCTTTAACCGCGTTAAGCTGCGTAATCTTCGTAGTGGTAAAGTATTGGAGCAAACATTCAAATCAGGCGACAGCTTAGAAGCGGCTGATGTGATGGATACCGAAATGAACTATCTATACAACGATGGCGAGTTTTGGCATTTTATGCACCCTGAAAGCTTTGAACAGATCCAAGCTGACAAAAACGCCATAGGCGATGCACCTAAATGGTTAAAAGAGAACAGTAATGCACTGTGTATCATTACCTTATTTAATGGCGCGCCTTTATCAGTAACGCCGCCTAATTTCGTTGAGTTACAAATCACAGAAACCGATCCTGGTGTACGCGGTGACACCTCAGGCGGCGGTGGTAAACCGGCTAAGCTAGAAACTGGTGCCGTGGTACGTGTACCGCTATTTGTACAGCAAGGTGAAATCGTCCGTGTTGATACGCGTACGGGTGACTACCAAACTCGTGTAAACTAATAGCGCAATAAGCGTGATTGATCGCTGAGATTGTTGTGCTGATCACTAATAAAAAAGCTTAACCGCTATATAAACGGTTAAGCTTTTTTGTATTTACAGCGGCTGTATTTATTGTCGCATAGTCGCCTTTAACGTTTAGTAGCTCTTAGTATTTAGTTAGTCGCGCCTAATATTTAATAGTCATTGTCATGGCAATTATCATGATAATGACCTGTGACCTACTCTTCTTCTAATTGTTTTTGTATCAACCAATATTGTACCAAAGCATTTAGCTGCTCCTGTTTAAAAGGTTTGGTGCAATAATCTTGCATACCAACTTTTAAGTACTTTTCGCGCTCTCCATCCATGGCATTGGCAGTCAAAGCGATAATAGGTGGTAGGTCTTGAGGGTCATAAAGCTCATGCAGCTTAATAGTAGCCTGTACACCATCCAAAATCGGCATGTGATGATCCATCAAGATGACATCATAACGTTTGGGAAATAAAGCAAAAGCTTCAATCGCTTGCTGGCCATCAGTCACATGAGTGACGGTATGACCGCTATTGGTCAGTGCCTTTCTGGCAATAATGGCATTAACGGTATCATCTTCTACCAATAATATATGACCTGCACGCTCGTGACTAGGCTCTGCCATTGTGAGATCATGGGAGTCTTGCCATGTTTCGTATTTCTCTTCATCAATAGTCGGTAGCGGCAATAACACTCGAAATGTAGTACCAACGCCTACGGTACTATCGACACAAATATACCCACCCATCAGATCGACAAGAGATTTGCAGACCGATAGCCCAAGACCTGTACCACCATAGAGGCGATGCGTGAATTTATTGGCTTGATCATAAGCATCAAATATTGCCTCTAATGACTCAGCTTTTATACCGACACCTGTATCTGTGACCTCGATACATAAAGTCATATTTTTATCCGCCTTACGTTCTAACGTCTCCTGCCTCATGCTATTTTTGTCAATATTTTCGCGATAGCAATTATTCATATGCTTGACATCAATACTCACTCTCCCGCCTTCACGGGTAAACTTAATCGCGTTATTGACAAGATTTGCGATGATTTGTTTAAGGCGTACTGGATCCCCTTTCACATAAGGTGATAACGACTCGGTATAGTGATAATCTAGCGTCAATCCTCGCTGACGTGCCTTGATAGAAAATAGGCTGACCACCTCATTACATAATGTAGATAAATTGAGTGGAATAGAGTCAATATACATTTTTCCAGACTCAACTTTCGATAAGTCCAAAATCCCATTAATAATCACCATCAAATGCTCATTAGAGACTTTGATATTATCTACATACTCTCGCTGTTCAGCACTAAGCTCAGTGTCACCTAGCATCTCCACCATACCAATGATACCGTTCATTGGTGTCCGTATTTCGTGACTCATATTGGCCAAAAAGTTCGATTTCATCTCATTGGCATGTTTGGCATCGCGTTCTTTATCCTGTAGCTTCAATGCATCTGCTGCCATCATCGCAAACTGTGCCAATATCTCTTTTTGTTGGTCACTAAAGCTATGGTTGGGCTTGGTATCCATGAGACATAAAGTGCCTAAACGATAAGTTTTATTGTCTTCGTATAAAATAATCGGGGCGCCAACATAGAATCGTAGATAGGGCGCATTGACAACCATTGGGTTTTGG
The DNA here is from genome assembly GCF_041431175.1 of Psychrobacter sp. Arc29. Lineage (NCBI taxonomy): Bacteria > Pseudomonadati > Pseudomonadota > Gammaproteobacteria > Moraxellales > Moraxellaceae > Psychrobacter > Psychrobacter sp. Arc29. The sequence goes on along the minus strand of NZ_JASMRR010000003.1, from coordinate 133,855 downwards.
CTAAAACGACTATCCTCTAATGTATCTTCTACTATCAACATCTCATTGGACAATATTGTATAATTACAAAAGGCCGTCTCACGTGGTGCCATACTGACACTTTCAGGCATACTGTCAAATTTGCAGGCTGGTTTTAAATATTGCGTCTCCTCATCCATAAAAGTGATCGTTACCACCGGCACATCAAAAAACAGCTTTACGAGTGCAACGAGTCGATCAAATGCAGGCTCCTCGTCTTCATTGAGTACCTGATATTTTTTCAACTTGTTGACACGCTCTACTTCATCTACCGCTACTGGGTAGCTGCTTTTAGGTGAGTTAGATATAGACAAGATAGACTCCATTAAATAATATCAGACGCTCGATTGGTGACTCGTCTGCTTTATCAATAATTGTAACGCTTCATTCACCATAATCATTGCGACCACCGATGTGACGACCACTGCCGACCCATAACCACCACATTGTAGCCCGCCTGCTTGGCAGCTCTTATCCACATGCGGTGGCTCGGTAGAATAGACACATTTGATACCGAACTTCTCTTTTAGCGCGCTGTTGATGCCTTTTTCGTGGCGCAGCTTGTTACGCAATTTAGCAAGTAATGGATCTTGATAGCTGTCGCGCAAGTCGCTCACTCTTATTTGACTTGGATCTATCTTACCACCTGCACCGCCTGCACAGACCAGCTTCAATTTATTAAAACGGCAATGCAAGGCAATCGCCAGCTTGGCATTCATATCATCCACGCAATCTAAAATCACAGTAGGTTCACCTTGATCAGCGGCTGCTTTCGCTTCATGGCGACTAGGTAGTAGCGCTGCGACGTTTTCAACTGTCAAGAAATCATCAACGAGATTTAAGGTGACTTGAGGATTGATCTCTTGAATACGTACCGCCATTGCTGTGATTTTACTTTGGCCAAAAGTACTGTCTAACGCTGGTAGCTGCCGATTGACATTAGAAGCAACCAACACATCCAAATCAATTAAAGTAATGGTTCCTACTGCCGTTCGCGCCAACGCTTCTGCTGCCCAAGAACCAACACCACCTACCCCAATGATATAGACATGCGACGCTGCAAACGTATCGACAGCTGATGTACCATAAAGCGTGCGCGTCCCTTGAAAGCGGCGGTCATACTGCTCATCCTTTTCATCCACGCCAGCTTGTACATTATCATATTCGGCAGTGACTGGCTCTACGACTGGGCGCTCAATTTGTCTGGTTTCATTCATAGCTTTTTAAATACTCTTTTTAAATATTTTGACTGTGCTTGCTTCATCGTTTGATTATAAGTTTAATAATTATGTTGGGTAGGCCCAGTTTACTTTTAGGGCATCGCAGCTATTTTTCCATAACTGTTTAGCAAGTTTATCCTGTGAGACACCCAATAATTCACTTAAACTCGACAACACCCAAGGCAGATTAGCAGGAACATTCCTATCATGCGTGTGGGCAGCCTCCCATTCATTGTCTGGACTTTGTCCAACGGCTGAATGCTGACTATTTGAATTTTGACACATAATCGGTGTCATGTCCGGACAGTCTGTCTCAATCACCAAGCACTCAATACCATATGTATCCACAGCAGCCTGAATAGCACGGCGCAGTTTTTTGGCGTTCGGATTGGTCGCCTGACCTGTAACGCCCAGCTTAAATCCTAGTTTTACAAAAGCTTTGGCCTCTTGTTCACCGCCACTAAAACTATGCGCAATACCGCCTAATGTGTGAGTATCGTATTTGTGCGCTTTTAATATGGCGAGCGCTTCGGCATGCGCCTTACGAATATGAAGCATCACGGGCAACTGATGGGTCACAGCGATATCTAGCTGCGCCTCAAAGAACCGCTTTTGTTTATCAAATACGTCAGGCTCTTTCATTGCATCAGTAAAGGTATCCAAGCCGATTTCACCGATGGCTAATGGTCGACAGGCAGCAACCATTTGTGCCAATTCTATTAGATGTGCATCAGTATGCTGCTCAATATAAAAAGGATGTAAGCCTAGCGCAATATGCGTACAGAAATCATACTTGTTGTGTTCATCGGTATCTATGCCAAAGCGCTTTGATAACTTATCGATCAACTGCTTAATGTCATACATACGCTCAAAATGCTGATACAGATAACCAACCAGTACGAGATGCCGTATACCTTGACGGTAAGCGCTTTGAACCTGCTGCTCTCGATCATTATCAAATACTGGCGCGTCGAAATGCGTGTGTGTATCGATAAGGGGATACATACTGGTTGATACTTGTTTTGCCTTAGCCGATGATTCAAGAACAGACACTGATACACTCCAAAAATTAACGTCTTTAGCAAAATACTTTGTCAATCATCATATTATACAAATGGCTGTAGTAACAGCTTATTCAATCTATGCCGCGTTCAATATAAAGCGTTACGACTCCTTATTAAGCGTCCTTATCACCGTAATGACTGCGCTTATTTTTCAAATTTGCTATATTAACGTCAGTCATCTCATCAGCTTTTCGGCTACTACGCCGAGGGATGACCAATAATGCCGTAGCAACCGCACTCAAGACCAGCCATTTTTTTAACTTTTCATGGTTTGCCATTGTTGATCTCTACTTATCATTTAACCATAAACCTTAGAACGTAAAAAGCAGATATATAACATTATCCTACTAATGTTTAGTATACGAAAAATATGGCTATGGCTATGTTTATCTGTGTTACGAATACGCAAGCCAATGTACGATGTAACTTTTGTTTATTACATCGTACATTGGCTTGCGCTGATTGAAGATATCGGTTGTTTAAAGTGGTGATTAACAACTGCTTTAACGATTGAGAGGATACGTCGTCATACCACTGTTAGGACTATCTACCTTGGTGAAACCTTGAGAGGTTGATCGCGGGGTTTGATCACGCTTAGGAATGAGTGGGTTAAGCGGCATTAATTCGTAATCTGCATCGACATTGCCATCCCAACCTTCCGTACCGCTTAGAGGCAGTTGTTTGATGGTGCCGTTTTTATCAATAACCAATTGCAGTACACGCATTTGATTGAATTTACGCTCGGTCACACTCGCTACCGCACCGCCATCACGCAAGATCGTTGGCTGCAAAAATATGATCAAGTTGCTCTTTTGGGTATTGTCGTTATCAGAACGGAATAATCTGCCAATGAAGGGCACATTACCAAGCCCTGGGACTTTTTGTTGACTGGTCGTGCTGTTGTCACGCATCAAGCCACCTAAAGCGATGGTTTGCTGATCGTCTGCTAAAATCGTTGTATTAATAAGACTTTTGTTAGTGATCAAGCCGTTTACACCGCTACTAGTCGGTGCAATGCTAGAAACTTCTTGTGAGACTTCCAAGCGTACCGTGCCATTATCACCAATATGAGGAATGACGTTCAGATTGATACCAATATCTTGCCTATCGATAGTCTGGAAAGGGTTGTTTGAGTTGTTGCCACTGGTGGTAAAGGAACCCGTCACAAAAGGTACGTTTTGACCAACTAAGATACTGGCTTTCTCATTATCCAATGTCAAAATAGACGGCATGGACAACAGATTGGCACTGGTAGATTTATCAAGCGCCTGCAAGATAGCGCCATAAAATTCCGTATTACCCTGACTGTCTTTTCGGCTATCGCCAATCCCAACCAATGCACCAACGATAGAGCTGGCAGCCTGACTAAGCGCTGTTGCACCCGCGACACCGCTACCTGCCAATGCAGCACCTGCTAAGGTTGTCGCGCTAGCTCCAACATTATTGAAGTTGACGACACCATAACCACTATTGGCATTACCCAGCGCCCACTGAACCCCTAGCTGGGTCGCATCATCACCTGAAACTTCGACGATAGCGGCTTGAATTAAGACTTGTGCGCGGCGACTGTCCAATTGGTTGACCGCATCTTCAATCTCAAACATGAGCTCAGGCGCAGCATTGACGATGACGGCATTTTGTGTTTCGTCAGCAATGATACTAAAAGGTCTGCCACCGACGCCTGTACCGCTTCCAGCTGTATTGCTAGCAGGCACAACTGATGTACTACTGCTACTGCCAATACTCTCACTCGCCGCACTGTTAATGGTAGCACCTGTGCTGGCATCATTTAAAGAAGCGGACTCTAACGTTGAGGTGGCACCAGCGCTATTAATCGATTGATTGGCCAAAAGACCTCGTAGCATATCGGCAATATGGCTAGCACTGGCATACTTTAGGCGAAAGACACGTAACCCACTTAATCGTCTTGTCGGTGCGGTATCTAGTTGATTAACCATCTCCTGAACTTTGGCAATCATCTCAGGGCTGCCTTTGACCAGCAACCTGTCACTTGATGAATCAGCGATCACTTTGAGTTGATTATTACCACCTTGTGCTTGTCCGCTACCAGCGCTTGCCACCAAGGCACTGATTAACTCCATCATACGTTCGGCATCGACGTGGCGTAGTGGTATCACTTGCAGACTGTCATTGACGTTGCTGTCCAAATCACGGATAAGTGCGGTGAGTTGGTTTAGGCTATCCGCACGATCTGATAGTACCAGCGCGTTTACACCAGGTACAGCGGCGGCATGTGCAGACTGCGGCATCAAAGGTCTTATGACACCCAGCACTTCTGCCGCTTGAGTATTCGTCAAATAAATCACTCGGGTTGCGAGCGACTCACCGACACTATTGCCGCGCAAGTCAACGGCGACACCAGACTGCTTGGCGACATTATCTGGCACCAGTTTAATCGTCGTACCTGATTCTATCGCTGCAATCCCATTGACCTGCATGACACTTAAGAACAGCTGATAAATCTCATCACGGGACAAAGCTTTGTTCGAGATGACCGTCACATTGCCGTTGATACGAGGGTCAAGGACAAAGTTTTGGTCAGTGATGGTTGCTACCTCATTAATAAAGGCTTTAATATCAGCGTCTTGCAAGTTTACCTTCCAGCTCTCAGCATTCGCTAGGCCCATGCTAGCAGCCCATAAGGGTACCGCTAGGCAAAGAGGACGACACAGGCGCATCAAACGCGGCAGGATACGGTGTAAAGGTGTGGCTGAAAATTGATGAAAACTTACCATATTGATAATTACCTACAGTGATATTGCGTCATATGTACTGAGTTTTTAACGAGCAATCTTTGCTAAAAGTCCGTCTTATTAGAACTGTTGACGGATAGTAATAACTTGCTCACCACGTTGAACCTCGATTTGTGCTTCGCCTGCTTGCTGTACTTGCTGTAATACGCCAGCATCTTGAGCAGGATTATTGCCCACGTTTTGTCCGTTTACTGTCAACACTTTGTCGCCTGGCTCTAGCCCTAGTCGATTGCGTAATTTTGATGGCATCGCTGCGGTGACTTGATAGCTCTCACCTGAGGCCATCACCCCCATTCTACTCAAATAACTGGCAGGATTTTCTTGCAGCGCGGTTACCGCCTCTTCAATCGCCGTTTGCGGACTGCTTTCACCATTCGTCTCTGTCGGTTCAGGCGGCGTATCTTGTAGTGTCTGAGGCGCAGTCGGTAACATATTATTGTCCGGTAAGCGCTGATTACTGACGCCGCCTGCCAGCATGTCACTTTGATCTAGCGGCATAGCATCTGGCATGCTAATCACTGTTTCTTTATCATTGGCATCCGCGATAATAACCGAATTCCAGTCAACAGCAACCAGAATATAGTCGCTGTCTTTTAGTCCGTCACCAATTCGGTAGTTTTTCACCTCACCATTTATGTCAAGCAACGCTGAAGACATGCTCTCCGGTATGGCGAGTAGTACGCCTTTAAGCTCAATATTAGGTGGTGGCTGGACTGCCGCTGCAATAGGGTCAGGATCAGCAAATATCGCAAACAAACCACTATAGTCATTGGCAGACTTTGTATTGTTTTGCAAAGGGGCTAGCGGCAATGCTGGTGCTAAGGGCGCTGCTAATAGTAACCATAACAGACGCGCCGCTGTCCAACACAGCCAAGCAATTGCCAGTAGCAACAACCACCCTGAAAAACGATTGAGAGTATTCACGACAGGCTTTAGGCTGGCAGCAATATTTGACATTTATGGCGCCCCCAAACCAGTGAGCAGTGGCTGGCGCACACTAACGACTGGTGTATCCTGCGGTGCTTGCCCTTTGTATTCAGGCATGTTTTCTAATAGACGCTGAGTCAGACTAACATCTAGCATGTTGTCCCCGTCTATATACAGATCGCCCAAGCGTTTATCTTGATTATTTAATAGGTTGATATGCAGCAGGTTTTTATTGTTCTTTTGCTCAGCACTCAGCTCAGCTCGCAATGCAGGCATAGTAATATAAAAAACCTTACCACCACTGGGATAGCCGACTTCACCGCCAACCCAGGTCAACTGACCATCCGCTTCACTAAATCCCGCCGCATTTTTAGCAGACTCATTCTCAGCTGATTCCGATGATGCATTGTCGCTAGACTGACGCTTTAACGAAACGCCATTGACTTGAATGGGCGTATTAGGCAGTTGCCAATCAACCACACTTGCCAAAGTCTCAGGAGCAATTTTTCCGCTCATATCATCGACTTGCCATGAGTTTAAACCCAGTTTTACCTGTCCGTTTAACCTCGTTTGATCTGAGTTGATATTCACATCGGCACCAAGCTTTCCTGTGAGCAGTTGCCATGGCTGCCATGACCATTCGGCCATACCTGTGAGCGGTGTCGATGATAGAGGAATTTGCCAAATGGCAGAGCCCTGCCATACATTGCCAGACACATGCTGCACATAAGGCGTATTGGGTGCATATTTTTGGAGTAGCCATGCCGCTGGCATTTGCAATACAGCAAATAAGGCAAACAATACGAATCCGATCAGCCACCAAAGCTTGCGGGGACGCTTATGAGACAACTCAGATACTTGGGCCACGGTTGCACAACTCTTATATAAGACAAAAACGTCATTATCATAACAAACAATGACCTATAGATGACAGAAAAAAAGCCAGTATCTTTTTACCAAAATATTGGCAATAGAGATACTGACTTTTTTATTTTGCGAAGCTTCAGCGTTTATGACTAAATGATTGTAAATAAACCATTATCCATAAGACTGATAAGCTCCGTCTCGTACTATGTCATGACTCGAAACTATCTAATTGGATAGCCTAATTAGATAGCAAAATCCTCAAGATCACGTCCTGCTGCTAAGGCTTCAACCAACCACGTTGGTTTACGTCCACGACCCGTCCAAGTTTCTTCCTTATTATCAGTATTGCGGTACTTAATACTGCGTTTTTTCTCTAGTTTTTCACCAGCTTTTAAGATCTCTTCAATCGTAGCATTGCTGTCTTCTGCAATTTGCTCAAACTGCATATAAGCATCATACAAACGCTGATGCTGTTTTTTGGCAATAAGCTGCTGTGCATTTTCGGTGATGGCACGTAGTTCATCTACGTTTAAGTTATCTAAATCGATTGCGCTATTTTTACTCATAGTAAGTCCAACTGTCGGATAAAAAAATATCACCTCAATAGAGACATTGTACCTATTGAGATACCTGAATGATGACTCATTCATTATTAAAAAATTAATAGTTCTTAAGGGTTCATTTGATTTTTAATTAATCAAAGATTATTCATAATTATTTTAATAAACATGAATAATGAAAATATTGCTGGTAACCACAAGTATTCATTATACCTTATATAGCAAATATCTATCGACAATAATTACTTATTGAAACTTAACTCAACAAATTTCTATTTTATATAGCGTTTCTTAAATGCGGTATTCCTTGAATATTAGTACTTTTTCGTTTTTTAATAAAATAATATTCATTAATACACTATATTAATAAATCAGATTTATTAGTGCCTAATAATTAAGCGTTGTAGCAAGAGCTTATGAACTTTCGAACGAATACTTGTCTAAACCCTAACGACTTTTATTTAGCCTTTTTGTGCATTTAGCTCATTCATCAACCCATAGGCAGATTCAGCATTTAGCAGATAAGGATTAAAACCAATAGTCGTAGAGTATTTCAAATAGATTGCGGCGTTTTCTTCGGTCGGAGACGCATAGTTCATCGACCAGTTTGACCATTCTCTATGCTTTAGCTCACGTGTGTCAATAATCTGTAGATCATGATGACGCTTATCAACGATGAGACTGTGTAGCAATCGATTAATTTGCGCTCTTGGGCCTTCTATCGTCTGCAAGAAATAATCTTTATTAAACGTGAGCATTCCGGTGATACCATTAGCAGCATTATTTGTCTGAGCTTGCTGTAGTATTTCATTGAAATCGGTCGCTGATACATTTGGGTTTGCACGACTGGCATAGGTCATGCTGACTAAAATGTGTGCATCTGTCGTTACTGAGTTCATAGCTTTTCTCTCATACAAGTGTCATGGGTGCAGGTCTGATTATCAGAATCGATAGACTAGCTAAAATCGTACCAAGGTTTCTTCTTCTGAATGGTCTGCACGTCACTCTTTGCTTGTTGCTCTTGCAGCTCAGATAATGTATCAATCAACATCGTGATTTGGTTGGTACTCATTAAGTAAGGATTGAACTCACTTCCTGTCGAGAATTTTAACGCCAGTCCTTTGTTCTCCTCACTTGGAATCAAGTACTTCATTGACCATTTACTCCAATGGCGCTGCTCAACTTCACGGCACTCTATCACCTGTAGAGAATGATGACGCTCATCTTGCACAAGCTTTCTAAGCAGGCCATTAATAACCGGCCTTGCCCCTTCAATACTTTGCAAAAAGTAGTTATGGTTAAACACCAAGGCACCAGTGATGCCATTGCGCTCGTTATTTTGCTGAGCTTGCTCAAGGATACGAGTTACCTCACCGTTGAGGTTGTCGTTGTTATAACGACTGATATAAGTCAAACGTAGAATGATATGCTCACCCTGCCGCATTTTTAGACTATTTGACTCTGAAAGATCGACTGATTCCATAATTTTTTCCAATTAATTTGCTAGATTTATAAAAAAAGGCGGTGCAGGTATTGCTAATCACTCATCAATAGCCGTACTAACGTGACTGTTGAATTTTTTTGATAAATTCACTCATACCACGTGCTAGATTCGCGTTGCTGCTCTTTTGTACTTCTTGTGCCAGCAGCAACAATTGTGCGCTATCCTCACACTGCTCTAAACTCAATAAATAGCCCCAAGCTTCTGCAGGTGGTGCGTTTTTTTCAATATAGGTCGCCAAGTCAGATTTAATGGTTCCATAGTTGGCACCAGTAACTTTTGACTTAAACATACTGCCGATAGACTTTTTGCTAGCCTCTGCAATTTTGCTTGGCGGTTTGCTATTAAAAGTACGATCGAACTCTATCTCAGTACTGACATCAAATGAGTTGTCTGTAGATTGAGGTTGCTCAGCGACTGGCACTTGAGGAATAGTAGATGCTTCGGTTACAGTAGATACCTGAGGCGCTGTTTGAGTTTGCGAACTAGAGTTAGCGGCACCAATCAGTTCAATACACTCAAGCTCTACAAGCAATTCAAATAAAGGCCCGACACCGCCAAAATCAGCAAACATTTTGCTATTATCAAGCGTATAAAGGTAGTTTTGATACGTGCGCTTGCCATCAATCATAATCAGCAATGTTCTCGCTTCTCGCGGCAATATACCGAGACTTTGAGACTTTATTTCTGCTCTACCTAAATCGCTTTTTCGAAACACGTCACCGTAGTTCATTCTTTATACTCAGTATTGACAGCAAGATAGGCACCTTACTGATAAGACGCCGACCCAGATAATTTTTGTTCTTTTCAGCCATGAATGGCCAAACTCTGATAGATTTGAATTCATTGTTAACTGATTCTTTAGATGCAACCTTGGCGCTTAAAGTCAGCTACACTATTTAATTAAATAGAGTATATCAATGTCATTAATAGACTGTTAGCACTAAATGAATTGGATAGCACAAACGGTTTATATAAGGTATAAAAGGTAGTTTTTATAAATTTCAATATAAAATTTGATAATGAAAACAATGATGAAGATCGTTTTTATAAGACTAACTTTATAAAAAAATAGCCGTAGCCATATATCTTGAATAAACGATTTAATAATAGTTTTATACCATCTAAAGATAAAATAATAAGACTATTATATAAACATAAGTTTTGTTTTTTAATAATACTAGCAATGGATAGTACGTACATTTATATTTGATGCTTATTTAATACAATCTTAAGTGCGTACTTTCTTTATTAAATATTTATTGATAGGCATTAAAAAACCCCGCTAATAGCGAGGCTTTTTAAATAAAACATCTTATTATCTTATGTATTCATCAGAACGGAATATCATCGTCTACAGGGCCATCTGGCATCGCCGTAGGCTTAGATTGCGCAGGTTTTTGCGCAGGTTGATTGAACTGGTTTTGCGGCGCAGGTGCATTTTGGTTATTAAAGCTGTTCTGACCACCACTCGGTTGGTTATTGTAGCCGCCTTGCTGTGCTGGCTGATTACCTGCTTGCTGACCGAAATTATTTTGGTTGCCCTGGTTGCCGTAACTGTTTGCGTTCTGGCCACCAAACCCGCCGCCGTTATCGCTTTGACCGCCACTGATACCATCAAGCATCTGCATTTGCTCAGCGCGAATCTCAGTGATATAACGGTCTTGGCCGCTTTGATCTTGATATTTACGCGTACGCAAGCTGCCTTCGATATAGACTTTGCTGCCTTTACGCAAATACTGCGCGGCAATTTCGCCTAAACGATTAAACAATGAGATACGATGCCACTCTGTCGCTTCTCTTTTTTCACCGCTTTGTTTGTCCGTCCACTGCTCAGATGTCGCGACCGAGATATTGGTCACGCTACCGCCATTATTGAACTGGCGTGCCTCAGGATCTGCTCCAAGGTTACCGATAATGATAACTTTATTAACTCCGCGCATGATACCGTCCTTTTACTGATGAATAATTATTCGATAGAACCTACACGTCCTACCAATGATATGATTTTACTTTAACCAATTTTTGTTCGAATATCTACAGTCTAGCTATGATAAACGTCAATCTATGTCGCTTAGGTATGCAAGATAAAAATTAAACCAACAAACACGCCACTATTTTGCCATTTTAAAATAGGCATGAACACCGTCCGCTTATTCTTTTTAAGTCGTTCCTCACGCTCTATCTGTTACTGAGTATCAGTATTTTTGCGATGCATGCTTAATGTCACGCTACCTAACTCGACGCCAAACTTTGTCATGACTGAACGATTGAGCATGACATCGTCATTGATAAGATACATCCAATCGTCAAAATTCACTTTGTAGGTTTTGTCCTCAACTGGCAGGTTTAATACATAATCCCAATGCAGGGTATTGCCTACCACATCGCCTGTTGCCTCGCCAACGACGTCGCCTGCTGTGCCAATCCAACGTCCATCGCTTTGCTCAGTCAGTCGCCATATACGCTGCGATTTTGAGCCATCTGCCCAAGAAAACTTCTCGTTTAAAACAATGACGTCATCGCCTTCGTGAGTCGCATCGATATCGACATAAAAACGTTTTTTGACCTCACCGTTACGCCCTTGAAACATACCCCAACCCTCAATTTGACCTGAGAAAAACTCATGCATATCAAGCGTCGGTGTGGTGTTCTGATAGGTCTGAATATTTTGCGTGGCACAGCCAGAGGTCAGTAGCGTGGCTGACAGTCCAAAACCTATTGCTAACTTATTAAACTTACTCATATTAATTCCTTTTAAATTGAGATAAATATTTTGCGGTCACTAATTAATAGTGGCGGTCTACGGGATTATTGTCTACTCAGTTCTGCCTATTTATTTTTATTCATCTGAAAATATTACTTATATCGCGTACTAAATATCTAGCGGACTTTGCGCTAAATGCGATAGCGCCTGTCGTGACTCATCTGTTATTTGGGTCTTATCTAACTTGAGATAAGCGACCTGCTCTTTTTCCATCACGACCAGCTCATCCACGCCATCGACTGCTAGCATCTGCCGTGACCAATCTTGGATATTGATGTTTTTGGGAATGGTCACTGTCGTGCTTGATAAATAAGGCGGCTGGGCAATGGGTATAATTAGCAGCAATGCGATGCCCATGACAAGTGCCAATAGCCCCCATGCCAGCAAATTAGACTGGTTTAATAATAGACCACCCATCGCGCCACCAACGAACGCCCCAAAGAACTGACTCGATGAGTTTAATCCCATCGCGGTCGCTTTATTGGCGACTGGTGCACGCTTGGATATCCAAGATGGAATTGTCGCCTCAAGCAAATTAAAGCCCATAAAATACAGTAGCAATCCAAAAATAATACCAACACCAACCTGACTACCAAAGGCAAGAAATGCCAAGGCTGCGGTCATTACCGCAATGGCGCTCAAAAACACTTGGCGCATTTTACGTTTCTTTTCGGCAATGATGATAAAGGGAATCGCGACTGCGAAACCAACAAACAAGAGCGGCAAATAAACCATGCCCTGCTGACTCACCGACAAACCCATGACGTCCTTGAGCTGGTGCGGTAATATGACGAATATGGCAGTCATCGTTAGATGTAGTGCAAAGACACCAATGTGTAAGCGGTTCAAATCCCCTACCTTCAGGACGGTCGCTAACTGCTCGCGAATCGACTTGTTGTCCAGATTGTGCTTGAGCACACGTAAAGGTGTGGGAACCATCAGCAATAGCAGCATGGCTAAAACAGCAAAACCTGCCGTCAGCCAAAACAATCCCGAGATACCAAGCGTACCGACTAATAAAGGGCCAAAAGCAAAAGCAAGCATAATGGACGTTCCAATGGTCAGACCCATTGTCGCCATTGCTTTGGTACGCATCTCTTCACGCGTCACATCAGCCAATAATGCCATCAATACGGCAGAGACCGCGCCACTGCCTGCCAGCGCTCGACCAATGATCACTTCATAGATATCCGTCGCATTTGCCGCAATCATGCCGCCGACTGCAAACAGTATCAATCCCAAAAATATAATCGGTTTACGTGGGAATTTATCAGCGGCAAGGCTCATCGGTATCTGAAAGATCGCTTGTCCTAGTCCATAAATACCAACTGCCAGACCAATCAAAAACGGCGTCGCGTGTGCATAATTGTCACCGTAAACCGAAAACACCGGCACAATCATAAACAAGCCAATCATACGCAAGGCAAAGATGCCACCGACTCCGAGGATTGCCCGTTTCTCTACGCTATTCATACTTGCCTCACTGATTGATCATTGCTGTTTTTTCACTGCTGGTACTTGTACTGCACCATGATTTATCACTACTGGTTTATCAAGGCGCTGGCCTATAAATCAAGCCCCCTAGTATAAGACATTCGCCGTTTGGTTGCCGATACTTTTGTCTTCCTGACGCAGCCGCCCGTAGCGCATCAACCCAAGCCATTCATATTACGCAATTATTTTGTTACCAACTGCGTCAGATGCGCAATCAAACCTTGAATAATGCGGTCGCCATAACAATAAAGTAAGGCGTTGTAAACATTATTACTCATTAGCTCGAACGACAGTTCAAACGACAAACTCCTCTACAAAATGACATTTTTGGTCAAAACCATAACAAACGATGCCTGTTACTTAACAGGGATTTAATTTAGATTTGCTTAGTCGAACAGAAATCAATCGCATCAAAGACTGCAAAATAAGAAAACAGTAAATTGGCATTTATAGTCCTTACTCTATGGATGTGTGAACACTGTATAAAAGCACTATTTATAACCATATTTTTATAGCCGAGCTATTTATAACAACATTATAAATTTAGAAATCATTCGCGTTTTTAACCAATAATTTTACTGATCTGTATTTACCTTTTCATTTGAGATATTTCCCAATACTCTTTTAGCAAATAGGAAACCCATAAACGATGGCACATGACCATATCGCAATACGCGGCGCACGTACTCATAATTTAAAAAACATTGATTTAGACATTCCACGAGATAAATTCGTGGTAATCACAGGCTTGTCTGGCTCTGGTAAGTCGTCACTGGCATTCGATACCCTCTATGCCGAAGGGCAACGTCGTTATGTCGAGAGCTTGTCGGCATATGCGCGTCAGTTCCTCTCGCAAATGGAAAAACCGGAAGTTGATAGCATCGAAGGTCTCTCCCCTGCGATTGCCATCGAGCAAAAATCGACCAACCATAACCCGCGCTCAACCGTTGGGACGATTACCGAGATTTATGACTACCTGCGTCTGCTCTATGCGCGTATCGGTACGCCGTACTGCCCTGAGCACGGCGAGCCGATGGTCGCACAGTCGGTCACCGAGATGGTCGATCAAGTCATGGCCTTGCCAGAAGATACCAAACTCATGATTTTGGCACCGGTGATTCGTGAGCGTAAAGGTGAGCATACCGTGTTACTTGAGCAGCTGATTGGACAAGGCTTTGTCCGTGTACGTGTCGATGGCGACGTGTACGATACGGACGAACTACCAACACTCGATAAAAAGAAAAAACATACCATCGAAGTGGTAGTTGATCGCTTTAAAGTCCGTGATGACTTGGGCAACCGTGTCGCTGAGAGTCTAGAGACAGCGTTACGTTTGGGTCAAGGGCTGGTCACGCTACACTTTATGGATGGCAACCCAAAAGAAGGCGGTGACGACAATCAAGTCATGTCGGCCAAGCACTCATGCCCTGTCTGTGATCGCGCCGTACCTGAACTTGAGCCGCGTATGTTCAGTTTTAACAACCCATATGGGGCGTGCCCAAGCTGTGACGGTCTTGGTAAACGCCAATACTTCGCCGCTGAAAAACTGATTACTCACCATGAAAAATCGCTTAATCAAGGCGCAATCAATGGTTGGGACAAACGTCATGCCTACTATTTTGGTTTGCTTAGCACTGTCTGTAAGCATTTCAAAATCGATATGGACATGCCGTGGCAAGACCTGTCAAAAGCGCAGCAAGACCTCATCATGCACGGATCTGGTAAAGAAAAACTCACCTTTAACTTTACTGATGAGCGCGGTCGTAAGACGAATAAGACCGTACCGTTTGAAGGCGTGCTGCCTTACTTAGAACGCCGTTATGCTAAAACGCAAAGTAACCTTGTCCGCGATGAGCTAGCCAAATATCTGGCTGACACTACGTGTAACGTCTGTGATGGCGCGCGTCTCAATGAAATATCTCGCAACGTCCGTGTTGATGACCAAACCATCGCTGACATCGTTAAGCTCTCTATTGGCGATTCTGCGGACTATTATAAAACGCTAAAAATTGGCGGTCATAAAGGTGAAGTTGCGGAAAAAATCTTTAAAGAGATTAACGAGCGCTTAAACTTCCTCGTCAGCGTTGGACTGGATTATCTGACCCTAGCGCGCTCTGCCGAAACATTATCGGGTGGTGAAGCACAGCGTATCAGGCTTGCGAGCCAAATCGGTGCTGGCCTCATGGGCGTCATGTATGTACTTGATGAGCCATCAATTGGTTTGCATCAGCGTGACAATGATCGTCTGCTAAAGACGCTGACGCGCTTGCGTGATTTGGGTAATACCGTGCTGGTCGTTGAGCATGATGAAGACGCCATTCGCCAAGCGGATCACGTGATCGATATCGGTATCGGCGCAGGCGTACACGGTGGTCATGTGATCGCTCAAGGTACGGTCGATGACATCATGGCAAACAAAGAATCGCTCACTGGACAATATATGTCTGGCAAAAAGCGCATCGAAATTCCAACCGTGCGTCATAAAGCCAAAACCATGGATGTGGAAGTCAAGGGTAAAGCCAAAGCCAAAAAAGTACCGATGACCATTGAGCTAAAAGGCGCGTCAGGCAATAACTTGCATGATGTGGATTTGACCATCCCTGTTGGCGTCATGACCTGTGTGACTGGCGTATCCGGTTCGGGCAAATCAACCTTGATCAACCGTACGCTCATGCCATTGGCCGCGACGCAGTTAAATAATGCCTCAACGCTTATCGCAGACAAGCATGAAAGCATCAGCGGTCTTGAGCATTTGGATAAAATGGTCGATATCGATCAAAGCCCCATCGGTCGCACGCCGCGCTCAAACCCAGCGACATATACGGGCGTATTTACCCCTGTGCGTGAAATGTTTGCCCAAACGCAAGAAGCGCGCGCTCGTGGTTATAAGCCGGGTCGCTTTAGTTTCAATGTCAAAGGCGGACGCTGTGAGATGTGCCAAGGTGATGGTCTTATCAAAGTTGAAATGCATTTCTTGCCTGATATGTATGTGCCATGCGATACCTGTGAAGGCAAACGCTACAACCGCGAAACCTTAGAGATTCACTATAAAGGCAAAAGTATCGCCGAAGTGTTAGAGATGACTGTTGAAGATGCGGTTGAGTTCTTCTCAGCGATACCTGCGATCTATCGCCGTCTGCAAGCGCTGATGGATGTCGGTCTTGGTTATATTCGCCTCGGTCAGTCTGCACCGACGCTATCTGGCGGTGAAGCGCAGCGTGTCAAACTGGCGCGTGAGCTTGCCAAGCGTGATACGGGACAGACGCTCTATATCTTGGATGAGCCAACCACGGGCTTGCACTTCCATGATATCTATAAGCTGCTCCATATCCTGCATACCCTACGCGATAAGGGCAATACCATCGTGGTTATCGAGCATAACTTGGACGTGATAAAAACTGCCGATTGGGTAATTGATCTAGGCCCTGAAGGCGGTAAAGGTGGCGGACTGATCATCGCTGAAGGCACACCTGAGGAAGTGGCGGAAGTGAAAGGCTCATATACGGGTGAGTTCTTAAAGCCCATGCTTGAGCAAGGGTTAAAAGACGTAAGCTAAGACAAATTAGTGAATGATTGCTAAAAGGCTACTCTTTCGGGAGTGGCCTTTTTTTGTTGCCTAGAATTTATTTGTGATAGTTTAATCCTACTTTTTACTTTTCTCGGTGCTAATTTTTTTATAAAGTAAATTTTTTAGAGTAAACTAAAGCTAAATTTTAGCAAAAAATTTAAAAGAGTATCTATGGACTGGCTAACAGAAATAATAAAACAGTTACAAACTTCACATGCATTTGTTACAGCAGTTTTTGTAGTGTGCATATCTATATTATTAGGACATTCATTTATACCTAGCATAATCCCTCAGATTCCAGATGAATGGAAACTTCCACTGATTGGAGGTCTTTTATTCTCTGGAACACTGTTATCATTTCTGATAATTCCATATATTTGGAAATTTTTCTCTAAAAGTATTAGCAATAAAACTCAAGAAGTAAGAGCTTTAAACCTATCAGATCATGAACAATCTTTTCTATACAACTTTGCTGTAATGATAGAAGATAGCAGAGAAGACTTTTTAAATTTAGGTAGTTTAGACTATAGTAATATGAATTCTTCTAAGCTTGAGCTTCAAGAAATTGTATCAGACTTATCAAATAAAGGCCTTATTGATATTAACTTCCTTGATCCTAATCTAATATCTTTTACTAGCAAAGGAAGAACACGAGCTCTTGAAATTAAAAATAGTATTATTCAAGCTCGTAGATTGCATTGACACAGAAAACCCAACATTTGATAAAATCATCTTATTCAGCCTCATATCCCAATACCAATCTACGCATCACTCTACTTAACTTTCAAAACTGCAGTTGTCTTTAAAATCTGCTCACGATTTTTGGCAACTTTGATTTACTTGGATAAACACCTATCCAATGAGCTATTTATCCACCCTTGTATTATAAATCTAACCCTTCGCGATCAACCATGTGCCAGCCAATCCCATAAATGAAGACCCTACTCGGTTAAATTTCTGACGCGCTTTAGGACTTTTTAGGCGTTGTTGCGCATAACTCGCCATAAAGGCATACATCATCATGGCAATAATGGCGCAGCTAAAAATCACCAGACATAGAATCGTAATATCTGCCCCTGTCAGGCTAGTGACTGGAAAAAAACTGGGTAACAAGCTAATGTAGAATAAAATAACTTTTGGATTGCTAATAGATACCAAAAAGCCTGACGTTACACTTTTTAATCCCTCATTCTTATTCTTTAACGCTATATCTCCAGTGATAATTTCACTTGGCACCGTCGTCCACATCTTATACGCCAAGTAAAATAAATAACCTGCACCTACAAACTTAATTATAGTAAACAAGGTATTAAAATTGCTTGCCAATGCGCTCAGTCCATAAGCTGAGAAAACCATATAAATAGTGTCGCCTGCGGCAAGTCCAATGATTAAGGGCAGCGCCGCCCAAGAGCCTTGCGTCATGGCTTTGGCAATCGTAGCAAACACACCAGGACCCGGCGTCATGATAAATATGAATACAGCAATGATGAAAGTAAATAGCTGGATGGTAGTGATGGTCATGACAGTCCTTTATGTCTCTATTAATCCTTAAGTATAATTGATTTAATAAACAAATATCTATGTCAGTATGATTGGTTTAGAATACTTTCAAGCTCAAAGACACAAGCTAATAGAAATTATTGAACGAGTGATAAAAGGCTACTCTTTGGGAGTGGCCTTTTTTATCGGATGAGGTTTTAAATTTCATTTATATGCAATGTAATTTGCCATAATATTAGTAATATAATGAATATACTTATAGTATTAACAATTAAAGTTAGACTATTTAGCATGGTTCATTAGATATAGTCTGCGTTCCTTTATAGTATTTATTTACAAGGATTCAAAGTGGCTTTTAAACATCACTCATCTTTTACTCCTCCTCCTAGTGAGGAATCAAAGCTTTGGCGATATATGAGTTTGCCAAAGTTTCTCTCGCTTATTCAACAAAACTCTCTCTTTATGGGCAACCTAGAACGAATGGCTCAAGAAGATAAATTTGAAGGAGTTTTACCATCTGCTAATTTTGTGCATAGAAAATGGAAATCAGTTGATGATGTTCCATTACCTATTCTTAATAAATTAAAAATGAACGTTATTTATCATGAAACTGGCAACTTACAGGCTTGTCTAGAAAACCACAAAGAAATTCAAGAGTTAAGAATTAGACAGGCTTATGCTCATAGAAAATCGTATTTCATTAATTGCTGGCATTTAAATGAATACGAGTCTTTGGCAATGTGGGATATATATTCTAGAAAAGATGAGGGTATCGCTATTATTTCATCTGAATCTAATTTTATTAATGCTTTTTCAGCTATTAATAGTGATATTTACGGTGGGATTGTCAAGTATGCCAATTATGACTGCCCTTCTTTTACCATCGATGTTAACAATGGTTTTAATTCCATACTGCATAAACGAGCAAGTTATGAATATGAACGAGAATACAGATTGGTCTTTTGGGACACAGAAGTAACCCATACATACATACCAACACAAATAATTGAATTTAACTCTAATGGCGAGAGGAGTATTTCTCTTGGTCGAGCAAGTATAGGGCGTTCCGAGGAAGATATTAAAAATGTCGAACCAAAAGTGAGCTTTAATGCAAAGTGTGACCTAAATAAACTAATAAATGAAATTTACGTTTCTCCATCAGCACCGAGTTGGTTTTTTGACATAGTAAGTAATATTGTTGAAAAATATAATGTCAATGTTCCGGTATATCACTCTAAGCTAGCCAATGACCCTTTGAGATAAAATTAGGTGATACTTATCGTATTTTATGTGAATTTTACAATAACGATCTTTATTATTCCCATAATATATATAATCAATAAAAACTACGACTATTTTTTTACGATATCATGATGTATATACCAAATACTAGGTAAGGTTCATATGGATAATCCAGAAATAATTGAGTTTGCAGTAAGCTTTATAAGTTCGATCACGAACGACTTAAACGAAAGCCTATATTCACAACCAACTGCGAATTTAAATGTAATATGGAAAAGGGATGATAGCTTTAATGCTCGAGCAATACCAAAATCTAGAATTACGGAACCACCAGTACACATTATAGAACTAACTTATGGATTAGTAATTCAGTTGTATAATGATATTGATGAGTATTGCAGTTACATTGAAAATAAATCTGACCAAAAAACATTCGACATTCTTTTCAAAGATCATTCAGGAGACACATCAATACTACCTTGTCATTTAGAGCCTGAGGATTACAGAAAAAATATGTATATCGGAGCTTTAACTTGGGTATATTTTCATGAGTTAGCTCATCTAAACCAAGAACATGTGTATATTCTCAATAAATTCATTGATACGAAACATCATAGTATGTATGAAGAATTTAATGTCAATAAATCAGAACCTTTAAAAGATAAAGAGGCAGCTATACATCATGTCCTCGAACTTGCTGCAGATTTTGAAGCTATTCAAAGTTGTTTAAGAGAGCTTATTAGACATTTTGAAGGTGATGAACTGACTAAGTCTATAGGGTTATTTGTCAGCTCTATATCTTGCGCGATATACAAGCTTCATAATCCAACTGAATTAAGCTTGAGTTCCGATATAGAAGGTTCTCATCCACCTTCTATAGTAAGATTGGAACAAATACTTCCTCAGATATGGGAGTCTTTAGACTTATATGAAAAAGCAAATATAATTGATACTAAACTCAACCGTAAGGATTTAGTACACATTTGTGATAGAAGTGCCACGTCCGCTTGTTTTTTTTGGTTTAGAAAAAAACAAATAACTACTGAAAAAATGAGGAATTTTATATTTGTAGGTACTATTAACAGACCGGGTGGGAAACTGTACTTACAAACAATTATTAAGACATGGGACGTAATAAAACCAGAAATTGTTAAAAATAGTCGTATGCTGGATGAGCTTAACACTCTTAACTTTACTGAAACACTAAGAGACTTAGTTTTAGAGTGTTAATATCGCAATTATCATCTAATTTGAAATTTTAACTATCATACAATGGTTGCCTTAAGATGCGATTTAGCAAATGTTATAGAGATGATTATTGAGGACCCTTATGATTGTGAGATGAGTTTTTTATAAAAGCTTCTAACTAAATAAACTCCCTCTCAACATTCATCACCCGTGCATCTACTGTACGTTCTAGCTTCTCTTCAATTTGACTACACTGCGACTCGACCTCACGTTTGGACAATCCGACGATCACAAACGTCCATTCGCTGGCATCATGGCGCGCGCGGCCGCCGCTTTCACAGACCGCGACGCTTGGCGTATTGCCAAAGCGTGCATGTAAGCCGCCCATTCGTTGGCGCTTTTCTTTTAGCGAGCCGCAGCCGGGCAATGAAAACGTCAATGTCAAAATAGCGATGTGCATTTTATCCTCCTTGCCGAAAAAGCTTATAATAGCAGCCAATATAATATTCAATAATGGCTGATATTGTCTGCGCGTCAGCATGCAGACCCTTTATAATAGCGTATCAACCGCCAACCAACTTGCGTATCTCACCCATGACTTCTATCAGCTACGTCAAGCAGCAGCGTATCACTCGACTATGCGTACGCTGCGGCTTACTCCTTATGCAGTATGGCGCTGAGTCTGCCGTGGTGGTGGACTTATCCAAACGCTTGGGGCTTGCCTTGGGAATGAACAGCGTTGAATGCTCGCTAAATTTTAACGCCATTACCCTAACCACCATCTGTGATGAACGCTGTATCACCACCACCCGAGATACGATCAATCAGAGTATTAATGTCAATTTATTAGTGCAAATCCAGCAAATCGTCAATAAAACCGAAGCAACTGTCGATCGCAATGAGTTGATTGACCGCACAACACTTGCGTTTGATGAGTTGGATAAAACCGTTTACCCAACATGGCTAGTGAGCATCTTTGTCGGTGCGTCATGTGCGGCGTTTGCTTATTTGAATGGCGGCAGCTGGTCGATTACGGCGGTGACTTTCATCGCGGGTATGGTAGCGATGTTTACTCGTATCTATTTGTCCAAGCACCACTTTAACCCTTTTATCACCGTCATTGTGACGGCTTTTATCGCTTCTCTGATTGGCGCGACGACCTATTATTTTGATATTGGCAATAATGCCGATATTGCCGTGGCCTCTAGCGTGTTGCTACTGATTCCAAGCTTTCCTTTGATTAATTCTTTGTCAGATATCTTAAAAGGCTATGTCAATATTGGCGTTGGGCGTGCTGTTTTTACCTATATGCTCACTCTGTCCGCCTGTGTGGGCATCGTGATGGCGCTGGTGCTACTGCGCATACAGCACTGGGGGTTTTAGATGTGGTTTATTGAGACCGTCGTACTGTCTTGTATCATTACCCTTGGCTGGACGTTAATGTTTAGCGTACCCAAACGCTATATCTTGCCGTGTCTGCTGATGACGGCTTGGGGATTTGGGTTAAAGACGGCGCTTGTTTATCAGCATGTTCATCTGGTGATCGCGAGCTTTTTTGGGGCAATGCTCGCCAGCTTTTTGGGCGTGTATTTTTCTAAGAAATATACCCTACCGCCCAAAGCCTTAATCTCACCCAGCGTCATCTGTATGATGCCGGGTATCGCCGCTTATAAAGCGATGGTGAGCATGGTTCAGATTGGCTATTTTGGCTACTCAGATGAGCTGTTTAGCCAAATGATGGTGTATTTGTTTGAAGCGCTTTTTGTGACCTCCGCTTTGGTGCTAGGTTTGTCCATTCCGGGGCTATTGTTTTATCGTCGCCGCGCTATTGTTTAGATCATAGGCTGTTGTTCTGCAAGTTATTTTGATTGGTTCATACTGACAGCACAATCCCCTTGCTGCTATGATGCAGGTAATAACGACTGTTGAGAGATGACTGTGTGGCAGGTGTATTTGTTTATATTACCGATTGGTCTTGGGATCATGACATTGGCAGCAAGCTTGTTGTTTTTATTTGCTTATCTGATGTCCGACGACAATGCCACGCGCTTGCCCGCCTTTAATTGGTTTAAGCGCTTGATCATTGTGGCATTTATCTTACTCAGTATCGGGCTATTTATGACCTTTGGACATTTTTGGGGTCAATCGAGATAGGCTTTACTCGCTAACCCTCTTCTCTAGTTCTAATAACTCTAAATCTTCACGTTTTGGCTCGCCATTATTACCATCGTTGGGAAACGGTATTTTGTTACCATTCAACTGATAGCCACGGCGCTGATAATAAGCCAAAAGCTCAGGCCGATGACTCAAGATAGACATGGTCAGGCGGCTCGGCTGATTTTGTGACTGTAAGTGGCGATCCGCAAAGGTCTCAGCTGCTTGTAGTATGACATTGCCAACGCCCTGCCCTTGCAGCGTAGGATGCACCGCAAACATACCGATATAGGCTTTTTTATTCGAGTCGGCATCGGTTTTAATATCGACAGCGATACAGCCGAGTATCTCACCTGTTTCCTCTGCCTCACGCTCACCTGTCGTGTTCTTTGGATAGACAAACAGATAGTGTGTGGGATTGGCAATCGTACTTGCCAGCTCATCTGGCGTGATACGAATACCGCCGACCAAATCTGCTTCATTGGTCCAGCCTGCCGTCTCTCGGTAGCAGCAGTTTAGTAACTGCTCAAGTGCGCCGATATCATCCGCTTTAGCTTGACGTAGAAATACGGAATCTTTACTCAAATTACTTTGATTCATATTATAGTCTCCCTTTTTTTTTATAAAAAAACTGGCTTAGATCACTAAGCCAGCTTAAATACTAATACTTATCCGTCTATAGTACTAGCGCGATAATGCGTGCGCTTGGTCAATCATATCAAACCCTGCATTGAGCTGTGCGCGCGTCGGTGCATGACCACGGCGGAGTAGCTCAGAAAAGGCAACCAATTCCTTGTCGCGTCCGAGCGTACTTGCCGCACTCGCACGCGTGTCCTCGCCTTCGTCATCAAAATAATATTCGATATAGTCGAGCGTATCTGGCGTACCAAATAGGATATTGTGATCGGGCGTTGCCGCATGACCGCTATAGCGTAGGCTTTTGCCATATTGCATGGTCCAAAAGAATGGAATACGCGCCTCTAGCGAGTCAACATTGTCATCGTTTAATATGGCAGCAGCTGTGACCATGCCGTGCTGCAATGCTACGCGCCAATGCTCAATACGCATACGACCCATTTGATTGCTGGCTTTGGCGATATCACCGAGTGCATAGACCCCATCTCGCAGCTGTAGATGAGCATCCACTTGTACACCGTCTGGGTCGTTAACTTCATTCAATATTTCTGTACGAGGCGACACACCTGTACCCAGTATCACGATATCAGCATCAATATGCTCGCCATTCGCCAACGTCACACCGCCTACGTGTGAAAAAGCTTGGCTATCCCCATCCTTATCCGCTTGACGGTCAATCTTAGTAATTTCATTGACAGTTGCGTCAAACACAAAGTCGATGCCCTTCTCTTCATGCAACTTAATTAAGGCATTACTCACCGTTTCCGATACAATATTGCTCATCACACGGCTACCTTGCCCAATCACGGTAATAGAAGCGGTCGTACCTGCCTGCGCCAATGCCGAAGCGGTCTCCATACCGATAAAACCTGTACCAATAATCACCACGCGCTGGTCATGACTGGCCGCTTTGATCAATTTGGCATCTGCCATACTGCGCAGGGTGTAGACGCCGTCTATATCTGCTCCTTTGATGGGCGGAGTGGTCGGCGACGCACCAGTAGCCACGACTAAGAAATCCGCAGTCTCTCGCTCGCTAGTACCGTTTTCATTTTCTATGACAATGGTCGCCTCACTGGGTAACACTTCGCTGACCGTTTGATTAAGACGTAGATCAATATCGTTGCTACTCGCCCAATCTGCGCCGCCTAGTAGCAGCTTGTCTTCATCCATCTTTCCTGCCAAAAATGCTTTGGATAATAGTGGACGGTTATAAGGGGCTTTGTCATCTTTACTAATCATCGTGATTTTGCCGCCATAACCACCATGACGTAGTTGGTTGGCGGTCATAAACCCTGCACCGCCGCCGCCCACGATAATGGTATGCGTATCAGTCAGTTTGTCGTTTTCTATCGGCTTGTTTAGCTTGGCTGAGATGTTGACCGTCACATTGTCACCATCATTGGTAAGCTCATACTGAGTCAAACCTTCTGTCGCTATCGGCTCTAGTAGCGACCCATCGCGGCTATCAAAACTCGCGTGATGCCAAGGGCAGACCACTCGATTGCCGCAGCGCAATCCATCGCCCAAATCTGCACCAGCATGTGGGCATTTGCCATCAAATGCACGGAACTCATCGTCATCACGAGTGATTAAAATGATACTATCGTCTTCTTGCTTATACGATTTCATGCCGCCGCTTGGAATGTCGGCTTTGCTTATAGTGACTGTGTTGATCATCGCCTTGGTCATAATGCTTCCTTAACAGTTATAATGATTTCCTGATGACAGCGAGTTGAAAATGACCACAACAAACCAGACAAATTCAACTTACCTTATTATTTTTAGCGTTCTATAGATTGATAGTAGCAAGACCACTTGGCACACGATGTTTTTTTGTATGCTTGCTGCGTTGCAAAACGTAATTGCGCGACTTTTTATCAGTGCATTTGCTGTCTCCATTTATCATTAATAAACACAATAAAAGACTATTTTATGACTCCTCAAGACACCTCTATGGATATTGAAAACACCTCTGCTATTCAGCCCGTCTTAGATAGCGACTCAGATAGCGATAGAAATAATTATGCTACCGATAGTTTTGATCTCAGTGATATTGATATTGCCGCTGTCACTGACACCGCAAACTTGCCGCAGCCGAGCCGTCCACCGATACAGCAAGCCACTTATAAAGCAGATGCTACCGATTTTGTGGTCAATGAAATATTACCGCTAGAGTTCACTGATGAAGGTGAGCATTTATGGCTGCATATTAAAAAATTAGGCATGAATACCGCGTATCTGGCAAAACTCTTGTCAGAGTGGGCAGACATACCACTGCGTGATGTCGGCTACTCAGGGTTGAAGGATCGTCATGCGGTGACAACCCAGTGGTTTAGTTTACGCATACCCAAAAAACAGTTGCCGCCTACGGAGTTTGCACCGATAGATATTGGCGAAAATGAGGCCGTCGTTATTCTGGCGCAGCACTGGCATAATAAAAAGCTCAATCGCGGTACCCACCGCGCCAATCAATTTATCATTACCTTGCATGATATTGAGTTTGCGAATGATGATGAAAATACTGAGTCAACTGAGCAATCGTTATCTACTGAGCAGACGGCTAAGCAACGCGTCGAGCAGCATTTAGCACGCATTGATAAAACGGGTGTGCCCAATTACTTTGGCCCACAGCGTTTTGGCCGTCAGGGTAATAATGTTAGAGAAGCGTTGTCACTGTTTGCCCGTCCACTGCGCGAGCCAAAGCCGCAGCCCAAAAAGAGCAAACGCAAACGTGCGCCGCGCGAACAAAATACGATGGAGCTATCGGCAGCCCGTAGCTTGATATTCAATGAGATATTGGCAGCGCGAGTTCGGAATGGCAGCTGGGACGCTGGCCTAGCAGGGGAAGTATTTAACCTAGATGGTTCGGGGTCGATATTTATCAGTGAGGTGCTAGACGATACGTTACGCGCTCGTATGAGTAGCGGCGATATTCATCCAACTGCCGTATTGTGGGGTACAGGTAATGATAAAGTCAGTGGCAGTGCAGCAGCTTTAGAAAACGAAATCGTACAACACAGCCCTTTACTCATGCAGCTAGCAACGGGATTGGAGCAGCGTGATATCAAAGCACAAAGACGCCCATTAAGACTGCCTATTGAGCAATTAAGCTGGGAGTGGTCGGATGAGCAGACATTGGTATTAAGCTTTACATTAACCACGGGTAGCTTTGCCACCAGTGTGCTAGCAAGTTTGGTTCAGCAGATGGATTCATGATTGATTTATTGATAGCGTAGCGGCTAGCGTTTTTTGTAGAGTGAATGCATACCACCGTTTTTTTCAGCAAACATATGGTTGGCACTCACGACTTGATTGCGCCCACGGTGCTTGGCTTCATAAAGAGCCTTATCTGCTGTGCTAATCAAACGTTGACAGATATCGCTAGGCAGTTTTTGCATAAAGGCCATTTGGCTCTCAGCTCTCTGCGTGGCAATCGGCTTGATAAGAGGTGAGGCACTTGATTGAGACTGGGCTTTTTTTGCCAAAATAGATTTATAATTTTTGACAATGCGAGCCCTTTCTTGATGGGTCAAGGTATACAGCCCAAAACTTGCTGTCACGCTAAAATCAAACACATCACCGACATTGATGACATGCTTAGCAATACTAAGCCGTAATTGCTCAGCAATCACCATTGCACTATCGTGCGACGTATTTGGTAGCACAACCAAAAACTCCTCACCACCGTAACGGCTAATGATGGTTTCATCTGATAACGACTGCAATAGCGTCTGCGATATTTCGATCAACACTTGATCCCCCACATCGTGACCATAGTTATCATTGATGCGTTTAAACCAATCCAAATCAAAGAGCATCACGCTAAAATCTTGATCGTCTTGTACCGTTGACAACGCATACTTCATTTTCTTCAGACCGTAGCGACGGTTCTTTAGCTGAGTAAGCTCATCTTGATTGGCATACTGCAAGGTTTCTTGCCTACTATCGTCTAATGACACTAACAAAATACGAAACATATAAATGATAAAAATCGCTTTTGGTAGTGACATATAAATATGGGTAGATCGCCATAAAAGGTTGGAAGATTGACGAAGGTGATTAAGCCCTTCCCAAGTCAACGCCTCATTTTTAACGATAGTCATATCACTATAAGTCATATAACTATGAATATTAGAAGGAAGCGTGGTGGCCGTAAGTTGGCGTAGATTGGGTATCGTAATACCAAAATAAGGAAGTAGCGATACTGCTAAGGTCACAATAATTTGCCCTATAAATGCTCGCCAAACATAGTTCCGGTTAATGAGCATCATTCCTAGCATAGCACCACCTACTAATGACACACCCGTTACTAGACTACTATGCCCTAGTATGGCGACAATAAAAGTAATGTAGACACTATAAATAGTGATAAGCAAAGCTTGCCATATGTGCAGATTGCTATTAGCACTTCTAACTGGTGAAAAACGACTGGACATACATAGTAAGAAAACACCAACTATAGACACGCTAATCCATACTAGATAGAGCAGGTTGATATCAACGTAAGCACCATAAGTATCGCGGCGATACCATACAAATAAGCACCATAGCCAATGTGAAAAAACCTCCATTAACATAAATGCTGCTAGTAGGGCCGTCCTATCAGCAGCCTCCCACTCAAAAACCGCCTTAGAAAGCTCTCTGTGGCCTAGATAGAACTTATATACAGCCATAATGCACTACCGCGGATAGTCAAATTTATAGAGTTAAGAATAGTGAGCCGTGAGCCACGACTAAGGTCTATTCAGTGTGGCAATTTATACCTTAATTATCAATCAGTTTTACGCATTTATTTCCCGATAATTTCTCTATAAATGTAATTACGTTTACATATCCATTCCTAGCCTTACTCATCATAATCAATAAGGCCCTATCACTATCGGAAGTAACCTTACTAGAAGTAACTATAAAAATTTAAATCCTACTCACTAAGCAAGAGTTGTAAAAGACTCCCAAACCCCTTGTTGGTCAGCGTTCAAGACAGGCACATCACCCAAGCGACGCCACGGCATATTGCTACCATGAAAGTCACTGCCAATCGAGGTGACGAGATTGTGCTCAGCAATACTACGATCAACCATTCTACGCGTACTAATCGGCTCACTAGTGGCTGGTAGCTCACAAGCATCGCCGCCAAGCTGAGCAAACTCTTCAATCAGCTTACGCACTCGCGTGGCTGATAGCTGATAACGTGTCGGATGCGCCAGCACCGCCTTGCCACCACAAGCATGAATCAACTCGATACCATGCTGCATTGTCAGCGCCTCGATCGCCACATAAGCAGGCTTATTGTCTGCCAAATATTTATCAAAGGCTTTCTGAACGGTTTTGACCTCGCCCCGCTCAAATAACACTTGCCCAATATGTGCGCGTCCGACTGCTTGTGGGTTGCCACCTGCCTTGTCGAGAATAGCTTGCCACAACTCATCAAAATCTATATCCAGCAGCTCACTGAGCTTTTCGGTGATGCGCTGACCACGTGTGGCCCGACTGTCTTGTAGTTGCTGCAGAGTGGCATGCATCTTTTCGCGATCAGCAAAATCTAGCCCAAGCACATGGATGATTTTATTGGTAGATTTGTTTTTACCATAGCCACCGCTCAACGTATGCTCACAGCTGATTTCCACTCCATTGATCAGCTGTATATCATGAGCATTGGCAACTGCTCTTGCTTCATCAATGCCCGCCAGCGTGTCGTGGTCAGTCAGTGCCAGTACATTGATGCCCGCTGCGTGAGCGCGCTTTACTACTTCAGTTGGTGCATAAGTACCATCCGAACAGGTACTGTGGCAATGTAAGTCGTATTTCATAAGATAAACCTTAATGTTTTAAAAAATAAGCGTATAAACAATTTAGTAGTAGAATTTAGTAGTAGATAGTCACTATTCATATTGGTTGCTATTACTAATGATAATGTCTGAGCCAATTCTCTGGATTTAGCAACTATTGCTGCTGTATTTGATGGTTATATTTGGTCAGCGCTATGGTCACTAGCCACAATAAGAAAGTATTACTCTGTAGGTGACGTATATCGCAGGATTATCGTGTTGATTGCTTTTTTTTGGGGCAGTAGACGTGTAAACTACCCCATACGTTTTTGTTGGACACAACCTTTGCTATGAAAGCATTATTAGACTTTATCCCTTTGATTGCCTTTTTTATCGCGGCGCGTTATAACGGTATTTTGGCAGCGGCAGGGGCTTTGCTCGTCGCTACTATCATTGTTTATGCCATTCACTTTATTCGCCAAAAAGGCAAGTTTGATAAGCAACAATGGGTCGTCTTACTATTAACCATTTTATTTTGCGGTGGCACATTGCTGTTGCGCGATGACATCTATCTGCGTTGGAAATCGCCCATTATCAATGGTATTTTTGCGTTGACCTTGTTTGTCAGTGCCGCTATCAATAAGCCATTAATGCAGCTAGCAATGAAAGAAGTATTTACTTTGACACTTAGTGGTTGGAAAAAACTGACCGTTGCTTGGGCACTTTTCTTCGCCCTCATGGCTGTACTTCATTATATCACAGCATTCACCATGTCAGATGAAGCGTGGATTAACTTCAAGACTTATGGCTGGATTCCGATTATGTTGGTATTTGTCGTGGCTCAGTTTGCTGTACTCAAAAAGCATCTCAACCCTGCACTGACGGACAAAACCACCAAATAACAGTTATGCGCTGATTGCAGCTACTATCTTATAATTGATAAAACTGCTTTTAGAGCTCAAAGTAATCACCCGTTAGCGTTATACGATGTATTTCAAATCAATCATCACGTTTTATTATCAACTAAGGAAGTTCCATGTCTTTATTTGTCATTATTGGTCATGATGTGGCTAATAGCAGCGCACAGCGTCTGATTACTCGCGCTGAACATATTGAGCGATTACAGGCGCTAAGTCGTGAAGATCGTCTGGTGATTGCAGGCCCAACGCCTATCGAACATGGCAAGAGCGATATGTCAGGCAGCTTAATTATTGCTAAGTTTGACTCTATTGAGGCGGCACAAGCGTGGGCAAACGATGAGCCTTATTTACGTGATGGTGTCTATAGTCACGTGGATATCAAGCCATTTATTCAAGCATTACCAGCACCAACTGATACAGTAGCTGCATCGTGAGTCAGAAAGTCCTTTATTTGAATACTCGATTCTATAAAAGTAGCTTGGCTAGCCTGCTACTGATGGCAGCGATGTCAGTGTATGCTGCGCCAACGGCATCTAACGCAGATGCAGCGAATCCTACAGTAGCCCCTATAAGTCAACCTGCTGTAGGCGATGCGTCAACAAGTTCAGCACTAGATATCAATGACACTCTGGCAGCACAGTTGCAACCGTCTACTAAAGCGCTGTCAGCGGCCAATCAAGAATTACTCAGTCGTAATGCACAATTGCAACGTCAAGTGAACGACTTGCAGACCCAAGCAAACGTTTTAGTCTATGAGAGCAAAGGTCAGTTGTTTTTGTATGGTGCATTTACCGTTTTGATCAGTTTGTTGGTGGGTATTTTTATCTCATGGCTGGTTTTTGTCCGCCGTGATCGTTGGTAAGCGATACGCTCTTTATAAATTTAGCTTTTGACCGGCTCTATTCTGCGACGTCTCATTGTATTTTTATGAACTTGATTCTGTCATCAATAAAATTTTTATTATAGTAAATCATCCTGCTAAGAAGTTCCCATGTCTATCGCTCATCACACAAACGCTGAACCATTGAACATTATCACACCTGCTAAGGTTGAGTGGCAAATGGATGATACTGGCAATATGGTGCCAGTGTCTGGTGAGTTTGGGGATGTGTACTTCTCGCATGCGGACGGTCTGGCAGAGACACGTCATGTGTTTTTAGAGCACAATCAGCTGCCTGATCGCTTAGCGCGCCTTGCACCAAAGCAATGTTTTACGATTGCGGAATTGGGTTTTGGTACTGGGCTTAACCTTTTAGCGACGTGGCAGTTATGGCGACAGCTGCGCGATACCCATCCACAACTGGCAGATGCTCGCCTACATTTCATTACCACTGAAAAATTCCCGATACCGCTTGCAGATTTGACGCACATACTTGCCCTATGGGGTCAACGTGCGCCTGAGCTTGTAACGTTGATTGAGCTACTTTTGGCAGCGTATCCGCCTCTAATCGCAGGCTGTCATCGTTTGGATTTCTCTTATGATAATCTGACGGTCGATATATGGCTTGGTGATGCAGCCCAGAGTCTTAGCAAACTGGCAATAGATCACTCTCAGCAGTCTACGCCTCAGCCTCATATCGATGCGTGGTTTTTGGATGGCTTTGCGCCTTCTTGCAACAGTACATTGTGGGCTGACAGTATCTTTGCACAGATGCAGCGCCTATCGCGTACGTATACCACGGCCGCTACTTATAGCTGTGCAGGCATCGTCAAGCGCGGACTCAAGGAACATGGCTTTGACATCAAAAAGGTAAAAGGTTTTGGTCGAAAGCGCGAAATGCTCACTGCCATCATGACCGATACAGACCATATTGATGTTACTAATGATAATAAAAATTGTGATAACAAAAGCCACAATGCGAAGCATATAACAATAGATAGCACCTTTAATCACATTGTCATCATTGGTGCAGGCGTTTCAGGGTTGCTAACGGCTTGGTCGCTTGCCAATCGTGGTATTACCGTGACCTTATTGGATAAATCAGCGCCTTTGGCAGGGGCTTCGGGTAATCCTCGCGCGCTGCTTGCGCCCAAAATGACGCCTGTTCACCACGTTGACGAGCACTTGCATACCATAGGCTATCTCTATAGCAGCAGACTGTACCGAGACCTCAATCAAAAAACCATAAAGCTCAATACAGCGCCAGTACTTGAACTGACTGGCGCGCTTGATTTGCTGATAAAAGCCAATATCGGTACAGAGCAAATCGCAGATTATCCTGATGAGATGGCAACCAACCTATCCTATGAGCAAGCACAGACTATTAGTGGACTAAAAGAACAATACTTATCAGAGAACCTGTACCTACCCCAGTCTGGTTTGGTCAACCCGCAAGCATTGAAAACTATTATATTGACACATCCACTCATTTGTTTTCAGCAATTAAACGTGAGTAAAATTGACGAAACTGAACAGCAAGTGTGTATTGAAGGCAGCAATCAAAATCAGGAGACTGTCTCTATTTTTGCTGATAACGTCGTCATTTGCGCCGCCTTCGAGAGTCATCAATTAGATAAGCGTATTTTTGATTGCCGTAAAATTCGTGGTCAGCTGTCTTGGTTTCGTCCTAGCCTAGAGCAACTGACAAATTTGCCTAAAATACCGCTTAAATATAGTGGTTACTGTGCGCTGTTCAACGCACAGGCTGGCGATGATGAGCTAAACACTGTCACCGCTGGCGAGCCTTATCTATTACTAGGGGCAAGTTTTATCCGCAATGATACGGGTACTGACATACGCCCTGAAGAACACCAAATTAGCCGGGACAAGCTCGTTGCTGCCATTCCTGAGATGGAATCTATCGTGCCAGCCGATACGAGCTTATGGCAAGGGCGCGCTGGCATTCGCACTCAGACACCTGATTATCATCCAATCGTTGGGCAACTAACCAACAGTCAGCGAATTTGGACGATGAGTGCAATGGGTGCAAAAGGCTATGCGTTGGCACCTATTTGTGCTGAAGCATTAGCAGGTATGATGCTAGGCTCGTTTGCGCCGCTATCTGACGCAATGCTCGCACGTCTATCACCCAATCGTACACGTCTACAGACGCCGCTGACTTAATATCATTTAGAATGATATTTATGTAAATCAAAACAACGCTTTCGACGATTCATATTATCTTGTGATATCTTTATTTAATGTTCATTCCGACAATGAGATAAGCATCATGAGCTATCATCAAACCACCATTACCCTACCTACTTATGCCCGTGGTATTCATATCATTACCCCAATTATCGAGGCAGCCATTGCTCAGCTAATACCTCACTCTAACAAAGCAGGGTTGGTTCATTTGTTCTTGCTGCACACCTCAGCCAGTCTCACGATTAATGAGAATGCTGACCCAGATGTCAGACTAGATACTGAAGACTGGCTCAATAAAATCGCCCCCGCCGATCAACCAGAGTATCGCCATACAATAGAAGGGTCAGATGACTTGCCCGCTCATTTTAAAAGCATGATGCTGGGCGTCAGTTTAACTATTCCACT
The DNA here is from genome assembly GCF_041431175.1 of Psychrobacter sp. Arc29. Classification (NCBI taxonomy): domain Bacteria; kingdom Pseudomonadati; phylum Pseudomonadota; class Gammaproteobacteria; order Moraxellales; family Moraxellaceae; genus Psychrobacter; species Psychrobacter sp. Arc29. The sequence goes on along the minus strand of NZ_JASMRR010000003.1, from coordinate 100,191 downwards.
AGTCGACGGTGCATTGGGTTTGGGCATGTGGCAAGGGGTTTACTTGTGCGAGCATAGAGACGTGACTGGATATGGCGGACAGCGCAAGCTGGTTATTACGGTCAATACGTAATAATATAGAGTTATTCACTGGCAGGTTGACCCTCGCAAATTACCACATTTATATAGCGCGCTATTAACGGATAAACCTGATTATGACCACTTTTGTCTCAAAATTACCAAGCTCAACAAACGCTAAGTCTCACGATCTCAAGGCTTCTGCTCTTTTTTTGAGTTTATTTTTGCTAACTGCCTGTCAAGAAACGCCAGAACCTGAAGCACCTACCGAAACACCATCTGAAACGTCAACACAGACCACGCCAGTCACCACAAATATCAATGTCAATGAAGCGGTGGATGACAGTATAGAGAATGCTCAGAACCCATCACAGACTGACGCTAATTCAGAGCGTGATGTGAGCTTGACTGAATTAGAGCAAAATCTTGGAGGCACTGTCACTGCACTAAATAATACTGGTAAAGCGCCCAATCCAGAACAAGCGATCAAAGGCGCACAAATCACTGATGTCCGTTACAAAAGTGAAGGAGGCGACACCTTATCGGTCGTTTTTGAAACGTCAGCAGCAGGGTTGCTCAATGCTATCGTCACTCGTCCTAACCAGCCAAAAATGACACTCAGCGCACCAGAAGGTCAAGGTAACAATCCCACTTATCGCTCAGCCGATGGCAACATCCAACTTGTGAGTCATGCGGGTGGCAGTACGATTGATCTTATCCAAAATGGTACTGTCACTAGCTTTGATGCTATCAGTGCTGAAGCAGAAGTCATCACTGAATAAAACCTGAAAACCTGAAAACCTGAAAACCTGAAAACCTACTGTATCTAACGTGGTATTTAAAACCAAAAAAAGCGGCAAACGCTACTATCGTTGCCGCTTTTTTTATCTCTATTTACTGGTCTCTACTCACTCTTATTTACTTACCTTTCTGGTAGATGATTTTATTTAACCAAACCCAGTTGATTGACCAAAAAGTCCAACCAACCAACTTATGGCCGTCCATATCCCCCAACCGACAAATAAAATCACGATAAGTCCCAACATGTCAGGGATATGCAAATACAGCCAAGCCACTATAGGATTGCGCCAAAAAGTGCCAAAGCGGCTTTGCTGCTGCTTGTCTTCTAGTGACTGATGCAAAAAGGGTCGATCCATATGCATGGTTTCAGTGATGCCATACTCAACTTGTAAATGCTCGTGTACGATGCCCAATGTCTTGCAGCTAGGGCGAATAAAAATATCTAGCAATGTTCCAATACCCGGTACAATACCGACCACCATATCAATCAGCGCCAGTCTAACAGCGGGTGTCATTTTATCGGCAGGAACACCCAGCTGACGACCCAGTATAAAAGCATAGCTGGTCAATATTAGTCCTGCGACATCCCCTGCGAGAGGAATGGTGGAGAGCGCCGCATCGGCACCCATGCCTTGCTTGGTAAAAGGCACACGCACGAGTGAGTCCATCGTATTAGCAAACTTTGCCAGCTTACGCTCAGTGGCGATAACTTGCGCGCGTGTCAGTCCATGCTCAGCAAGTTTTGCCTGATAGTCGATGCCTGACTCACTAGCGTTTGATGGTCGCTTTGCTTTGAATCTCGGTAACTTCTTAAATTTATCCATTGATGGTTGTCCATATACAAGCAATTGCAATGAGCGCAAAGACATAGCGGCCTACCCAAATATTGGCCAAAAATGCCTGAAAGCAAGCCTGTGCATGGCGACTGGCACACGCGCTGTTTTGTTTGGCAAACATCATCGCTACCAATGCTAATCCGAATACGGGTGTCACGCCTAGCGTCGTCGGTGCAAAGTAATGCCACATAACCGCGCCCATCATCAGCAAAAACAGCATTTGCAGGATTGAGATGATAATCACATCATAGCGCCCAAATAATATCGCCGTTGATTTGACACCAATCTTGAGATCATCCTCGCGGTCAGCCATTGCGTACTGCGTGTCATAGGCCACCGTCCAGCACATGTAAGCAAAGAATAATAGCCAGCACCAAATATCCGGAGCGCCCTGCACCGCCACATAAGACATCGGTATGGCCCAGCCAAACGCTGCTGCCAAAAATACTTGCGGCAGATGCGTGTAGCGTTTCATAAAGGGATAAATAAACGCCAATATGACAGCACCAAGCGACCAATAAAATACAGCAATGGGTAAGAAAAATAATAAACTGGCGCTCAGCAATACCAGCACCAGAAATGCGGCAACGGCCTCTTTACCAGATAAGCGCCCATCCGCGAGTGGTCGACCTTTAGTGCGCGTCACATGACCATCTACTTTACGATCCGCAAAGTCATTAATCGCACAACCAGCGGCGCGCATAAATATCGCACCGAGAGCAAATATCACAAATATCTTTAGCGTTGGAAGGCCTGCTGTCATTCCTTGCTGCTGTGCTTGACCCATGGCAGCTAACAGTACGCCCCATAATGTCGGCCATAGTAGGAGCTCAATACCCACGGGTTTATCAAAACGCGTGAGCTGGATGTAGGCTTGTAGTTTGTCTTTAAATGTCATAGCTTTTTATTATCATCAATAGAGGATTTTATATGCTTGCCAACCGTTATATTTGTTGCCATAAATTATTAGCTTCGACCAAAGATAACTCAGGATACTGTTTACGTAACGCTTTAATCGCAGGGATTTTATCTTTGTGTGCTGCTTGTTGACGCAAAAATGCCAATTGCTCTTGTGGACTGCTCAACTCCTTTAGACGTGCTTCAAGCCGAAGAATCCGAGCACGCAGCATGATATTAACCAACAATAAGCCTGCACCCATGACCCAAATGATTAGCGTTGACATTTCCTGCTCCTGAATACATGTATTCTAAATACTCAAGCCTATGGATTAGGTACATTGATACTTATCCACTCATTTATCACAAACAGTGGCTATGACATAATCATCAAACAACTGCGATCAGACAAAATACCCATCAAAACGCACCGCTTCATTATGCCAGCTTTCGCTAGCAGGCTCATCGGCAAGTAATGGCGCAAATTGCGGACGTTTCACGACCACCCGACCTTGCCCTTGCGCGCTTCGACTCACAACTGCCTTGGCGCTATTGAGCAATTGTCGCTCTTCATCTAACGTTGGTGGGCGAGCCAATTGGTGCAGTGCTTGCATGTGCTTACCGACTTTTGCGCCTTTGCCTGTCTTACTGTCTTGGTAGCTATCCTCTGGAAACATGGGGTCCAAATACACTACATCGACTGCAGTAGCATCATTCACTATGTCGTCAGCTTTTAGGCTCGCAAAATAACTCAGCGCATCAGTATTGATAATCTGTAGTCGGCTCATCAGCTTTTGCCAATTAGGCAGCTTACTCATACGCTCTTGCTCTGCAAGTAATAACAGCGCCATCAAAGGCTGCTGCTCAAGCATGATGACTTGTGCCCCCGTACTGCCCAATATTAAACTATCATGTCCAAAGCCGGCAGTGGCATCGATAACATGGCCATCTGCGGTAATCTTTGCTGCTTGCAGTAATAGCTCCGACTTACGACCAGCACTCACCACGCGGCGTTGCAGCTTATCCCACTCTGGTGACACGCTCAGTCCATCACTAAGCCATGATAGCTTATCTTTTTCATCAAGCAGAAAAATAGGTTGAGAGGATGTTTGGCTCAGTTGCTGGCGACGTTTTTGTGTTAATTTCTCTGTAGCGACTTCGATATCCAAGATAATTGGTAATGTATGCTCAGCTATTAATGACTGTAAGCGCTCAATCTGTGCTTTCTGATTGTCATTCACATAGAACAACTGGCACTGTACAAGGTCACCTGACTTATTATCTGTGTGATGCAGCGCTGTCATAACCATCATCCTTTTTACTACTTACTTTTCAACTATAGCATCACAAGCTATCATACAAAGCTAGCCTGCCATTTGGTAACCAAAGCCCCAAGCCGCAACCAACACGATAACACCCGTAATAATGCGCAACCAAGCAAAAATGGTAAAGTCACGGCGACTCACCCATGCTACAAGCAAGCGAATACAGAGCAGCGCCACGACAAACGATACGATGGTGCCGACTCCTAGCACCAACCAGTCTTCACTGTTAGTTAGCACATCACCATGCTTGAGCAGATCTAATAATGCCGCGCCTACAATGACAGGAATACCCAAAAAGAATGAGAACTCAGCAGATGCCTTACGTGAGACCCCAAGCCATAGCGCCCCAATAATAGTGGCTCCCGAACGCGACGTCCCTGGTATCAGAGCCAAACATTGAAACAAACCAATCATTAGGGCCGTTTTCATAGTGACATCTTCTGCTTCTTTTGCAATGATTGTTTTAGGGCGCTTTTCTACATAGAATATGAGCAAACCGCCGATGATGAGCATAATGGCAACGACGATAGGATTAAACAAATAAGCTTTGATTTCATCGGCAAAGGTAAAACCGACGATCATCACAGGAATGGTCGCGACAATGAGACTGAGTCCCAGCTGCCTAGGATTGGCCATACCCTCTGCTTTGCCTGTTATGAGGCCCATCAATGCTTGCCACAGTCTGCCCCAATAGTCATATATCACTGCCAAAATAGCGCCAAGCTGTACTACTACTACAAACAAATCGACTTTTTCTTTGGTCCAAAATCCCATCACATCGGCTGATAAGATCAAATATCCCGTGCTAGAGATGGGTAAAAACTCAGTGATACCTTCCACGATACCCATGATGACAGCTTGAATTAATAACAGTATATCCACAATGACTTTCCTAAAAACAGGCCGATTGGCTGTCCTATGTTGACGTTGATTTTATATTGATTAATGCTTAAAAAATACTCAAAAGCTATGCTTTACCTTGCTCTTTGAGTGTTTTCCAAGCTTGGTTACGTAGATATTTTGGTAGTGCTTGCGCTGCCTCCGTACCACCATCGTTTGCAAACTGAGCAATACCAAGCTGCCCAATCACAACAGCATCTGGCCAGACATCTTCATGAAAGGCTTGTTGTTCATGCAATGCTAGTAGTACCGATCCATTCCCCGCGATAGGGAGATTCAGTGCTGTTTGGCGATCATAATCTAATAGCTGCTCTGTACTATCGCCACCATCAGCCAATACTGGCTGCATAATGCCATGACCTAATTTGTTATCAGTTACCAACTCATACTGTCCGAAATAGACTTGCTGCATACGAGCATCAAGGGCGCTATATAGGTGTGTCAGACCGTACTGCTGATACGCAGATTGTGCAATCGCTTGTAGGCTAGAAACACCAACACAAGGCAAGTCATGCGCGACAGACAACGCTTGCACCACTGCCGTATTAATGCGGATACCACTGAACGCACCCGGCCCGCGATTAAATATTAAAGCCTGTATATCAGCAAGACGTAACTGCGCCTCAGATAACGCAGCATCAATCATCGGTAAAATCTGCTGAGTCTGCTGACGCTTGCCTGTTTCGGTATGGCTCGACAATACCTGCCCGTTCGAATCTAAAATCGCGATCGAACACTGATCGAACACGGTATCCATTGCTAAAAACATCACAACCTCGGCTTTTACTTTTGGCATTCTAAATGGGTTTGTCAGATTTTAATAATTTTTAATAGCTATTTATCATTTGTGCACTATCAAAATTCAGACAGAATGAAATAGCGCCTATCATAGCATTTAGGCTAAATGAATTTTATGAATTTCTATATTTTTCACACTTTATCCATCAGTGTTTATCTACAACTGATAACGATAAAAAGCCCCGAAGCTTCATTGGCTTCGGAGCTTTGCTCAAACTTCTTAAAAATAACTAATTGTTATCTAAAAGCGTGTTTTAAACTTCTTGGGCGCTTGGTTTTGCATTTCTTGCATCTGCTTTTGCATCTCTTCGGTGCTTGGCATATTGTTTGGATCCAGTCCCATTTGCTTGGCCATTTGTTCTGGATTCACATCTTTAGTGCCTTGCTGACCGCCGCCAAACAATGGGCCGCCACCACCACCTGCGCCGCCACCACCCATCAGCCCTTGCATGGACTTCATCATTTTACTAATCCCTTCAGGTTTAGAGATCATTTTCATCATTTTTGCCATTTGCTTATGCTGCTTGAGCAAACGGTTGACGTCTTGAATCTCACGACCTGAACCTGCAGCGATGCGGCGCTTACGGCTTGGATTAATCTTGTCAGGGTTTTTACGCTCAAACGGTGTCATTGAATTAATCAATGCTTCCATCTCGCGCACTTTTTCTTCTGGTTTGGCATCTTCAACGGCTTTTTGCATGTCTGAGCCGCCCATACCTGGCATCTTATCTAAGAAGCCTGCCATGCCGCCCATACTTTTCATCTGCTGGAACTGAGTCAATAGATCCTCAAGGTCGAAATCACCGCCCTTTTGCATCTTTTTTGCCATTTTTTCGGCTTTGTCACGGTCGATTTTTTGCTCAACTTCTTCCACTAGACTCAGTACGTCACCCATACCAAGGATGCGCTGTGCAATACGCTCAGGGTGGAACAGCTCTAACTCGTCAAGTTTTTCACCGCGACCCAAAAACTTAATAGGCTTACCTGTGATAGCGCGTACAGAAAGCGCCGCACCGCCGCGAGCGTCACCGTCAGTCTTGGTTAAGATAACACCCGTCAACGGCAACGCATCATTAAAGGCTTTTGCGGTATTGGCTGCATCTTGACCTGTCATTGCATCGACGACGAATAGCGTCTCAGAGGGATTGACCGCCGCCGTTAGCGCCTTAATCTCATCCATCATGGTGTCGTCGATATGTAGACGACCCGCGGTATCAATGATAAGGATATCTTGATATTGGATTTTGGCTTCTTCAATCGCACGTTTTGCGATATCGATTGGATTTTCATCCGTGCTTGAGTTCACAAATTTGGCATTCACCTGACCTGCGACTTGCTCAAGCTGTTTGATCGCCGCTGGACGGTAGACGTCGGCCGATACCAGCATGACTTTTTTCTTTTGGCGTTCTTGTAGATATTTGGCCAATTTACCAGCTGTGGTCGTTTTACCTGCACCTTGCAAACCTGCTAGTAAATAGACAACGGGCGGCTTGCCTGTCATCTCTAACTGCTGATTGGCACTGCCCATCATTTCGGTCAGCTCATCGTGCACGATTTTGACAAAGGCTTGACCTGGTGCTAACTCTTTTAGCACCTCAGCACCAAGCGCTTGCTCTTTGACACGTTTGACGAAATCACGAGTGACAGGTAGTGCTACGTCGGCTTCTAACAGTGCCATACGTACTTCACGCAGGGTGTCTTTGATATTGTCTTCGGTCAACTGTCCGGTACCGACGATATTACGTAGGCTGGACGATAAGCGTTCTGTTAAGGTATCAAACATAAATAACTCTCAATTAAAATGGTTTTCAATTAAATAATACGCAATTAAAATAACTTTCAATAAAATGGTGGCGAATCAAACCATTCAAATGGTTCATCAATAATATTCGGATAGACTATAAAATACTGGGGTGTCTCTAATAAGAAACGTATAAAAAATCATATTATCAATACTATAGCATCAACACAGCGCAAAAATGATAGTCGTTTTGCAAAAGACGTGGCTCTACTATTTATAGGTGGTTCTTTATCGGCGACTATTTATAAGCGACTGATTTTATATTTTGCTCATTGTAGCCTTGGCAAACATTTATAAGGAATAAGTAAGATGGTGCTCAACTGGTGACTATTTTATGATAAATTGGACGATTATTCTAATCATTCTGATAATACCACTTTAGCGACACATTGAGCGGCCCGTTTGCGCTCAGTATAAGATGAGGCTTTTTATCTGTGCACCTTGCATTCTTACTTGCTAGCATGGCTTATATCTTAGTCAGCCTCCACATTGGTTGGGCGCTGATTCAGAACAAACCTATTCATAAGAGTGTCAGTTTAGGCTTGCTGCTGATCGGTATGGCTGCACATGCGACACTGCTCTATCCGTATGTCGTAACGCTGTATGGTCTGAATTTTAACTTGTTTAATATCATCAGCCTGACCAGTTTGTTCTTCTTATTCTTTTATCTGTTGTTCTGTCTGTACCGCCCTATTCTGAGCCTTGGTATTTTGGCTGCGCCTACTGCACTAATAGGTATGACCGTCGGCTATGTTGGCCGCGCACCCTATCAACCGCTTACTGACGTCAGTGTCGGTCTTGAAGCTCACATCCTATTATCGTTAGCGGCCTATTGTGTGCTGTTGATGGCGGCAGTACAAGCGCTATTTTTGCGTCTACAAATTCGCGAGCTCAAGCATCATACCATTCACCGATTTTGGGTCAATAAATTACCCTCATTACAAAGTATGGAGAGTCTATTATTCGATATGCTCTTGGTAGGCTTTGTATTACTCAGTATCGCACTGGGCATCGGGTTTATCTATGTCGAAGATTTGATGGCGCAGCACATCGTACACAAGACGGTATTTAGTCTATTGTCGTGGTTGTTGTTTGGCATCCTACTAGTTGGTAATTGGCGTGCAGGGTGGCGAGGCAAACGTGCGGCGAATATCACTATTTATGCCTTTATTCTGTTGGCGATTGGCTTTGTGGGTAGTAAGTTTGTTTTGGAAATGCTGATATAAAATATCACATTATAAAAAAGGCGGTCAGTAACTGTTGCTACTGACCGCCTTTTTTATCTCATTTTCTACTGATTTTTTAGTTAAAAACCACGGTCTTGTTACCTGCTACAATCACACGGTTTTGCACATGCCAATTCACGGCACGAGCCAATACATTGCGTTCGATATCACGTCCAATCGCACGTAATTCTGTCACTCCTTGACGGTGGGTCACGCGGTGCACATCCTGCTCAATGATAGGCCCTTGATCAAGCTCCGCTGTGACATAGTGCGCTGTTGCGCCAATTAGCTTGACGCCTTTATCATAAGCCTGACGATAAGGATCTGCACCAACAAACGCAGGCAAAAACGAGTGATGGATATTAATCACTTGCATCGGCCAACGCTTCACAAAATCAGACGACAATATCTGCATATAACGCGCCAATACCAGTAAGTCATTCCCTGCCATCAGCTGATGAATTTGCTCTTCTGCCTCAGCCTTATTGTCTTTGGTCACTGGTACATGATGGAAGGTAATGCCGAAATTTTCGACCGCTTGCTGTAAGTCAGGATGGTTACTAACCACGCAAGTAATCTCGCAATCTAGCAAGCCACGCTGATGGCGCCATAATAAGTCTAGTAACGCATGATCAAACTTTGAGACCAAAATACCCACTTTGGTCTTGGTCGCATTGTTATGTAGACGCCAGTCCATGTTATGGCGCTTAGCCACAGTATGCGCAAAGCTGGCCTCAAAGTTATCGATGATATCGCTCAAGCCTGCCAAAGCAAACTCCAAACGCATAAAGTACTGACCGCCTTCATGAGCCGTCGAATACTGATCGAGCGTAATGATATTCGCGCCGTAACGATGAATAAATTCAGAGACTGCTTGCACGATGCCAGCCTGATCTTTGCATTTGATGAGCAATGTTGCTGTATCAATAAAGCTAGGGATCTGCTTGCTCTGTGAGGCTTTGTTTGTTGTATTTGATGGTAAAGCCGTTTTGGTATTGTCTGACATAATACGCCCAATATAAGAAGTGATGACTGATCGCTGAAGTGACTGACAGCGTAGTAAACCGGTTATTTTAATCTTTTTTGCAATGCTTTGCTGAGTGAGTTGGTTGTTTTTGGTTATTTAGAATAATTTAGTTGTTTGAAAATCCAATGCAAAAACCCCCAACGTAGAGTTGGGGGCTTGTTAGTTTGTCAGCTTACTAACTCTATTTAACAATAGTATAGGTCACAGCAGTAGTAACATTATTAGGGCTAGTGACAGATACTCTGAAGAAATCTCCAGCTTCACACTGATCCAATGCATAAGTGTTGATTGTCCCTGTATTACTTCCAGGTACTCCAGGTGAAACAATATCAGGTACCGTCTCAAGTCCTCCAATCATTTCTACAGCACAACTCCCGCTATCTTCACCATCAGTTTTGTCAACAACAGAGCCAGAAATCGTTGTACCAGATGGCATTGGATTCAATTCATAAAAACCACCACTGTTTATACGAATATTAACACGAGTACTTCCTTCAGTGATAACCTGAGATTGCAAAGGAATACCTATATTATTTAATAAAGTAAAAGTAGGATTATTACCATTTGATAATAACTGAATACGCTCATAGCGAACGATAGCATCAAGCTCTGTGTTACAAGTCATCGGTTTATTTGGAGACACAAAGTTATTGATAAAGTTGTTTTCGAATGCTTCTTTTACTTGTTCGCTAGAAGACGGGAATTTTAACTGTATGAACTGACGAACATTGTTTTCACAAGCTTGATTGGCTTGTGTCGTTAGCGGATAGGTGAACTCACCAACCTCAAATGTACCATTTTCATTGTCATCACGGAAAGTATCGCCAATATTATGAACTAACGTATCGACTCCTTGATCCCATGCATTATTTTCATTTTGGTCGATGTATGCTTTCTCACCTTCAGCTACTGCTAATAGGCTCACGCGACCATCACCAGGACGAGGGTTCTGTGTCGAAAATGTGACCTCACACTCTCCATCGGCAGTATTACAGCTAGCAGGTGATACTTTGCCACCCTCAGCGGTGAAGTTAACTACCGTACCATCTGGCACGGCATTACCATTACGGTCTACCAGTCTTGCTACTACTGGCGTACTATCACCATCTAAGCTCCAATCCAATACGTTCTTTCCAAACGATAAGCTAATACCATCTTGAGTCACTCTAGAGCTGGCAATAGAGATACCTTTCGATAATGCATTGATGCGAGTATCACTGGCTAAGGTGGCTTTTATTTCTACTGGCCCTGGTGTTGTGCCTGGGTAGATATTGACAGATACTTGACCGTTCTCATCAGTTCTAGCACTAAACTGTCGGTTATTACCTAAAACACCAAAAGTTAAGCCTAAAGGTGATTTTTCTAATGACAAGATAACTTCTGAATTAGCAAGTGGGGTTCTATTTGAAAATACTGTGAACTCAACTGCGCCTGTTGCAGAAGAACCACTACCTTGAATGCCTAGCGTTAGATCATTGGCAGTATAGACAATGGATGTTGCTTCAGGAGCCAGTATAGAAACGCTAGCTGATTGAGTAACGTCACCAGTACTGGCTGATATTCGCACAGCACCGCTACATAAAGTATTGTCGACGTTAATAGCTTTGTACACAAAATCAATCATACCATTTTCATCGGAAGTGACTTGATTAGGTAACTGACCGCAAGCAGCATTCAGATTGACCAGTACACCACTAATGGCGTTACCACTTGTATCAGTGGTTTTTAAAGATACCGCTGTCTGTCCTCCTGCATTTAGTTGTGAGTCAGTAACCTGTAACGCACTTAAATTCACATTGGTAGCTTGTACCAAAAAAGTTAAATTGCTAATAGCGGTATTGTCATCATTACTAGCATTTGCAGTAATGACGTAAGCACCAGATACATCAGGTGCATTAGGCTTTAAAAAGATACGAGCTTTGCCATCATTGTTGGTCAAAGTAGCACCTGATGTTGTTTGTGATAATTCAACGCCCGGTGCATCAATTGAAAAAATTACTTTTGTATTGGCAAGAGGTTGACCATTATCATCAGTGACTACCACTTCGTAGTAGGCACCTTCTAGCCCGATAGAGGTTATCGGATTATCATCTACATCAATTAATTGACTGCTACTGATGTTTAAAGCACCTACTGGCTCTTCAGTACCATCGTCACCCCCATTATCACCTGTACCAGGTTGCTGCACGCCTGTATCAGGTTCTGGCGCAACCGTATCTGTGCCCCCACCACCACAACCCGCCAAGGCCAATGATAAGGTTAGCGCTGTCAGTTGAAACCATTTAGAAGTAGGTAGCGAGGGATATGACATTTTTTGACTCCGCATGAGCAGTAATTTATTCGAGCAAAAAGGCAGAAAACCATTACACAGAATTACAGAAGATTGGTAATGATAGTTAGATTTACAGTGATACCGATGTATTAACAGATTGTATTAAATATATAACAGCAACTTTACTGACTTTTGTTATAACTTACAACTAAAAATTAATCTTTACTATTAAACAATCAACAACATAGCGCGCTCATTTCAGGGTATAATAGCCCTCCTTTAATCCGACAGTTATTGTAAAAATATTTGAGTATTCATCTGTTTTATGGTATAAATGTCGGCTTTAAAATTTTCTGAATTGGTCAGCCTGTTATTTGCCTTTAGATAACAGCAAAACCAGCTCAACCTTCATATAGTTTTGTTTGGTGCAAAGCTGCCGCTTGCTGTGTCCATGCCGCAAAAACGTGCAACTTGCCCAGACTGGTATGAGAAAAACTCATACCTCATAGATTAGGAGTTCGCCATGTCTCGAGTTTGCCAAGTGACTGGAAAGCGCCCTATGGTGGGTAATAATGTTTCGCATGCAAACAACAAAACCCGTCGTCGCTTTCTACCAAACCTTCACAACCATCGTTTTTGGGTAGAGTCTGAAAACCGCTTTGTACGTCTACGTGTGTCTACCAAAGGTATGCGCATCATTGACAAACTTGGTATCGATAAAGTGTTAGCGGATCTACGCGCACAAGGTCAAAAAGTTTAAGTTAAAGATAGCAGCTAGGTGATGACTCTCATCATTTAGGCTGCTGTTTTGCTACATTAATTGTGGCAACTCACTCTTTGAGACACGTACCTATCGTTTGAAGACCCCTCATTTACAGGAAAGCTATCATGAGAGATAAAATTAAATTAGTATCAACAGCTGGTACTGGGTATTACTACACCACTACTAAAAACAAGCGCACCATGCCTGGCAAAATGGAAATCAAAAAGTTTGATCCAAAAGTACGCCAGCACGTGATCTTTAAAGAAGCTAAAATCAAATAATCTCCATTTTATAAATGGTATTATTTGAACAAAAAAAAAGGGTTTATCAATTGATAAACCCTTTTTTTATGGCTTTAGTTTCATGTTGCTAAGCTATATCTTCAGTTATTCGCCTTAACTAGTGCTCAAAAATTAGCTGTAGTGTGTTGGTTCTTTATCATATACATGCGCATGCCACTTGCTCATTTGCTTTTGCATAATGACCTGAATCGCAGCATGAATCATGTGTTGACCAATGGCTTGAGTATCACTACCAAGTAGTTCTTTTAGCTTGTCAGAAAAATCAATAGTCATCAGCGGTGCTTCATCTTGTTCAGCATCGCGTAACAACAATCTGCCATCATCTGCTTCCACCAACTCTAACGTGGTTTCTTTGGCAAATCCTGCAAATTGATCGCTATTCTCGTTATCTACTTCTATATCATTATCGATATCGTATGGCATTAATGTGTTCCTTATTATCCCGTTTAGTACTGGTAGAGAAACTAGTCATTGCAAAGCAGTTATTTATTGAAAACAAACTCATTCGGCAAATCTATCATCTTACAGTAACGCGGGTAAATCTGTCTTACTCATACAATGGACGCTTTAACACTAGAATTCAAGGGCTATCACATAAGTCTTCACTATAAAAACAAATTTGAATACCTTGCAATAAGGACATATTAGCGCCAATAGCGCAGTTTCGCTAACGTAAATAAGAAAGCAACGAACATCCCAAGGTAATAGACCAGCTTTAGCTCAAGGGTGGGATCACGGTATTTAAAAGGCAGAGCAACAGTCGCCGTTGCAGTCGGAAGTATCAATAACATCAGCAGCCAGTTCTCAATAACATTGAGCCAACCCTGTAAATCTGTCCCGTTACGCAGTGAAGCGAGCCCCATCAAAAGACAAGCTATGATTAAGCTAGTAAACAGGCCATTTGGTAAATCTTTTGGATAGATAATTTTGGCAATACTGGCCGGTACAATTCGCATATAAAATTCCAGCCATGCTTACAAAGCAAGGCTTAACGATTAAAAAGGTATAAAAAATAGCTTATAAAAATATTACGACACTATATTTATGAATAGATACTATCTTTGTGCTAAAGCATTTAACTATAAGTACCCATCAGCCATAGCATCGATATACAAGAGGTCAAATAGCCCAAACTAATGGCATTCCAACTTTCGATATGCAGGCCTTTGACTTTATTGAGTATGCGAGAACCCACCCAAAAAAATAGCGGAATACCTAACATGAACGCAGGCACAATGACCGCAGCATGGCGCAGCACTGTTCCGACATCATCACCCACCATTAGGCGAAAGCCATAACCTGCCAAGCTCAGTACCAGTGCAAACATAGCCATACCAATGGTAATGCCTTTGGGCACCAAACTACGTTGCGGTGTTTCACTTCTTGACTGCTTAGCCTGCTGATTCAACACTTCATGAGAGTTTGCTTGCTCAGAAGGCTCTGCCGAACTGCTAGAATTTTTTGTGTCCATATTTCACCTTTACGTGACTGACCGTTATCTATAGTTGATTCAATTCAAAAGAGATACAAGGCAACTGAGTGCAGATGTATATATGATACTTCAAGCGATGTTAACGCTGTAGCTCTTTTATAGAGGATTAACTATATAGTCATAAGTTATACAGCACATTTTAATAGTATTGTTGGATGGCTAATAACGTTTATTAACCATCCAACACTTGCTAGCTGTTGTTTGCTAATAACAACTCTGCGCGCATCTCATCAATAGCGGCTTTATAGTCTTTTTGGTTAAATATCGCAGAACCGGCTACAAACATATCTGCACCCGCTTCAGCAATCGCACGGATATTGCTGGCTTTAACACCACCATCAACTTCCAATCGAATATCTCGACCACTAGTAATGATACGCTGACGTACCTGGCGGACTTTATCTAAAGTACTATCGATAAACGACTGTCCACCATAGCCTGGGTTCACACTCATCAATAAAATCTGATCTACTTTATCCATGACATAATCAAGATAATGTAAAGGGGTCGCTGGGTTCAATACCAAACCGCACTCTGCACCGCCATCTTTGATAAGTTGAAGTGAGCGATCGATATGCGAGCTGGCCTCTGGATGAAAGGTAATGATACTCGCCCCTGCTTCCAAAAACTGCTCAATCATACTATCAACAGGGGAAACCATCAAATGGACATCGATTGGCGCTTCAACCCCATAGTCACGCAATGCCTTACAAATCATGCTACCAAACGTCAAATTGGGTACGTAATGGTTGTCCATCACATCAAAATGAATCACATCGGCACCCGACTCTAGTACCTTTTCCACTTCTTCGCCCAACCGCGCGAAATCAGCTGAGAGTATCGATGGGGCAATAAGATAAGGTTTAGCAGGACTATTCATAATTGGGCTACCTAATTCATGTTTATATAAGATATTGATAAATTAAAAAGAAAATTCCAAGCGGCTCACATATGCTGAGAGCCTTTGACATATTGATGCTAAATACTTAGTTGTTTAGCGCTGCTTGTATTGGGTCTTACAATAAGCACGACCAACTTCAAAAGAGCGCTTTGCCTCATGCTTGGTAGCGCGATTACTCACGCGCTGACGCCATAAGCGAAACGATGACGGCTTTAGCTCTTGGCGCATGAGTTTGATAACCGCAGTCTCATCGAGACCATAGCTGTGCTCTATCGCACCGAATGGCGTTCTATCTTCCCATGCCATTTCTATCACGCGAGATATTTGTATCTCATCAAGTACTCTATCGCCCGCATCGTTGACAGTTTTTGCAATCAGCTCGTCTGACTTCATCTGAGATAATTGGTCATTATCAGTCGTAGTACGTTGTTTTTTTGCCAAAGCGGCATCCATATCAGCCTGCATAGTAGCCTTTGTAGCGCTAGTATCTGCTGACTTATTCTTTGAATTAGAAGCTGTCAAATCTTGATAACTTGCCATAAAAATCACCTGTTGAGCATGAATAAGATCGTTAAAAATGTATCACGGTCGTCCGCACGGTATCTTAACTCAGTTGAGCCATATGCCAATGATGCTCGATATGATCGCTCATCATGCTTTGTATAAAATAATAGCTGTGATCATGTCCAGCGTGATAACGTAGTGTCAATGGCTGCTTGGCTTTTTCGCAGGCCTCTTGGAGTTTTGACGTCTGCAGGTGGCCCTCTAAGAAAAATTCATCAGCACCGCCTTGATCCACCAAAATACTGACATACTGCTGGCCTGCGCGTGCAACGACTTTTGAGGCATCAAAGTGTTCCCACAGGGCTTTGTCATCGCCGAAATACTCGGTGTATGCTTGTTGCCCCCATGATGACTCACTGGCTGCACACACAGGCGACATGGCTGAGACACTAATAAACTTACTGGGGTGTTTGAAGCCTAATAACAATGACCCGTGCCCGCCCATTGAGTGTCCCATGATACCCATATTGATAATTGGGAACTCTGCACGTAGCAAATCATACAACTCATCAACGATATAGGTTTCCATATTGAAATGCTGCGTCCATGGTGCTTGAGTGGCATCTACATAATAACCTGCACCTTGACCAACAAAATAGCGCTCATCATCAGCCACATCGATATCAGCATGGCTACGTGGAGAGGTATCAGGCGCAATAAAAATAATACCAAGCTCACTACATTTTTGTTGAAAGTGCCCTTTATGCGTCACATTGTCCGCGTTACACGTCAGACCCGATAGATATAATATCGCAGGACAACGTCTCCCAGCTAACGCTTCGTCAGGCAAATAAATACTGAACGTCATTGGAGACTGGGTGGCTTTTGATTCATGGCTATAATAATGCTGCTCACCATTAAAACAGCGATTCACACTTTTTTGCGTAAGCTGCTTATTGTTAGACAAACTATGACTATAAGAATTCTGCATGAGTGATATCCTTTTTATTCAAAAAACCAACGATAGCGTTTAATAAGTGCTCGTTATTTGATACTAGCATTTGTCAGTTACTAGATCATTTCTCATATTTATTCGGCAGCTGTATCTACTTCGCCTACTGATAGATTAGTAGTAGTTTCAGGTAAAACATTGACGGTTGTAGAAGCAGTATTATTCGTAATACTCGCAACTGAAGGACGCGCTTTATCAAACAGCACTTGCTCAAACGCAGGTAAGGCGGTTTCCATCAAACTACCGATTACCATCTGCGGTTCTGATGGCTCAAACCCCATTGCGCTCTCACGCTCATTGACACGTATACGAGCATCCTTGAAAGCTGACTCAAAACTGGTATTTCCTCGCAAGCTTTCAGCAAAAAATGCTTGACCAAAATACGTCATCTCAGCGGTATTGGTACAGCCAAACGATGCCTTATCAGCGGCTGATGCCGTTATCACCACTGTGGTCGGAGATGCCAGTTCATCGATGAATGAACCCGAATAACAGGCAGACACCACAATCACACGCCAGCGAATACCCGAGGCATCCAGCGCTTCACGAAGCCATGCAGCATCTAGATTGTCCATCGCGATTGGCGGATTCGCTAACTGAACGATATCCTGATTACCATGTGAAGACAACGTCAAAAACAACACATCTTCATCCGCATTCATCTGCTGACCGATCTTCTTTAAGCCGCGTAAAATGCTGGTTTTGGTCGCAATCGGCTCGTCCATCCAACTATACGTATTGTTAATCAAAGACAGCGAGTGCCCGCTGGTCCCAAAACGCACATCAAACAGCTCACGTACTTTATTGATCTCAGAACGAAAGACGTTTTGACCAGAGAACCCTGCCACACCCATAAAGTACCAGTCGGTTTTGCCATCGATACTTGGGTCTATACTATTCAATGCTTGCTGTAATAAACGGGGCTGCTCATATAGTGCCGCCTCTTCTAACACAGGCTCTACCGGAATTTGCTTAAAAATAGGCTGATCAGCGACATTGCGTTGCCAGATCGTCAACAATGCCACGGCACCAACTAGAATAATAATTCGCTCCCACCATGGTATGCGCAGGCGACGAGAAAAAATCCATAGCAAAGCGAGCGTCTGCCATAAAAACAATACCAAAAATAGTATGGGTAAAAACGAATAACTCCACTCAGGTAACCAGCCATAGCTACCAAAAAACTGTACCAAGCTCTGCAATAATGCAGATAAGGTATCAGCAACCAACCAAAGAACAACAGGCACAAAAACCAGTGTCTGATTGCTCGCTCGCCGTGCCAAAATAATACCACTTAATAAAATAATCATCGGCCAGATCAAATAACTGACCAAGCCTTGCTCATTGAACGTACTGCTACTTTCAGCCGCTAACCACGAAAATAGGACGTTGCTACCAAGTGCCAATAAGGCAAATACAGCAAACTGTATAAAGGTGGGCTTTACCCAAGAAAACGCCCGAGTTGAACCCACCAACATCCACAAAGTTGCGATAATATTGGCAGCGAAATTAAGCGAAAAACGCTGGAGCGATACGGTTTTTAACGACGTAAGTGACAAAGACTTAGACCTCTAGCCAGTCGAGAAAAATAAAATGACCCAATGATAACTATCATGATGTCGTCGCCGCTTGATGTAATCGACTTACGATTTTTTCACGGCTGTAGACATCTATTTATATTGAATTCACGATGGAATGTTTATCGAAGATGACTAGCACTGCCTAATAGTTTAGCTCGCTAATCTATCGCGATTGTAACGGATTGTCGGTTAAGAGGATAAGGATGATTTGTAAAATTCATTCAAATATGACCATAAACCTCAATAAAAAAGGAGGCCTTGAGACAAGACCTCCTTTTACATCAATTATCAGACATTATCTCATCAATAGCTCATTAACGCGCTTTAGATAAGCGGCTGGATCTTCTAACTGACCGCCATCTGCTAACAACGCTTGATCAAAAATGACTTGCGCCAAATCATCAAACTGCTCGCTGCTCTCAAGCTTCTTGATGAGTGGATGATCAGGATTGACCTCTAGCGTTGGCTTACTTGCTGGTACATCCTGACCCATTTGCTGTAGCATCTGAATCATTTGCGGTGATAGTTCGCCTTCACCAACGACCAAGCAAGCAGGGCTATCAACCAAACGTGTTGAAACTTTGACATCTTTAGCACGCTCACCTAACGCAGTTTTAAGCTTATCAACGATAGGCTTTAAAGTTTCTTCGGCCTTCTCTGCTTCGGCTTTTTCTGCTTCATCCTGCAAATCGCCTAGATCTACGGCACCTTTGGCGATGTTTTGTAGCGGCGTCTCATCGAATGAGGTTAAGAAATTCATTGCCCATTCATCAACACGGCTGGTCATCAAAATAACCTCGATGCCTTTTTTCTTAAACAGCTCAAGTTGCGGGCTGTTTTTTGCTGCAGCTAGATTATCAGCGGTGAGGTAATAGATGGCTTTTTGGCCTTCTTTCATACGGCCTTTATAGTCTTCAAAGCTAGTCTCAAGGCCATCTTGCGTGCTGGTGGCATAACGCAATAGCTTAGCAATACGTTCTTTATTACCAGCGTCCTCGCCTAGACCTTCTTTAATGACATCGCCGAACTCTGCATAGAACTGGGCAAATTTTTCTTGCTTGTCACTGTCTTCGCTATTGGCAAGGCTGGCCAGCAAAGTCAAGATACGGCGAGCGTTACCATCACGGATAGATTTTACATCGCGCGACTCTTGTAGTAGCTCACGACTCACGTTCAATGGCAAGTCTGCTGAATCGATGACCCCTTTCACAAAACGCAAATACATCGGTAGCAATTGCTCAGCTTCGTCCATAATAAAGACGCGCTTCACATACAGCTTTAGACCGTGCTGCTGCTCGCGAGTGTATAGATCCATCGGTGCTTTTTTAGGGATGTATAGTAGCTGTGTATACTGTACGCGGCCTTCGACACGGTTATGCGTCCAAGTAAGCGGCCCATCCATGTCATAAGAGATGTTTTTGTAAAAATCGACATACTCATCATCTTCAATTTCAGAGCTAGAGCGAGTCCATAGTGCACTGGCTTTATTGATAGTTTCCCACTCATCAGTGAGTACCATTTCGCCACCAGCAGGCGTGTCATCATTTTCGTCTTCTTTTACATTTTCTTGCCAGATCTCTTTACGCATCTGAATTGGCAAGCTGATATGGTCAGAGTATTTATTAACCAAGCGCTTAATTTTGCTGCGATCTAGGTAGTTATCTTCGCCCTCGCTATATTCTTCTTTTAGATGCAAAGTAATCGCCGTGCCGCGCGTGTCTTTGGTAATAGGCTCAACGGTAAAGCTACCAGTACCATCTGACACCCAGCGCACGCCTTTATCAGCAGGCTCACCCGCTTTGCGCGATTCAACGCTGATAGTATCAGCCACGATGAAACCAGAGTAGAAACCAACACCAAATTGACCAATCAATTGACCGTCTTGCTTTTGTGACTCAGACAATTTGTCCAAAAATGCCCTGGTGCCTGACTTAGCAATTGTACCTAAATTTTCGATGGCATCGGCTTCATTCATACCAATACCGTTGTCGGTAAAGGTAATGGTTTTAGCTTCCTCATCGACAGCAATGCGGATTTTTAATTCGCCATCATCTTCATAAAGGCTATCATCATTGGTCGCTTCAAAGCGCAGCTTATCGCAAGCATCCGACGCGTTAGATACGAGCTCACGGACAAAAATATCAGCGTTAGAATATAGTGAATGCGTGACCAAATGCAGTAACTGCGCCACTTCCGCTTCAAACGTATGTTTTTTTAATTCTGGATTCAGACCTTCAGCTTGAGTTGCTTCACTCATAAAAACTCCTTTAAATTCTATGAAAGACCTATTATCAGATAACGATATACTCACTAAGGCCGCTCTCATAATGTTAGAGAACCTGCCGTATGTGATACCGTTAAACTGTCTATACTAATAGGGGCATTGAGAAAAAATTCAAGCTCAAAAGCCCTATTCAATAAAAAACACCGCGCTTGTTTACCAAGGCGGTGTTCTGGTATTGATCATTTTTTAGCGTAAGAACAAAAGCTAACCACTATTCTGAATAAACCTCTATCAATAACTCCCAAATAGTCGTCAATTTTTTTGAAAATTGAGTATGTGCTTTCATAGTAACCTCTATGTCAATTGATATCGTTTGGTTGGTGATATCTTCTTAGTTACTATTAAAACCATTTCTCCAATATTTGTATAATTAATTGATTACAACATATCGTTTCGTTTTCCAAAATCACTAAATAGTTGATTCTTTCTCTTTTAACGTGGCATCGGGCGAATGGTGAGAATCTGTTCGCTACGACCGAACGGCCCGTATATATCGTGCAATACTGCACTGGTCAACCCAATACCATCATCGCCATATTGTTGTACGGCTTCAATACCCAACCAACGACCTTTCGGAGCGCGATGCATATGGATTTGCAAATCCGTATTAGGGAACATCCATTCTAACTTAGACAACCCAAGACCCAGTCTGGGTACAACACCATTGGCAGTATCGACCATACCTAATAGATGCACCAAATCATCCGTTGGCGCGCCTTCCACCATATCAGCATCATTGGTAATCCATACCATGCCGCGTCCGGGACGACGATCCTCTGTCGCCACCAGACGTACGCTCTCAATAAAACCGCCCGGCCAACCTTTCATATCTTCCCAAACGGGCAACTCTTCAGGTTTATATTTTGCTGGTTGATCTTCAAGTCCGGCAATCTCGCTGGTATCTTGCGTAATGAGTCGCCATGCTCTTGCAATGATGGCATCACGGCCTCGGCTGCTCATAACCGCTTCAATCAATTCAATAGTCTTACCTGGTCGGATGCAGCGAGTAGTAATGGTAAAATTATCGAGCGGTATCAGGCCTAAGATATCAAGACTGACACGAGCAATACGGGTATTGGCTTGCGGCGCAAAGTTATTAATCTCAGCTGTCAGAAGACCTGTTGCTGGTGCCATATGCTGCTCGTGCTCATTCCAAGCGCCTTGTGCATGCTTGGTTGGCTGGTAATGCGCCACACTGACGCCGTCCTCTGGCTGTTCGCGTTTGATAAATTTGTAATAAGCAGTCATAGCTATTCTATATTTCCTATATTTGGCACTTTCACCTGTATTTTTTATTTATGCTTGTACTTGCTATTTATGGGTAAGCTCTTGTTTTTTTAGTATGAGAATACCGCGAGCTTTTTGTATGAAGAACAGTAAGCAAATCATTATGACTGCGAGTACGGCGTAAAGAACGCTTTTTTCTGCCATAAACTTCATGATATTCATGAACAGTACAAAGACCACTGCTACCATGACGAGCATATTGAGTTTCAGTTGCTTGTTCACTTCAGCGAGCGTGGCTTCTGCCAATACAAATCTGGCTTTTGGTTCTTTCATGCGAGCTTATCCATATAAACGATGATTCATATAAATACGAGGGCGCGTCCTAATTACTTACCAACTTGGGTGACAGGAATCCGCAAGGCTTTCGGCAAACTAAACGTTACGTTTTCTTCAATACCGGATAGCTCACTAGGCAGATCGCCACCCCAGTCCTGCAACTGTTGCAACACTTCTTGAATGAGTACTTCTGGCGCTGAGGCACCAGCGGTCACACCGATACTCTGCACGCCATCCAACCAACGCTTGTCCATCTCACTAGCGTTATCGATTAGATACGCACGGCAATTCATACGCTCTGCTAGCTCGCGCAGACGATTAGAGTTTGAAGAGTTTGGTGAACCAACCACCAAGACAACTTCGCAACGACTGGCCAAATCTTTTACCGCATCTTGGCGGTTTTGGGTGGCATAACAGATGTCATCTTTGCGGGGACCTTGAATACTAGGGAATTTTTCACGCAGTGCATCAATCACGCGAGCCGTATCATCCATCGACAGGGTCGTTTGAGTCACAAATGCCAAGCGTTCGGCATTTTCCACAGTTAGAGCAGCAACATCAGCTTCATCTTCCACTAAATGGATTTGCCCACCGTTTTTTGCATTAAATCGACCCATAGTGCCTTCGACCTCCGGATGTCCGGCATGTCCTATCAATACCGCATCCATACCGTCTTGTGCAAATTTTGCCACTTCAATGTGTACTTTAGTAACCAAAGGGCAAGTGGCATCAAATACAGTAATATCACGGCGGCCAGCTTCATCTTCGACTGCTTTAGAGACGCCGTGAGCAGAGAAAATCACCACAGACCCGTCCGGTACTTCGTGAAGCTCTTCAACAAACACCGCACCTCGATTGGCCAAATCCGACACCACAAATTTATTATGTACAACTTCATGACGGACATAGATGGGTGGCTCAAAACGTGTTAGTGCTTCATTAACAATCGCAATCGCACGGTCCACACCAGCACAAAATCCACGGGGATTGGCAAGATAAATTTGCATAAAAAGGCCTATCGTCGGATAATTTATATCTAAAGCTTATATGTAAAAGCTTTGATTCAAAAGTTGAGGCAAAATCAATGCTCTACTTTAGCATAATTTGATTTTATTGCCCTCAAAAATAGCAGTGCGCTCATTGTAATATGTCATGTGCAACTATCAGCATGCCAACTACATATTGCAAAACCCGCTTTATCTCACATAAAAGCAGTTTATAATGACGCAACTATTATGATTTCTATCGCCATACATGATGGCTTTTTTTCTTTTTTCCAGTCTCTACCCATGACTGAATCATCTTTTAGTCTGTTACTAAGACACATTTTACTAGCACATATTCTCTTAGGATAAATTGTATGACAGGTTCATTATTCATTGTTACTGCCGCTTCAGGTACTGGCAAGACCTCACTGGTTAAGCAACTGCTTGCTACGACTAACGACTTAACTGTCAGTATCTCACATACGACTCGCACTCCGCGCCCAGGCGAGATTGATGGTCAGCACTATCATTTTACAGATACTGATAGTTTTACCAATGGTATCAATGCGGGTCTATTTTTAGAGCATGCAGAAGTATTTGGTAACTATTATGGCACGTCAGAGGAAAGTGTACGTACCCAGCTAGCGGCGGGTATTGACGTTATTTTGGAGATTGACTGGCAAGGGGCGACGCAAATTAGAAATATCTTTGCTGATGCCATTATGATTTTCATTCTACCACCTAGTATTGCTACATTGCGCCAACGTCTCTCAACCCGTGCGCAGGATTCTGTAGAAGTGATAGAGCGCCGTCTAGCTGGCGCGGTCACCGAAATGGCACAATATGTGAATGCTGACTATGTGGTAATCAATGATAATTTTGACGTAGCCTTAGCTGAACTAAAAGCGATTATCGTGGCGGATAGACAAACCCTTAGCCGTCAGCAACAACGTTATCATCGTACGATTAGCAACTTGCTAAATAAGCAAGTAGAAGAGTAAACTAAGCTACAATGTTCGTCAGTTGCTTATCTAATAAGTAGATATAAAAAGCAACTACGCGACTTGGCAAAAAATGCTATAATATTTAGCTATCCCCCTTTATGTATTTGATATTATTTTTATTGAGTGGCGGGCAAGGTCCGTGGCTAATAAAAACAACCGAGGTAGCTATTTATGGCACGAGTGACGATTGAAGATTGTTTGGATAATGTTGATAATCGCTTTGAGCTGATTTTGGTCGCAAGCAAACGCGCCCGCCAATTGGCCAAAGGTATTGCCGAGCCGTTGGTTGATGTCGATAATGACAAGCCTACAGTATTGGCGTTACGTGAAATTGCCGCTGGCAAAATCACCCGCGACATTCTAAATCAACCAGAGCATAACTTTGCAACGAGCTCACTTGATTTGGCATTGTCAGGCGATCATAGCTTCTAAGAAGCTATTTTTGATAAGGTTTGTTTTACCAAGTCTTTGAAGCTGATAATGGCTTTATAAGATAAACATGACCTTTATTGATAACAAAGACCACAGCATAGGCTGTGGTTTTTTGGTTGTAACTGTATTGTATTTGCTGTTTTGATAGCCATTTATCTATCAAAATAGCCCACTGAGTCAAATTTTTTCATCGCCTACTCGCTTATCAGTTGACATTGAATGCGATTTGCGATTAATTAGAGAATGGCCTATCCCTACTTAAATTTCGTATGGTTGGTCAATATTCAGTCACCATTCACTGCTTACTTCGATCCAGGATCAAGTCAGTCAGTCATGGAAAATAGGATCGTCATTTATGAGTCAAACCCTACCCAAACTCAGTCATCATCTCGTCGATGACGCTCAATATAACTTGCTGCGTTCAGTCGGTTATCTCACTGCTGCTGAGCGCCGTGACATTGTTGATGCCTGTGAGTTCGGTGATATTGCGCACATTAAAGACAAGCGTAAATCAGGGGAACCTTATATCACTCACCCTATCGCAGTGGCTGAGATACTGGCGGGCTTTCGCTTAGATCGAGATACGATTATTGCAGCGATTTTGCATGACACGGTCGAAGATACTGACGTGAGTGACGAGCAGCTCGAGCAGCGTTACGGCAAGATAGTGGCTAGGCTGGTCGATGGTGTGACGAAGCTAAAGTCATCATCTCACAATAAGCAGCAAAACAAAGCAGCGACCTTTCATAAAATCTTGACCGCCACACTCGCAGATCCACGTGTACTCATCATTAAGCTTGCTGACCGTCTGCATAATATGTCTACGCTTGATGCCGTACGCCCTGAAAAACAACGTACGACAGCACAAGAAACATTAGATTTTTATGTGCCATTTGCACGCTTGATGGGGCTTAATGATATCGCCGATTATATTGAGGTGCTGTGTTATCGCAACCTTGATTCTGATATGTACAACAAGATATCTGACAAGCTGCTACAGCATGGGCTTGGACGTAATTTCCAAAGAGAAGCCATTCATCGTTATCTGAGTATTGTGCTTAATAATTTGGGACTCAACGGACTGGTCAAAGTATTAGACAACCGCGTGGTTATTTACCGTCAGTTTTTCCGCAATCGCGGAGAAATCAACACGCTGCTACGACACTATGCATTTGAGATTGTCCTCGATAATATCGAAGCTTGCGACAAGTTGGCGTATTACCTTATTAAAAAGTATCAAATTGATGATACGCATATTGCGGATAACATTCGCAGGCCGTTACCAGGTGGCAATCAATCACTCACGCTCATTTATGAGCGCGACAACGATGTCGTAAAAGTGACGATCTTGACCAAGCAAATGCAAAGTGCTGCAAGGCTCGGTGTTATCGGTGCAGAGCATGCTTCTGATGTTAGCCAGTCAGTTATTCAAGCATCACTGCGTAACATGAAAGACTTGGTCGATGAAGACAACTTAAATGAAAATAGTCCTAACTTTTCGGCAGCGGTCTCGACTATTAATGAGTTAATGGATTATTTGCATTCAAGTAAGATTATTTGTTATAGCCCGCAAGGTCGTGCCTATGAGCTACCACAAGGAGCAACCGCACTAGACTTTGCTTACGCAGTCGGGCCTATGGTTGGTAACGTCGCTGTCGGTGCCAATATCGATGATAAAGCAGCAAAACTCGGTACCGTGGTAAAAAACGGACAGTCCGTTGAAATTGAGATAAACAGTCACTCAGAACCAAAAGCAGAATGGTTAGGATTTGTGGTGACCAACAAAGCGCGTGAAGAGATATTACGTTGGTTCAAAGATTTATCTACCGCTGACAAGCAGCATCATGGTCGTCAAGCGTTAGATCGTGCCCTTAAAACCTATCAAAAAACGCTCGATGACCTAACAGAGGATGATTGGAAAGACCTAACTGAATGGCGCGGTGTGACTGAAAAAAACGCCCTATTCGAACAAATAAGCTCCGGTACACTACTGCCACAGCTTGTAGTCACTCGTTTGTTTAACGATGAAGTCAGTGACGTGCAGGCAAAAGCGCACAATGAAGATATGACACAGCCACAGCAGCTGATCGCCAATGCCTCTGGGGTTGAGCTTGATTTTGCTAACTGCTGTCATCCAATCTATGGTGACCCTATCGTTGGGCATTTATCTCGGCACGGCTTGGTCGTTCATCGACACAAATGCTTTTCGCTTGACGACATTCGTAAGGACAATCCCTATCAGGTGATTCAACTACGTTGGCGTAGTGACAATGCTGTAAAACAAGGTGAAACAGACGAGCATGATATAAAAAATAGCGGCAAAATTCGTTTTCCTGCTTACTTAAAGCTGTCTATTGCGCTTAGCGATGAGCAAATCAGTGAAGTGATTTATCATCTGCGCCAGCTGCATATGGGGGTTGAGACCGTTGACGTGCGTAATAGTGATACTATCATCCACATCATCGTGCGCAGTCGTAATCACTTGGCTCAAGGCATTCGTGAGCTGCGCTCATTACTCGGCTTCCCTAACATCATACGGCTATATCAATTATAATAACCCTGTCTGCCTAGTAAACTCATTGTCTAGTCAGATTTGAACGCATCACACTGAGGTTTTGACAACCTCTAAAACAATAATAGGTACTGTTGCTGGTTAGTGAGCAGCAGACCAACCAATAAAATACGAAAAGGACATAATATGACTCGTCAAACGATCCAAACAGATAAAGCTCCAGCAGCTGTAGGCACTTACTCACAAGCCGTAAAAGTTGGCAACACTGTTTATATTTCAGGTCAGCTTGGTTTTGACCCTGAAACCATGGAATTAAGAGAAGGTTTTAAAGCACAGGCTGAGCAAGTATTTGAAAACATTAAAGCGATCTGTGAAGCGGCTGGTGGTAGCATCAACGATGTGGTTAAATTTAATGTGTCTTTGACTGATTTAAGTGACTTTGCAGTTTTAAACGAAGTATTTGTGGCGAACTTAAGTGAGCCATATCCTGCTCGTGCTGCCGTACAAGTCGCAGCCCTACCTAAAGGTGGCGTGGTCGAAATCGAATCTATCTTATATATTGACTAAAACTGATAGTAATTTTTGTTTATATAGTTCTATTATTTAGATAATCCTATAACTGTTAATCCATCATAAGCTTAGCATCATGCTAAGCTTATTGGTCTCTGCCTCTTTTTCTTTATTTCACATCAATATTAATCTGATAGAACTGCGAAGCCGTTTATGTTGGTACAAGTTGCGCTGCCCGTACCCCTTTATCGGGTGTTTGACTATAGCTTACCGGCGGATATGCTTGCTTCGCCAGACCGTCTGATGCCGCCAATTGGAAGCCGCGTTGAGGTTTCATTTGGTCGCCAAACCTTAATTGGTATCGTGATTGCTCATGTTTCTAAAGATGAGAGCGGTGTACCCATCAATAAAATCAAACCGATTAATAAGTGTTTGGATGCTGACCCTATTTTGGATCCCAGCATGCTCAAGCTGGCCTATTGGCTGGCGCGTTACTATCATTATCCACTCGGTGATGTCTTAGCCGTCATCCTGCCAAGCCTTGTCCGCCAAGGTAAGCCACTAGATCTGCTAATTACTCATTGGCGAATATTGCCGCATATCACGGATGATGATTTTCGTGCCAATGCAAAAAAGCAAAAGCAGCAGTTTGATATGCTAAAGCTACATGGTGAGCGCGGTGCTAGTGAAGATGTTTTGCTACTAGAAGGTATGCAGAGAGCATTTTTAAAAACGCTCGAAGACAAAGGTCTAATCGAGCGCTATATCCAAACCAAGCAAGCCCCTTCCCCCGTGAAATTGGCAAAAATGCCGCTTGATCTCAATGATGAGCAAAAACATGCCGTTGATGCCATTGTTGCTGCGCATGAATCTGAAATATATACTGGCTTTTTATTAAATGGTATTACTGGTAGCGGCAAAACTGAAGTCTACTTGCAAGCAATGCAGGCGATACTAGAAGCAGGCAAGCAGGTACTTATTTTAGTGCCAGAAATTGGTCTCACACCGCAGACACGTGCACGCTTTGCCAGTCGATTTGCCGCTCATATTGTTTTATTGCACTCAGGATTGACCGATACCCATCGTTTGCAAGGCTGGCAAGACTGCCGCACCGGTCATGCACAAATTATCATCGGTACGCGCTCAGCAGTGCTCTATCCATTTGCAGCATTGGGATTGATCGTCGTTGACGAAGCGCATGATGGCTCGTACAAACAGCAAGACACACTGCGTTATCATGCGGCTGATGTCGCACTCTATCGCGGCCTACAGCATAACATTCCAGTCATATTAGGTACGGCAACGCCTTCTCTTGAGCATCTAAAACTGGTCGAAGACGGCAAGCTAGTAGAGTGTCAACTATTGACTCGTCCCGGCAATGCCAAGCCTGCAACCATGCAACTGATTGATGCGCGCCTGCAAAGCACACACCAGCAAGCGCAAGATGATGGTGCTCGCTATGACACAGGGCTGACAGACTCAATGATCGGGGCAATCAAGCAAACGTTAGAAGCCGGCGATCAGGTATTGATATTTTTGAATCGTCGTGGCTATGCCCCTGTTTTATTGTGTGAGGCTTGCGGTTGGCAGGCAGATTGTCCCCGCTGTGACGCTCATTTGACCGTTCACTATAATAGTCAGGCGCAGCGCAGCGGCTATTCAGGTAGCTCTTATTTAAAATGCCACCATTGCGATTGGCAGGCTTATATTCCTACAGTATGCCCTGATTGTGGCAGTCAAAACCTAGATGCCAAAGGCATGGGTACTACCAGACTCAGCGAAAACCTGCATGCAATATTTGCCAATCCCCAAACCAGTAAAGAGCTCTATCCGATTATTCAAATTGACCGTGATACCACAAGGCGTAAAGACAGCTGGGAAAACATTTATCAGCAAATTAACCAGGGCAATCCTGCAATATTAGTCGGCACACAAATGGTTGCTAAAGGTCATCACTTTCCTAATGTGACGCTGGTCTGCTTACCCAATGCCGATCGCGGATTTTTATCGGCAGATTTTCGCTCACCAGAGCATACGGCACAGCTCATGATTCAGGTAGCAGGCCGTGCTGGTCGAGGCGACAAATCTGGTCGCGTATTGATCCAAACCCTACAGCCTGACAACGAGCTACTTTTAAAACTAGTCAAAGATGGCTACTTATCATTTGCCCGCGAGCTATTGCAAGAGCGTAAAATGATGGGCTTACCGCCTCACAGTCATGCCGCATTGATACGCTGTGAGGGCAAGACGCTGGCAGCCACTACTCAAGCGCTCAAAGATGCCATTGCTCATCTGCCAAGCGCCCATAATTTGGCTGTCCTCGGCCCGATTGACGCTCCGATGAGTAAAAAAAATAGCCGCTATCATGCACAGCTGCTGCTCTTAGCCAAAGACCGGCAGCAACTGCACCATATATTGCATCAATGGTGGCAGCCCGTACTTGCTTTACCAAGTGCTAAATATCTCAAGCTTACCTTAGACATTGACCCCGTTGGTTGGTAAAACCGACACTTATCATTCGTAGGTGTTTCGCATGGTGTTGTAGTCTTTGTGATTTTTGTCTCCTAATGATTTTTACTTCGTCGTTACAGCTTCTGATACTTGGCTATGTTAAATTTATAACCCTCATCAAATGATATGTGATCAAAATCTCACGTCTACTTGATCTACAATCGATACTGTTTACTTAACCTAGCTATTCGCTGAATGGAGTGCTGTTATGAATCAGAATAATCCAAACCCTGAAGAGCACAATCATCGTCATCAAAATGATAGCCATGATCACTCAAGTAACGATTATGACCGTAACAACACTCATAATCATGAGGACAGTCACGACCATGATGATCATTTAGAACAGCAGACAGCATCACGAGACACCAAGGGCTATCAGCGCACCTTGCTCTTTAGCTTTATTATTATCACCGGTTATATGTTTATTGAAGCTATCGGCGGCTGGCTCACTGGTAGCTTAGCGTTACTGTCCGATGCAGGGCATATGTTAAGCGATGCCATCGCGCTTGGCGCCACCCTAATGGCATTCAAAATTGGCGAAAAAGCAGCCACGCACCAAAAAACGTTTGGCTATAAGCGTTTTGAGATACTGGTCGCAACCCTTAATGGCGCTACGCTCGTCATTATCGCCTTGATGATTTTTTATGAAGCGATCAAACGCTTTAACTCTCCACCAGAAATCGCAACCCAAGGTATGCTGATCGTTGCCACTGTCGGTATGCTGGTCAATATCTTAGTTGCATGGCTCATGCACCGAGGCAGTCAAGGTGGAGAGTCACACGGGCACAATCATGATAGTAACGATGCCGCATTAACAGGAAAATCCGATAATAAAGAACCTGTCAATCTCAATATGCAAAGTGCTTATTTGCACGTACTGAGCGATCTACTGGGCTCTGTTGCTGCTATTATCGCTGCGCTGTTAATGATGGGATTTGGTTGGGTATGGGCAGATGCCGTGGCATCCGTGATTGTTGCGATTCTTATATTAGTCAGTGGGTACCGTGTCGTACGTGATTCTGTGCATATATTAATGGAAGGCACCCCTGCCAACATATCGCTAGTCAACGTTGAGCAAAAATTACTCGCACACCCTCAAGTACAAAAAGTCCATGACCTACACGTTTGGAGCATTACTAGCGGCTTGAACGCCCTATCTTGCCATGTGGTGGTCGATGGAGAAATGAGTATTCATGAGTCGAGTAGCCTCATTGCCAATCTTGAACAAAACCTATCAGCGCTCGGTATTCATCATGCGACTATTCAAGTAGAAAGCCTGTCACATCCACAAAACAGCTCACATAGTGAAGCTCTCGTTTGCGATATTGCGGGACAAGCACCTGCTGGTAACAGTCATATTGGGCATAATCACTAAAAGCAAATACCAGCGTTGATCGAAACCTGACCAATTATGGGTTATGTTTCATCAAATGATACAAATAAAGCAATATGTGCCAAATAATCCAAGTAGCCACCAATACCCAAAGACCGATACCAACTACGAGTAATGTCATTCTAATAGAAGTATCTAAACAGCCATTGCAGATATTTGGCAAATAGACTGAGCCCATGTTTGACATCATCAACAACCAAAACCCAAGTGCGAGTATGACTTCGGTACAAATGACGATAAAGGCTATTTTGCCAATAATTTTCAATGAGGCTCGCCACTTAGGACAGATCGTCAGTTCTGATGGATAGTTGCTCATAAAAGTCATTCTCAATAATCTAATTGGATATAAATCATTGTTGTCTTACATAGTATTAAAAATAAAAACCTATGAGCCAATAAAAAAAGAATATTTCACTTAAGTTTGCCTAAAACTTGTTTCTACGATTGTAATAGCATGTTAAAACTGATGAAAAACCCTATCTCTCGACCATATTTTTGATATAAATTCTGTATACTTAAGACTGACTACTCCTTTTCACGATCTATTGATGATATAAAATTATGTCTAGACGCTCAGCACCCTTTGTCGCCCCAGACTATATCGATGATCCTACGTCAAAAGACGGCAAAAAACACGCCAAAGTTTTGCTATCGACGTTGCAAGAGGACATTGCAAACTTTCGTCATGAGCAATTTCCGCCTGATATTTTGCGCCAGATTCGCGATATGCCTATCTATGAAGGCAACTTAGCAGAGGTACAGGCCTATCAGCAGCGCTGGCAAAATCTACTTGAGCGCGCCAAGGATTTTTATCCAGCGGCCAATATGCCACCTGATTATCTGCCGCTCCCAGCCAGCCTTGAGATACCGCAGTTTATCTACCATGTTCAGCGCCTACATTTAACCAAAACGCGAGCCAAGGAATCTAAAAGCTTTGGCTCAGTTGGTGCGCTGACTGATAAATGTGGACACTACACTGATGATGAAGTTGCTCGCATGACAGCGGTACTGGATAATGATGACGAAGCGCGTTTGGTCGCTCATCGTGAGTTTATTGATCTGCGCGCTTATGTCTTTTGCCGCGATAGCAAGGGTGAGATGCTAGAGCCTGAACGGGTACGTTTCTATCGTACTGGTCTTATCGTACATGCTTTGCCTGATTTTAAGATTGTCGATAGCAGGCAAACACCGCGCAAGCGCCGTAACGATGCTTATAACAATCCGCTTGCAGATAATGGTATTTGGAAGATTTATCGCAAAAAATAATGTATGTTGATGCTATATTTTTTCGTGATACTAATTTTAGTTATACCCGTTTTAAATTGCTTATTTTGTCCTAATTTCTGAGGATTCCAGATGTTCGCTGCCGCCGCCGGCTCACCAAATTTAATGTTACAAGCCACTATCTTTTTGGGAGCAGCGCTGCTCTTTGTTCCCCTTGGTAAACGCTTCGGTATTGCAACGGTTCTAGGCTACCTCATCACAGGGCTTATATTGGGTCCAAGCGGTTTGGATGTGGCGGGTGACGCTGAAAGCTTACTGCACTTCTCAGAGTTTGGCGTGGTCATGCTGCTGTTCATTATTGGTCTTGAGCTACAGCCCTCACGGCTTTGGGCGCTGCGCCGCTCTATATTCGTTCTTGGCGGTCTACAGGTTGGGCTGACTGGTACGCTATTGATGGGGCTATTGCACCATTTTTTCGCCTTACAGCTAGATACCGCTTTTATCGTTGGCTTTGGTTTGGCACTCTCCTCGACCGCTTTTGTACTGCAGATATTGACCGAAAAACAGCAGCTGTCGAGCACACATGGCCGCGAAGCTTTTACTATCTTGCTATTCCAAGACATTGCGGTTATTCCTTTATTAGCAGTCATTCCGTTCTTATCGGGAGTTCGTGAGCAAAGCTACGATTTACTGTACTTTGGGAAAGTATTCGCAGTCTTTGCTGGTCTTATTTTTGCCAGTCGTTATGTGGTTCGACCCTTCTTTAAATTTGTGGCCTCAAGCGGTGCTACAGAATTACTTACGGCGGTCGCGTTATTTATCGTCATGGGCGTGTCTATTTTGATGGGTCAAATTGGTCTATCAATGGCACTAGGTGCATTTTTGACGGGCGTGTTGTTAGCTGACTCTGAGTATCGACATGAGTTAGAGGCCAGTATCGAACCGTTTAAAGGATTGCTGTTGGGTCTATTTTTCATGTCAGTCGGTATGCTCACTGACGTGAAACTCATTTTGGCCAAGCCGATATTTATCATTGGCTGTGCCCTCGCCTTAATGTTTATCAAGTTTGCAGTGATTGCAGCCATCGCCAAAGTGTCAGGCAACCGCTGGCCAACCAGTATCAGATTGGGTGTTACCTTGGCGCAAGGCGGTGAGTTTGCCTTTGTTCTGTTCAGTGTCGCCACCGCCCAAAATGTCTTACGTCCTGAGCTTGCCAATACGCTGAACCTTGTCGTTACGATCTCAATGGCACTGACACCGCTGGCATTTTTATTATTAGAAAAAATAGGCGAACCATTATTTGCCAAACGCAAACCAAGTCGAGAATACGACACCATTCCTGATCATGAGCATCAGGTAATTATCGCAGGCTTTGGCCGAGTCGGTCAGATCATCGGTCGGGTGCTTCGTATGCATAATATTGAGTTCACAGCCATTGAACGTTCTGCCAACCGAGTAGATTTCGTGCGTAAATTTGGTAACCAGGTCTATTACGGCGACCCAAAAAACCCTGAGATTCTACGAGCTGCAGGTATTCAAAAGGCGCGTGTCTTTATTTTGGCAATCGATGACCTAGAGCGTTCTATCACCACTGCTCAGTACTTACGCAAAAACTATCCTGAGTTGATTGTATTAGCCAGAGCGCGTGATCGTCAGCATTATTACCGTTTGCGCGAAGTTGGTGTGCGTCACATTTGGCGTGAGACTTACTTGTCATCTTTAGACATGTCACGTGAGTCGCTACAGTTACTCGGTATCTCTCCAGAAAAAGCTCGAGAAACAGTGAAAACGTTCCGTGATTATGATGATGACCTGATTGAGCGTCAGCAAGCTATTTACGATGATGAAGCCAGCATGATTGAGTCTGCACAATCAGCGATGGCAGAGCTTGAAAGCCTATTTGATGAAGATATCGGCAAAGCGCGTAAGATGGATTTGACCGATTTCTACGAAGCCTTGAAGAGCCAAGCGACACCAGTTGATGAACCAGACGATACCGCAACAGACTCTAAACACTAGCAAAAACTAAATAGGTATAGCCCCTAGTCAGACAGGCAGTTTTTAGGGGCTTGTTTTTTATTTAGTGAGCTTGTGCAATCCCAGTTATCACTGTCTGGTATATGATAAAAAACCAATGTCTGCTCGTTCAGATAGCGGATTGGGAACGTCACATTTTGAATCGTTGCAATCACTGCACAGTCAGTCATTGGCACTCCAGCAGCTTGAGTATCGATATACATGCGCACCTGTTGATCCTCGGTACTGAGTGGCAAATCTACAGGACACTGCCCTGTCTGCTGATAAATCAACGCCACTCGGTTTTGGGCATTTTTGGCAATATCATAAGCATCAAATAAGACCTCATTTTCTTTTGGTTTTGCAATGATGGGTAAAAATTGGACCTTAATGACCAATAATGCAAAGGCAAAAAGACCAAACCCCAGTGCCAATCCAAATAAACTGACACCGCCTTCTTTTTTCAAATGTGCTTGTTGTGCCGCCTCATCTCGCGGATGATCATTAATCGCATCCGCGATTTCACGTCGCGCCATCCGGTAATAATATGCATCTGTCCAGCGTGCCACCAAAGCAGACCAAAACAACCAAATAATCGCAGCAATACCAATCCGCGTCGCCATTTGATAAACGTCTGGTACATAAGACATCGCCACAAACTCAAAGGCAACCAAGACAATGGCGACATTAAGCTGAATAAATGACCACCCTGCCACGCTATACACAATGGCATCCATATAGCGCTTGCGGTATAACAGCCAAGGAAAAGTAATAAAAAATGCGGCCCAATGCCATTTTGGCGACAGATAGCCTTGCTGATCAAACTGCTCAAAGCGCTTGAGATAATAGCGCTGAGTACGATCACCGATAAACCATTGATCCAGTTGCTTGCGCTTAGCAGGTGTTAATGACTCTTGATAAAACGGTGGCGGTGAATCCGTCTCAATAAATAGCATGGCAATACGCTCTACTGACTCTTAGAAAAAATATCTCTTAACGATGACTCTATGATAACGCTAAAACCCATATCTAGGATAGAGAAACGACAGAACTGAGCAGCAAACGCGCTAAAATAGGATTGTACGTTCACAGTTGTATGGATTTAACTTATAATGAGCCAACATCACCCACTTAATTAAGCCTTATAAATCCTATGAGTCAACATTCTGATATCAATAACACCATCAATAGTAATGATACTACTGATGAGCAAACCTCTAATAACACTAGTGCGCCTATCGATACGGATACAAACGCTATCCAAGAGATTGAACCTAGCTCTGACAAACACATTCGCATCGTTAATACGTTCATGAAGCGGCGCACGCATATGAACAAAAACGCCGAGCTAGCACTCACTGCTCCAGAGTTTTCTGAGTATCTGGTCAATAACAGTTTCGGCGATGGTGACCTTTCAGGTATTGATAACCTGCGAGCGCTGTTCGCTGATAGCTCGAATGGTTCTGACGCACCGCTGACCTTAGAGATTGGTTTTGGTTTGGGTGATTCATTTATCGAGATGGCAGCCGCAGACCCCGCGCGTAATTTTGTCGGTGTCGAAGTGCACGAGCCAGGTATTGGTAAATGCGCTTATATGGCAGGAACGCAAGACTTGAGCAATGTCAAAATCATCAATGGCGATGCTATTCAATTGCTGAAGCAACTACCAGAAAATCACATTGATCGTATTCAGCTATACTTCCCTGATCCATGGCAAAAGAAGCGTCATTACAAACGCCGTTTCGTCAGTCCTGAGCGTATGGCTATCGTTACGCGCAGTCTAAAACAAGGCGGCTGGTTTCATACAGCCACTGACTGGGAGCATTATGCATTTTGGATGGTTGAGGTATTGGATGGTTTTGCTGGATTGACCAATAAAGCAGGCGCGGGCAACTTCACCGACCGTCCTGACTTTCGTCCAATGACCAAGTTTGAGCGTCGCGGTCTTGAGCGTGGTCACGGAGTCTGGGATTTGATATATATCAAAGACTAACAAACACAATTTTGCTATCGATAATTTTGACAAAGCGGCTATTCTATTTAGCCGCTTTTTTATACCTGTTTATAAGCTTGCTATCACAGCAATAAATGTGCTTGGCGGGTCGTTTGTTGCTTTTATCTCGTCATACTCTTGACTTCAAAGCCCTATAGTATGGTAATACGTGGAAGAATCATAGATTGTAATTATGTGAAACATAGCGCCCAGAGCCTCATTTATCGATGAAAAATCATCTTTGACGTACAATATTGGAAGCTTGCAATATATGACCTATAGACGCAAGCATAGATACCATAAGGGCTTCGAGAGTTCTCCCCATAAGCTGTGGATAACCCTGTGTATAAGTCGCCACTTGACAACTATATACCTAGGAAACTTAAAGGATAAGGTAAAATCGTTCATTTTTTGTACAATTTAAAAATCATTTAAAATCAATAACTTATATTAAATATAAAGCCATAAAAAATTATTTTAAATATTTTTAAAAAGAATTTAGCCGTTTATAATGTTTCACAACTAATAAAAATAAAAAAATTATTTGTTGTGGACAACTCATCAGTCTATTGACAAACATAGCTGTTATCAGGTTCAAAAACACATTTGAACAAATGGCTATCTTCGTGAATCCTCACTCTTATATCGTACGACATTCAGTGTCGTTTAGCATCGTCCAAGACTCAATATAGCGCTTGGATTTTGTTATAATTACTCTATCGAATCAATAGCACTACAGAGACTCAGATAGCTATTAGTCGTTAATATCCGACTCAAAAGCTATTGTAACTGTGATTGATTATGAACTTATTTTTACTTCTCTCGTTATTTAATTTTACTGTATAGTAGAGCGATATCTCGATATTACTACTGATAGCAGTCATATGACAACCTGTTTATTTAAGCCCGTTGTCAGAGCGCTAATAGCTACGTTACTTACCTTATTAGCAACGCTCAGTACGCACCAGTTATCACTCTTAGTCGCATAAATATTTTATCTATAGCACCAAATCAATTATCAAAAATAAGGAATCCAATATGGACGACAATAAAGCCAAAGCCCTCAAAGCGGCATTAGGTCAAATTGAAAAGCAATTTGGTAAAAACACCATTATGCATCTGGGTGATGACTCAGCCATTCTTGACGCTGACGTGGTCTCAACAGGCTCTCTTGGTCTAGATATCGCGCTTGGTATTGGTGGATTGCCAAAAGGTCGTATCGTTGAGATTTACGGTCCTGAAAGTTCAGGTAAAACCACGATGACCTTACAAGCTATCGCGGAGTGTCAAAAACAAGGCGGTACCTGTGCGTTTATCGATGCTGAACATGCGCTTGACCCTGTCTATGCACGCAAGCTAGGCGTCAATACCGATGACTTACTACTGTCACAGCCTGATAACGGTGAGCAAGCACTTGAGATTACTGACATGCTCGTGCGTTCAGGCGCGATTGATATGATCGTTATTGACTCGGTTGCTGCCCTGACTCCGCGTGCAGAAATTGAAGGCGAAATGGGTGACTCACACATGGGTCTGCAAGCGCGTCTGATGAGCCAAGCGCTACGTAAAATCACGGGTAATGCCAAACGCTCTAACTGTATGGTTGTGTTTATTAACCAAATCCGTATGAAAATTGGTGTTATGTTTGGTAGCCCAGAGACTACAACTGGTGGTAATGCCCTTAAATTTTACGCCTCTGTACGTATGGATATTCGCCGTATTGGTGCGGTCAAAAACGGTGATGAAATCATCGGTAACCAAACCCGTGTCAAAGTCATCAAAAACAAAATGGCACCACCTTTCCGCCAAGCTGAGTTTGAGATTACTTATGGCGAAGGTACCAACCATTTGGCTGAAGTGATTGACTTAGGCGTCGAGATTGGCGCGGTTGGTAAGGCAGGTTCATGGTACAGCTATGGCGATGAAAAAATCGGTCAAGGTAAAGCCAATTCTGTCCTGTTCTTAAAAGAAAATCCTGCTATTGCTAAAGAGATCGAAGATAAAATTCGTGACGAAAAACTTGGTACGAAAAAAGATAGCAAAGCGCCTGAAACTGACGATGTAGAACTGGCACCTGAATCTGTACAATAATGGCTCGCTAGTAACCATTATCAGTGACCGCTATAAATAATCATGACTTATTATGAAAATTAAAACATTGGCTGAAATCCTAGCTGAGTCGGAAACCGACTCAGCTAGTTCTGTTGATAGCAAACGAAAAAAACCTACTAAACACTCCTATCAAAACACATCTAAAAAATCAGGTAAATCTAGCAGACCTTCCAAATACCCAGTTCAAGATCATTCAAGCACTGGTGAGCCTACCGTTGATACATCATATTTTGAAGAATCTTCTTCTAAGATAAAAAAGACCTCCAAATCCAAAAAACGTAAAAAGCGCTTTCATCCAGCTGCTAACTTCACCGCTGAGCCAAGCGATACACCTGCTTATCAGCCACCTGAAGCACAAACTATCAAAGAGATGCTGGCAGAAGTCAAACTCAACGTTCATCGTGATGAGACAGAGGATAGTCCAGCTATAGACAACAGTATTGGACCCTCTTCAGGAAGCTTGGGTCATGAATCTGAATTGTCTACCGCTAATAATAGCGACATAGACAGCCAAGACGATAATATACCAGCTGCTCTCAAAGCTTACCTGCGTACCCCTGAACAAAAACAAGCAGAAATCGATGCCATTAAAGCTGAAAGCCGACTACGTTGGCTCGCATTCTATTATTTGTCACGCCGCGAATATGGCAAGGCTGAGCTCAAACAAAAACTGATCGACAAAGAACAAGACCCAGAAAAAATCGATGCCCTACTCGATGAGTTCGAGGAAAAAGGCTATCAGAGCGATTACCGTACTACCCTAATGCTCATACGTGAGAATATTCGTAAAGGTCGTGGGCGCGGACGAATCAAGCAAGAGTTTTATCGTAAAAAAATCGCTATGCCAGGCAACATCGATGAATTGATTGATATGGCAAATAGCGACTCTGAAGAATTTAGCGAATTTGTCGATGACAGTGCAGATAATTTGGTCGATGGCGTAGATTGGCTAAAACTCGCTGTGGTAGCGCGTACCAAAAAATACGGTGATGACATACCTACTGAGCAAAAAGACAAAGCCAAACAACTGCGATTTTTGCAGTACCGAGGGTTCAATACAGATATCTGCTTTGCAGCGCTCAACTACACAGTGGAGACGTTAGATGAGCGATTTTAAAACTTTAATACTACTATAATAGACATAAAAAAGAGCACGTCGTCAAACGCACTCTAAATTTATGACCCTAAGCTTTTTTAACTCAGTCCCTTACTTTAAAGTACCGAGACGATTAGATAGCTGGCTGATAATTTGATCAATCTCTTCGTTGGCTTCAGCTTCATTATCTAGATTGCCATTAGGCGTGAGCTGGTTCATTACCTCAGGCAGTAATTCAGCCAAACCTTGACGTACTTCTGCTTCGTTTGCACCCGTACGCACTGCTACTTGCTGAATTTCGTTTTCGTCAAACAGCTGGTTTATTTCATTCGGGTCCAAGTTGTCATTGGCCTCATTCGTGCTCATCCAAGAGCGTGCTTGTTCGGCATGACCCATGCCAGTGATTTTTGATAATGCACCGCCTATACCACCATTACGCTTGATCCAGCTCAGCACCATTGGCATGAGGACAGCGATAAGCATCCCTTTGCCGCCAAAGCCACTACTGTTACGCTGACCGCCTAATACACTACCTAAGATATCGCCCAGTCCACCAGCGCCTGAGCTGACGCTACCACGCTGATTGCCACCAGCCAAACCACCAATGATATCGTCTAGCCCAAAACCATTATCTGGCTTACGATCGTATTGCTGCGGATTATAGCCACCTCCTTGACTACCGCCGCCCAATACGCTGCCTAGTATATCGCCCAAACCACCAGTACGACGTGGGTCAGTGCGTTGATTGACTGGATTGCGCTGAGCATCGTCTGGATTCATCGCGCTACGTGCAACTTGGCTGACCAAATTCCCTAATAAGCTCATACTCTATTCCTCTTTTTGTCATATTATTTATCATAAAAACCTACTGCCTAATCTTACAAATACTTGCTTTTTGCTCGTATAAATTTGAAAAATAAGACAGTCAGTTTATGTGCTTTATTATTGACTTTTAATATAACAAAACTCTCTGAGCATCGAGATAGTTGTTTTGTTATGGCATGTAGGTAATCGTAAGCTCATAAAAAGAGAGTAAAACTAAATAAAGATATGAAGGCTAATTAGCAAATTTAACTTTTATTTATATTGGCTAAAATACTGAGCTCTCGCCACTGCTCAAGGCTTACTTGATCGCGAAATATAGTCATTGATAAAGATCGCTGATAAGGCTCAACGATACTGAACTCAAAAACCATTGCCCACTGATAGCGGTTGACAGAGATTAAATGCGCTTGCCATAGCTCATCGCCGCGGCCTGTTCGCATCAACAACTGCCATTGCTTATCCATACGCTGGCTAAGGGGTGGCTGGCTAAGATACAGTATGGTTGGTCGAGATATGGCTAGATAACTTGCAACCGCTGCTGACACTATAAAGATAAGTAGGTACTGCCAAAATGCTAAAGAGGCCAGCCATGCCAACACAATCATGATGGCGGCCAAGCTAACATACAGCAGCCAACGTAAGTAACTGGCAGGCTGGATAGCTGTATCAATGCGTAGAGACGTTACTAATGTCATTTATATACGCCAATCAATTGCACAGCATCTACACCAAGTCTTTGGTATGACGCCATGTTTTTATCTTATTGACTAGCGCCCATATGTCATCTTCCTCTGGACGATTCTGATTGGTAAAGTAATCCAATAGATCAGGGTCTTCATGGGTGAGCATTTGGGCAAAGGTCTCTTGCTCAGCAGAATCTGCTGTCAGATATAGCTCTTTGACATAAGGATCGATATAAAAATCTAACTCTTTTAAGCCGCGACGAGCCTGATAGATGATACGGCGCTGCTCATTGGTCGGTTCTGGCTGAGTGGTACTGGTCATAGAGATACTCTCTTTCATTTCAATAGTTTTTGATGTGGTATTCAACCATAGTAGAAAACTGGATTGTAAATATTGCATTCATATGCTTATTACGGTGTAGCTTTATCAAGTATTTTTACTAATAATACAATGCTCGTGATGGTACGCTGATAATTGACTCCATAGTGCCACTGCTTGCTGCATCATTCCTACATTATGCGTACGAATGATACTTGCACCTTGTTGTAGCGCAAATATCCCAGCAGCAGTCCCTACTGCGTCTCGTTCTATCGCTTGAGTGGTCTGTACTGCTTTAACACCGCTATTGGTCAATACTT
The DNA here is from genome assembly GCF_041431175.1 of Psychrobacter sp. Arc29. NCBI lineage: Bacteria > Pseudomonadati > Pseudomonadota > Gammaproteobacteria > Moraxellales > Moraxellaceae > Psychrobacter > Psychrobacter sp. Arc29. The sequence goes on along the minus strand of NZ_JASMRR010000003.1, from coordinate 57,911 downwards.
CTGCCAAAAAGCGTTTACGTGAAATACCAAACATCATTGGCAAACCCAATGCCCGTAAGCTATCTAGCTGACTTAATAAAGCACAATGATGCTCATAGTTTTTGGCAAAACCAAAGCCTGGATCAATAATAATATTTTCCTGCTTAACCCCAAGGCGCGTTACCTCTTCAATACGTGTGGTCAGTTCTGTACTCACATCATCAATCACATTATCATACTGTGCCAGATTGTTCATCGTCGTCGGCTCACCGCGCATATGCATCAGCATGACAGGAATATCAAGGCTAGCGGCCAGTTCTGCAGCGCCAGTACGTTTTAACGCCCTAACATCATTCCAAATATCAGCACCAGCATCAAACGCTGCCTGCATGACCTCTGGATTGCTGGTATCAATAGATAACCAAATATCGTCTCCACAATGCTGGCGTATAGCTTGTACCATTGGCACAACCCGTTGTAGCTCCTCAGCAGTCGCTACAGCATCTGCATTGGGGCGAGTAGATTCACCGCCAATATCAATAATAGTAGCACCGTTATCCATCATCTGCTGACAATGAGCAACGGCACTTTCTACCGCATTGAACTGTCCACCATCTGAGAATGAATCTGGCGTTACATTCAAGATGCCCATAATATGCGGCTCAGACAAATTCAAGGTTTTATTACGGCTCGATATTTTGTGGTTGGGCAAAGGCTGAAATAATGACATGACCGATCCATCATAAATAAATTGTATAAAATAGCTCGAAGGTTCGTTATCTGTGCTTATGATACCAGTAAATCCTATGCCGTCCTAAGCCTTCATAAAATGAAAGCAATAAAAAAAGCCCTTTCTCATAAAGGGCTTTTTATCAAATGCAAATCAGATATGTACTACATCGCTGGTAATGGTGGCGGTGTCGAAGTAGTCGTTTTAATGTCGTTTTTTGACAAATTGACTTCGTTATGCTGATAGACTCTTGGTGGACGCGGTTCTTCGCCTGCTAGAATATCTTGCAGTTGGTCACGGTCAATAGTTTCCCAGTTCATAAGCGCTTCAACCATTGCATGCATTTTATCTTGATTGGCTTCAATCAATTCGCGAGCGATATCGTACTGCTCTTCTAGCATACGGCGCACTTCTTCATCGACCTTTTGCTGCGTGGCTTCTGAAATCGTACGACCACCGCCGCCAAAATATCCTTGCGAGCTGTCATCATCTTCATACACCATGATACCTAGTGCATCAGACATACCGTACTTGGTGACCATTGCGCGTGCCATTTTGGTTGCACGTTCAAAGTCGTTTGAGGCACCCGTTGACATCTGATTAATAAAGACTTCTTCAGCAATACGACCACCGAACAAAATCGCAATGTCGCTTAACATCTTAGATTTATACATGCTGGTTTGATCGTGCTCAGGCAGCTGCCAAGTAACACCAAGCGCAAAACCGCGAGGCATAATAGTGACCTTATGCACAGGATCAGTGCCTGGCAGTAGCTCAGCTACCAACGCATGGCCTGCTTCGTGATACGCAGTCGCACGGCGCTCTTCTTCGCGTATCACCATAGATTTGCGTTCAGGACCCATGTATAGCTTATCTTTTGCATCTTCAAAGTCATTCATGTCGACACTGGTCTTGTTACGACGCGCGGCAAACAAGGCTGCTTCGTTTACAAGGTTGGCAAGCTGTGCACCACTGAACCCAGGCGTACCACGAGCAAGAGAACCTGCATCGACACTGATGGTGTTTGGCAACTTTCTTAAGTGTACTTTCAAGATTTGCTCACGACCCTTGATATCTGGCAAACCTACTTGAACCTGACGGTCAAAACGACCTGGACGCAGTAATGCTTTATCAAGCACATCAGCGCGGTTGGTTGCGGCAATAACGATAACGCCTTCATTGCCTTCAAAACCATCCATCTCAACCAATAACTGGTTCAATGTCTGCTCGCGCTCGTCGTTACCGCCGCCCATACCAGAGCCACGATGACGACCGACTGCATCAATCTCATCAATAAAGATGATACAAGGGGCGCTTTTCTTTGCTTGTTCAAACATGTCGCGTACACGTGATGCACCAACACCAACAAACATCTCAACAAAGTCAGAACCTGAAATTGAGAAGAACGGTACTTTGGCTTCACCAGCAATGGCTCTTGCTAGCAGTGTCTTACCCGTACCCGGTGGACCTACCATTAAGATACCACGAGGAATCGTTGCACCAAGTTTGGTAAATTTATCCGGATCACGTAAGAACTCGACCACTTCAACGACTTCTTCTTTGGCTTCTTCGCAACCAGCCACATCTTCGAAGTTCACCTTGATTTGGTCTTCCGTCAGCATTTTCGCTTTTGACTTACCAAAGCTCATTGGGCCGCCGCCTTTACCGCCTGCGCCGCCTTGCATATTACGCATAAAGAATAAAAACAGACCAATAATCAGTAAAATTGGGAAACTGGCTATCAGTAGTTGCATCAATACGCTTTGGCGCTTTGGTGCGGTCCCTTGGACTTCGACTTGGTTCTCACGTAGCATTGGCATCAACTGGTCATCTGACACAGCTGGTCTAATGGTCTCAAAAGATGAGCCATTTTTCTTTTCGCCGGTGATCTGTTCGCCGTCGATTTCGACACTGGCTACTTGGTTTTCTGACACAGCGGTCACAAACTCAGAGTAGTTAAGGTTATCTGGCTCAGATGATTGATCAAAGCCGCTAAACACCAGCACCAAAACGCCGATTACCACCAGCCACAATAAGGTATTTTTTACCATGTCGCTCACTAGTTATTCCCATCCCTTACTTATTGGTGTGTTTACTAAACACGTGACGTCTATAAACGTATTGCTCATTTTTGATAAACTTCCTAATATCAAAAAAACTTCACTTAGACTTGTATGATCTATAAATAGCATAAAGGCTGTTTTTACAAGTAATCAATACAATATAAGTGCAAACTTATCATCATTGAGCTTATAAAACGCTTATTATCAGACGACTTTGCCTAAAACGTATGCTAAAAACAAAGGTAATATACCATGATATGTGGTGCTAACCCGTATAATTCAAGCAGCTTTCACGATTATTCAGTTAACGATTGTAGCGATTTTCACACTATGATAATAATAGTTTATGGTGATTCATTATCTCGCTTACAATAGCAGCAACTCATTGATGTTAAAACTATTTAATCGCCACCCAAAACATCTCTTTTGAGCGCGGACGTGACGCACCTGGTTTTATACTACGAATCTTACTAAAATCCTGCTGCATCTGCTTGCGTAATTCTTGTGTGCCTTCGCCTTGAAACACTTTCATAATAAGTGCGCCACCTTTGGGTAAGGTTGATAAAGCAAAGTCCACTGCCAGCTCGCATAAGTACATCATACGCGGCTGATCGATAGCGCTATTTCCCGCCGTATTGGGTGCCATATCAGACAATACCACGTCGACTTGCCTATCGCCTACTTCTGCCATAATGGCGTCGAACACTTCAGCTTCACGAAAGTCACCCTGAATAAAGGTAACATCAGGCAAAGCATCCATCGCCAGAATATCAGAGGCAATCAAGATACCGTCGTCACCAACCAACTGTCCCGCTACTTGAGACCAACTGCCAGGCGCACTACCCAAGTCTACAACCGTCATGCCTTTTTTAATCAGGTTGGTTTTTTCATTAATCTCTAATAACTTATAGGCGGCACGGGCACGGTAGCCATCTTTTTGAGCTTTTTGCACATAATGATCGTCAATATGCTCTTTCATCCAAGCACTGCTGCTCTTTGATAGTTTTTTGTTTTCGATACGCGTGGCCAAAATACCTGCTCCTATTACTTGACTAAATCTAGCTGCTTTAATTGCGCTATCACTTACAAACTGATACTAATCCGTTGCGGATTATTCTAAATACGGTGTTAATCAAATTTTTTATTCATGGTTGGTCGCAAACTGACCAAATTCTATTGGTTAAATAACTGTTTTATAAGGCAGTAGCGTTTATAATGTACCAAACATTCAGTTTAACATTTTCGTCACGTAAAATCGTGCAAAATCCTGCTGATCTCATGCAAGATGGTCACAGATTATCTATAATGATCAATAACTGTTTATGACAGTACCATTTTTATTTTTACCAACACCTAGGAATTCTATGCAACTCGATAACGCTACCATCAAACGTCTAAAAGGCATCGGTCATGAGCTAAAGCCTATCGTTATGATCGGCAACAAAGGTATTACCCCAACCATTACCGAAGAGATTGATCGCGCGCTAACAGATCATGAGCTTATCAAAGTAAAACTGCCTGCTGGCACTAAAGAAGAGCGTGACATCGTTGGCGCTGAACTTGCTAAAGCGGCTAATGCGTCTTTGGTTCATTCTATTGGACGTATGGCATTATTGCTACGTCAAAACCCAAATGCCAACCCTAAACTGTCTAACCTAGCACGTCACGCGCAGTAATATGTCATAACAGGCTTTGTTTGAGTAACAGTACGCCGCATCAGCTTAAATAATGACGGTAACTATAAAAGCCGCGACGCATCTTGCTCGCGGCTTTTATGTTGTCTGCTGATTTTGGATTTACTTAGACTGTAATATTAGTTCCGTTAGAGGGTATAGCGCTGCTTATTATTACTTTTTTGTGATTACAATCGGGTTTTATAAACAATGAACCAATTTTTTAATCTTATTATCGCCACAGAGACGATAGAAAGTGCTGCACAGCAACTGGATGTGACAGTAGAAGATTTACAGCGTATTTGTGTCAAGGTGAACGCCAAGATCGTTCGACAGCCAGCATTGCAATTACAGTTGACCTATCAAATCGCTTTAACCAGTCAAATATTAGCCAATCAATTGGTTTGGCCGACTTGGCAGCAAACCCGAGTAGGATTTGCTGATTATCTGTGGGAAGAGACTTGCCTTGAATGCTTTTTTTCCGGTGACACTCTAAGTGATAAGGACATTACTGAGATTCAAGACGCTGAACCTTACATTGAGATTAATGCCAACCCTGATGGCCGCTATGCACTCTATAAGTTTAAAAGCTATCGCAAACCTGCCACATTACCACCAATACCTTTATACGAGGCTGATGGACATACACGTGCCTCTATTGAGTGGACGGATAATATAAACACACAGGACATAATACAGAAACCGTTATTTGATAAATCACCAGCAGCGTATTCGCTTCATTGCTATGAGCGAGGCTTTAACGTTCCTCTAGTCGAATTTCCTAACCAAAAATACGTCATTGCAAATACGATTATTGAGCAGATACATCCTTGTGTTATTTTACAGCTCGGTGAGACTACTTTATATTTTGCCTCAAGCCACGCCTCCCCGCCTGATTTCCATAATCGCGACTATTGGCCAAAATTTGTGCTTTGATTTCCTTCTATGAGCTGCGCTTATTTAGATACAGTTATTCTTAGATATCATTATCTAAAGCACAAAAAAAACCCAGCAATGTCATAAAGAGCATTACTGAGTTTGGAGAAAACTTTTAATTCGTTTAACTGATACTTATTTGTCAGCCATCGCAAGGTAGATACCACGGTCTGATGCATCATCAACATACTGCGAGTCACGCCATGTCGTATAGCTGTAATTACCGCTATATGGGCTAATGCTGTTTTGACGGAAATCAGATACCCAGTCATTGCCATCAAAAATCTGAATATGACCATGTGGACGGCTTGATGTGCGGTTATAGACAACGACGTCACCAACTTGAGGTTCCATATCGTTACTGATTTTGGTAAAGCCTGCTTGGGCTAGTGTGCCACGAGAGGCATATTGATAAGCTGAAGGATTAGGCGTAAATTCGTAACCTGCTGACTGTAATGCTTTACGTACATAGCGAGCACAGTAGCCAGAACTTCTAGATAGTGCGACTCGTGATGCATTTGCCGCTGCGATAGCAGGAGCAGAATTGCGATCAGGGACGCGACTTGCTTGCTGTTGACGCTGCTCGTATGATAAACGGCTAGTGAGCGACGCAAGCTGATATTCTTTTTGTTTAGCATGAGCGCTTAGGTTGTCAATGGCTTGACTGATCTCATCGTTGCTATATACATGAGCACCACTGTTAGTGCTGTAGATGTTGCGACTAGAACCATAGTTCGCAGAAGTAGAAATATTTGTGATGGTATGACTCAAGGTATTATTTGGTTGAAAGGTTGTTTCAGCAGCACCGCTCGTCTGTGCGATACCCATTCCCAATACTGACAAAATTAATAAAGCTTGTTTCATAAATTTACTACCTATTGTTAATACAAGTCTGCTCGTCATCCGTGACGAAACATCAATTAATTTAGAAGATATAATCATTAAACAAACATGATAAAATCTTTATCACAACAGCTTGTTCTTTTATAGTGACTAACACCAGTATCATCGCCCGTTTAGTCAACTACCTCATACAATTTTGCTATATATCGCTTTTAGCATGTCTATTCTACATATCGAGTTTGTCACCTAATAGATGAGTCATCACGATGTCAAAAAAACAGCCTAATCGGCTTGCCCAGCTTATAGATCATCAAGCGTTTGCTGGTAGTGCGCTACCTCAAACTCTTGCTAACAACATGCGGCTATACATAGAAGCGACCAATGAGGTAAAAGAGCTGCTGGTAGACTGTCTACCTGAGGAAATCCTCAATACCTGTTGGGTCGTAGGCTTAACCTCTGAGCAGTTAATACTCAGTGTGGGTTCGATGACAGCGGCTAATCATATCCGCTATTTACAAAACGCGTATCTGCAAGTATTAACAGAGCAGTCAATTACATTTAAACAACTCAAGCAAATTCGCGTTGTAGTAGCTAAAACATCTGCCAATAATTATTCATCTAAACAATCATCAGCGTTATCAGCAACCTTGTCCAAACCTGGTAAAGCCAATGAAAATCAGGCTCTTAGCCAAAACACAAAACGGACTATATCACAGGCTGCAGAGCATGTCACCACTGATGAAAATCTAAAAAAAGCCCTCCTACGCCTAGCAAATCACTAAAAATACAGATATTACAATGTAAAGTTATGTAAATAAAATCATGAAATAAGATTGTTAACGCTGCCTTTTTGTAATGTTGTGAACAAAAAAAATCATCTATTGGTGCCATTCAATTTATGAATAGAACCAATAGATGATTTGGAAATCACCTACAGCTTTTACGCACTCTGCCTTAGAATAAAATTCACAAAATGCTATAGACTTTATATTCAAAATATTGCATATTATATAAATGTAATTATAGCGTTGCTATGTAATATTGCGTAAATGTTTCGATACTTCGTGTATATTCCTGTATTTATCCTTCAACTGCTAAACCATTTAGCGGTGAATATTCGATTGGGCATGTTACATTGTCATCAAAAGTTACAATTTCAAAGTTATTTTCATCAGAGAGTATTTCACGCACTAACAAATTATTTAATGCATGACCAGATTTGTAGGCATTAAAACGACCGACGATAGGATAACCAATCAGATATAAATCTCCGAGCGCATCTAAAATTTTATGGCGAACAAATTCATCATTAAAGCGTAGGCCTTCTTCATTAAGAATATTGGCATCATCAATGACGATGGCATTTTCCATACTACCGCCCAAGGCTAGATTATTCTGACGCAATTGTTCTATGTCACGCAAAAAGCCAAAAGTACGTGCTTCGCTTAGCTGCTCAATAAAGTTTTGGGTGGAGAATTGCAACTGAGCATGTTGAAAATTTTTGTCAATGGCAGGGTGATCAAAGTCAATCTCAAAGTTCAATTCAAACCCGTCATAAGGACGTAGCTCTGCCCATTTATCATCTACTTTGACTCGTACTGGTCGTACAATCTTAATGAATTTCTTTAAAGCATCTTGTTCACAGAATCCTGCATCAAGTAGCAAAGCAACAAAAGGAGCGGCACTACCATCCATAATCGGTATTTCTGAAGCAGAAACACGAATCAATAGATTATCTACGCCAAGCCCAGCGATCGCACTTAACAAGTGCTCAACCGTACCTACGCGCGTACCACCAAATACTAAGTTTGATGACATCATCGTGTCTTGCACCAAAAAAGCACTTGCTGGAATAGGCTCGCTGCCTACAATATCAGAGCGCTCGAAAACAATACCAGTATCAACCGGCTGTGGATGAAACTCCAAGTCAACAGGCTGACCACTATGGAGACCAGTACCTGTAACGGCTATCGCTGTCTTTATGGTTCTTTGGTTCATGGCTGTCTTCTCACATATTTTGTTACAATTGACATAGTGTACCACTACCTCCCCCATATTCGCTACAAATAAAAAGCGTTAATTTCCTTATCTCTTTGATTGATAACACTTATCGTCATTATCTCACCATATGTTTTCACAGTTTTACGCTCTGTTAGACGCTTTAAAACACTAGATTCTGGACATATTTTTTCGATCAGAAACATTTTGCGATATTCCTGATTTTGTCGTTCTTCTTTTATAAGTCAATCTTTTCTATGTGGACACAAAAAAGCCAGCGTTTGAGCGCTGGCTTTTTTTAACTTAATACTAAAAAACTATTTGTTCTGTTGACGCTTCAGATAGTCTTGGATGCTGTTGGTTTTGGTTTTTGTCTGCTCTTGAGGCGCGCTTGGGCGTGCAGTATTAACGTTATCTTGATGCAGTTGAGCTTGTGATTTCTTCTGACTATTTAATGCACTGGTATGTACATTAGGATCGACAGGTTGTGTACTATTCACAGAAGGAACAGGTTGCTCAACCACTTCTGGCTCTTGCCCTGCGTTTTCATCTAAGGTCAGACCCGTTGCAATAACTGTCACATGCAAGTCATCACCCATTTTTTCGTCGATTACAGAACCGTAGAAAATATGAGCATCGTCGATATCAGTGATTTCTTCAACGATAATGCTGATTTTGCTCATCTCATCAAGTGATAATGACTCAGAAGAAATCACGTTGACCAATAGACCTTTGGCATTCTCTAGACGTAAATCATCAAGTAGTGGTGATCTGATGGCTTTTTCAGTGGCTTGACGCGCACGATCATCACCGCTTGCACGGCCAATACCCATCATTGCATGACCTTTAGCCGTCATTGCCGTACGAATATCGTTAAAGTCGATATTGATCATACCTTCGCTAGCGATAGTTTCTGCAATACCTTGAACCGCATGTAGCAAAACATCGTCCGCTTTTTTGAAAGCGTCTTGCATAGAGATGTTGCCGTATACGCTCATCAACTTATCATTTGGAATCGTGATAATCGAATCAACGAAATTGGTCAACTGCTCGATACCTGCTTTCGCAGCTTTGATACGTTTGCCACCTTCAAATTTAAATGGCGTAGTCACAACCGCAACCGTCAATACTTCCATTTCTTTGGCAATACGTGCAACCACTGGTGCTGCGCCTGTACCTGTACCGCCACCCATACCAGCAGTGATAAATACCATATCTGAGTGTTCAAGCAATGCACGGATAGCTTCTTCTTCGCTTTCTGCTGCTTCACGACCAACTTCTGGATTTGCACCTGCACCTAGACCACGGTTCGTTTTTGCACCAAGTTGTAGTTTGTGCGGTGCAGTCAGACGATCTAGCGCTTGCTTATCTGTATTAGCACAGACGAACGTTACACCTCTAATCCCTTGTTGTACCATATGTTCAACCGCATTACCGCCGCCGCCCCCAACACCGAATACAGTGAAGCTCGCTTGGCCGTTATTTTGAAGCTGGTTATCATCTGGCATGGTGTATTTTGACATAAAAAAGATTCTCCAGTTGCAGATAGCGTGTAGGTCGATACGTAGTAACGCACTCATATGGCGCGCTATCGACATACTATATATAAATGTATTTAAATAAAACAGGGCTATGGATCAAATAGTTCAGCGCGGACCATAATATGTCATCATCGCTTAAGGTATTACTGTTACTGCTTAGCGCATTGCTTTCAATATGACTTCAATTTTTGCTTACTTCATTTAAGAGCATCTTACAAAAGCGTTTATGCTCTACATGTTTGGTCAGTAGGTCTATAGTATTTTTTTCAACACATCAGCAAAACGTTTGCCTGCGCTTTGAAAGACCCCTGTGACTCGATTTTTTTGAATCGTATCAGGTTCACTTTTTTCACTACGGCGAAACTGCTCACTTTGACTATATAAGAGTGTGCCAAAAGCTGTCTGGTAAGCCCGGTCATTGACCTGACTATTAAGCTGTTTAAATGACTCGTCGTTATCAAAATGATTGTAAGCACTAATAGCAGGATGTGTATTGGTCAATACCACTGGCATTTTGAGCAGCCGTTTAGCAAACGGTATCATACCTTTAATCGTACTACCGCCGCCTGTCAGCACGATACCTTTGTCAATATAGCCTATCAAACCTGCTTCATGCAGTTGACGAGCGACTTCAGTGAATATCTGCACATAACGCGCTTCAATAATGCGTGCTAAATTATAGATACCGATATTGATTTCATCGCTCGATCCTTGCGGTTTAAACAAAAAGAATGAGCTTGGATCAACACTATTGGCATCAGCGGTACCATGAGATTTTTTCAGTTTCTCAGCTTCAATCATCGATATACCAAAATCAGCTGAAATATCCATCGTCACTTCATGGCTACCTGTGGCAATGCAATGGGTAAAAATCAATTTGTTTTCTTTGTAGACACAAATACTGGTCGTACTAGCACCGATATCTACCAAGCAAACCCCTTGCTGACGCTCTTCAGTCATCAAACTATATTCAGCACTGGTCACTGCATCAAACACGATGTGATCAATACCAACATCGCAGCTTTGTAGTAGTTTTTGAATATTTTGGCGACTAGCGACAGGCATCATCATCATGTGGTACATCACAGTGATATTATGTGCCATCATCTCAATCACATCGTCGACCATGAAGTCTTGATCATCAACATATATACCTTGCTGACAACAATGCATGAGATAGTAATCGGATGGCAGATCACGCGACTTGGCATTAGACAAGGCCTGTACCATATCTTTGGCACGTACAAATTCGTCCTCAACCCTCACTTCTCCAGCACTATTTTTACTAGATAGCTCAGGCGTTGCGAGCGTCAACCATACGCTATGTACGCGGCAATTGGCAGTATCTTCTGCTTCTTGGATGGCTTGCTTGATAGCACCTTGTAGGCGTTCACGATGCTTGATTTGGCCTTGATAAAAATCGCTATTTTTAACTTGCCCTACGCCTAAGATACGAATGTCTTTTGCAGAGACAACATTGCCAATTACGACATACACTGCCGTGGCACTTAGATGGACAACAACCAAATTTTCGTTATATTTCATGGTACCAGACAAATTATTACTAAATAGGAGCGCAAATAACGCCATCCTATTGAATCATTAAAAAAAGCGCTGTTAATACGCTATGATGTTGTACATATATTATTCATTTTGGGCAAAAAATTTCGACTCAAGTAATCACTCATCAGTATTACTTTGATTATTTGGCCTCATCAACTGGCGGCGCTGACATATCCCAAGCGATGGTAAAACCGTTCTTGTAGCGTAAATCTACAGATTGCATCTCATCTCGGCGTCCGCTTAACTGATTACCAAGTAACTGGCTTAGATTCAGTAATTTTTGTGCGGTGTTCTCATTATCGACGATGACGCGCAAGCCATTATCAAAACGAATGAGCCAAGTCATTCTTGGTGACAAAATAATGTCTTCAACCTGCATATCAAGTGGCGCATACCAATCATTGACTTGCTGCATTTGCTGCATAATAACGGGCGCTTGAGCCATTTCACCTTGCAGAGTAGCAAAGCGCTCTTGCGTCAAGTCGCTACTATCAGCAGGAACGAACACAGACCCTTTTGCATCAACCAATCGCTCTGTCCCAAAATTAGCGACTGCTTGCTTAGGTAAAGCGGTAACTACAATGCCGCGTTGCCAATCACGAGAGATACTCACTTGATCAACCCATGCAAGGCTTGTCGTAATATCTCTTAATGCTTGCAAATCAGAAGTAAAAAAACTGCTGACCTTTTGCTGGTCCATCACTGTCTGTAATGAGTTATATTGAGCGGTAGAGAGCCCTTGATTGCTGACATGAATCTCAGCAGGCGGTGCATCACGTAACGCTTTACCACCCATTATCAATATTAGTACCAATAAGCCTAATACCAATATCATAAAAAGATATCGGGCCGAGGCTGGTAATTGGATCTTAGATGCTGGGCGACCGGCTTTATCACTCATCAAGTCAGTTACCTCGTTGACAGTTTGAGCCATAACGACCTTTGTCCCTATATTTGCATAAAACTGATCATGCTAATTATTGATGTAAACCTGCAAGTTTTTGCAGAAGCTTATTAAGGCAATATATTATCAAAGACTGTCAATAAAAAGACTGATAGTCAGCGATTATTCTTATTTAAACGTAACATTTTTCTTAGGTTATGAATAACTTATAGGTTATCCCTACAAAAAACGTAAATATTACTAAAACAAAGCTATTCTTACAATATTAACGTATTTTATAGGCAAACAATAGCGTAACGCTCGCTAGCAGCCTTGAATTTACACAAGTTTACATGAAGCTGTGTTATAGCAGCTCTAGTGACACATTAACGGCTTTTTTGACTAAAATCGCCATGCTACAAAAGTGATAAAGCTGAGCAATTATAAATATCTATATAACTTATCATTGCCCATTTTTTAACGTAGCTCATTTACTCAATATGGTTGTCATCATACTCATTGTTAAAAAATCGTGATAAATATGATGAGCGCCACATTAAAAAATTAGACTGTCTGCGATAATATGTGCCAGCACAATGTATCAAAATCCATACCTCTAGCTTTGGCTGCCATTGGTACCAAACTATGGCTGGTCATACCGGGCACGGTATTGATCTCAAGCAACCAAAAATTCCCTGCTTCATCTTGCATGGCATCGATACGTCCCCAACCTTTTGCATCTACTGCACGGAATGCCGCCAGACTTAAATCTTGCAGATGCTTCTCATCAGCAGCGCTCAATCCGCAAGGAATATAGTAGCTGGTATCGTTACGATTGTACTTGGCTTCAAAGTCATAGAAGTTTGTGATATCAGCAGGCTCAAGGCGAATGACAGGATAAGCTTCGTCATCGATAATCACAATCGTAAACTCACGACCTGTGATCCAGCGCTCAGCCATCACGGCATCACCACACTGTACTGCTGTAGCATAGGCAGCAGGTAGCTCATCAAGATGATTGACCTTGGTCATACCAATGCTTGAGCCTTCATGAACGGGTTTAATAATAAGTGGCAGTCCTAGCATATTGACTACTTGTTGCCAGTCAGTATCAGCCGTCAATAATGAAAACGGCGCTGTGGATAAGCCGCAACCTTGCCATAGTTGTTTGGTACGCACTTTGTCCATACCTAATGCTGATGCCAAAATGCCAGATCCCGTTTGCGGTATATCAAACCACTGTAATACACCTTGTAATAGGCCATCTTCGCCGCCGCGACCGTGCAAGACATTAAACACGCGATCGTACTCACGCAATTCTGTGATGTCTTGATGCTTGGGGTCAAAATGAGTGGCATCGACACCTTGGTTTTGCAGTGCTTGCAATACGGCCGCACCGCTATCCAAAGACACGCTGCGCTCATTGCTGCTACCACCATAGATCACAGCGACTTTACCAAACTGAGCGGCATCTTTTACATGACCAGTCATCGTACTGATAGACTTTTCATTCTCTTTTTCATTTGGTGAAATGCGCGCGTCGCTTTGTCCTGCTTGTGCAGCCGCCGCCAATGCTGGTTCTGGATTGGTAATGGCTGACTTATCTTCGGTATCATCGATAGCGAGATTCTGAGTACTTATGTTTTCTTTATTATTAGTCGTCATGAAGATGGTTCCTAAATTTTAGCTTACTTGATGTAAAGATTATTGGCAGCCAAATCAACAGCGATCTGCCCCACATTACCCGCGCCTTGCGTGATAAGCATGTCATTGGCTTTTAATAAACGCTGCATCACAGGGGCAAGATTGTCTTTGTCAATAATCGTCGGTTCAACTTCACCGCGCAGACGGATACTACGTGCTAATGACTTGGTATCAGCGCCTATAATCGGGCTTTCACCTGCTGAATATACATCCAATAGTAGCAGCTCATCAACACTTGATAGCACTTCAACAAAATCGTCATAGCAATCACGGGTACGACTATAACGATGCGGTTGAAATAACATCACTAAACGGCGATCAGGAAAACTTTGACGAGCGGCTTTGATGGTTGCGTCAACTTCTTTTGGATGATGACCATAATCATCAATCAATAGGACATTACCATCATCGATATCGACCGAGGCATGCTGCTCAAATCGGCGGCCTACCCCTTCAAATTTCTGCAAGGCACGTTCAATCGCGGCATCATCGACACCTTCATCGGTTGCCATGGTGATAGCGGCCAGCGCGTTATAGACATTGTGTGTACCAGGAATGTTTAATGTCAGACGCAATGGTTCACGGTCACGGCGCAATACAGTAAAGTGAGTCTTGGTACCTTCTGTCACCAAATCGACAGCTTGTACGTCATTAAAGGGCTCAAGGCCAAAGGTCAACACTGGACGACCAATATCATCAATCATTGCATACAGCTCAGGGTCATCACCGCATACCACGGCCAAACCATAAAACGGCATATTGTGTAGAAATTGAATGTACGCGGCTTTTAATTTATCAAAGCTGTTGCCATAGGTTTCCATGTGATCTTGATCGATATTGGTCACAATTGCTGCCATTGGGCGCAGTGATAAAAAAGACGCATCGGACTCGTCCGCTTCTGCTACCAAGAAACGGCTGTTGCCTAGTGCTGCATTTTTACCTGAGGCATTTAGCTTACCACCAATCACATAGGTGGGATCTAGCTGCCCTTCTGCCATCATCGTGGTGAGCAAACTGGTCGTCGTCGTTTTACCATGCGCACCAGCAACGGCAATACCATGACGATAGCGCATCAACTCGCCAAGCATATCGGCGCGGCGTACGACTGGCAGGCGAGCTTCAAGCGCAGCTTTTACCTCAGGGTTGCTACGATCAATCGCTGATGACACGACGATCACGTCAGCATTGGCAATATTTTTGGAATCATGACCAATTGATATCTTGATGCCAATCTGCTGTAAACGCTTCGTCACCAAGCTTTCTGCAATGTCAGAACCACTGACTTGATAGCCTTGATTGTTCATTACCTCAGCGATACCGCACATGCCTGAGCCACCAATACCAATAAAATGCAAATGCTGAATGCGGCGCATTTCTGGTATTTCAATCAAACGCTTAGGAAGGGCTTTGGCAGAGGTAGACATAAAATTTTCTCTTTATTAAGGGATAATAAAAATTAAAGGACAGTAAAATATGATCAATAAAAAATAACAAGTAACAAAAATTTAGATTATAAAGCTTGCCAAATGATATCAGCCACTTGCTTACTCGCACTACGATTGGCAAGCGCATGACCTTTTTTGGCCATCTCAAGGCATTTCTCTCGATTGAGTACGCTAAGCTCATCACTTAAACGTTGGGCCGTTAGCTCTGACTGTGGCAATAAAATCGCAGCAGCATGTGAGGTCAATGTGCGCGCATTGGCGGTTTGATGGTCATCAACCGCATGTGGTAGCGGTACAAAAATAGCAGCAATACCGACATTTTGGATTTCAGTCACTGTCAATGCACCAGCACGGCAAACGATAATGTCTGCCCAGTTGTAGGCCGCCGCCATATCATCGATAAAGGGCTGCACTGTGAACTGATGCTTGCTCAAATCTTGCTCGCTATAAGCCGCCTGAGTGGCTGCTTCGTTATTGCGTCCGCATTGATGGAGGACTTCAAATGGCTGGTTGAGTAACGCTAGTGCTTTTGGCACGGTATCATTCAATACCTGAGCACCAAGCGAACCACCCACGACCAGCAGTTTAAGCGGTGAGCTATCATTGACGTCATAACGCACCTTTGGCTCTGCGACACCAGTGATGGCGTTACGCACAGGATTGCCAACTGTTACAAGCTTGGCATCTTGCTCACTATTGGCAAAGGTGTTCTCGAATGCTTGTAATACTTTGGTAGACAGCTTAGACAGATAACGATTGCTCATACCAGCGATGGCATTTTGTTCATGGATAATTAGCGGTGTATTGGTCAGACGTGCAGCAAGTCCACCAGGCGCACTTACATAGCCACCAAAACCAACGACTACGTCAATCTGATTGCTGCGAATCACTTTCACCGCAGCCATCGTCGCTGACAATAACGTTACTGGCAGCTTGACTAAACGACCCACGCCCTTACCACGCAGCCCTTGCATATTGATGGCATGAAAAGGATAGCCCGTCGGTTCAACCAAGCCGTTTTCCATACCATTTGGCGTTCCCAACCAATGAATAACCGCACCGCGACCGGTCAGCTCGTCGCTCACTGCAAGCGCGGGAAAAACATGTCCGCCCGTCCCAGCTGCCATCATCAATATGTGCGGTGTTTTCATGAATATCTGCCTATCTTTACTTTACTTATATGAAGGATTTGTCCTACTACTATGATGCCATTTACTAAAAAAATGACACGGTAAAAGCCCGCATAGTATAGAGGAAATCATTATCTTATATACAGTACTTTATGCAGTAGAAATAACAAAAAAACCAAGCCATGAGCTGGCACGACTTGGCGTCATGTACTACTGACACACGACCCTAAAAGGCAATGATAAACGAGGTGTTAAAACGTACCTTCTCTAATGGACATGTGTCTTAGACTGTCTAAAACTATACCGTAAATTTATTTTCGATTGCCATGATAAAGTCGGTCGCGATATCGGTACCGCACTGGTCATCAATCTCACGTACGCACGTTGGACTGGTGACATTAATCTCAGTGATACGTCCACCGATCAAGTCCAAACCTACAAACATCAGACCTTTTTCTTTGACAATCGGCGCCACAACTTCTGCCACTTGACGCTCAATATCGGTTAATGGCATCGCCACACCGCTACCACCTGCGGCAAGATTGCCACGGGTCTCGCCTTTGCTTGGGATACGCGCCAAGCTATAGTCGACCACGACGCCATCAACGATAAGTACGCGTTTATCACCTTCTTTGATCTCTGGCAAATAACGCTGCGCCATGATTGGTAAAGTCTCAAGCTCAGTCAGTACCTCAATCGTCACGCCAATATTTGGACTATCAGCAGTCAGACGAAAGATACCCGTACCGCCCATACCATCTAGCGGCTTAACGATGACATCTTGATGCTCAGCGATAAACTGACGAATGTGAGCCTGTTTGCTGGTCACAATCGTTGGACTCATATACTCACTAAACCACGTCGCAAACAATTTCTCATTACAATCACGGATGGCTTGCGGATCATTGACCACGAGCACGCCTGCTGCTTTGGCATGATCTAACATATAAGTGGCATAAATAAAGCGCATATCAAACGGTGGGTCTTTGCGCATCAAAATCACGTCATAGTCAGTAACCGAGCCTGTCATTTTATCACCCAGTGTATAAAAATCTGCAGGATCACGCTTCACCGTAAGCGGCTGAGTATCGACCATTAATTGTCCACGATCCAACCACAAGTCATGAATCTGACAGTAACCAAGCTGATGGCCACGGTCTTGAGCGGCCCACATCATAGCAAGACTGGTGTCTTTTTTATAATTGACCCGCTCGATAGGATCCATGATAACGAGTATTTTTAGCGATTTTTCTTGGTTGTGTTGGCTCATTGTTTGACTCATAGTAGGGCTCACTTACGTTATATCATTAGTATAAAACAGGCTCAGTGCCTAACTATACGCCGTACTGCTCACGGTAATGTTGCATTTTGGCTAACTGGGTCGCGTCTTTATATTGGCTATTTTCATCTGCCAGATAACTGATTAAATCGTCAATATCAACCAATGCACGCACTGGCACTGCTAGTGTGGCGGCAAGCTCTTGAATAGCAGAGTGCTCAGCTTGGCCTTTTTCTTTGCGGTCAAGCGCGACGATAATACCTGCAACGCTTGCCCCTGCTTGCTCTAAAATCTCCACCACTTCGCGCATCGCTGTACCCGCTGTGATCACATCGTCAAGCACCCAAACAGCATTGCCACTTACGTCAGCACCGACCAAATTGCCCCCTTCACCGTGAGTTTTGGCTTCTTTACGGTTATAACCCCATTTTGCATTGATACCATGATGTAACCATAATGCTTGCGCGGTTGCTGCCACAAAAGGTATGCCTTTATAAGCCGCACCAAAGATGACCAGCTCTTGCGCATCAGCGCCATTAGTTGCCGTGCTCATTTGTTCAGCCAAGGCATCAGCATAACCACGTGCTAGCAGTGATAACATCTCACCCGTTGCAAGTAGACCTGCATTAAAAAAATATGGACTGATACGACCAGACTTGAGGACAAACTCGCCGAATTTAAGTACTTGGTTATCTAAAGCCAGTTGAATAAATTGATGAGATGAAAACGTTGGGTCTTGCGTGCGTGATACGTGAGACATGATGACATTCCTATGGGCAAAAAGAGGGGCAAAAAATTTGCATTATTGTACGCATTATTGATCAGCTTGACCAACCGTTGATTTCGTAATCCTGCATATTGGCATAGCGAGTCAACAAACCACTACGCGACGAGATATTAAAATAACTCTGGCCATCTGCTCGCACTTGTATCTCCCAGCCTAAATGATACGCAGCAACAATAATGTGACCAGCAAATATCCGGATCTGACGATATGCGTGACGCTGCGTAGGCTCACAGATAATTTGACTCAGCAAATAACTACGTACGTGCTGGCAAATTTGCGCGGCACTATAGCTATGATTGATACTCTTACGGGTACTACATTGCTTGAGAGCATGGACAGCGGCGCTGCATGCCATAATGTCCGTTACCAAACTACCCTCACCTGTTTCAAATTGCTGCGGTTGCAAAATCACTTGCCAATCATCGGCATACAGGCTACTCAGCAGCTCATCAGGATTATAGCGTTTGATCAATGCGCGCAGAGAGGCTGAAGACTCGTTAATTTCGCTATTGTTATTTGGCTCAGCCATCTCGTCACTATCAGTAGAGCCAAACCCATAACGATTGAGTTTTGGATAGGTACGAATCGCCTGCTGAATATCTGACATATCTAATAATATCATCTCTGATAATGGCGATAATAAGGGCTGATCACTGTGGTTCTGATAAAAGCTATCAGGCAACTCGACAAGCTGTGCCGCCTTGAGTAACGATAGATGCTCCGCCAAGGGTTCTGAAGCAATCAGCGACCATTTTGACAAGCTATCTGCATTAGGCTGATAAAACCGCGTCGAATTACCATAAAGCCGGCGCAATTGACCATTTAAGCGGCGGGCAGGCTCAGGTATATCACTCAGCGGTCTGGCAGGATCAAGGGGTGATCGTTTGGGATCAAAATTAGGATGTACGATCGCAGGTTGCTGTGAATCAGCTAGCATAGAGGACTGCCCAGCATCGCTTTTTGTGAGCTTGCTATCTTCTGCTGCCAGACTAGTATGAGACAAACGGTCATCAGAAGTAGAAGGCTGGGTCATGAAATCTCCATACACAATAAAATATAAAACCAATAAAAACGATCGAACTAAGAGACGGTCTTAAGCTTAAGAGCTTATACTTAAGTACTTACACCAAAGGGCTTACTCTTGGTGATCTAAAATATCACGATAGCCTGTTTGCCAGTCAGCATAATCAAGCCAAGCTAACGGAATATTGCTGTGCAAGCGCTTTCCTGTCACTGACGTCTTTTTTTCATCGATAGTAGGCGCGGCTTCACCGATTTGTTCACTCAACCAAACGCCAAGCTCAAAGGTAGTCACAGGCCTGTAGTCTGTCGCGAGGTAGAGTGGCTTTGGTGCGGCTGTCGCCAATACATTAGCGATGATAGTGACCAAGTCGCGATCCATAATGCGATTGCTCCAATGCTCGGCGGCTACTGGTTCTTTTTGTGGCTCGCGAGCTTTGCGTAAGCGCATGAGTCGCTCACGTCCATAAATACCGCTAGGACGAATAATGATGGCTTTATCACCAAAGCTTTGTTGCAGTGCTTGTTCTGCTTGCAGTATGACCTTTGATGCGTCACGCTCAGGCGTCATAGGTTCAGTATGCTCGTCGATCCATTCGCCATTATCTTGACCATAGACACCAGTAGAAGAAATAAACACGACGCGCTGCAGGTTCGCCAGATTAGCAGCAAGCGTTGCCAAATGCTGGCTAATCGCCAAGTAGCTGTCATGATAACCGCTGGTCGAATACTCATCAGGTGTGACGATAATCGCAATATGGGTAAATGATTGCAGCTGCTCGGTCGTCAGAGTCAGCGCATCAGCCTGCAAAAATTTAGCATTATCCACTAATGCATAATGATCACGTTCACTACGAGCCAGCCCTGTCACCGAAAAGCCATCTTGTGCCAGCTTATTGGTGACTGGCAAACCAATATCACCTTGCCCGATGATGAGTATATTTGGTGTATTCATAAAGCATCTTTCCTTTTATACAACTTATACAACGATTACAGCGCTAAAAGATAACTCTACTTAAAAATACCGTCTGTATGACAGCTGTATATCCTCGTTAGCATCGACGCGCTCTTGCCAGTCATAGCTGGCATTGATACGTAGTGCTTGTTTTTTATCAATATCGTATTGTAGACCGAGGCTTGAGATCGGTTGCCAATAATGACCACGAACGTTAGACTCATCGCTGCTGCCATGATACCAATATGGCAATTGCAATTCAGCTTGCGCACGTAACTGATTGTTAATCTGATAACGACAGCCGGCATTGACGCCTGCACCTACCCGAAAGCCTTTATTAATACCGCGCCCTGCTTGTGCTGTCCCAGCCAAAAACGTATAGCATAGTTGCGGCGGCATCTCACCCGTACCTGTGCTTGGCGTACCAAATGCCCAAGACCACCCTGTCTCATAACCCAAACTCCCAACCAAATGATCACGCCCGCCCTCTTGTGAGCCATCATTCACTCGCCTCGCCTCGATACTTGCGCCCCACGTTTTGCCTTTTTT
The DNA here is from genome assembly GCF_041431175.1 of Psychrobacter sp. Arc29. NCBI lineage: Bacteria > Pseudomonadati > Pseudomonadota > Gammaproteobacteria > Moraxellales > Moraxellaceae > Psychrobacter > Psychrobacter sp. Arc29. Next base: position 36,833 of record NZ_JASMRR010000003.1, on the reverse strand, counting down.
GCCTGCATTGATAGGATTAAAAGAGCGCCCACGAATCAAAGTCGCATTTTGCAAGACCACACTGTCTGGTTGATTGGGCTTATCATCATCTGTGTCATACAGGCGTAAGGTCGCAGCCAACCCTTCTAAATTAAAAAACTGTGGATACCCTGACGCGTGGTCAAGCGTATCATGAAACCCTGCTCTAAACCCAATATCGATATAGTCATTGTCACCGCGCTGACCGATGCCTATCGTCCCCAGCTGTAGCGAATGTCTGTCTATTGGGTTATTATCCAATACGTCAATTTGACGTTCGCGCAACCGTTGTCCATCATCTGATAGGCTTGATACAGGATTGAACTGTGCCGACTTTATCTCATTTAAGGTTTGTTTGGCGCTATTATGATAGCCTAGCTGCGTGCGTTGTTGCTTAACATCATTAAGCTGAGCTTGACGCAACGTATTATCGGCAGGTGTATAAGTGGTATTTGCCAAAAGGTTTTGACTGTTCAATAACTGAATGACATCAGAGGGCACGACCACATAAGCCAGTTGCTTCAGTAGACTTTGCTGAGGACGAACCACATCAATCAGACGTAGGATCTCAGAAGCACAATTATCCGTGGTGAAGTAGTAAGGCATTTTTAGCTCTTTGGTCTCCCAAACATGGCGCATAATCTGCTGTACTTCACTAGGTGTCAGATTCAACTGATACGTCCACGTATCACGCTCATCGTCTTGTAAATATTTTGCGAGCTTTTCTGGATAAGGATCAATTTCGATGGCGCTATCATAACGACCAATCATAGATTTGGTCGCATAGATTGGAAAGCTATCATCTGGATCACCATCCACCGTATAATTAAGCGCATACGCCTGACTGATTTGATTGGGGTCTGCTACGCTCGATTTTGAGTCGATACGCAATAACGTATGACCGAAGGCAGAGAGTGGATTGTCCAGATACTCTTCGGCAAACACGATAGATAACTGCTCAGGCGCCAATGTCGACATCCAGTCATCCAGCTCTGGACACTCAGCCGAAAGACTTGCGTCATCGATGGCTAACTTCTCTTTTAGCCATGCCACTCGTGCTGGGAAACGGCACAAAACGGAACTGTTATCCGCTTGGGGTTTTTTATAAATGTTTGCTTGGTTATTGTCAATCGTCGACGATGTTAGTTCTTTTGCCAGTGCTGTCAGTGTCGCGTCTAATTCTGCTGCTGAATCCTGCTGACCGCGCGCACTCAAAAAAAAGCTTGGGTCGTCGACCACATTCTCCGTTTTCTTTTTAGATAACGTACTGTTTTGATCACCGTAAAAATACAATAAGCGTCGCCATGTTGTATGCTGTGCTAGGTTGTCAGTTTTTACCTGCTTGCGCCATGTTGAAAGTAGCTGCTCAGTCGTCATATTTGATCCAGACGCATTATTATTTCGACTACTGTTTCCAGTATCACTGATGTTAGATGTCTCAATACTAACAGTAGCTTTAGCGTCACTAGATGGCATACTATCTGACAATTCAGATGACAGTACCCCTTCGTCAATGATCGATAAAGGCGTCGGTAAAAATGCTTGCGCTTGCGCAGAGAATAATAGCGCCGCTATCGCTAAGGGTAGTCGTGCTCGCGGGCTAAGCATCATCAGCGTATAACCTCTAGATATAGACATCAGTTTTATAGACATGAGGGTGGCTCTCACACGTTATTATTTATACGCTATTCGCGCTGTTAAGGTTTATTATGCTAGAGACTCAAATGACATAAACAGGCTGTGACTATTTAGGGACGCGCCCTAGCTACTTTGATAGACTTTCTATTACAACATCACCAATACTATTATAAAAAGAGAGCTTTATGCCCGATTCATCCTCAAATTCATCATCATCTACATTGCCAATGACAATTACAGATGGTTTGCTGTCAGCCGCTACTTGGCTGGCCTCACCAAACTACAATATCAGGCCAAAAGGTCTAAGTATTGATGCCATCATTATTCATAATATTAGCCTACCACCCAATGAGTTTGGTGCGTGCGACTCTAGTGGCACACATTATGTAAAGGCATTATTCACCAATCAATTAGATTGGGATGCGCACCCTTACTTTCAGACAATCAAAGGCGCAGAAGTGTCAGCGCACCTGTTTATCGAGCGTGACGGCGCTATTACACAGTTTGTCAATTTTAACGAACGCGCTTGGCACGCTGGACGGTCTAGCTACTTGGGCCGACCTGAATGTAATGATTATAGCATTGGCATTGAGCTTGAAGGGTCAGATTTTGTGTCCTTCACTTCTGCTCAATATGAGAAGCTCGCAGCGGTAATTGTAGCTATTTATGAAGCGTATCCGAAAACGCATCGTCATTTGACAGGGCACAGTGATATTGCGCCAGGGCGTAAGACGGATCCTGGTGATTATTTTGAATGGGTCAAAATACGGCAGATGGTCACCGAAAAATTACAAGCCTGAGCATTATCACCGCACCAATAATTTCCACATCCAATCCATTTATCTCAGTGATGAAAGTGCTATAATTCGTCAGTTTTTTTGCAACAGCAAATCAGCACACCACCTCTTACACAACCCTGTACACAACTTAGCAAGATAGGTTCTCATGGCAAAAAGTCGGTTATTTCGTTCAACCATGGTGGTCAGCAGTATGACCATGTTATCGCGTATTTTAGGTTTGGTACGTGATGTCGTGTTGCTAGGGGTTTTTGGGGCTGGTGGTTTGATGGATGCCTTTTTGGTCGCCTTCAAAATCCCAAATTTTTTGCGACGACTGTTTGCCGAAGGGGCGTTTAGCCAAGCATTCGTTCCTGTGCTGTCTGAGTACAAGGAAAAATACAGCTTACAGCAAGTACAGATTTTAGTCAGTCGTACCTCGGGCGCACTCTTGCTGGTGTTGTCGATGCTGACAGTGGTTGTCATCTTAATCGCGCCTTGGGTGGTGACGTTGTTTGCCCCTGGGTTTGCCGATCAACCTGACAAATTCGCCATTACCGCTGAGTTACTCCGCCTTACCTTCCCCTATTTGCTGTTTATTTCTATGACGGCTTTTGCCAGTGGCATTTTGCAAAGTTATGGCCGTTTTGCTGCGCCCGCCTTTGCCCCAGTCCTATTGAATTTATGTATGATTGGTGGTGCGCTGATTTTTGCGCCGATGTTTGATACCCCTATCATGGCGCTTGGCTATTCCGTAGCGATCGCAGGACTATTGCAATTCTTAATACAATTGCCGCAGCTATGGCAACAAAAACTACTGGTCGCGCCCAAAATTGACTTTCAGCACGAGGGTGTTCGCCGCATTCTAAAATTAATGCTACCGGCTATCTTTGGTGTGTCTGTCACTCAGATCAACTTATTGCTGAACACCGTTTTTGCCTCGTTGATGATCGGTGGTTCAGTTTCTTGGCTCTACGCGGCTGAGCGTATGAGCGAGTTACCACTAGGGCTGATTGGTGTAGCGATTGGTACGGTCATATTACCAAGTCTGTCAAAAAGTGAAGCGCAAAAAGACGATGTTAGTTTCAAAAAGACCATCGATTGGGCCGCGCGCCTTATCATTTTGGTCGGTGTACCTGCCTCGGCTGCACTCTTTGTACTCGCAGATGTGCTGATGCAAGCCCTGTTCTTACGCGGTGAGTTTACCCTTCGTGATGCACAGATGAGCTCGCTGGCGCTACGTAGTATGGCAGGTGGTATCTTAGGATTCATGCTGATCAAAATCTTTGCCCCTGCATTTTTTGCGCGTCAAGACACCAGAACACCTGTCAAAATCGGCATCATCTCTGTTATTGCCAATATGGTATTTAGTGTCATCTTTATTGGGATATTCTACTTCTTAGAGATACCACTACATGGTGGCCTAGCCTTGGCAACGACGGGCGCAGCGTTCGTAAACGCAGGCTTGCTCTATTACTTCTTACACAAGCGTGATATTTTCCGTTTTGGCCCCCATTGGAACAAGCTATTCACACAGTTTGCCATTTCGACTGGCTCCATGATCGGCGTACTTTATCTCATGTTGCCCTACTTCCCTACTGATGAAGCCCAGTGGCAACGCATCATCGCACTCGTGATTATGTGCGTCGTGGGAGCGCTCGTCTATGGCGTGGTGTTGCTAGCGACAGGTTTCCGTCCTCGCCAGCTCAAACACGGATAAGCCAACGTAGATATAGGTATGAGCTTGGCTTACGAAACCAAAACAAGCCTATCATCAGAATTGACAATGCTTGCCACCAATCGTTGTCATAATGACCTACTAATGAATAACTGACATTTGAGGTTTGATATGACAACGAAACAGCCACTCTTCCAGCGCTTACCGCTTCTACTTGCAACAGGTGTACTCGGTACTGGATTACTACTGAGCGGTTGCAGCAACAATGAGTCTGCAGATACCGAAACTGCTACCAACAATGAAGAGGTTGCAGCTGTCGTTGATACTTCAGAAGAAGGCACAGCTGAGCAAAAAGAGACAGCAGATAGCACAAGCGAAGCGACTCAAGTCACAGATGATATTGAGAATAAAACGACCATTGATAATGACAGTATCAATCCAGTCACCGCCCCGACCAACCAAAAAAGCCTAGTGACTAATCCGACCCAAGCTGGTACACCAGAGGACACGGTCAAAAAAGCACTAAATAGTTTGTATTATGGCGATGTGAAGGATGCGGCAGGCTACTATCAAGTAGATATGGCAAATTTTGAGCAAGAGCTTGCCAACACTCAATCCGCATTTCAACAAACGGTCGATGGCGTGACTATTACTGATACAACGTACAATGATGACAAAACGCGTGCCACCATTACTGGCGAGTTGATGCTCAAAGGACAAAGCGACCCTGCACCATTGACCTATCAACTACAGAAAATCGACGGTCAATGGAAAATCTTGGGTTAAGGTACTTTGTTCTAACTATCTGCAACGTTGTCCGATGTCACGGCTTTACCAAGCATCACAACATCAGCGATAAACCCGTCCATATCGCAAACTTCTGGCATATATCCCCACTGCTCAAAGCCAAGTTTACGGAACAGTCCCAAACTTGGCTGATTGTGAGCAAAGATAAGGGCAACGATATTTCTGATTCCTAAGCTGGGCGCTTGCGTCAACATCCAGCGTGTCAACAGACTGCCCAGCCCTTTACTCTGATAATCTTGGTTCAGATAGATGCTGATTTCAGTGCTGATATGATAAGCGGTACGCGCATATAAATCACTAAAACTGCCCCATGCAACAATCGGCAGTTTTGTACTTTCTCTATCGGCATCACCTTCTGGTAATGCTTTAACTACATAAATAGGCCTCGTTGGACTATCCAAATGCTCATCGAACCAAGCCGTACGTTCTTCGAGCGTTACTAATGCCAAATTTGCCGTTGCTTGTTTGCCAGGAATACTTTGATTATAAATCGCCAAGACTTCTGCTAAGTCTTCTTTACTGGCACGTTGCACCATAAACTGCTGGGTCAGTTGATGTGTCGACAGGTCAGTTGTTATGACATTTAAGGCAACATCGGACATAGAGTCTCCATATTGATTGGCATTATTATTGGTACTCATGATGATAGTAAAAAATCGTCATTACTGATAATAGACGTATGTACAAACCATGAAATTCATAGAGCGTCATTCATACTTGCATTATCCGTAGACTATAGGATGTTAGTGTGGCTATTTTACTTTATAATGGCTAATTTTCGACACATCAATTTTGACCATAGATGTGTTTTTTCGTTTTTTATCTGGTCTCATCATAGCTGAAAACTTATGAAAACCTATTTTCTTGAGCAACTGATTGCATCATCAAATGCCGCGTCTACTACTAATAACCCAGTAGAGTTAGCGCCTTGTGTGCTCACTATTGGCAATTTTGATGGCGTACACCTTGGTCATCAGGCAATGCTAGCCCAAGTTCGTGATATTGCGCATACCCAAAACTTGGACGCTGCGGTCATGATATTTGAGCCACAACCACGTGAGTTTTTTGCGCCAGCTAAAGCCCCTGCTCGCTTGACCAATCTAGCAGAAAAGCAGGCACTCCTAGCACAATATGGGGTTAAAACCTTAGTGGTGGCAGGTTTTGATGAGGACTTTCGCTCGTTATCAGCACAAGCCTTTGCAGATATATTAGCCACGCGCTTAAATGTAAAAGCGCTGGTATTAGGTGACGACTTTCGCTTCGGTCATGATCGTACTGGCGACAGTCAGTTTTTGCGCGATTATGGTTTGGATGTGACTAACCTACATACCGTCACTGATAGCAATATCGATAATGACCATTTGAATGATGTCAATAATGAGGCTGCACGTATTAGCTCTACTCGTATCCGTGACTTGCTATTGGCAGGTGATATTCATGCTGCCAACATACTTCTAGACCGCGACTACGCCATTACGGGGTCAGTCGTCCGTGGCGATCAAATTGGTCGCACCATGGACTTTCCTACTGCCAATATTGATTTGCAGCGAATAAAACCCGCTTTGCACGGCATTTTTGCTGTTGATGTCGTCAGCTTAGATGAGAATGGAGAGGTCATACCTGATGGTTTAACAAAGCTGGCTACTGATAACAATATAGGCGTCGCAGGTTTGCGTCCACATAGTTTGTTCGGTACCGCTAACATTGGCAAAAGACCCTCTGTTGATAAAGGTGATGACTGGCGATTGGAAGTACACTTTCCCAAACTAAAAGCAGATTTATACGGGTTGAATCTAGAAGTGCGCTTCTTGCACTTTTTGCATGGTGAACGTCGCTACGATGGTTTGGACGCTTTGAAAGCCGGTATTCATCAAGATGTCACTGACCTACTGGCTTGGCGTGATAATCAAGTTTAGTAGTCAGGCGTATCTTACATAAATAAAAAACCCCACGATATGAATATTGTCGTGGGGTTTTTCTTATTATACTTTTATGTGCTGTTAAGCATCAGGATGCATGCGCACATTTAGATCATCAATCACTTCTACCCATGCGGCATCTTTTTGCCATTCTTCTTGTAAGAACATACGCTGGCTATCGGTCCAGACATCAGCTTCTATCAATTTTTCTTCACTTGATAACTGGTTGTCTGCGATAAACTTATCAATCGCTTCATCAGAGCTATCTAGACCTAACTGAGCAAACAACTCATTCATATTATATTCTGGCTCACCCAACATACTTTTCTCCTTAAATGGTGTAGAGGTAATTGTGCTTATTATTCAAATTAACCCATTTATTGTAGCAAGCTTTATGCTAATAGCTGTTAATCAACGTTTATCTAACGTTATCAATTGTATTGACAGCAAACAGGTATTGCCATTTAAAAAGATGAAATGAATTACTTTTTATTTCATCGTATATTTTAGATACAAAAAATCTTATAGACACAAAAAAGCCCTCCTATATTAAGAGGGCTTTTCTTTTTCACGCATTACTTAAGTTAAGGCAGTTATATAACTGCTTAGCTTATGGTAATAGGTGCGATACCGCATCACGCTCTTCGCTAAGCTCTTGCTCAGTGGCAGCCATTTTCTCTTTAGAGAAGTCTGATGAGACATCAACGCCGTCTACGATAGACCAGTCGCCGTTAGTACATGTGCATGGGAATGAATAGATCAAACCTTCAGCGATACCGTATTCGCCGTTTGAGTAAACACCCATAGAGACCCAATCGTTCTCGTCAGTACCTAGTGCCCACGTACGCATATGTGCGATAGCAGCGTTGGCAGCAGAAGCAGCAGATGACGCACCGCGAGCTTTGATGATTGCAGCACCGCGTTGTTGTACTTCTGGGATATAGGTGTTTTCGTACCAGTCACGATCAACTAGATCTAGTGCAGGCTTGCCATTTACTGTGCAAGCGGTTAGGTCTGGATACTGAGTTGACGAATGGTTGCCCCAGATAGTCATGTTTTTGATGTCATTAACAGTGCTGTCAGTCTTGTCAGCCAACTGCGCCATAGCACGGTTGTGATCTAGACGAGTCATGGCAGTGAAGTTACGTGGATCAAGATCTGGTGCGTTACGCTGAGCGATAAGCGCATTGGTGTTGGCAGGGTTACCAACGACCAATACTTTTACGTCACGGCTAGCGACTTCGTTCAATGCTTTACCTTGTGCTGAGAAGATCGCAGCATTGGCTTCTAGCAAGTCCTTACGCTCCATGCCTGGGCCACGAGGACGTGCGCCAACTAGCAAAGCATAATCGATATCTTTGAATGCAACATTAGCATCATCAGTTTGGACAATACCCGCCAATAATGGGAATGCACAGTCTTCTAATTCCATGACCACACCCTTTAGGGCGTCAAGCGCTGGCGTAATTTCAAGTAATTGCAAAATAACTGGCTGATCTTTACCTAGCATCTCGCCAGATGCAATACGAAATAGCATCGCGTAGCTGATATTACCAGCGGCACCAGTGACGGCAACACGTAAAGGCTGTTTCATTGACATTGAATACTCCCTAATTGATGATTGGATAATGCATAGTTTTAATTGATGATTATCATTATAGATATCGACATAGATATCGACTTGTCTGCCGCATTGCAGCATACATAAACCAAGAGCTAGTGTAGCACTTCATCACAGCGACCGTCTAGATACAGTCATAGACCCATCAGGGACTATATTGTTACATTTTATACAGGAAGAATATTTATAGGCTCAAAGCCTATGTATAAAGGGCTGTGGAATTTTTAGATACAGTCCATAATGTGTTTTATCGCTATGAGACGAGTAAATAAGAGCGTAAAAATGACAATGTAATACTGCCAAGTTCACTCAGATTTCATTAGAAATAGGACTGAAAAGGATGTAGAAAAAGAAAGGTAGAGTATCTAAAAAATAGTTGAATAAAGGCTATCTACCACCTGAAATGATGAATTGGCTACCACAGTTATCTACAACATTGTGACAAGTACCAAAACTGCTGCCCTCATAGCACACATGAATATCCGTCAGTATCGATTGACGACGACTGCCTTCTTGGCAAATGAGATCGACGCTGTTTGATGACATACCCCTATTTAGGCGCGTCATTTGACTAATAAATCGAGATTTAGAGACTGTATAACTGTTGCCCGTATTCAGCTCATTAGGAAGCTTTAGTTCACCGGCATAGTTAGTGATTTGTCGAAAGTAACTACTGGCACTCAACGGACTACAAGCACCATAGCGCTGCCACGTCTGGCTACGTACTGTCGTATCAGGCATGATCCGATTGACAACCTTTAGTTGTAGTGGCGTCAGACGTGGCTCACTACCACGACCACAGCGTTCGCCATAGCCCATGTCTAGACCTGAAACTGTCAATGAATAGCCTTCTAGACATTGACGCATGCGGGCTCTTGTCGGCTGCATGCTACATAAAGCAGGAGTCATCTCAACCATCAATACGCGCTGGCCAGCTTTGGCCGTGCTCGCCGCATTTGCTGGCGTAAGCATAAGACCTTGTATGATTAACAAAGCACCAAAACTCGTCGTTTTATTAACTTTACCCATATGATGCCTATTTATCAGACTTCCACTTATCAAACTTACACGGAACTGCACCAAGAAACTGGATATCTTAAATTTTGAGCTTGTTTCTGCTTTTGTATTAGATAACGGGGGCACCCGAATCAGTAACGGTTGCCGAGTTTTCGATAATACAGACAGTTTGAAGTATTTTTTGATCATAGGGCTGGGAGCAATTAACAATGATAAAACATGGACTATCACTTAAATCATTGTGCTAACAGCATTAAACACATAGCGATCTAAGAACAAGATTAAAGAACTTAAACATTAATTAAAGCAATGGTAACAAAATGTCTTCTTTAATCTATAGCAAAAACGTAAACGTTGTCGGATTCGTCAACAATTACAAAACTAAGTGCAGTATTTATTATGCAGAATACGAAAACTTGCTGTCATTCAGCCCATAAAAAATAGACCATTAACTATAAAAGCTAGTGGTCTATTAAATATCAATTCACTGATTAAAAAGCAGCAGGTACTGTACCCATACGTTGACTGATTGGCTGGCTACGACCCAACAGACTGCTATAGATAGTAGCGTTTTCCATCACGTGTTTGACATAGTTACGCGTTTCAGGAAAGGCAATCGATTCGACATATTGATCTGCGGCGATTGCGCCATAGGTTGGCTGCCAGCGTTTGGCATTATTAGGTCCAGCATTATAGCCTGCGGTTGCCAATACAGGCTGATAGTTCAGTTTACTTAAGATATCGCCCATATACCATGTACCATAACGGATATTGGTATCACCGCTGTTGGCACGGCTCGCACTATAAGTCTCACCTAAATTTCGAGCGATATATTTTGCCGTATCAGGCATGACTTGCATTAACCCACTGGCGCCCACATTTGAGCGCGCTGAAGACACAAAACGACTCTCTTGACGCATGATGCCATAAGCCCACGCTGGATCAATGCCTGCTGACTGGCTATAGCGCACCACTGAATCTTGGTGCGGCATTGGATGCGAAAGTGCCAAGCTATCAACTCTATTAGTATTATCAACGGCATAAATCGCCCGATCGAGCCAGCCCATATCGTAGGCTTGACGCGCCGCCGCAATGATCAGATTGTCATCACGATTATCGCGTGCTTGCTTCACAGCCCAGTTCCACTCGCGGTTGGCATACCCTCGGCTAGCGTCAGAATTGTATAAGGCAAATGCGCGAGCAAAGTTGCCATCTTGCATGACGCGAGCGCGGTCAGCGGTACTCACATTAGGTAAATTACTACCACCTAAGCGGCTGGCATCAAATCGCTGACCGATTCTGTCTTTTGCCATCAAGCCATAGTAGTCGTTACTTTTCGCTAGATTTTGATACATCTTTTTGGCAGTATTGCGTTTGCTACTATTGCTCGATTGCTCATAAGCACGAGCCAGCCAATATTGCCACTGACCATCCTTTTGAATTTCACCATCCATTTTTGAGATAGCTTCAACCACATCATCCCAGCGGCCAAAGCGAATCGCTGCCATGGCGTAGTCTTCTGCTTCTTCAAAGTTGAAGTCATCATCTAAACTATTGCGGAACCAATCAACAGCCTCAACATTAAAGCCGTCATCTGTATTGTGGTTCATACGCTTAACGCCAAGCGTACGATAGGCGTAACGACGTGTTTCATCATTCAATAGTTTGATAGCGCGCTGATTGTCTTGCTTGATATCAAAATCTAATTGTAGTGCTGCTTCTCGATAGGATTTATCTGCGACACGGCCAATAGCATATAGGTATAGGTATTGATTGGTTTGGCTGGCGGGCTCGCGGTCGAAGCGGCTAAAAAACGACGAGGGATTTAGCTGAATTTCACTGAGCGCAGAATAAGCAATTGGCGTACCAAGGCGTGAGGACAATGCCATAATATCGCCAGTCTTGCCTTTACGCAGCATACGTTTCAGACGAGCCGCACGATCTTGGTTACTAATTAGCGCGTTGTTGTTCATCTCCATCGCTAGCTGATCGCACAATGCTGGCTGCTTTTTGGTGGTTAGCCAAACATCAGATTTGGCTGCCATAGCACGCATAGTATCACCGCCATTATTAAACCCAAGCGCAACGGCACAGCGCTCACTGGCATCCGCATTGGTAATTAAATTCGCGACTTGACGTACTGATGCATAATCATTCGATCCTGCCTTGGTCTCCGCAAAGTCAGCCACTAATTTCTCAGCCATAACCGTATCTGGATACTGACGCACAAACTGCGAGACCGCTGCTGAACTCTGTGAATTAAGATCTAGATTCATGCGCCAATAAGTCGGATACATCGCAAACAAGCCGCCACTCATGACTTGCTCATAGTTATAGAGTGCGCTCACATCACCGCGATCTGCGGCGATAGCGGCTGCCATAAATGAGTCAATACTACTGTCTTGCTGATAATCTTGTTGATAGTTACTTTCTTGTTGGTAGCTTTCCTCATCGCCCCACGTCAACTCGGCACAAGCGACTTGTGACACACCAAGTGCACTGACCGCTGTTGCCACACTCAACGCGCTCAGCCGTAGCGTACCTACTGTGATTCGCTTTGACGCGTGTTTTTGACTGATAGACTCTTCATCCTTGATGCTATGCGCAACACGCAACTTTGTCATACTGACTCTCTTTATGATATATCTACAAATATGTGAATAACGGTTCGCTAAGTACCGCCAAGGGTATAGCAATCATCATACTATACTCATTGTGCTTTCAACTATCTCCTTTACCTTTTGTTAATAAATAGGACAGCACGGTGTAACATAGAAGTGATAACGAGCCGCAGTTTTTATGAATAGTAATATGAACGACAGTAAATAATTGATACTGCTATGAATTATTTATCATATTGATACCCCATCGCTCGTGCTAATTTTTCACATTGGCACAGGGTTGTGATAAAATACGCCACCTGTTAATCGGCTACTCCGCTATATTTTTGGTCAATCATGGACTTATCCTTATGAGTGTTACTGTATTCAATCCCCGCATCGATGACGATGCTGTTGCTGAGACGACTGTCACCGCACGTGCTGTCACTGCACTCAAAGAAGCAAGTTCAGCCCAAGCACCCGTCGAAAAAGCAGCGACAAAAAAGGTCTTCGTCACCACTCAAGGCTGTCAGATGAATGTCTATGACTCTGGCAAAATGCTAGACGTGCTAGGCGACTCCCATGGTATGGAAGTGACTCATGATATCGATGAGGCCGACGTACTACTGATGAACACCTGCTCTATCCGCGAAAAAGCGCAAGAAAAAGTCTTTTCAGAATTGGGCCGTTGGCGCAAACTAAAAGAAAAACGCCCTGACCTCGTCATTGGCGTCGGTGGCTGTGTGGCTTCACAAGAAGGCGATAACATTCAAAAACGCGCGCCTTATGTCGATATGGTATTTGGTCCGCAAACCTTGCATCGTCTGCCAGAGCTTTATGATCAATCAAATGAGCAACGCGAAATCGCACCTAAAAACCGTATTGGTACGATTGATGTGTCATTCCCTAGTATCGAAAAGTTTGACTTTTTGCCAGAGCCAAGAGTAGAAGGTTATAAAGCTTTTGTCTCTATTATGGAAGGTTGCTCCAAGTATTGCTCATTCTGTGTGGTGCCTTATACCCGCGGTGAAGAACTATCACGCCCACTTGATGACGTATTGGCTGAGATTGACAGCCTTGCCGCTCAAGGTATCCGTGAAATCAATCTCTTGGGTCAAAACGTCAACGGCTATCGCGGTGAAAAGGATGATGGCAGCATTTGCCGTTTCGCTGAGCTATTGCACTATGTATCGCATGTCGATGGTGTCGAGCGTATTCGCTATACGACTAGCCATCCGCTAGAGTTCACTGATGACATCATTGATGCGTATGCACAATTACCAGAGCTAGTATCACACTTGCATCTACCAGTACAAAGTGGCTCAAATGCTATCTTGGCAGCGATGAAGCGCAACCATACCATTGATGTTTATATCAATCAGATCAATAAGCTTAAAGCCATTCGTCCAGATATTCACTTGTCGAGCGACTTTATCATTGGCTTCCCAGGTGAGACGGAACAAGACTTCCAAGATACGTTGAACTTAGCGAAAGAGTTGAACTTCGATCACTCGTACAGCTTTATTTACTCCAAGCGTCCGGGCACGCCAGCGGCAGAGCTGCCAGATGATGTCAGCTTTACGACTAAAAAAGCGCGTTTGGCTGAGTTCCAAAAAGTTATTATCGACTCAACGCTTGCCAAAACCCATGAGATGGTCGGCACCACGACTCGCGTCTTGGTTGAACAAATTGCCAATCGTCACCCTGATTGCCTAATCGGTACAGCGGATAATACGCGTACGGTCATGTTCCCTTATGACGAAGATAAAATGGATGAGTTACTTGGTAAACTCGTCAGCGTGCGCATTACTGACTTTGTCAGCCCGCACATGGTAAAAGGCGAGCTAATCGAAGTATTGGCATAGTAGTTAAGGTAACAATGGTTAAATTATAAGTTTGAGTAAGAATAAAAAAGCCGTTCACTATAATAGAGAACGGCTTTTTTGTGGGTGAATGTTAATCATCACTATTCTGATAACCAATCTGTCTTCCGTAATTGTTGCTTAGTCTCACGGCGACGTTTCTTGCGGACGATATCGATATCTTCTTTTTCATGAATACCACCCTTTCTTAACAGTGGATCAAGCGCCAAATAATTACGCGGTTTCACTGCGCCTAGCGAGTGCTGTGCACCTGATTCAGTCTGCTTGTCTAGCTGTCTCTCAATTTGTTTAGCCTTTTTTAACGTTTGTTTTAAGCTCATTATCTTATCCTTTATTCTTTGCTACATTTTCTATAGCCTTTAATTTTTGTGGCATATCTTTACCTGTGGCCATCAAGATGTCATGGTGATTGCTACAGATGAGCCAATCATAATTTTTAGAAACAAAATAGCACTCGTCAAAGAAGCAGATTTCATCGAGTATTTTTATTATTGCCTCAATTTCACCCTCGTAAAACCAGTTTTTTGAACGCTCCTTGAATGTTCCTGTGACACCAAACCAAATGCTTTCATTGGGCTGAATTAAGCGTAACAAGTAATTCTCAAGAGAGTCTTTGATTTCTATTGAATACGTTTCTTGTATCAGATTTTGCCATAACCAAACTGGACGGCTTTTACCATTTTCAATTTTGCAAAAGGTTTGATAAATCTGCTCTTCTATGCCTTTGTAATCATCGTAAGGGGTTAGAACTCGAAAAGATTTATCCGTTAGATTCAGCTCAGTTTTCAAGCGCATAATCTCTGCTCGTATATCAGCCCATTCTTTTGATTGGGGTCTTTTTTTACCATTTTTGTTGATATAAGGATAATCTCTCATAATTGTCTCCTCAATTTGATCTTGCGCTATAAGATGCTGACAGTTAAAACAAGATCAAGTTTCATGAAAAAGCTAGCCCTTAATACACATGACTTGCTTCAGCGTATGCACCACTTCAACCAAGTCTTTTTGATTGGCCATCACTTCATCAATGTCTTTATACGCGCCGGGGATTTCATCGATGACGCCTTTGTCTTTGCGACATTCGACACCATCGGTTTGCGCTTTTAGCTCATCAATGGTGAACGCGCGCATCGCTTTGCCGCGGCTCATTTGCCGCCCTGCGCCGTGTGAGCAAGAACAAAACGACTCCGCTGCGCCCAGACCACGGACGATAAAGGATTTTGCACCCATGGAACCGGGGATAATGCCAAGCTCGCCTGCATAAGCACTGATCGCGCCTTTACGCGTCACATAGACCTGCTCGCCAAAATGCACCTCTTCATTGATATAGTTGTGATGGCAATTGATGGCTTCTTTGGTCAGGGCAAATCGTGGCAATCCTGCTTGCGGCGATTGCAGCGCCTTAATCACCAATCGCATCATCTCGCGGCGATTCTCTAGTGCGTAATCCTGCGCCCAGCCGACTGCCTCAACATAATCAGTAAAGCTGTCAGACCCTTCGACAAAGTAAGACAAATCACGATCAGGCACATGACCAAAGCGTGATTGACGCTCTTTTTTGGCCAGATTGATAAAATAGCGCCCGATACAATTACCAATACCGCGACTACCAGAATGCAGCATCACCCAGACATCTTGATTTTCATCCAAGCACAGCTCGATGAAATGATTGCCACCGCCAAGTGTACCCAGCTGCTTGGCCCACGTACGCTCAAAACCTTTAAGCATTTTAAGCAAGCCCGGATGCTTGTCGGTAATTGGCTTTAGGCGTTTGCCTAATGGATCAAGTGTGGAGTTTTTCGCTTGAATTTGCTTGTGCATGTTAAAACCCACAGGCACTTGCTGTTCGACTACCAAGCGTAATGACCTTAAGCTATCAGGCAGATCACTTGCGGTTAGGGATAAGCGCACGGCGTTCATACCACAGCCGATATCCACACCGACCGCCGCAGGAATGATGGCAGACTTGGTCGGAATCACGCTGCCAACGGTTGCGCCTTTGCCAACGTGTACATCAGGCATAACCGCAATGTGCGAGTGTACAAACTCTAGCTGAGCCAAGTTACGTAATTGCTGCATCGCGCCTTGCTCGATATCAGAGGTGTAAATCTTGACAGGTACGCCATGTTTACTATTTTTATTTAATACTAATTGAATGCTCATTATTTATTTTTTCCAATTTTTTATTTTTAAAGCCATATGCTTTTTTAATTCGCCTATTTATATTTTTTAGACATTACTTATCTGTCTCGATTAAACATAATGTTTAACAAGAAATAAAACCGTCAATTAAGAAATAATAGGCAATAAAAAACCGTATTTTTATTAATTAAAAATCAATAAAAATTCATGGCTGCTTTATTATGGACATTTTAAAGAAGAATCTTTCATACCAAAAATAAGGGCGTAAAAATTATGCGCACAGGTAGACAATCGCTAAGTGTTAGCGTGAATAATTTTTTGGTAATAAAGATACAGCAGAATGTTGGATAAACAGATAACGGCAAGCACGAAACTACTTAGCACTATCGCATCGATATTTTAACAAAGTAGATATAGAAGAAGGATGGAGCGAGTACATATAGAAGGCTATTCATTGATATGAATAGATAGAATATCACTCAATAGCTATACATAAATTTAGCCAAACCTTTTCGAAGTCTTCATTGTTGTCATACTTTTCATACATTCAATCTTTAAAAACGTCTTAACAGTTATATAGGACACGATGATTCCTCCATAGGTTGTGGCTAATGTCAGGGCGACAGTAGCAGATCTATTAAAATTTATAGCAAGACTATAAATCAGTGAGATAATAATAACGATTTAAAAAATATTGTCAACTATTAATTTTTAAATAACTTAAAAAACGCAATTCCCGAGACTACTAATTTAATAGAGTAATTATTTCAGATAATAACTAATAGCTTTTTATACCATAAAACTATTAATTACTTCAGCAAACAAAGCCGCTGCGATTATGATAAAGATAATGCCGCAACCACGATTGAGCCACGCTAAGCGATTACCGACATCAAGCCAGCTTGCCAGCTTTTTACCACCCAAGGTATATACGATCTGCCAAATGGTTTCGCTCATGAATAGCCCAATGGTCAATAAGATATATTGCGGCCATAGCGGCGCACTAAAATTAATAAACTTAGGAAAAAAGGCCGCGAAGAACAAGATCGCTTTTGGATTGGATAAGGACACCCAAACACCCGTACGAAACAGAATAAGATTACTAGGACTTGCCTTGACCGCTGCACTCGACAGCGAGCGTGGCTGTGGTTTATCGGCTTTACCATCAAAAACATCGTAGTCGGCTTCAACCTCCGCACTTAACTCTTTAGCATCGCTCATCAAGCTACCATCGCCCGCATCGCGCCATGAACTAATCCCCAAATACACCAAGTATGCCGCGCCCACCGCTTTGATAATTGTGAGTAGCCAAGGCGATTGACGGCTGATCACATCCAGCCCAAGTAAAGTCGATAGCAGCAACACAAATAGCCCAAGGCTCAAACCTGCCAGCGTCCATAATGTCCGCTTCACGCCATAGTTCATACCATACTGGAATGCCAACAGCATGTTGGGACCTGGGGTCGCGGAAATCAAAAACGTACTTGCGAAAAACACTGCAAACAGATGCCAAGACATCAGCTAACCCCTACTTTGTTATATATAAATGATTCTTATACAGACAGCCATATCGCCAAAAAAAGAAATACCGCCATTGAGACGGTATTTTTTATACTTACTTATATTATATACATATGTTTGGCAGTTTTATAGACTACTTGACGGTACAACTGTCTAATAGTTTTTGCAAAAAGCCGTCACAACGTTCGATTTCGATCAACTCAACATATTCATCCGCTTTGTGCGCCTGCTCAATACTACCAGGACCGCAGATGATCGTTGGGATACCTGCATTGGTAAACTGACCACCTTCCGTCGCATAAGCGACTTTATGACGCTCATCGTCCCCTGTCAGCGCCGCTATCAATGACTGTAGCTCAGCGCTATCGTCGTCCGTCATTGCTGGGACGCTTTCTTCTTGCATCAGCTCGATGCCCGTCTCAGGCGCACGCGCTTGCATTTGAGCATTTAATTCAGCGACTTTTGCTTGAATGGGTTCGAGTATATCGTCTTGCGTCATGTGCGGCAGGTTACGATAGTCAAAGGTGAACTCGCACAGATTGGGGACGATATTGGTGGCTGTGCCGCCGTGTATCGTACCTACTGACAATGTTGAATAAGGCACTGTAAATAATGCATCCCCGTCTTCTAAAGCGTCATCACGGGCGCTCAGCTCTTCGGCAAGCGTATCAACATAGCCAATCAATCTGCTAGCGTAGCTGATCGCATTGACCCCTTGAGCAATCAATGAAGAATGTGCTGATTTGCCATGGACACGGCAACGATATACTGCGATACCTTTGTGCGCGACCACCATCGCCATGTTGGTCGGTTCACCGACGATACAGTAATCAGGGGTGATACCGCGCGCTTTGAGGTCTGCCAAAATCAATGGCGCACCCAAGCAGCCCACCTCTTCATCGAACGACAGTGCCAAATGCAAGGGACGACGCAGTTGACCGTTATTGGATAGCTGTACAGCTTGTGGCAACATCGTTAACGCACACGCGATAAAACCTTTCATATCACAAGCGCCGCGTCCGTATAGCTTGTCACTACGTATCGTCGCGGTGAACGGCTCTGACGTCCAGTCTTGGCCATCGACTGGCACTACATCCGTATGACCCGAGAGTACCAAACCGTTGTTGACTTGGTCAGCATCTTCGCCAGCGGGTACGGTCGCAAACAAGTTGGCCTTGGTTTTTGCCTCGTTAAAGGTCAAATCCACCGTCAGACCCAACTGCTCACAGTACGCTTGCACGTCTTCAATCAGTGCTAGATTTGAATGTCGACTGACCGTGTCAAAGGCGATCAGACGCGTTAGCCAGTCAAGGCTTTGTGTTGGATGCTCAGTATTATTGAACTGGCTATCGTTGTTATTGCTAACGTTATTACCATTAGCTGTATCATTAGTATCTTGGATCATAAAATATCCCTATTATGATTTTTAAGAGTTATTTCTTAAAAGCCATTTCTTAAAAACCATGAGTTATCAGACTTGTCTTATGATGGATTATTCTGATTCATCACGTCAAGCACTGGCGGCATAGGTTTTGGTCGTTTGCCTTCGGCTTGCAGCTCTTTGGTGGTTTTGGCATTGATAGAGAGTCCAGCAATCAGCGCAATGTCTTTCACAGGCTTGCGTTTACGCGTCGCAAAGCTCACTGGCACCATACGAGCAAATTCATAGATATAAAGATAGGATTCTTCACCACCTTCAAAATCTTCATCTTCCTCTAAACGAATCGCACCAATCTTAGCCAAATCAGATAACATCTCATTCTCTTCACTGGTCAAACCGCAATCAGTAATACCAAAACCTGTCATAAAGCCGTTTGACCACTGTTTCAATGCCATCACACGCTCGTATAAATCATGTTCATCATCAGGGATGAGCGGCATATAGGCGTAGGCATCATCTTTATCTTTTAACTGAAACACGGTGTCTTCTGCTTCCTCTGTCAGCAAGGTCAATGCAGCCTCTGGTAGTGGCGCAAAGCTCAGCTCTTCAAACACCTTTGCCCATGTTGCTTCATCAGGCGCATTACAGGCCGTCATGAGCCCTGTCATCAGGCCATGCACTTCACTGATAGACACGTCAGTCCAGTCGTCAAACGCAGTCAGCCAAGTATTCCAGCCAGAGATATTATCATTCATAACAGATGTCCTAGTGATTAAGTGTTACTTATAAAATAAAAAATCGCGATAAAATGTCAGGAACAAATCATCGATAAATAAAAGTAAAAATACAAAGCCTTGTGCTTGTAATTACTTTGTTGATATAGATATTATGCGGTCACCTATGGCATTATTAAATGCAGCGAACAAAATTCATTCACGCTTACTTGTTAAGGATAAAAACTGACTATGTATGATCAACTTAGAATATTAGAAAAAATGGTACTCGACATCAAAAAACAGTATCAGCTTGTCAGTGCTGAACTTAGCAGCCTCAAACAACATCCTGTCACCGACTCTAAAGAATTTGCCGACCTAAAAACCAAGCTCGATAACAGTCATAGCGAACGTGACGGTGCCAAAAAGCAACTAAACGATCTCGACAAGCGCTATCAGAGTCTTGCAGAAGCGCATCATATGATCGGTGAAGAACAAGACAAATTGCAAAAAAAAATCAGCCAATTACAACAACAAAATAGCGAGCTGCAAAAGCACAATAATGAATTGAAGCAGCAATATAGCGATATCAAACAACAAAACAGTGAACTGCAAAAGAAAAACCAATTAGCCGCTGAGCGCACGCAAGTTGTCTTGCAACGACTGACCCTTATCGATCAAGCAGAAGACTAACGCGTTCCTATAATAGATAGCAAAATATGCTACTTATTAAACCGCCCAACGCTATTTGTAAAACCTGATATTACTCATTTCACTGACCAGACATTGTAGGATGTATCATGACCGATGACCAAAGCAAATCGATAGACAACCAACCAAAAAACACTCAAGCGCCAAATGCACCATCAGCAGCGCAAAAAACGACAGCCGCAGGATCAAATATATCAAGCGCCATGGCACAATCGAATACCAAGACACCTAAAGCACCAGAACCACAAATCAAAAAAGTAGATATCGCGATTGCTGGTGTGACTTATCCAATTTTTTGCCCAGTACATGAGCAAGAAGAGCTACTATCGGCGGTCTCTTATATCAATAACTATGCGCTTGATCTAAAGCGAGATGCACCAAGCCTCAGTCAAGAAAGCATACTGGTACTGTGCTGCTTGAATTTATACGAAAAAATTCATGCCAATCAAAGAAGTGATGAAGACCGTGTACAAAAAGATAAGCAATCACAGGCATTGTTAAATAAGATCATGAAAGACGCCCACTCTATTTTGTAATAGTCGCGGCGTTGTATCAGCAGACAGATCGTTCAAAACATGCATGATCTAATAGTGTGCTATATGATGAAAAAGCATCAAATCTATTAGCGCTTAGCTTACTAAAGCTAAGCGCTTTTTTATGGTCAATCGTTTTTATCTATCTGCTTACGCATAAGGTTTGTAAGTCTTGCCTGCGTGAAAGTCTGCCTGATGCTCATAATTGCAAAAGAATAATTCTTGGGCTGATTCAGTATTACCATCACTGGTTGTCGCTAAGCTAGGCTTAGTTTCAAGGACACCGCGATACTCCGCCAAACTGTTACCACAAAAATTGCACTGACGCGGTGTGGTGACATCACCCTCTTTTGGCATCATGCTTTTGGGTGGACGTGGGTACATAAACTTGTAAAAAGCCCACATGGAAGCCCAGATAATAAGAATCACAATAATAACGGCAAACACGGCAGCGCTCCTTCAATGACAAATAAACGTAATGAATAACAAAAGTGATGACAACCCATGATCCAATACGCTCGAATGCCTAAATTTTACCGTCAATAATGGTCATGGCACAATGCCTTTACAGTTAATTGTCGATGATGCTTGATTGTCATTCATGGCACTGACGAATAACCAAGTGCTATAGCAACAAAAAACTGGCCACAGTGAGCCAGTTTTTGTATCAAAACCTAAGATTAAAGGCTAGCAGTTATAGCTGTAACTCGCTGATATCTGCCACAGTCAAGAATAAGGCGCGAACCTGCTTGAGCAATGCCAAGCGGTTATTTTTTAACGCATCATCGTCGCTATTAACCATCACGTTATCAAAGAACTGTGTCAACGGCTCATCTAAGCTCGCCAGCGTTTGCAATACTTGCGTATAGTCCGCTTGCTCCAGCAATGGCTGTACCCTTGTCTGTGCTTGTTTCACATTTGCATATAAATTTTGCTCAGCAGGTTCAGACAGTAGCGTCTCATCAACTGTATCAGCAACGCTCACTTCTGATTTGGCCAATATATTGGCAACACGTTTGTTTGAATCAGCCAACATCGACGCTTGTGACAGCTCGCTAAATGCTTGCACCGCGCGAATACGCTGATCAAAATCAAGCGGCATATGCGGGTTAATCGCTTGCACGGCCTGAATCGTATCAACACTGACGCCTTGCTCGGTATACATCGCACGATAGCGCGAGTTTAGGAACGCCATGACTTGGGTAAAGGTATCGCCCATTTTGGCAATCTTGCTACCTTCAGCATCGCTATAGCCTTTAATCGCTTGCTCAACCAATGCGACAAGATTAATCGGTAACTGCTTCTCAATCAAAATACGCAAAATCCCAATGGCAGAACGACGTAAGCTAAACGGATCTTTTGACCCCGTCGGTGCTTGGTCAATGGCAAAAATACCAACCAATGTATCCAAACGATCAGCTAAGGCTAAGCAGATGCCAATCGGTGTTTGCGGTAATACATCACCACTGAATTTCGGCAGGTATTGCTCTTCTAAGCTTGCCGCAACTGCCTCAGGCTCATCATTTAGACGCGCATAATACGTGCCCGCGATACCTTGCAATTCAGGATATTCACCAACGAGCGAGCTTGCCAAATCTGCTTTGGATAAAATACCCGCACGTACGGTGTCATCGACATTGATATCGTGACCCTGCTGCCGCATCAATGTGGCGATAAACGCAGCAAGCTTAGCAATACGCTCAGACTTCTCCCAAATCGTACCCAGTTTGTCTTGGAATACACGAGTTTTTAAGCTCTCTGTGAGCGCAAACAGAGGCTGTTTTTGATCTTGTAAAAAGAAAAACTCGGCATCAGCCAAACGCGGACGCACGACTTTCTCGTTGCCTTCGATAATCTGATTGGGGTCTTTAGACTCAATATTGGTAATAAAGATAAAGTAAGGTTGCAACTTACCCGCTTTATCAGTTAAGCAAAAATACTTTTGATCCGCTTGCATGGTCGAGATAAGCGCTTCTTGCGGCACTTGTAAAAAGCGCGCCTCAAAGCTTGCTCGTAGCGCAATGGGGAAATCAACCAATGCGGTGACTTCGTCCAACAACTCTTGCGGTACGATGGCATCAGAATTGACTTCATCTGCCAATGCTTTAACTTGGTTTTTGATCAGCATTTGACGCTTATCAAAATCTGCCACGACTTTTAGACCATCTAGTAGCTGCTCATAGTCATTGGCATGATTGATATTATGATAGTCAGGACTGTGGAAACGGTGGCCACGAGTTTGGGAGCCTGTTTGATGCCCTTGAATAGTTGCGTCAATGACAGCGTCATCCTGCATCAATACTACCCACTGGACTGGACGGACAAACTCATTACGACTGGCACCTGAACGCATACGTTTGGCAATTGGTAGGCTATCTAGCGCCGTTTGAAAAATAGCTGGCAGTAGCTCGGTAGTCGCTTGACCACTGATCGTTTGCTCATAGCCGACATAGTCACCTTTATCGGTGTTAATGGTCGTAAGATCGCTCGCTTCAATGCCTAAGCCTTTAGCAAAGCCCATCGCAGCACGCGTTGGATTGCCATCGCTATCAAATGCCGCTTTGATAGCGGGCCCGCGTTTTTGCTCAGTGCGGTCAGGTTGCTTATCGCTAATGCCTTCAATTTGAATCGCCAAGCGACGCGGCGCGGCGAAGGCTTTGATGCTATTAAAGGTAATCTCAGCTGCAGACAACTGCTCAGTGACACTGGCTTGCAGCGCATCGCGTAATGGTTTTAGGCTCTTTGGAGGTAGCTCTTCACACCCCAGTTCAAATAGAATAGTACTCATGGGATGCTCCTATTGCTTGTTCGTCGGTTGATTGTTGTCAGTGGTTTCTTTTGCTAAGCTGTCTGTTGCTGTATCTTCTTTGGGCAAATACTTCTCCAGTGCCTCGGCGCGATGTGCCTCATCAGCCAATGGGAAGCCCAATTTGGCACGTGCTTCAACATAGCCAAAGGCAACCTTACGTGCCAGTGTGCGTACACGCAAAATAAAACGCTGACGCTCCGTGACTGAAATGGCACCGCGAGCATCGAGTAAGTTAAACGCATGAGAGGCTTTTAAGACCATCTCATAGGCTGGCAATGGCAATCCTGCTTCAACCAGCTTATCCGCTTGCTGCTCATAAAAATCGAACATCTCACCCATCATTGGCACATCGGCGTGCTCAAAGTTATAGGTCGACTGCTCAACTTCGTTTTGATGGAACACATCGCCATAAGTGACGCGGCCGAACTCGCCATCTGCCCAGACCAAGTCATAGACGCTATCAACGCCTTGCACATACATTGCCAGACGCTCAAGGCCGTAAGTAATCTCGCCTGTTACTGGGAAGCACTCGATACCGCCGACTTGCTGGAAGTAGGTAAACTGCGTCACTTCCATACCGTTGAGCCAAATCTCCCAGCCAAGTCCCCACGCGCCCAGCGTTGGTGACTCCCAGTTGTCTTCGACAAAGCGCACATCATGCACCAATGGATCGATACCAATCGCGCGTAGTGAGTCCAAATACAGCTCTTGAATATTGGGTGGATTGGGCTTTAGCACCACTTGGAACTGATAATAATGCTGCAAGCGGTTGGGGTTGTCACCGTAGCGGCCATCGGTTGGACGGCGTGATGGCTGCACGTAGGCGGCGTTCCAACGCTCAGGCCCTAATGAGCGCAAAAAAGTGGCGGTATGAAACGTGCCCGCGCCGACTTCCATATCGTAAGGTTGCAATACCACGCAGCCCTTGTCAGCCCAATAATTCTGTAGGGTTAGGATTAAGTCCTGAAAAGTCATCGGTTGAGAGTCTTTGTCTTTTGTCATCGGGGTTGTCGCTTCGGATGTCATAGTTTGGGTTTTCATAGTAAGTCACTGTGAAATGGGTATGATTAAATAAATCTCTGATAGCATTCGTCACCTATTTGGCAACGACGCTATTTGCCTGCTCACCTTACTAAAAATTGACTATTTTATCCATATTTACGTTAACTAAATTTGCATTGTCGATAAAAACACGCGGCTATATCCCTGATTTACGACCAAATCATCGTAAAAAACATATGACCAGCGACTAATCCTAAAAACAAAAAAATACCCAAATGCGTGAGCATTCGGGCAGGAGGAAAATTGTATCTTGGGCATCCTGATTATTCAGGCTTTTTATTTTTTGGGACTACTTTTTGGACAACTGCTTGTGGTACACACTTACTTCTTTTAACGGGTCTTAATGTCTGAATATTAAGCTTGGTTATTGATAGGAATCGCTATTGGCTTTTGGCATGATTATCCATAACACGATATAGATCAAAATACCCGGTACAGCAGCACTTAGCGACGAGACAATTACAAATAGTAATCTGACCCACGTAGGTGACCAACCGACATATTCTGCAATACCGCCCATCACACCCGCTATCATGCGATTATTTTGTGAGCGATGTAATTTTGCTAACTTAGCCAAACTAAATACCTCTCTATTGTCTATTTTTATAATGTATTTTTTCTTCTTGTCTTACTTTTTTAGTCTCAAGGTTACCTTGCCTCGCCAACTTACAAATAAGTATATCAATTCTTGAAAATTTATCTGTTGAAGGTATAGACGTACTTTGTGAGTTTATGATACGTAAGCTTGCCCTAACCTGTCATACCACCACGCAAGCCCCTGATTTTAAATAGTTATTTCAAAATGTTTCAGAATCCACTTTGTTGCTAAAACCTTGCTTTAGCTAGTTACACAGTTCATTATTTTTTAAATGAATCAAAGAGATAAGTGGCATTTTTCTAAAGATTTGATAGTAATAATGACCACTCAAACCTTCAATTGTCAAAAAATCATCACTCGCTTTTTATTTTTAGATTCACATAAAAACCGATGATGAAAAAGTTAATAATCTGCGTAAGAGTCAAATAGAAGTCAGATTTACAATAACCTACCTGTAAATCCTCCAAAACCTTTATACCATGCTGATAAGTAACTCAGGTTTTAGAGGGTTTGCCCTTAAATCTGAAACAAATATAAGCCTAAAATAAAATAAGGATGGCTATGTACGACAACGGATTGATGATTGGACACTTTGAGCCCTTACATTTGGGGCAAATGCGCAGCATATTAGAAGCAGCAGGACAAGCAAAGACCCTGCATATCGTCATTATGGCGCATCCATCACCGCATCCAGATTTTACGATCACCTTGCAAGACAAAGCGCGTTGGCTACAGATGGCCTGTGCGAATTTGCCATTTATTCATATTCATACCACCGATGAGATCGAGTTACCGCTTCACGAGCATCTTTATAATAGCAGTGAGGATGTCAGGATCGATGTGGCGACTAGCAATGCTAAGTTGCAGCGGTTGATAGAGGCACTTGCACTCCCTGCAGAGACAGCATTGTTTATGGCGGAGAACCACCCGCTAACGCAGAGTGATGTACAAGAGCAACTTATCCTACAAGTGGTCACGACAGCACTACAGCCTGAGTTTGACTCGTACGCCATTGCTCGCGACCCAGTCACCCACTGGCCAGCACTTCATCCAGAGGCCCGCGCCAACTATACCAAGACTGTCGCGATCGTCGGCGGCGAAAGCTCTGGCAAAACCACACTGGTGCATAAACTGGCTAATTATTATGGCGCGAGCTTTGCGCTGGAGATGGGGCGTATATATGTGGGCACAGATTTGGGCGGTAGCGAGGTTGGGCTACAGTACAGCGATTACGGCCCTATTTGTCTGGATCATGCGCAAGCGATACGCGAGGCTAAAGCCAATGCGACTGCACCGATCACGATCGTTGATACGGATTTTGTGACCACGCAAGCGTTTTGTGAAGAATACGAAGGTCGCACCCATCCTTTTGTCACTGCTTGCGTTGATGAGTTTCGGTTAGACCACACCATCATGCTCGATAACAATACGCCATGGGTTGATGACGGCATGCGCTCTTTAGGTACGCCTGAAGCACGTGGACGGTTCGAGCAGCGCCTACTAGACATTTTTGCGCGTCACGATATCGCGCCGCACATGATTGACCAGCCGGATTACGATGCTCGCTATCAGCAAGCGTTGTTATTTATCGATCAGCATATCTATGGTAAAAAACCATAAGCTATACCAATAAGTACCCTATCTATAATAATAATTTATTCAGCTAACGCAGTGCCGTTAGCCTCATATTGAAATCAGTGTCAATTTTAGAGGAAAAATTTATGCGTATTCAGCTACTGGACAACATCACCGGAAAATGGTCGATGCAATGGATTATCATTTGGTTTATTTGTGGAGTCATTGCTCTATCCGCAGGTTTTTGGCTCACCACAGACCACACTACGCTTGATTGGTTTTACTTGGCTGTCTCATTTATTGGCTTGGTTTGTGTGGTCTCGCTGTCATTTCGCAAAAACGTCATGGGCAATGGCTTTGGTATGGGCGCAACCGCAGGGGAAGTCATTGTACAAGCAACATCTGGCGCAGTGGGTCTGATGCTCGCACCCCTATTTAACTTTTTCACTCATGTGTATGGCATCTTTTACTGGTCAAAACACACCGACCCTGATGGCGACATGATACCAAAATCAGCGAGCAAAGCCGTTTGGTTAATCACTGCCGCATTTATCATCATTGGTCTTGCCCTTTTCCCAACCGTCAATGATTTACTGGCGAGCTACGGTTATGCAGTCGTAGAAGATGATAATAGTCTGTTTTTGGGATTCATCTCTTTCTTTTGGATCAATGTCATTGCCTTTGTGCTGTCTATTACCGCGCAAGCCGCCATGATTCTACGTTATTCCTTTAACTGGTGGTTATGGATCATCGTCAACTTCGTGTGGCTGATCGTCAATCTCATGTCTGGTAACTATATTTTTGCGATTCAAACCATGGTTTATCAAGTAAACGCATTTGTCGGTCTCTATGAGTGGCACCGCAGCGAGCAAGGTTCATAGAAACATCTGTAGAAAAAAGCGTTTGAGATACTGAGATAAGTCTTACTAATGTCGCATTAGCAATACGAGCGAAATTGACTGTGCCGTCTATCAGATAAAATGGTAGACACGCGCAATTAGTGCTACAACTGGTACTAATTGCGCGTGTTGATATTTAAATTGATAGCGCAAGTCAGTGTCTTATTTCATTTACTAACAAGGAGGTTAGTATGTCTCGTCAACCCAAAATGTCCAAACGCACGCTCGAGCAGTGGCTCAGCGAGTACGCGGTCAGTCACCAAAATTTAATCAACAAAAAGATCCATTGGCTATGTGTCCCAACGATTTTTGTTAGCCTGCTGGGTATGGGAATGTCGCTGTCTGTGTGGTTTACTCTCGTACTGAGCGCGTTGGTATTACTGTTTTACGTACGCTTATCTACGCCGCTATTTTTGGCAATGGGACTATTTATTCTGATTTGTCTGTCGGTCATGGCAGCAATGCCATGGGGGTTTAAAGCATGGGCGGCAGTGTTTGTCGTTGCTTGGATTGGTCAGTTTATTGGTCATAAAATCGAAGGAAAAAAACCCTCGTTTTTTGAAGATTTACAGTTTTTATTAATCGGTCCAGCATGGGTCGCCAACAGTTTAATGCAACGCAAATAATCATTAAATTGTCGCATCAGTTCTGCAAATATACAGTATAGCTGTGCTGTCTTTAATTTTTATTATTCATAAAAAACGCCACCCAATGATTGAGTGGCGTTTTTTATGTGGCATATATTTTATTTAGGATACTTCCTAAAATAAAGTAATAGGCTGCTTATCTTAAGCACCAAACACTTTCATACGCTCATCAAGTGGCTTGAATTCTTTGTCGCCTGCTGGCTGCTCAATCTTACCAAATACCATTTGCGCTTTTAGTTCCCAGTCTGCATCGATGTTCCAAGTGCTCGCGACTTTCTGATCGATTACTGGATTATAGTGCTGCAAGTTTGCACCGACATCAATGCTTGCTAGCGCCGTCCAAATGACGTACTGATGCATCGCGTTGGTCTGAGTTGCCCAGATTGGGAAGTTGTCTGCATATAAAGGCGCCGCTTCTTGCATGCCTCTCACCACTGCTTTGTCTTCAAAGAACAATACCGTACCAGCACCCGCTCTAAAACCAGCAATTTTGTCTTTGGTAGACTTAAATGCTTCTTCATCACCAACGATTGCACGTAGTGCGTCTTCAGTCATATCCCATAGTTTGTGATGATCGTCACCGAATAACACAACGACACGCGTTGACTGTGAGTTAAATGATGATGGGGTATGCAAGACAGCATGCTCAACTACTTTTACCACTTCATCGTTAGACACTGGTAAATGGTCGCTTAGTGCATAAATAGTACGGCGTTTTTCTGCTAATTGCTGTAAGTCTTTTAGTTCTGACATAGTACTTCTCCATATTACTGTATGTATGATTTGCTCTGGGTTGATAGACATTGTCGATCTTGTGATCAACAAGTCGTTATAAAATAGTTTATTTATGTGGGCTATTATTGGAACAATTTACCTGAAACCCCATGTAATTTTTGTAAAAAAAACTTAACGATAGGGGTTGTCTTTGAAAAATATGTTCATAATTTTTGCGTGTTGATAATTAGCCTTTGAAGCCTTTTGGTAGTTCTGGTGCCATCAGACGCTGCATATCAGAATCAACCTCGCCAAAACGCTCATGACCATTGTTCCAATCAATGACCGATTGCTTGAGCTCTTCTTTATTGTCAGCGACAAAATTCCACCACAGTAGTACTTGGTTGCTTAGAGGCTCACCACCAATGAACATCAAACGTGTACCCTTCTTGGCGACCAGCGTTATCGTTGTATCGTTAGTCACGTCAATACGATGAAAACGCAATAATTGGTCTTTTTTATACATCTGACCTTCAGACTCTAGCGTACCAACAACCACTAAAATACCGTACTCAAAGCTCGCCTCCAAATTCAGCGTGACGTCTCCGTCTTCTAAAAAATGCACATCAATCCCAACCATCTTTGAGTACTGCAACGTTGGCGCTTGATGGTGCTCACCAGACGCTGATTTATAACTTCCCGTGGTCAGAATCAGCTCGACGTTGCCCTCAGTCCATGTTGGCAGCTCCGGATAATGGTGAAAACTGCGTTCAATCTGCTGGTCAGTGGGTAAAGCGATCCACAGCTGTATCATATTGATACTACGTGCAGCAGCGCTTGAATCAGTATTGTCTGAGTCAGTACTGTCCAAAAAGACGCTTTGCTCTGTATGGCTGATACCTTGTGTCAGCCCAGTCCCTGCTGTCATGAGGTTGACTTGGTTTTTGGCAATGACTTGCGCGCTACCCAAGCTGTCTTTGTGTAAAATCTCACCATCAATCATCCAACTAAATGTCTGTAGATTGGTATGCGGATGGCGCCCAACTTGAACCCCTGAATCATCTTGAGCAAACTCAGCTGGCCCTGCATGATCCAAAAAACACCATGCACCAATGGGCTGTTTGCCTTTGTTAGGTAGTAATCGAGCAATAGGCACACCGCCAACATCAGTCAATCGTGACTCTAGAGTTCTAATTGTCATGTGACACCTCTTGGTATATGTCCTATTTATTTACAAAGATAGCGGTACTTCCATCAGCAATACTTTTGCAGCCTCTTTCGCTTCCATAGTGAAGTGCTTAGTATCCCAAACCCCAAGACCATCTCGAGTAGCCAAAATGTTACCATTTACAACGACTTTGCCACTGATAACAAAAATATAAACACCGTTATTAGGATTGTTTAGCTGATAGGTCTGCGTCACACCTTCATCAAACTCTCCCATGCTAAACCAAGCATCTTGATGAATCCAAACTCCTGCATCATCCACATTTGGCGATAACACTTGATTAAACTGGTTGGCTGTCATGATTGTCCCCATATGCACTTGCTGATAGCGAGGGGCAACGTTCATTTTATTTGGCATGATCCAGATTTGTAAAAACCTTACGGCTTCTTCACGACTACCATTCATTTCACTATGAGTGATGCCTGTGCCCGCTGACATAACTTGGATCTCACCCGTCTCAATCATGCCTTCATTACCGATGCTATCGCCATGCGCAAGTTTGCCAGCTAAAGGAATGCTGATAATTTCCATATCACGGTGCGAGTGGTTGCCAAACCCTTGACCACCAATGACAAAATCATCATTGATGACACGTAACACCCCAAAGCCCATACGCTCAGGATTATAGTAATTGGCAAAGCTAAAGGTATGACGGCTTTTGAGCCAGCCATGGTTGGCATTACCGCGGGATTCTGCTGCATGATAGATCGTTTTCATTATTTATCCTTAATTATCAACACGTTTATCATCTATATATTTGTTATTAATTCACGTGATTGAACAATGTATCTATTATAATTGTTGACTATACATAGATAAACTGACATAAATGCAAATAACTATTCTTTTTATTAGAACAATCATGAGGCATCGATAATGGGACAACTAGAAGACATGGCGATGTTTGTACGTATTGTCGAGGCAGGCAGTATCACTAAAGCTGCCGAGCAATTAAATATTGCAAAGTCAGCCGTCAGCCGCCGCCTAAAAGACTTGGAGACGCGCCTAGGCACTCAGCTGATCAGCCGTACGACGCGCCACTCTCACTTGACACAAGCAGGTGAGCAGTATTATCAGCAGGTCAACAGTATCTTAAACGCGGTTGATGCCTTGAACGAGACTACCAGTGACACGCCAACGCGCATTGGGGGTACGCTAAAGATGACAGCGCCATTGTCGTTTGGTCTTATGCATCTGACTGATGTGATTGATGAATACGCCAATCAGCACCCAAACCTAAAGTTTGAGTTGGATTTTTCTGATCGGCATGTTGATTTGATTGAAGAAGGATATGAGCTGGCTATTCGAATCAGAGAGCTACGAGATTCTAGTTATCAAGCAAAGCCGCTGGCACGAATTCGTTGCGTCATTTGCGCCAGTCCCAACTATCTAAAAAGAATGGGCACACCTGATACATTAGAAGATTTGGAGGGGCATGAGTTTTTGCAATATAGCCTTGGTCAAACAAACAGCATAGAGCTGATTGACGCCCAAGGAAAAAAGCATTATCACGCCATGAACGCCAAAATTAAAGCCACCAATGGTGAGTTTTTAACGGATTTGGCAGTAAAAGGACATGGCATTACCGTCATTCCAACTTTCATCGCTTATAAAAAACTGGCGCGTGGCGAGCTTGTACCGATTTTGCAGCAGTATCAATTGCCAATACTAAACGCGTATGCCGTCTATCCAAAAAATCGATTTTTATCGCAGCGTTGTCGCTATTTGATTGACTTCATTGCCGAGCGCTTTGGTGATCATCCCTATTGGGATGATTTTTGATAGGAGTTGTTTGGGCAAGGTTAGTCTTTTACAAAGTATAGCGTCGCAGTTACTCTACGAAGCGCTCTACTATCAATAATTTGACTCTACTCAGTAATCGCTGAGATTTCACCAATCAGCTTCTTAGTCTTATATCTTGCTTCTGCTAATGCCATCTTGTCTTGTGCTACAACGGTCAATACACATGGCTTGCCGATATAATCCGTTTTGACAAATAGCATGTTGCCAGATGTGGCTTCAACGATCGTGATATCGCACTTTCCTTGTTTCATCTGGGTAGCTGATGAGTCGCTGAGCGCTGATAGCGTACTGCTCATCGCCGCAAACTTGTCGGATTGATTACTCAACTCTTTGATCGAGAAGCAGCTGATAGGAAAACCATCTGTGGTGCATAGGCTGACCAATATGATTTCTCTATTAGCTTCACACAAGGCTTTCATGTGCTTTAAGAGTTCTATTTTCGCTGGTGATTTTTCGTTTTGTGTAGTCATATCTAACATCAACCTTGATTGTTCAGGGTATTAAATAATGATAATAGAGACACGGCGGACTCTTTATTTCTAGGATCTGTATTGATTACTGGAGCAACTATATCGTGCTCCATCAGCATGACTCTGACTTCTTGTCCGAGCGCTGCCAAGCTTTGCTTATCAGCATCTTCGCAATGTGTAATACCAATAATACAAGTCGTCTGCTTTTCTGCTGGTGCAAAAAAATGTAGCAGTTTATCTAAGTTAGCATAATCAGGCGTCTCGCCATGCTTGATCAAGATCAGCAAACCCCACAAGGAGTGATTGACGAATTCCCACAAAAACGAAAAACGCTCTTGACCTGGAACCCCATAAATACCTAATGCCATATCATCAGACAGGGTAATTCTTCCATAGTCAATACCGACGGTGGTGTACTCTTTACCAATATCGATACTAGATTTTGCTTCTGTCTCGAAAGGACTTATCTCACTCAACGTCTTAACCATTCGAGTTTTTCCGGCGCCCACTTCACCAATGATAGCTAGCTTTTGATAATTCAATTTTTTACCTCATTCCTAAGAATTTTTTGATCGCACCGTAAAATTTGTTAGGCTTTCTTTCACTAACCTTTTGCTCATCTAATGGCTGTGCATCTGTCACATTTAGTATACCTGATTGCTCAAATCCCACTATCATTTTTGTGACTTGATCAAGTGAGCCAAACTCACCACTATCCACTAACGCATCAAATGGATAAGGTTTTTTAGTCAATTTAACACACAAATCCATAATCATTTGAGGGTTACTTTCATGATTTAAGTCAGGCCAAGCCAATAACTTAAGACTTTTGCCTTCATAGTCCTTTTTTGACGCGTTATTAGATTTTTTTGTGTCAAAGAAAGGCTGAATACGCTTGGTTTGTAATTCATCGAAACTATTTAAAACCGCACTATTATTTTCAATAAAAGTATCAAAAAAAGTGCCTTTATCTACAAAGTCAAATACGCTGACGCCCCAATTATTAAAGCTACGCTCTGTCACATTTTTTTCGAGAAAAACCCAAATATCTTCATGTCTAGGATCAGATGCTATCTTGGCCATCAACTTATCTACTGCAGCATAAGGGCCTTCAAGCACCTGAAGGTACTGCCCTTCGCGATAAGATATGATACCAGTGATTTGTAACTCTGGATTATGCTTGCTAGAGACTCTGACAATATCTGATAATCCAGCAGGCATACGAACACTGCGATCTTTGATAGGCGCTCTGCTGACATATGCAACACATTTCATTTTGCCACCATTTGATAGAACATCCAAAACTCAATGAATTCTTTATAACCATGTATAAAATAATAATTCGTTATACACCGTACGCATATAACGAATTTGGCTCTATTGCTGATAATGTTCAACACGCTATCAGCAATAAGCAGGACTCAACAAACCGACGACGGCTTGATTGATGTTAGCCAAATTATATTTCTAATTTGCTTTCAATTGATTGTACTTTACGGCGTGCCAATGCAAGGTTCGCTTTTGATTTATCAAGTACTAGGTAGATGAATAAATCTTCATGACTGGCTGTCGGACGAATGATGTGCAGCTGAGACTCTAGTGTGATCAACATATCTTCGATTTCACCTTTGATGTCGAGCGATTTCATCGTTGCTACTTTTGCTTTTACGACTTGCGAGTTACCAGCAGCAGCCAACTCTAGGTCAACACCACCGCCAATCATACCTAATACCATACCTGACATGTAATCAACGATACAGGCACCCATCGCACCATCAAGATCCATTAATTCTTTCAAAGACTCATTAATATTTGACATACTTTTTTCCTATCCATTTGTTTGTGTGTAGATGAGATAATTTCTCTTGAAAACGCTTGTGCAATTCAATCGTAATAAACTGCATTATACTTATTCACTACTTACCTAATCATTAGCTAAACTTAAATTATTTAGTTTATATTGAAGAAAGTAATGATAATTCAATACAGATATTTAAGTGTATTTTTAGGTACAGGAACTATAGCGTGCTCGTAAACAAAGCCAGCATCCCGTAGTGACAGCCATTATATTCTATATCGCAACTCAGAGTACATCTGTACCTAACCACTCAAGAACAAATAACGACCGCTGAGTAGGAAAAACCTTACCAATCAATAATCATTCTACTTTAAAGCGCAAAATAGCATTTTTGATTTTTAATTTAATAGATCTTTCCCCTGACTTCATCAAACAACAAGAGAAACATAATGTCGGATTTACTCATAAAAAATGCCCGATTGGCCAACCGAGACAACTTGGTCAATATCAGTATAAATGGCTCTCATATTGAGAGCATTGACAACATCTCGGAGGCATTTAAAAATAATGACAATGAGCCAACCGCTATTTTTGATGCTAAAGGCAATTTTGTCTGCTCAGGATTTTTTGAGAGCCACATTCATCTTGACAAAGCCTGCATCCTAAATCGTTGCACGATAGCACAAGGCGATTTAGACGAAGCCGTTGAAGAAACCAGCAAGGCAAAGGCAGATTTTACGGAAGCAGATGTCTTTGAGCGCGCATCAAAAGTTATTGAAATGGCCATCAAAAAAGGCACGGTTGGTCTACGTAGTTTTGTTAAAACCGATTTAAAGACGGAAATGCGGGCGTTTAATGCCATAAAAAAAGCGCGGGATAAGTACGCATTTGCCATCGATATAGAGATTTGTGCTTTTGCCCAATCAGGATTAACCAATGCGCCACATACCTATGAGCTATTAAAACTCGCATTGTCGCAAGGCGCTGATTTAGTTGGCGGTTGTCCTTATAAAGATGATAACCCTAACAAACATATCGAGATGGTGTTTGATTTGGCAGAACAATTTAACGTCGATGTTGATTTTCATCTCGATTTTGATTTGGATCCAAAAAACTCCAGCATTCCAAAACTGGTTGAAGAAACCATCAAGCGCCATTACCAAGGCCGTGTATCTATCGGCCATGTGACCAAACTGTCTGCAATGGACAAAGACAAGCGCACAGAGATGGCAGCGTTATTGTAACTCGCTGATATTACTTTGACTGTTTTACCTGCTACCGATATGTTTTTGAATGGACGGGATTATGATTTGCTAATTCCTAGAGGCATGGTGAATGCTAATGAGCTTTTAGAGATGGGTATCAATACGACCCTCTCTAGTAATAATATTTTGAATGCTTTCACACCTTATAGCGATGCCTCATTGGTCAGAATGGCGAATATGTACGCCAATATCGCACAGTTGGCAAAAGATAAGCAGATAGCAGATGTGTTCAACATGATTACCAAGAATGCAGCTCAGCTACTCTCAAAGCAGACAGAGATAGCATTAGGAGCACCAGCGACGTTCGTGATACTAGAAGCAAAAGATGCGGTAGAGACGATTAGAACCAACGCTCAAGCATTAGCAGGCTTTAAAAATGGTAAGCAAACATTCTGTAATGACGCCGCTCGTATTTGTTTTGAATGATATAAACGATATCACTTGGGGATATTCAATTAATTGAACGACTGAATCTATCAAAGCGCCATATGTCTAAAAATTTTTATTAATTTAAAAGTTATTATCAAAAAGTATCATGACTAAAATCATAAAAGCATCATCCGACTACTCATTGGATGATGCTTTTTGCGGCTTATATACGCCTACTTTACTATCACGCTTAGATATCTACACTCTCAAATAAAGCAATACGTGTCTCACCACGAATAACTGCACTCATATAATGCTTCGGATCTTAAGATAAGAAATAAGTTAACTATTATAAAAATAGCATTATTTATAAAATATCCTTATTAAAATCCCTACCTACTCACCCTCTTACTAATCGTCACCCCCGTAAAGCCAAACAGCAGTGTTAATAGCAATGACAAATAACAAAAGAACGCATAGGGCAAATACTCTAATACCGGCACCCCTAACGCCTGACTGATAAACACCCCGCACACACTCCAAGGCACCAGCGGATTAATTACCGTTCCTGCATCCTCAATCGTACGAGACAAATTCTTCGGATGCAGGTGCAAGCGCTCAAACGTCGACCGAAAGGC
>NZ_JASMRR010000002.1:255117-484739 GCF_041431175.1 Psychrobacter sp. Arc29 | reverse complement strand
CCTGTTTAATGTAAAAAGCCAAATACTCAGGGTATCTGGCTCATTAAAAAATCATCAATCTATTTTAGGACGGGACATAGATATAATTAACTCGATTTTTTCAAATCATATATAGGGTAGAATTAAAAAATAATCGATACTATTGGTGTAAACATGAAAGAGTCCTTTATTCTATGTTCAAGTTGTTTTTCTAATCAAGGTTTAAAAATCTCGGCACAAAAACTTGGTATTAAAAAAGATATGAGATGTACAAATTGTGAAGATACTAAAGGTTACAAACTGACAAAAAGCATTTTAGAGGATTTAGCTCATCAATTTTTTGTAATGGGAAGTGGTGTTAAAGGTGATTATGGAAGTGCACCCCGCATCAAGTTCAATGAGTATCAAGAAACAAGCATCGTTTGTACAGACGACATTAATCAAGATATAAGGTTATTTGAAAAATATCTAAAGGTGGGTTTTTTTCATTATGGACCTAGGTTATGGACTCTTGGCTATATCACGCCCTTGGAAGACTTTCAAAATAAAGATAAGAGAATGGAGGTAATAAAGAGAATAATCAACGAATACCCTATTCTTGAACTTGATACTTCAAAAATATTCTACAGATTGAGAGTTGCACCAAGTGAACCTAGTAATATAGGTGAGTATGATAGCTCACCCTTTCCAGGAAAAGGTAGACTGGATTCAGAAGGCTTCAAGATATTCTATGCTTCACAAGATTTGGAGGTTTGTATTCATGAGTGTAGAGTAAGCGTAACTGATGAATTGTACGTCGCTACAATTAGACCTTTGAAAAATTTAAAGATGTTAGATTTAAGCACAGAAATTTTAGAAAACGTTACTGAGTTTGAGAGCTTAAATATTTTTCTTACAATGTTGTTCTATGCTGGCAAGCATTCTTACGAAATTTTGAGACTTCTAAGCTTGGAAGCTTACAAAAAAGGATTTGACGGTATTATTTTTCCATCTTTCTTTACACAGGCCAGACTAGGAGCGCTCCCATCACCTTCTACATATCAGAGTTTAAATAATAATATAGATGATTTTAAAGAAATTGAAGAATCTGGTAAGATCCCGAACATTGCTATTTTTGGCCAACCTATAGAAGATAAACTGGTTGAAGTACTAAGCATAAATAAGTTGTTTCTAAATAGAGTAGTGTATGATTACTTTTTTGGTCCAGCAGATGTGAACTAAACTTATTTCCACCTTATTGATTCTTAATACATGAGCATCTTTGAAAGCTTGTAATAGCAGGCGAATATAATTTTTAACTACCTACTTTTTCCCGAAGAAAAGCAGCACCTCAAAAGAGATGCTGCTTTTTTATAATATTTGACTGCTAAGCTAAAGAGTTAACTCTTCACATTCACCACATAACGCCCAACCACTTTGCTCGACATAAAGCGATCTAAGTATTCTGGCGTTTGCTCAAGGGTGATTTCTTCACCATAGCTCTCAAGATTAGGCAGTTTCATATCGGTGGCGACACGCTGCCAAATGGCTTCTTTGTCAGCCAGCGGGATATAGACAGAGTCAATACCCAGTAGCGACACCGCTCTGGTGATAAACGGCATGACCGTCATCGAAAACTCAGCACCGCCCGCTAAGCCGCAACTGGTCACCGCGCCACCTGCTTTGGTTTGTTTGAGTAAGTTAGATAAATACTCGCCGCCGATGGTATCAATGGCATTGGCCCATAGCTCACGGCCGATAGGTTTGCTACCGATTTCATTGATCGTATCGCGATGACGTACTTCACTCGCGCCCAGCTCTTTTAAATGCTCACTCTGTTCTGGTTTACCTGAGAAGGCAATCACTTCATAGCCGAGCTGTGCGAGGATAGCGATACTGATGCTACCCACGCCGCCCGTTGCACCAGTCACAGCGACTGGACCATCACTTGGTTTTGCGCCCATTTTCTCTAATTTTTGCACACTGAGCGCTGCGGTCAAGCCGCCAGTACCATAGGTCATCGCTTCTTTTAGCGTTAGTGTTTCTGGACAGGCCAGCGCCCAATCTGCTGGTATAGAGATCATTTGACCCAGACCGCCATCCGTATTCATACCGAGATCATAGCCGAATACCAACACTTCTTGTCCTACGCTAAATGTTCCTGATTTGTCACTGACGACGACGCCAGCTGCGTCGATACCGGGAGTATGTGGGTATTGTTTAGTGATTCTTTTATTACCCGTGGCTGACATGGCATCTTTGAAGTTCAATGATGAATAATGCACTTCGATGAGCAAGTCGTTCTTTGGTAAGTCACTGACATTGCGCTCTTGAATGCTTTTTTTGAATTCGCCATCGCTGGTTTCTTCAACGACTAAGGCTTTGAACGTTTTCTCATTTGACATGGTGATATCCCTATTACGTTTTATTGTTGATGTTCATAAGTCATGGCTCAACTATCGCATGCTTAATTATCTCATGACTGCAAAGCCAATAAAGCAAAAAAAGCCCACTGTACTTTAGGATAAATACAAATGGGCTTATTCTTATTCTATCGTACCTATAATGACGATAGTCATTGAAAGGTCAGTGTGTGAATTATAGTTTTGACGGTACTTTAAAGGTACTAAGGTTTTAATAATACCTTACCTTTTTTGCCAGATTGCACATCACCTGAGACGGCTTTGGTAATCTCATCAAGCCCATAAACCGCTTCAATTGGTAGTTTTAGATTGCCGTTGGTCGCGCGCTCTAGTAGCTCATCAATCAGACGCTGTTTATTGTCTAGATCCATTTCTTGGCTGGTTTTACTGCCCCAGAAGCCTTTAACAATCGCTTGTTTAAAAATTAGGCTGCCAGCGTCTAGCTGCATTGGTTTGCCTGACATAATACCAAACGAGACCAACGTACCATTGCTGCCCAGTAGCGACAGTAGCTCATTACTCGATTCACCGCCGACCGAGTCAACGGCAGCAGTGATTTTGTCTTCACCAATGATAGCGCGGACTTGGTCCTGCCAGTCATCATCAGCAGTGACAACATTATTTTTGATATCCAGCGCGGTCAGCTCTTCTAACGAGTCTTTGCTGCGTACAAGATTAATAGTGTTCACACCGCGTGCCGCTGCCAACATGGCTAGTGTTTTACCAACAGCGCCATTAGCCGCGTTATGGATGATCCATTGTCCGCTATCTACTTCCAAGAATTCTAGCAGCATTAACGCAGACAGTGGCATAGCAATCAGCTGAGCAGCCAGTTCGTCTTCGATGCTATCAGGGATGACAAATACCATGTTGGCAGGGGCGACGAAATACTCTGCCCATGTTTCGTGCACACTGGCACAGGCCACGCGCTGACCGACACTTAAGTCTGTGACCTCATCACCGACCGCATCAATAATTCCTAACGCTTCGCTACCGCCAACTGCTGGCATTTCTGGCTTGTAGCCGTATTGCCCGCTGACAGTCAGCATATCGTGGTTATGAATGGGAGAGAGGATGGTTTTGATACGTACTTCGTTGGCAGCAGGCTGCGGCATAGGACGCTCGCCCACGCTCAGTACGGTAGAGGGTTTGCCAAAGTGATCATAAGTAGCAACGCGCATAAATTATCCTTAATCAATTATTTGTTGTTATGTGTGTGGGACCCAGACCACCACGTTATGGTGTAGCTGTCGTACTGTGTGATCTGGTTTAAATATAATCAGTATGGGTCATACTATAGATAACAATAGACTGGTCGTCTAGTAAATAGATGATGACGTTATGTAGGGTTTTGTTTCAGGTAGATTGAATACTCAGTCATTACCTTGACAGATA
Source organism: Psychrobacter sp. Arc29 (assembly GCF_041431175.1). Lineage (NCBI taxonomy): Bacteria > Pseudomonadati > Pseudomonadota > Gammaproteobacteria > Moraxellales > Moraxellaceae > Psychrobacter > Psychrobacter sp. Arc29. Next base: position 480,963 of record NZ_JASMRR010000002.1, on the reverse strand, counting down.
TTGGCATATACATATTCTGCCATTTAGCATTTCCAGCATGATTTTGTCTCAGTCTTACAAAAATAAATAGAGAGAAAATAAAATAATCAGAAGACTGCAATATAGAAAATAAGTTCGGATATCCAGACTGTTTTAGCATTGCTGCTATACCATTATTTTTACATCAATTTTGTAGACAGTGATTAGTTATTGAAAACAATATTATAAGTAAAATTTACAACATTTTTCTGGAGATTTTATTTAGCAGCCTTTGAATATCAGCATTGATAATAGTAAACACTGAGCAAAAATATCAAATAAATTTTCTGAATGAGAAATTTATGAGCGGTATTATATTGCTGATGAATGGTAAAATTATGATCAAAAAATTCATAATACAATCGGGATTCTATTTGATTTTTGTCTAGAAAAAATGATTTTTTCATGCTCCTGTCACGTCAATATGCCACTAGAGCGCACCAAAAATTGTTGACATTTATATTGTTTTTCATTACTAATGGTTATCCAATATATTACCGAATATTATCCATATTTATGCATATTAGCAGTATTAAGTGTCAATTTTGATTCAATAGTTATATCTCAGTGGTTGAATCAAGCGATGAACGGTATAAAAGTAGACTGTGAAAACAGAATGGAAGATATACTTTTAAACCTATGAAAAATAATGGTTTCAGGAGAGATAGAGTAGTTCTTGCCTTTGATAATCATTGCCTGCCGTGACTATTGTGATAGCGATTGATGAAGTGGATAGTATCAGTATACGGATAAATTAAATGGACTTACTAAAACTGAGTAAATCTGCCCAGCCACCTATTCGCTAGGATGTTATATGATACCTGCCTCTAACCACCTTTTTAAATATGCACTTTTGCCTACTTGTATAGCACTGACTATGTTCGTAACTGGCTGTAGTGATAAGTCTGCAAACGATGGCACAACCACTCAATCTTCAAATATTGACCCTAATGTATTGGCTGATAAGCAAGAATTGGTTGTCAATAATGCCGCCGAGCCAGAGTCGCTGGATCCACACAAAGTATCAGGGGTTCCTGAAGCTGGTATTGACCGACAGATGTTTGAAGGTCTAACCAATACCGATGCAGATGGTAAGACCATTCCGGGTATGGCGACCAGTTGGGAGAGTCCTGATAATAAAGTATGGACGTTTAAACTGCGTGATGCCAATTGGTCAAATGGCGATCCTGTGACAGCAGAGGATTTTGTCTATAGCCTGCGTCGTCTGGTCGATCCAAACACTGCCTCCCCTTATTCGAGCTATTTAGTCGATGCCAAAATCGTGGGCGCTGAGCAAATCGTTGAGGGTAAGGCAGGCATAGACACGCTTGGCGTTAAAGCACTCGATGATAAAACCTTGCAGGTGACATTATCAGAGCCTGTCCCTTATTTTCCAGATATGATGATCCATAACTCGGTCAAGCCCGTCAACCAAAAGAATGTCGAAGAGTTCGGTGATAAATGGACTGACCCTGCCAACATCGTGGTTAATGGCCCTTACAAAGTCAGTAAATGGCAAGTCAACGATCAAATCGTCCTAACGCGTAACCCTGCTTACTACGATGACGCCAATACCAAAATTGATACCGTCACGATGCTCGCGATTCCTTCTAGTACCACTGATGTGGCGCGCTATCAGGCAGGCGAGATTGACATGACCTACAATGAAGTTCCGACTGAGCAGTTCGCTTCTCTCAAAGAACAGCTCGGTGATGAGCTCACCGTCTCTCCTTATCTATGTACCTACTATTACGAGTTTAATAACGTCAAACCACCATTTGATGATGTCAAAGTGCGCCGTGCACTCGCCTTGGCGTTAGATCGTGACACGGTGGTCGATAAAGTCATCGGTCAAGGGCAAACAGCAGCCTATCAGCTGACACCAACTGCGACCAATGGTGATGTAAAAAATACACCAGAGTGGTCAACGTGGGATAAAGAGAAGCGTCTTGCAGAAGCCAAGAAGCTGCTGAATGAAGCAGGCTATAGCGAGAGTAATCCACTAAAATTCGAGCTGCTATACAACACCAATGACCTGCATAAGAAAACGGCGCTCGCCGTCGACTCGCTATGGAAACAATCGCTTGGATTTGTCGATGTCAGTTTGATCAATAAAGAATGGAAAACCTACCTCGATACTCGCCGTAATGGTAACTATCAAATCGCTCGTGCGGGCTGGTGTGGTGATTACAACGAAGCCTCAACCTTCTTAAATATCGTAAAAACAGGTAATAGTAATAACCACGGCAAATACTCCAATGCCAACTTTGACAGTCTCATGGCGCAAACACTAAAACCAGGTGTGACGCCCGAGCAGCGTGTTGATTTATACAACAAAGCTGAGGCTGAGCTAGATAAAGACATGCCTTTATTGAATGTCTATCACTATGTCAGCCCTCGTCTCATTAAGCCTTATGTCATTGGCTTTTCTACAAAAGATGCCCTAGACAACTGGCAGGCAAAAGACTTGTCCATCGCCAAACACTGATAAATCAGGATTTTAATAGGTGAGTGCGATGTAGACCGCTTCGGCGGGCTCATCGCACGCGCTGCTATTGTTAGTAAGCAATTACTGCATGTTATATCTGTTGTATCCTTCCGGCTTTAATCAAGCTTATGAAGGGGCACTTCCATAAAGAGGTCTTATGTTAAAACTGATTTTTCGGCGTATTTTAGAGGCCATCCCGACCTTATTCGTTTTGATCACTGTCTCCTTTTTTATGATGCGCTTAGCGCCAGGCAATCCTTTCTCCGGCGAGCGTACCTTATCACCAGCCGTACTGGCCAATATCGAAGCCAAATACAATCTCAATGATCCCTTATGGTTACAGTATGTCCATTATTTGGGGCAGCTTGCTGTCGGCGATTTCGGTCCTTCTTTTAAATATAAAGACTACACGGTCAACGAACTATTGTCCCAGTCGTTTCCAGTGTCTATGGAGCTTGGGGTTTATGCGTTTATATTAGCATTGGTCTTGGGGCTGATTTTTGGGGTATTGGCAGCGCTGAAGCAAAACTCATGGCTCGATTATGTGCTGATGGCATTTGCAATGACTGGGGTTGTGATTCCAAGCTTTGTCAAAGCACCATTACTGGTGCTCATCTTTGCGATTATTTTGCATTGGCTGCCAGCGGGTGGGTGGAATGATGGCGCACTGCAAAATCTTATATTGCCCGTCACCGCTTTAGCGCTGGCCTATACGGCGAGTATCGCGCGGATCATGCGTGGTTCGATGATTGAGGTGATGAACAGCCAGTATATTCGCACGGCGAGGGCCAAAGGCTTACCGATGCACCGGATTGTCATGAAGCACGCACTTAGACCAGCGATGCTGCCTGTCATCTCATATTTAGGCCCTGCCTTTGTCGGTATTATTACAGGCTCTATTGTGATTGAGACCATTTTTGGTTTGCCAGGTATTGGGCAGTTATTCGTAAATGGTGCCCTCAACCGCGATTATGGCGTGGTGCTGAGTTTGACCATTTTGGTGGGTGTATTGACCATTACGTTCAATGCCATTGTTGATATTTTATACGCCATGATTGACCCAAAGATTCAGTATTAAATATGGCGAATTATTATTTAAGTAGATTATTACAAGGACAACTATGAGCCTTATTGTAGACCAGCCCACCGACATCATCCTGTCGCCAGCGAAAGAGATTAAAGGTCGCAGTCTTTGGCAAGATGCGTGGCGACGTTTTTATCAAAACAAGGCGGCCGTTGCCAGCTTCTTTATCTTATTACTGATTGGCGCTTTTGTCCTATTTGTCCCTTTGCTTGCCCCTTTTGGTTATGCCGAAACCGACTGGAACTTCATGCAAGCCGCGCCGTCTATCGAAAACAAGCATTACTTCGGTACCGACTCACTGGGTCGAGACTTATTAGTGCGTACTGCTGTTGGTGGTCGTATCTCCTTGATGGTTGGCATTGCTGGCGCGACGGTTGCCGTGCTTTTTGGTACTGTCTATGGTGCGACGTCAGGCTATCTTGGCGGCAAAGTCGATATGATTATGATGCGGTTTTTAGAGATTCTAAGTGCCTTTCCGTTTATGTTTTTTGTGATTTTATTGGTCACGATATTTGGGCGTAACCTAATCTTAATCTTTGTCGCTATTGGACTGGTGTCTTGGTTGGATGTGGCACGGATTGTTCGTGGTCAGACGCTCAGCCTCAAGAGTAAAGAGTTCATTGAAGCGGCGCACGTTGGCGGTGTCTCAGGCTTCAATATTATCCTGCGTCATATCGTCCCTAACGTGCTTGGCGTGGTCGTGATCTATGCCTCACTATTGGTACCGACGATGATTTTGTTCGAATCATTTTTGAGCTTTTTGGGATTGGGTGTGCAAGAACCGATGACCAGTTGGGGCGCACTACTGCAAGAAGGCTCTCGTACCATGCAAGTCGCGCCTTGGCAGATTTTGATTCCGTCGGCTTTTTTGGTCATTACGCTATTTTGCTTTAACTTTATTGGCGACGGTCTACGTGATGCGTTTGACCCTAAAGACCGCTAGGAGAGTGACATCGTGGTAACTAAAGATTTCAGTAACACCAGTAATAACAATCTTAATGATGGTTCTAATAACAGTCTCATTACACTTCCCAACACCTTGCTAGCAGTAAAAGATTTGTCCGTGCAGTTTAAGACTGAAGATGGTCTGGTGACAGCGGTGAATGGGTTAAATTTTGATCTGCATGAGGGTGAAACCTTAGGTATCGTTGGCGAATCAGGCTCTGGTAAATCGCAGACTGCCTTTGCCATTATGGGACTGCTAGCAAAAAATGGTCATGCCAAAGGCTCGGTGCGCTTTCAAGGTAATGAGCTACTAGGCTTACCGCAAAAGGTACTGAATAAAATCCGTGCCGAGCAGGTGGCGATGATTTTTCAAGATCCCATGACGTCGCTCAATCCTTATATGAAGATCGGCGATCAGCTCGCCGAAGTATTGATCTTGCATAAAGGCATGAATAAAAAGGACGCGTGGGCAGAGTCGATACGCATGTTAGATGCGGTCAAAATCCCTGAGGCCAAAAAACGCATTGGCATGTATCCGCATGAATTTTCAGGCGGTATGCGTCAGCGAGTGATGATTGCGATGGCATTGCTATGTCGCCCCAAGTTGTTGATTGCTGATGAGCCGACCACCGCACTCGATGTGACGGTTCAAGCGCAAATTATGGTGCTATTGAACGAGCTAAAACGCGATTTTGGTACAACGATCATCATGATTACCCATGATTTGGGCGTAGTGGCGGGTATTTGTGATCGCGTCCTTGTGATGTATGCGGGTCGCACGATGGCCTATGGCGAGACGGAGGAGATTTTTTATACTCCAACCCATCCGTATACCATCGGATTATTAAAAGCCATTCCGCGTCTGGATAATGAAATCGGCAAGCTTGAGACGATTCCCGGTAGTCCGCCAAACTTATTGGACTTGCCTGCAGGCTGTCCTTTTTATGAGCGCTGCCCTCATGCGATGGATATCTGCCGTGATATACCGCCGCCGCTCGAGTTTTTGCCGCACGATCGTCAGCGCGCTTGTCATTGGCATCCTGAAACAAAAACGGATACCTCGGCAGATATTCATGCCAATCATCAATCAGAGATAGAGGGGTAGACGATGATGACACAGACTTCTAATAGCAGCGTGACCCAGCCTAAAACACCGTTACTCAAAGTACGTGACGTTCACACCACCTTTAATATCAAACAAAAAGGCACTTACTTTTGGCAAAAGCCTGCGACGTTGAAAGCCGTCAATGGCGTCTCGTTTGAGATATTCGCTGGTGAGACCTTGGGCGTGGTGGGTGAGTCGGGCTGCGGCAAATCGACCCTTGCTCGTACTATCGTGGGCTTAATCGAAGCCAATTCTGGTAGCATTCTGTTCAATGAGGAAGAGCTAGTCGGCGCGTCCAAAAAAACCATGCGAATGAAGCGAAAAGACATTCAAATGATTTTTCAAGATCCGCTCGCCTCCCTAAATCCGCGAATGACCGTGGGCGATATCATTGCCGAACCGCTACGTACATATTATCCAAAAATGAAAAAGAGCGACGTACAAAGCGAAGTACGCGAAATCATGAAAAAGGTTGGACTACTGCCCAATCAGATCAACCGATATCCACATGAGTTCTCAGGTGGACAGTGTCAGCGCATCGGCATTGCCCGCGCTTTAATCTTAAAGCCCAAAATTATCATCTGTGATGAGCCCGTCTCGGCGCTTGATGTCTCTATTCAAGCGCAGGTCATCAATTTATTGCAAGACATCCAAGAAGAGATGGGACTCGCGCTCATCTTTATTGCCCATGATTTGTCGGTGATCAAGCATATTGCTGATCGGGTGCTGGTCATGTACTTGGGTAACGCCGTCGAGCTTGGGGTGAATAAAGCCGTGTACGGCAATCCGACTCACCCTTATACTCAAGCATTGATGTCGGCTGTGCCGCTGCCTGATCCGATTGCCGAGCGTAATAAAACGATTCAACTATTAGAAGGCGATTTGCCAAGTCCGATTAATCCGCCCTCAGGCTGCGCGTTTCGGACGCGCTGTCCCCTAGCGGATGAGGAGTGTGCCCAAATTAAACCTGTGCTGGAAGGGAATATCAATCACCGAGTGGCTTGCCTAAAAAATAAAGTCGAGGTGGTATCCTAGGGTAACAATCCTTTAATAATAGACGACTGTGTTAAGTTACTTTATAAGGAAATACCAAAGGTGAATAACATCATCTTTGGTATTTTTTTAGATAAGATAGTTTGTAAAAAATGCTGTTTTGACGTTAGCAAATCCAGATCCTCAATAAAACTCAATCTTACTCAGCACATGCTCCTGCACCATATAAGCACAAAAATACGCGCTGGGCCACGCCACAATAAAGGCCAGTCCCCATGAGTGCAGCAGCTCAGCAAAAAAGCCATCAACAAAACCCACCTTGATAAGCATCAGCGCCGCTGAAATAATCAGCGACATCATCAATGCCATGAGGCCCGTAAAGATCAGGCGATAGTATTTGCGGCGGGTGCGGATTCTGATGGTGGGAAAATTGGCCATATATTTGGTTGTCCTACAAGTGATAGCAGTGCTCATGATACGCCGTGATGATGGACTGGTAAAATCGTTATTATCAATAGCTAGGTTTGTTATATCTTGATAGCTGCCTGATCATAACGATTATGTCTCGCATTTTCCGTTTGAAAGCTCTCGTTTCGCAGGTAATATCTTAAAAATAATAATGAAAAATAGTTCATTATTTATAGTCTATTTTGCGACGATAATCTATGATAACCAAGACTAAACGATAAATAGGACAATAAAATGGCAGACCAAGCACAGCGAACACTCGGCATTATTGGTGGTATGAGTTGGGAGAGCACCGAAAGCTACTATCGCATTATTAACGAAGGCATCAAAGCTAAATTGGGTGGATTACATTCAGCAGATTTATTGATCCATAGTGTCGATTTTGGCCCCATCAATACGCTACAAGAAACGGGTGAATGGGAAGAGTTGGGCGCAATGATGGCGAGTAGCGGCACGCGCTTACAAGCGGCTGGCGCGCAAGGGCTCATGATCGCCTCCAACACCATGCACAAATTATTTGGCGATGTAGAGGCGGCGACTGATCTGCCATTGATTCATATTGCAGACGCCACTATCGATGCTATCAAAGCACAAAATCTTAGCAAAATAGCGTTATTGGGTACGCAGTTTACGATGACCCAAGACTTTTATAAGCAGCGTCTGATGGATGCAGGTTTGCAAGTACTGATACCCGCCGAAGACGCACGCGCAGAAGTACACCGTATCATCAAAAAAGAGCTGTGCGTCGGTAAGTTCAAAGACAGCTCACGCCAACATTATATCGATGTCATAAGCAAGCTTGCTAAGCAAGGAGCAGAGGGCGTGATACTAGGCTGTACTGAGATTGGCCTGTTGATCACGCAAGACGACAGCCCAATCCCTGTATTTGATACCACTGCCATTCATGCCGCCGCCGCAGTAGATTTTTTATTGGCTGATGCAACGTTGTAATGTGTTAGTAATCAACACTTAGCCCAGCAAAGATTTTTACATGCGGTGATTTTTGTTAGGTCAAAGTTATACCACATACCAATGAACAAAATCCGTAATGATCAAGCGCTGTTAAGCTAGGCATATATATAAACCACGCTATGATCCTTTACTGTTCTTAATCATACGGTGTCTGTACAGTCGTCTACGAAGTCGTCGATGTAGCCTTGTGATACGGCGCAAAGGGAGTAGTTTCCATACAGTCGTCGGGGTGATATCACGACACGACGCAGAGGTGCCACCATGCACACGATATCCTTCACTCCCTTGTGCAGCCTCTTCGGCAATCAGTTTTTTACCCTTGCGCCATCCGCCATACAGATATAGCCCAGCGCCCATCAGAGCCGTGGCTACCATGCCTGCTGGGAACGACAGCCAAAGCGCGTCCTCACCGAGTAGGGGATAAAGCCCAAACGCAAATCCAAGGCGCACGGGGTACATCGAGATCGCCATAACGACCAATGGCCAAATCACATAACCGTTCGCCCGCATGGTGCCAAATAGCACTTGCGCTATCCCAAAAAAGATAAAACCCCATGTCGCCATGAGCTGAATGTGTTCCCCGATTGGCAACGCCTCGCTATCACTACCAAGGAAAAAGCCCAAAATAGTGCCATCAAAAATCGTCAGCACCGCGATAATTGTGCCTGTCAATATCACGTTAAAAATGAGTCCCCATCGGGTGATATCTGAGACTCTACCCCATTGATTGGCCCCGATGTTCTGTGCGACCATCGCACTGGCTGCGGCACTTAGCGCCATTGCTGGCATCTGCACGTATGTCCAAAGCTGTTGGGTGGCACTATAGGCAGCGGTGGTCTGTACCCCTTCACGGTTTATCAGTGACAGCATCGTCAATGCCGCCGAAGAGATGACGATCATCTGCAGGCCCATCGGCAGCCCTTTTGAAAACATTGATTTTAAAATGTCTCGGTCTGCGCGCAAAAAGCGCAGCTCTGGCATACTGAGTGTCAGCACAGAGCCACGCAGGTACATCGTGATAACCATACCAATAAGTGCTAGCGTGTTTGCGGCGGCGGTGGCGAAGGCTGAGCCAAATATACCCCATTCGGGAAAAGGCCCTAGACCCAAAATCAGCGTCGGTGTCAAAATCAGATCGATAATCACCGATATAATAATAAACCAAAGCGGCGTCGTAGAATCACCTGTTCCGCGCAGTGCCATCATGATCAGCGTAAACGTGAGAGTGACGGGCATCGCAACGAAAATCATCCGTAGATAGGTCAGAGCCAAATCCACCGCACTGGCTGGCGTGCCAAGCAAATCCAGCAGCATTGGCGCAAATATCCATCCTCCTGCCGACACCAAGATACTGATCGGAATAATACTGCCGAGCGCCGTGCCCATGGTTTTTTTGACCATCGCCTCATCACGGCGGCCCATGGCCTGACCAATCAGAATAGTAGACGCCATACCAAAACCGAAAACGAAAGAGATGAGTATAAACATCAAAATGTTGCCGTTCGCTGTCGCGGCGAGCGCCTCTTCTCCTAAAAAGCGGCCCACCCAGACGGCATTGATGGAACCATTCAACGACTGTAGCGCTGACGATCCAAGGGTTGGCAAGGCAAATAGGAGCATCGTTTTGGCAATCGATCCTTCGGTGAGGTCACGCCGTTTGTCAGTGGCAATACTGGTGTCGCTCAATGTCTTTCCTTTTGCGCCATTCAAGTGGGCTTTGATTTATGATAAAAATGCGTCTTAGGATAGGGGTAGGTAACGAACTTGAAACTGATCGCATAAAAACGCTTATTATAAATGACAATGCCCGTGCCATTTTTATTAGAACGGTAAGCAAACCACGTGCTGACATAAACCCTAGTACGAAATGTGTTACTAACGTTGTTACTGTCCTTTTGATGTCGTGTCTTATATACGGTTAGGAGGCCAGTTCAGTTTCTACTGATCAAAAATCCAGAAAAGGAGGATGCTGATTTGACTACAAAGTAAGAGATTTATAAATATAAAGCCGCATTTATCGTTAGAATCATAGCGTAGATACTTTTTATACTATAATTGATCCAATTTAAGAGTGGATTGACTGTATTTCTAACAAGGATGTTTCGATGACACTAAAACGTTTAAGCCTTGTCGCCCTATTTAGTCTTTCCGTCATAGCCTGCACCACTGCGCCCAACACGCTTGCGGTGAATGCCACCCAAAAGCTGATACAGTTCGAGCGCAATAAAGCTAAGCTTGAAAAAAAGGTATTGACGCTGGCTTCTGGCGATACCATGACCTATCTAGAAGGCGGTAATATCAACGGCGAGCCGTTATTGCTCATCCATGGATTTGGGGCAAACAAAGACAACTTTACCCGTATCGCTAGAGAGCTGAGTGATTATCATTTGATCATTCCAGACTTACTGGGTTTTGGTGAATCCAGTAAACCGCCGCAAGCTGATTATCGTGCCGATGCTCAGGCGCAGCGTTTGCACGAGCTGTTACAAGCAAAAGGGGTCGCGTCTCATATTCATGTCGGTGGTAACTCAATGGGCGGTGCCATTAGTGTTGCTTATGCCGCCATGTATCCTGATAGCGTGGGCAGCTTGTGGCTACTCGACAGTGGCGGCTTTTGGTCAGCAGGGTTTCCAAAAGACAGGTTTAATGATGATAGCTTCGACAACGACAACAGCCCGCTGTTGGTCAAAAACACAGAGGATTATTTTGCTTTGTATAATCTCGTGATGTACAAGCCGCCTTATATTCCCAAAACCGTGCAAGCCGTCTTTGCTCAGACCAATATCGCTAACCGAGAGTTGCACGCCAACATTCTCAAGCAGATTACCGCAGACAATGTGGAAGCACGTGCCAAAGTCATCGCGCAGCGCAATATACCCACGCTCGTCGTCTGGGGTGCTGAGGATAAAATTATTAAGCCTGAGACCGCCGCCATCATGACCAAACTGATGCCACAAGCACAGCTGATTATGATGTCTGAGGTCGGTCATGTGCCGATGATCGAGGCAGTAAAAGAGACGGCCAGTGATTACAAAGCGTTTCGTGCAACGCTTAAGGGTCAGTAATTCACAAGTCTTTTATTAATCGCGTTAGCAAGGCGTCTGTACTTTCGTTTCTGACCAACGTGACGCCTTGTCCTGCCCATAACGACAGATGCTCGGCGTCCAAACGCTTGGTCGCATCCGCCCGCATAAACTTGGTCATGGCATTGAGTTGCGGGTAGGGCGGTAGCGCATCCGCACGCTCAAATTGTGCAAAGTCACGCAAATAGTCGTTCAATAATCCACGCGCAAGCTTGCCTGAGAACAATCTGGTTAAGCGTGTCTCAGTACTGCGTCTACCTTGACTGGCATCAATGAGCGCTTGCTTATACGTATCATTGATACCGCATTTATCTGTGGTCAAAAACGCCGTCCCCATTTGCGCAAGCTCAGCCCCTGCCGCTTGTACTGCCTTGATATCCTGTCCCGTCATAATGCCACCTGCGGCAATCAACGGAATATCTGTGCAAGCGCGCGTTTGACTAATCAGCGTCAGCAGTCCTAATGGATCAGTTTCACTTTGTGGCAACCAACCACCGCGATGTCCGCCTGCTTCCGCCCCTTGCACGCACACCGCATCTGCACCAATCTCGCTCCATGCTTTGGCTTCCAATGGATGGTTTGCCGTACCGATGACACGCGTGCCGACACGTTGCAGACGCTGAACTTGCTCGGCGCTGATAATACCAAAAGTAAAACTGGCGACAGGTACGGGATTGTCATACAGGACTTGTAACTGCTCAGCAAAGCTCTGTGCTGGACGCGCGGGTAGCGTAAATTCAATATTATGCTCTTGGTAATACTCACTTAGCCAAGTCGGCATGGCGGTATCAAAGCTGCTCGACTCCTGCTCAGATAACACCATCAGATTGATCATAAAAGGACGGTCGGTTAGGGTTTTAATCGTATTGATTTGGCTATCCAAAACGTCTGGCGCGGTCATACCAGCGCCTAATGAACCCAGTCCGCCAAAGTTACTGACACTCGCAATCAGCTCAGGAGTGGTAGCTCCGCCTGCCATTGGCGCTTGGATAATCGGGTAGGTGAGGTTAAGCGTATTGAGTAAGCTCATGATTGGCTCCTTTTTATTAGGATATTTGCATGACTTACTGTAGCAGAGGAAGGCGGTGCGCATGTTGGATAGTGTTTATTTAGTTGCTAAATAGGGTGGTGGATTTTGACTACAGAGTTGTAGTTAAAATATTTGACTATGGTTTTGTAGTTAAGTCATGCATCAAAATCCTTAATTATAAATTAGTTTATTCGAGTATTTATAATGTAAGATACAATTATCGACTTCTCGTAACAATCCATCCAATGAGCTACCAAATGAACCCAATACTACAAGAATATGACAGTTCAAAAAATGTATTAGATAACTTGGATAAGACTCTTCTTACTTTAATAAACTCATTGCTTGAGCAAAAAAATATTAGAGTACATCAGGTACAAACTAGGGTTAAGAATAGAAGTAGCTTAGAAAATAAAATCATAAGAAAAAGTGAAAAATATAAGGTCTTGAACGATATTACGGATATAGTTGGTGTGCGTATAATTACCTATTTTGATGATGAAGTAGACCAAATTGCAACTATGATTGAAGAAGAATTTGTTATAGATCAGGACAACTCTGTAGATAAGCGAAAAATAGATAATGATAAATTTGGATATAGAAGTCTACACTATGTGGCCAACTTAAAAAAAGATAGGACAAATTTACCAGAATATTCTAGTTATAGAGACCAGAAGTTTGAGTTTCAAATTAGGACAATCTTACAGCATTCATGGGCTGAAATTGAGCATGATTTAGGATATAAGGGTGAGTTTGAAATTCCTTCTACTGCAAAACGTACTTTTTATCGGGTTGCAGCTCTTCTGGAACAAGCAGACATCGAGTTTGTAAAGTTGAAATCAACTATAGCGGAATATGAAACCAGTTTGAGTCAAGATATTAAAACTAATCCTAGTCAAATTGAAATAAACAAAGCCTCTCTAACTTCCTTTATGAGTGAGAATGCCAATGTAATAAATTTTGAAAATGATGTATTTGTTGGTGAATATAATTTGGTTGTCGATGAGTTTGATATTGAAAGGTTTACTCATGATAAATTAATAAATAGAATAAAAAAATTAGGCATTGAGAATATAAAGCAACTGGAAGAATTTTATTTGGATAATGAAGGATTACTTAGGGACAGTATCGAATCTATTCTTCCACACGAAAATCGTCCTTCCGTTATACGAGGTGATTCTGTATTAATACTAATAAATTATACATTTTCTGACCGTAAAATTTAGAAGTACTATGAAAAAATCATTAATATTTCTTCAAGTATGAAAATTTTATCTACTAATTATTATAAACCTATCTTGTCGCTACCGAACAGTTAGTAAACTGACTTACTATACAAAAAAAGAGCCAATCATCCAAGCCACCAAAAAGATGACTAAAAAAACTGACTCATTTTTATAAATCAGCAGCCCAACCACACCATCACCGCTAATCGGCAAACTCCAATGACACACCCTAAACAGACTGATTCTAGTTCTCTACTTCAACGGACTTATCGTTAGTATGACGCCGAATCCGTCTGGATCAGTTAACTCAATGCCGTTTTCATTCCAATAAGGATTTTGTGAGGTGACTGGTAGTATATCTGCCTGTTGCGCTCTATCTACAACGCTTTGGATTTCCTCTTCGCTATCTAAGTAAAATACGATCAAATCGTCCCTATCAGGATGATGGTTTGCTTTATCAGCGGAATAGGTAAATTCCATATGCCAATCCTGATTGGGAAATCCTAAAAAAACACCATCGTAACCATTATGGTCTTTGAAGCCGCCCAGCTTTTCTAGCCCAACAATGTTCTGATAAAAATCAGTAATAATGTCCAAATTATTGGTGTGTCGTGCATATCGAAATTTCATAAGTATCCTTACTCATTTAGGAGGAGCGGTATAGAGTTCAAATCAGTGACAACCAAATAAAGATAAAATGAGGATAACAGTGGTCGCATAACTGTCTTCGAACTGACCATGATATAAACAATTCAAGCACTGATTTATTGTACACAAAAAAAGAGCCAATCATCTAAGCCACCAAAAAGATGACTAAGAAAATTGACCCATTTTTATAACTTTGCTTTTTAACTTTTATGATTAATTCAACTGCAACGACCCTTTCGCATTCATCAACAGCTCAACCACGTCATCACCGCTAATCACCTCAAAGCGTTTGTCGATGTCTGCTTCTTCCAAACCATTGTGTTTCATACAGGCACCGCAGACCAATACTTGTCCGCCTTTCTCGATAAAAGCTTCTAGCAATTCGCCAGCAGGCTCAAATGGCGCGCCAATATTGACATCGTCTAGCGCATTTGGTTTTGCCAGATGTACCGCATCTACCATCAATATCACCGTGGCAGAGTGGCCTTTTTTGAGTGCTACGCCAGCCATGGTGAAAGCTAGAGTGATTTTGCTTGGGTTTGATTCACTATTATCAAATAACGTACCGACAAAATCCGTCGTGTTAGCCATATTATTCTCCTTATCAGACTATATTTAGTTGAGTCGAATGTCATACTCACTCATATCCTAACATTTATTATATATATTTATATAATGAGTTGTTATGAAATAGTAGCCATAAGGTTACTTGCTCGTGACGTGCTCTAAATGAATGCTCAGTAAGAGTCGTTTTAAGCCAAGCGGTTTGGTTGTCATTCCGTTGGTGGCCACGGACGATCAGCATCGCTCTCTATCCATTCGGCGACATAGCCAGTTGGCGGTAGGTCCCAATCAGACTGCCCCAATGCTGCCAGTACTTGTGCCGTGTCGATCACCCGACCGCCTTTGGTCACGCCTGTACGCAGTAGCGCAGAGGAGCAAGGTTTGCCTTTGACCCACATGGATTGCTCGATATAGAGCCAGCGCGCATCGATACCGACTATTTTGGTCTTTAGCGTGACCTTTTCAAAGGCGCGAATACGCTTACGGTATTGAATGGTGCTGCCAGCGATGACCAGACCCCAACGCTGTTTTAGCAGCTGCGTGCCAAGTCCGCTACGCACTGCAAAGTCCATACGCCCCAAATCATACAGCGTGAATACGCGACCGTTATTCATCTCCAAGAAGTTATCGATGTCTGACAAGCGACAGCGAAACTGAATCTCGCTGGTCTCTTTTAGGGTTAAGGTATCGCCCTTTTTTGCTTTTAGGGCAGCATGAGCGATGGTGCTGGCATAACGGATAAATGGGTACATAAAGTCGTCTCGAAGGTTTAAAGGACAGCATTAAAAGTCGTTAAAGTAGGATGTATTGTCAGGGCTGCTTAGGCCTATTTTTTACGTGACTCGACCCCAATCCAATTGAAGTAGGCACTCACCGTTTCGGGTATCCAGTTGATATCAAATTTTGAAGATTTGCCATTAATATTGTTTTTGGCTTGACCTTTATCTGAGCGATAACGCAAATAGCCGATATGTCCACCATGCTCAGTATCTAAGATAGTAACGCTATCGGAGACATCGTTTGGTGTCGCGGTAAAGCCAATAAACGGGTCGTCTTTTGCGCTGATGAGTAATAAAGGCTTGGTCACTTTTATCAAATAGGGAAGGGCGGACGAGGCTTGATAGTAGTGGTTGTTAGAGCGGTAGCCGTGACGCGGCGCGGTAAAGATATCATCAAAGTCACTGATGCGATTGACGGCTTTGATCGAGTCGATTTCCTCTTGAGTAATGTCATTGGCCAAGGCTTTTTTGATAATTGGGTTGAGCAAATAAGGCGTATAAATTCGATGGCTCAAAAAGCTGTGCATACTAAGCGCCGCTGATGACATATCGACTGGCGCGGAGATAACTACGGCACCTTTACAAAGAACCTTGTCTTCGTATTCACCCATATATTTTGCCAGTGCATTGCCACCCAAAGAGACACCGACCGCATAGATATTGGCGTATCGTTGCTTTAGATTTTGCAGCGCGTGATGCACTTCATCGGTATCACCCGCATTATAAAAAACTCTACCATTAGCAGGAATACCGCCGCAACTACGAAAATGTGCCACCACAAAGTGCCAACCTTGCGCGTGCATCTGGTAAGCCAATGCGCGCGCATAATGGCTGTCGCTGCTGCCTTCCATACCATGGAATAAGACAATCAATGGCGTTTGCTCAAGCGCACCGTTTTTTGATGTGTCTACAGGGTGCGCATCATAAAAATCGTAGGCAATATCACTTTCATCCAAAGAGTCTTTTGCTACCACACGGCGATAGGTTGGTGCTTTTGGCGCAAAAAACTTGGGCAAGATGCTTTGCAAGTGTGGATTGGTCAGCCAAAAGGGTGGCTTAAAAGGCGCTGGAGAGAAAGGTTTGGTTGAGGTTGGCATATTTGGGTCTTATTTAATGATCGTGGAAAAACAAAAAAGTAGCGTGATAAGGTTGTTTTATCATAACGCCAGTATCTGTAAAAACCAATAATTTTCAGTGAACGCATGATTACTGAAAATGGCTGACAAGCTAATAAATGGAGACTGAATACAACTATAGTGAAACCATTATAAAAATGGTATAGCAAGATTAAACGCTATTTTTCGCAGCCTCTGGAAACGCAGTCACAGCAAGCAAGAAAAGTAGCATTTAATCGAGCGCGTTTCCTATGCTGTATCAATTTTATTGAGGTTCTACTATATCTAAGCGACTAATGAGAAAGGTTAATCAGTTTCTTCTAGACTTCTGGCTGATCCAATACGCGACCATCCATCGCAAGTCGCTCTTTTAAGCTGTCGATATCTGCCTCAGCCAATGTCGCAGTCAAGGTGACTTGTTTGCTATAGGCGACATCATCGATGTGACCGCCGAGATTTTCTATCATATAGCGGCACTGTGCTTCAGTCGCAAACTCTGCGAGTATCTGAATCTGTGCCATGGGTACATAGGGATTTAATGTCATCTCATCGACCGCCGCTTGGGCAGAGCCTGCATAAGCGCGAGTGAGACCACCAGCTCCCAGCTTAATACCGCCGAAATACCGCACCACGATGATGATGACATTGCCGATGGACTTGTGTTGTAGGACATTTAATATTGGTCTGCCTGCGGTGCCGCTTGGCTCGCCATCGTCGTCAAAACCTGCACTGGTAGTATTGTCAGGGTCACCAATGATGTAGCCCCAGCAAAAATGCCGCGCATCAGGATATTGCTCGCGCAGTTGTTCCACGTGAAACATGGCTTGCTCACGCGAGCTCACCGGATACGCGTAAGCAATAAACTCAGATTTCTTAATTTCTAGGCGCGCGGTGACGGCACGTTTTAGCGTTTGATAGCTCATATTTCATCAGGCTTAGGTTGGATATGGTAAACTTAGCTCACTTTCACTGTCGTCCGTATTGGGTACAGTGTTCATTTCATTTTTCATTATAGTACCATTTCTAACCATCGAAGATAACGAGCTACTCACGGCTGAGTGCTGGCGTCGTTAGTTTCTGATTTAGGGCTGGTATCATAAAACCGATGGTAGTAAATAGTATGCGTTTAGATAAATTCATTAGTAAAGCCACCGAGCTGTCGCGCAAAGAATCAAAAAAGATCATGCACGCGGGCGAAATCACTGTAAACGATCAAGTGGTCAAAGACCCTGGCCTACATGTCGATGTCGTCAACGATGATGTGATGTGGGCAGGCGAGCCACTGTCAGTTGCTGCGGGCAATCGCTATATCTTGCTGTATAAGCCTGAAGGCTTTGAATGTACGTTAAAAGTCAAAGAATACCCAATCGTCACTGAGCTGATCGCCGTGCCAGAATTGGGTAGTTTGCGTATCGCTGGACGTCTCGATGTCGATACCACTGGCGCATTGCTCATGAGTGATGATGGTGGCTGGCTACACCGTGTCACCAGTCCTAAGCATGAACACGCCAAAGTCTATGAGCTGACTCTAGCATCGCCGATGGATAGCGATGCCCAAGAAAAAGCCGTGAAAAAAGTCGCTGAAGGGATTCTATTAGAAGGCGATTATGAGCCAACCAAGCCTGCGATTCTTGAGTTCATTGATGAGACACACGCCCGCCTGACGCTAGAGCAAGGTAAATACCATCAAGTCAAACGCATGATGGGTTACTTTGGCAATAGAGTAACTGAGCTGCATCGTGCCAGTATCGGTCATATCAATCTAGACGGCCTAGAAAAAGGCGACAGTCGCTTCTTAACGCCAGAAGAAGTCGCTAAATTTTAATTTCTAGTATTTACATAAATACTGTTTTTAAATTGCTCTCTTCTAAAAAACATCAGCAGCCACGACATCGTGTGCTGCTTTTTGCTGTCAGCTATTTTTACCTATGATTCTCCTTCGCTATTTTTGCGGTCTGCTTGTGTTGCCTATCTCTTAAAGCTCAGTAGCAATTTTGCAAAACTGCGCTTTTATAACTTTGCAAAAAATTCCTTTGTGCTAAAGTCTGTCTAATATTTTAATATACTCTTTTACATAATATAATTGTGATTAATAAGAGCTGGCTTCGTGAAGCATTGCATTTATTAAAAACCAACTGGGACTGTTTCTGTGACATTATCTGTATTTAAATTTGCGAGCTTAATCAGCGTCATCCTACTAGCCACCACTGCTTGTGCCCAATCAAGCTCAGCGGATGCGACGAGCACCCAATTGAACCAAAACAATCAAAGCGTGCAGACGAGCAAAGCGGTAAGTGCAACGGTCGATAAGCGGTTGCGCCAAGTGCTGACCCAAGCAGGTATCAAAACGCAGATTACCTCTATTGTGCCGTCCAAATTACCCAATATGTATCAGGTAAATTTGGCTGGGCAGCCACCACTACACATCACTGAAGATGGTCGCTACGTCATTCAGGGTGAGTTACAAAAGAATCCAAGTAAGCGGGTAGTGACCAAAACACCAGTACGCAGCACGAGTGCGCAGGTAGGCAAGCCTGTCAGTGCAGCAGTCAAATCGGCGATGCTTGCCAATACGCGTGCGCTCAAAAACATGAGTGCAAAAACGCCGTTCTTTTATACCGCAGTACCAGGTGTCATCTGGGGTGCGACTCTCGAAGGGGTACCTTTTTTGCTATCGGACGATGCGCAGTACATCACCGATGGTGAGATATCAGTGATCAAAAACGGTCAGTTTATCGGGCTCGATGAGAATTTTGAAAAACGTAAAAATCAATCGGTGTTTGCAACATTGGACGAAGGTCAGCTGATTATTTATCCGGCGACCAGTCCTGAGAGGGCGGTGATCTATGTGGCTGATGACGTCAACTGCCCGTATTGCCGCCGATTTCATCAGCAAATACCCATGCTCAATGCCAAAGGTGTGACGGTAAAAACCATCGGCTATCCGATATACGAGCAGTCACCTGAGCAAATGCGTGGTATTTGGTGCCAAAGTAGCGAGAGCAGTCGTCGTCAGGCATTCGATAAGGCGATGCTACAAGGTGAGATGACACCTGCACCAGCAAGTTGCAACGTCGATCACGTGACGCCCAATCGCGAAAAAGCCGCTGGACTGGCAGTGATAGCAACGCCTGCCATTTACCGTGAGGACGGTGTGCTATATCAAGCAAGTTTTGAGAGTCCTGAGTTTTTAGGATTTTTAGGTATCGAATAATTATATGGGTACCGCTCAAGATCTTTATTCATCACTATCTTGAATGAAGTAATAAAAAACCGCTTTATGAGCTGATTCATAAAGCGGTTTTTATCGTTTAACTTATCAATATTTCAAATATTAAAAGCGGTCTCAACTTGTTTATGGCAAGACAATATCGACGATCTTCCATTGAACAAGTCCTTGGCGCTGCATCTCGATAGTGAGTGGATAGCCTTTGACTTGACCACTGATATTGAAGCAATTGATACCGCAGTAGCTCAATGTTGGCTTGTCGCTATCGTTGCCTTGTGCCGCCTGCTGCTCAAGCTCCGCCGCTTGTTTTTTCATGACTTGCTGGATTTGACTCTTGACCACAGCATCGACGTCGCCACGCTGAATGATCAAGCTTTGAATCAGGTTTCTCAAGTCAACTTGATCGCTAGCGATTGCCCATGCGGCGGCTAGCTCTTTGGTTGCTGTATTCGCTTGACCCTGAGTGTTGATGACTTTTTCGATATTTTGCGGGGTGATAGCACCATCAACCGCTTGTGTGATAAAACCATTGGCAGCCTCAGTCAATGGCTCACCGCCGAGCTCAGCGATTAATGGATACTTAGTCATGGTCGTAGCAAATTGATCAGTTAGCTGAGTTTGGATGCTTGGACGCACTTGCTCGTAATCAATGGTCGCTGCGATAGCGGCACCGTCTTTGGCATCATAAGCATTTTTGAGCTGATACGCACTGTAATAAGGGGAGCCTGCATAGATTGCTACGGCAATCACGATTAATAAAACAATCAGCTTTTTCATAAGACTTGGTACCTTGTTGCATGTTGTCGCAAACGTTGTCGCTATAGATATAAATGACCGTAGATATGGCGATAAATACTAGCACGACTCGTCATTATTCAGGTATGAAAAGCTTTGTAGTAATCTTAATAAATCGTGTATATCGCAACCTAACTGCCCTAACTACGAATTTCATGACTTAAGCGCTTGATAAATCAGCAGACCATCTCCATAAATAGCGCAAACTTTTTATAATTGATTTGGCTAAGTAGCCCCCACCGTATTTGTTCGTTACATGCACATATTATCATCCTGTGACATTGTGGTTTTCCATGTTTCACATGAAACATTGCCGTGTGATTGTGTATGAGATGAAGACCGTTAATGATCAAAGCTAATGAACTAACGAGCTGGTGGTGCTACGAAGACGATAGGAGAAACCATGAGTAAACGCGATTTTTATGAAGTATTAGGTGTCAGCAAGACCGCTGACAGCAAGGAGATTAAGCGAGCCTACCGCAAGCTTGCCATGAAATATCATCCAGATCGCAACTCTGATGACCCTGATTCTGAAGACAAATTCAAAGAAGCCTCAATGGCTTACGAAGTACTGAGCGATGAAGAAAAGCGCTCAGCGTATGACCGCATGGGTCATGCTGCCTTTGAAAATGGCATGGGTGGTAGCGGCTTTGGCGGTGCAGGCGGCGGCAACTTCCAAGACATTTTTGGTGATATTTTTGGTAACTTTGGTGACATCTTTGGTCAATCACGTGGCGGCGGTGGTGGACGATCGCGTCGTGGCTCTGACCTGCGTTATGTGATTGAGCTGACATTAGAAGAAGCAGTACGCGGCTGCAAAAAAGAAATCAGCTTTACCGCGCCAGCGCCATGTGACACTTGTGATGGTAAAGGCGCCAAAGATGCCTCTGATGTCGTGACCTGTCAGATGTGTCATGGTCAAGGCCAAGTGCGTATGCAGCAAGGTTTCTTTGCCGTGCAACAAGCTTGCCCGCAGTGCGGCGGCTCTGGTAAGCAGATCAAAAACCCTTGCCCTGACTGTCATGGTAATGGTGTCAAAGACAAATCACGCACGCTAGAAGTATCTATCCCAGCGGGCGTCGATGATGGTGATCGCGTCCGTCTGGCAGGCGAAGGCGAGGCTGGCGGCGCAGGCGTACAGAATGGCGACTTGTATGTCGAAGTACGCGTCAAACCGCACAACGTCTTTACGCGTCAAGGCGCCGATCTATATATGGATGTGCCAGTCAGCATCACTGATGCAGCACTTGGTAAAGAAGTTGAGATCCCGACCTTAGATGGCAAAGTAAAAATCAAAGTGGCAGAAGGTACGCAGAGTGGTAAATTGCTACGTGTACGCGGTAAAGGCGTGACGCCAGTACGCACCACGATGAAAGGCGACTTGATTTGCCGTGTGGTCATCGAGACCCCTGTCAACCTAACTCGTGAGCAAAAAGATCTATTGCGTCAATTCCAAGATACGTTGGATGACGACAGTAAGCATCAGCAGTCGCCACATAAAAAATCATTCTTTAAAAAGATTGGCGATTTGTTTGACTGATTATTTAACTCAGACAGACTGTTGTTAGATAGCTATACTGAAAGCAAGCCCAAAGGTTTCACATGAAACCCTTGGGCTTTTTCTTGTGCTGATAAAAAACCACTCAGTTAACGATATTTGTTAAACTGACGATAAATGATATCCAAAAATAACCCCACCAAATATAAGGTATGTAAGGTAGAGATATGAGTCAACAAACAAAAGAACAAGCCATCAAAGTTGGTGTGATCGGTGCAGGTGGTCGTATGGGTCGTATGCTTATCGAAGCCGTACAAAACAATGTACACACGATACTTAATGCGGCGATTGAGCGTCAAGGATCTAGTCTCGTCGGCGCGGATGCAGGCGAGGTGGCTGCTATCGGACGTTTAGATGTGCAAATCGTTGACGAGCTAGAAGCTGTGATCAGTGATATCGATGTGCTGATTGATTTTAGTTTGCCTGATGCGACTGAAAAAAACATGCAAGTTTGTGCCGAGCATAATGTCGCGATGGTTATTGGCACGACAGGATTTAATGAGGCGCAAGAGCAGGTATTAGCAGAGGCCAGTAAAAAAATCGCTATCGTCTACGCAGGTAACTATTCAACAGGCGTTAACCTGTCATTGAAACTACTTGGCATGGCAGCCAAAGCATTTGGCAATGATGCTGATGTGGAGATCATCGAAGCGCATCACAAACATAAAATCGATGCACCATCTGGTACCGCATATATGATGGCAGAAGCCGTCGCAGAGGCGCGCGGACAGAATCTAAAAGACGTCGCTATCTACGGACGCGAAGGACAGACTGGCGAGCGCGAATCAGGCACGATTGGCATTCATGCCGTACGCGGTGGAGAAGTCGTAGGCGATCATACCGTGATGTTTATCGCTGATGGTGAGGTGGTCGAGATCACCCACCGCGCACGAGAGCGCATGACGTTTGCCGCAGGTGCTGTACGTGCCGCGACTTGGGTGACCGAACAAGCAGTCGGGCAATACAATATGCAAGATGTGCTGGGTCTGAATGATTAGGTAGCATTGAAAAAGGCTCAAGAAAAATGAGAGAGTGCATGTGAATAATGTGAAGCGTCATATAAAGCATCAGTTAACGAGCACTGTATTTGCGATCAGTGCTGCTAACAATATATGCTTACCAGCGCTTGCCTTAAGCCTGACAATTTTGCCGATAGCAGTACAAGCCAGTAGTGATCAAACCTATGTGGTTGACACTTATGGCGGTGCCGCGCTACTGCCAACAGTAAGGCAACAACTCGATAATAGCGCTGATGGTGGTACCGTCAGCGTATACCAAGATAAGCTCGTACTAATAACGACACCCCGCAATTATCAAATGATACAGCAGCTACTCACGCAGATTGACCGTCAGCCACAAGCGCTCACAGTCGCTGTGCGTGTTGGCAATAGCAGCAGTGTTCAGGATAATATTCGGCAGGGTCAAGTCATCATTACCAATCGCGGTATCCAAGGTACAGGCGTAATCGATCAATATAACCGCCAGCAGCAAGGTAGTAGCTTCTACCAAGTACAAACGCTGTCTGGTAGTGCCGCTAGTATCAGTACCGGCACGCTCTATTCATTGACGCAGAACTATCGTGCCACTATTCAACCAAATTATCATTATCCCATTGACAGTCAGCCAAGTGCGCAGATTATCATTCAGCAGCAAGTATTACTGTCAACGACGCAAGGCATTGCTGTCACACCCAGACTGCTGCCTGATGGACAGGTCGAAGTGAGGTTGTCACAAATTGAAGAGCGACTGGCACGATCCAACTCATCCTACAATAGGTACGGCACGAGCAGTAATAGCATCCAAGGTCAAAGTCTAAACAGTACGCTCACTGTGCCACGTGGACAATGGGTGACAATTGGTGAGATTTCACAACGCTCCATCAGTAGCGGCAGTCGAACGGCCAATAGCAACAATAGTGTACCGATAGCTTTATTGGTGCAATAACTCATCAATCAGATAGCCAAATACAAAAAAGCGCGGTGCTGCTATTAATAGCACCGCGCTTCTCTATAGATAATAGTTGTAAAGACTAGTCAATATAAACCACTTCAAGCGGCGGAAAACCATTGAACTCTACCGATGAATACGAGTTGGTATAAGCACCCGTAGTGAGCCAATAGATTTTGTCACCAATCTCAAGCTCTTCTGGCAACTGATAGCCTGCTTCCTCATACATGATATCCGTTGAGTCACAGGTTGGACCTGCTAGTACGACTGTCCCCTCACTGGTAGACGTTTCCATTTTCGGAGTGTAGACAGGATATTTGATGGCTTCGCCTAGCGTCTCGATTAAGCCTTGGAATAAACCGACATCCGTATATACCCAGCGCGCCAAATCTGTATCTGATTTGCGAGAGATTAGTACCACATCACTCACCAAGACACCTGAACCACCGACCAATGAACGACCTGGCTCTAGAATAATCTCAGGCATCTCGTCATCATTATAATCATCAGTCAAATAGCTGGTAATCTCTTCTGCATAGACCTTGATAGGATTGACTTCGCTGATGTAGTTGGTTGGGAAGCCGCCACCTAGATTGATCATTTGTAGCTTGATGCCTTCTTCGTTCTTCATCCAGTCAAACATATACTTAACTTTGGCTAACGCATCATCCCATGCAGCAACGTCTTTTTGCTGGCTGCCAACGTGGAACGAGATACCATAAGGTACCAAGCCAAGCTCACGCGCCTGAATGAGAAGGTCGATAGCCATATTAGGGTGACAGCCAAACTTACGTGACAATGGCCATTCTGCTGTCTCTGACCCTTGCACCAATATGCGCACAAATACTTTAGAACCGGGGGCATGTTTGGCAATATTTTTTAGGTCTGCTTCTGAGTCGGTCGCGTACAGATCGATACCTTTTTCGAAGGCATACTTAACATGGTCGGCTTTTTTGATAGTGTTACCATAAGAAATGCGCGAGGGCTCAACGCCGCAATCAAGCACACGATCCAGCTCATAGATAGAGGCACAGTCAAAGTTAGAGCCAAGTTTTGCTAGCAGATTGATGACCTCAACTGCCGGACTTGCCTTCATCGCATAATGCAATTTGGCATTCGGAAACAGGCTGACCATCTCATGATATTTGGTCTCGATACGACTCAGGTCCACCACTAAAAACGGGGTCTCGCGACCTTCAGCAGCTTTGGTAAATTTCTGCCAGCTGGCAGGTTCAAAATATTGGTCAATTTTGATCATTGTCATAGTAGTAAACCTTTGGTGAGAACAGTATCTGCTAAAAAATTGGCACCATATAGTGGATATCAGAGAGTAACATCCACTATAGGCATCATTATGTAAAGGAGAAAGAGATTAAGAATTGATCGGTTGAGGCTGCTGTTCAGCTGATGATGCGCCTTGTTTTTCGCGTATCTTGAGGACTTTACGAACTTTATCACGGGCACGTGTTTGTTTCAAACGAGACAGGTAGTCGACGAATATCACACCATTGAGATGATCCATTTCATGTTGGATACAGACGGCAAGCAAGCCTTCTACCACTTCGTCAATGACGTCGCCGTTCTCGTCTAGTGCTTCGATACGTACTTTATTAGGGCGCTCGACTTTGTCGTAGACATCTGGGACCGAAAGACAGCCTTCTTCGTACGGTTGTTTTTCTTCTACCAATGGCGTGACTTTTGGGTTAATAAACACTCTTGGCGCGTTTTTGTCTTCGGACAAGTCCATCACGATTAACTGAATGTGACGATCGACTTGGCTTGCGGCAAGGCCAATACCTTGAGCATCATACATTGTCTCAATCATGTCTGAGATTAAGGTTTTGATTTCAGCAGTCACTTCCTTGACTGGCTTGGCAATCGTGCGCAAGCGGGGATCTGGGTAACTTAAGATAGGGAGTAGTGCCATAACGCTCACCTCAATGATAGGGACAAAATAGGGTTGATATTATAAGATAAATGGGGACAAAAGTAATGCTTATCAATACTTTCCCGTCTACATCACGTCTCATGCATTCACAAATTAAATATTTTGATAGATATCTGGACAAAAAAAAGCCTCACTTAACGCAAGGCTTTTTTGTAGATACTCTATCTGATTAGCCATTATGCACGGCGTTTGTTTACAATCATTTCATACAAAAACAGCAAAATGATCGCGCCGATAACTGAGAAGATAAGACCAGTGAAACCGCCATCTGCGTTGATACCAATTAAGCTCGCTAGGAAGCCACCTAACATGGCACCGACGATACCCAATACGATCGTCATGATCCAGCCCATAGGGTCGCTACCTGGCTTGATAGCACGTGCCAATAAACCTGCAACCAAACCTACGATAATCATCCAAATAAAGCTCATGTTATTCTCCTAAATTGTTAATATTTATAATATGTTGCTAATTTAATAACTCCATTGTAAAGATTCCCCAAACGCAAGAGTAAGCAAAAAATGTTACCTGTGTAGGGCCTATGTGAGGAAAAAGTCAGATTTGCTATTACGTAGGTGCAATAGGTAAACGGAAGGTTACAAAGGTAGCCGTGGTGCTAACGAGTTGTGTATTAGCAGGCAAGCCGTGATAAGAGAATTGGTTGAAGAGTAAAGAAAAGCGCATAAAAAAGCGTAGCCCGTCTATGAGACAGCCACGCTTTTATTTGATACTGATTTATTGGATATTAATTTTTTAGATACTAAGTATTGAGTTTAAGGTTCAATCAATCGTTTATTTATCATGCAATGCCGTTAATAGACGCTGATGAATCCCCTCAAAACCACCATTGGACATCACGACTATCGCATCGCCTGCTTGAGCATGATTGCTGATATGCTCGATAATAGTATCGACGCTAGACATTACTTGCTGGTTGCCGATGGAGTCACTTGCAGCCGTGGCTTGTTCGATGACTTCTCTCAAGCCCCATTCTAGTCCCGCCGGCTCATACCACAATGTATAGTCAGCGAGGGCAGCTGACTCAGCCAAGCTGTCTTGGTGAATGCCCATTTTCATCGTATTACTGCGCGGCTCAATAATCGCCCAAATACGTCTGCCAGCCAGTTTCTTTTTGGCACCGTCTAATGTTGTGGTAATCGCAGTAGGGTGATGGGCAAAGTCATCAAAGACTAAGACATCGTTTACATCACCGATCAACTCCATCCGGCGTTTGATACCAGCAAAAGCCGATAATGCGGCGCAAGCGGTAGAGATGCTGACACCGACATCATAAGCGGCCGCGACGGCAACTAAGGCATTGTTGACGTTATGAATACCACTCATGCCCCAGTCGATGACAGCGGCTTCTTGGTCAGCAGCAAAACTGACTTTAAACTGACTGCCATCTTCGCGAATGAGTTTCGCTTGCCAGTCGCTATTGTCTTTAAGCGTACGGTCGTTTTTACTGGTATTAGATGCGGTAGTATCGATGACAGCGGTACGCCATATAGGGGTCCAAACGCCTTTTGCTAACGTATCTTCTAAGCTAATAGTTGCTGCAGGCATGATGATTTTGCCCGTGCTTGGAATCATGCGTACCATGTGATGAAACTGCGTTTGGATCGCATTCAAGTCAGCAAAAATATCGGCGTGATCAAATTCTAGATTGTTCAAGATAGCAGTGCGCGGACGATAATGAACGAATTTTGAACGTTTATCAAAAAACGCAGAGTCGTATTCATCGGCTTCAATGACAAAATAACCAGAAGGCGCTGTCGTATCACCGTTAGTTTTTTCTGCCCCTAGATAGCTACTGTGTGCAAATACTTGCTGTAAGTGCTCGTCAGTGGTATTAACTAGTGGTACACCGCCAATTAAAAACCCTGTATCGATACCAGCGTAATGCAGTATCCAAGCAAGCATGGTTGTCGTTGTCGTCTTGCCATGAGTACCAGCAACCGCTATCACGTGGCGCGATTGCAGCACTTGCTCTGACAAAAACTGCGGACCTGACGTGTAGCGCAGACCTGTATCTAGCATATATTCAATCACATCCATGCCGCGCTTCATCGCATTACCAACGACGACCAAGTCTGGCGCTGGTTGCAAATGCTTTACGAGATAGCCTTCTTCGATAGTGACGCCCGCATTTTCAAGTTGGGTAGACATAGGAGGATATACGTTGGTATCTGAGCCAGTAACAGTATGCCCAAGTTCACGCGCCAACAATGCCAGCGAGCCCATAAAAGTACCACAAATACCAAGAATATGAATATGCATAGACGTTCCGTACGAGCTTGAATAAGTGAAATAGAGAGAGTAAAAATAAAGTTTTGGGTGCTAAGGTGTTATCAGTCGTGATTAACGTTTTAATCAGTCGTTGCCATGGCAGTAGTCTGGCAGACAAGCGATCATTGTAAAGTAAACGCTGTTCGATGACCAACAAAAAACGCCTAACAAGTAGGCGTTATCTAGCTGATAAATGCTGTCTTATTTGGCAGCATACCAAGCATCTGCTGTCTATTTACGTGACAACGTATAGTCATTATTTAGGTTTTTTTGCTCATCTATCAAAATCAGATGATTGTCTTGAATATAATAAGACTCAATATGTTTGTCTTCATATACAATGGTAATTTTGTCTTTGTCTTGACGATAAACGCCAGACTCAAGTAATGGTGCGCGCTGCTGTTCAGCATCGTGATAGGTGCTAGATTTTAATACAGAACCATCAGAAAATAGGTTCAAAGTGACATCAATACTATCGCAGTCTTCACAAGGCACCATACCACCATAATCACCCATTAGCGTGGCTTGCAGCGCACTACTGTTTGATTCCGAGTGTATAGTAGAAGGATGCATATGCCCCTCATTACTGGATTGGGCAGCAGCAATAAGTGATTGCCCTTCTGTAGATTCATTCAAACTGTCATCGGGATTTGACTCAGACATACTGTCGCTTTCTATCTCTTCTGATGTGCTCTGCGGATCAGACTCTGCTGACGCATCGACAAATGAAGCTTTAGTCCTCATGTCTTGATCAGAATTCGAGGAGGCGCTATCACAGCCTATCAATAGCACACAGAGTGGTACCGCTAATAAGAACGGTCCCCAGCGTCTAATGACAGTAGATGTGGTAGAGCAAATAGGTGCAAGATATATCATGGTCATACCAAAACAGTTTTTTAAATAGTGTGTCTAAAAATCACCCATGCTATCGGTAACATTAAGCAAATATCGTTACCAAAAACGCGAGACAATGGGTCGTATAAAATTTGCGATAATATAAATATTGGAATTTGAGAGCGTACCTGATCTTTGAAATATAGACAATTCATCGCTCAAAAGCGACGGAGCTCTCATAACTACTCACTAAAAAAATAGGCTGTCTAAAGGTATCAAAGGGTTATAGATATATCTGTGGACTTTTTGTTGTGTTCAATATGCTCGGTATGGCAAAGTAGGCTCTATCGGTTTGTCTAACATAGGTAATAAGAGAGGTTTAACAGTCGCAGATAATAAAACAGACATTGCATAGCAAAGTATGAATGTCTGTTTAGAAAGAAGTGATAACGGTAAAATATAAAGCGATTTTAATGAACTATCGAGCGATAGACTGATTGGTAATAGGTCGTACGATACGCCACAATATCACCCCATGCGCCACAAGAAGTACGCTAAATAGGATCAACGACAGCTCAGGGATACTAAGTCCGACAAACGTCCAATCGATAGAAGCACACTCACCAGAACCTGCAAATACTTCTTTGAACACTTGCAACATAGGCAAGGTATCTAGCCAATAGTCCAAACCTGGGCCGCATGACGGTACTTGATCGGCAGGTAGGTGCTGTAGCCAAACATGGCGTATAGCGACAGCAGTAGACCAGCCAATGCCTGCCAGACTACCAAGCCATAATAGCAACTTCACCACTTTGGATTTTGGATTAAACAATGCTGATATCAGCGCAAAACCGCCCATGACTATTAGACCAATACGCTGAAAAATACAGAGCGGGCAAGGCGAAAGCCCTAAATGACGCTGCAAATAAAACAGCGCAAAACTCATGCCTATTATGGCCATCAATACTAAAAATATTTGCAAGTTACGGTAAGTGGTCAGCTGTCGCATGGTGCGTTACTCTTATGGTTTCATCTATACAGAGGTTAGGAGGCAATCAGGTCTAGCGATACTGCTGTAAAAAGTCCATAAAGTCTTCTGTCTCAGACTTTTCAATATCAGCCTGCTGCAAGATAGACTTTTCTGCCAATACTTCATATTTCGCTTGGGTGTTTGGACTGAGAGTCTGCTGTAATAATGACTCGCGATGCTGCTGCGCCAATGTAAAGCCAAGCTGCCATAGACTGCCTAAACGTTTGCTATCAGAGTTCACTTGCGCGGAGATCGTCGACTCAGAGTGCCCTGCTTTGCCTTGCATTAGCGCAACTGCTGCACGGTAGTCGTTACCACCGTAGTGAGCGTCTAGCAATGCGGCAAGTGGCTGCATACGCTCCAGATGCATCAGCATCCAGCCTTCAAGCGATTGCTCTTGACCGTTATTGATGATGTGTAAACCTTCACGGCGACCTTCGTTGACCACACGCTCTAGGTTAATAGCGAGTGTCTCTTCTTCTTCAGGCAGCAAATCAGGTGAATCGCTGAATAGACAGTAGAGCGCCATGACTTCTAAGAAGCAAGCACTAGAGAGACGAATACCAACATCGCTATAAGGATCGAGATCAATAGCACGAAACTCAACGTAAGCAATACCGCGACGCTCAAGCGCTTCGGTTGGTGTCTCACCACTCATCGCAATTTGCTTAGGACGGATAGGGCTATAGTATTCATTTTCTATCTGAAGGATATGATTATTGATCTGAATTGGATTACCATCTTCATCTTCCAGACCAAGCTTAGCAAAGCTCTCATGCGGTGTTTGGATCGCGCGGCGTAGTCCAGCGACATACTCTGGCAAATAGTTATAACGAATATCTAGCTGCTCTTGCACGCTATTGGTGTAGCCAAGCTTGCCCATACGCAGACTGGTGGCAGTCGGCTTATAGTAGGTTGAGTCATTTAATAGTTCTAAGTCATGCTCGCGCCCTGCAACAAAACAAGGACATACGCTTGGACTTGCACCCAATAAATACAACACAAGGCTGGTCAGTCGCTTAAAGTTGCGAATAAGCCCTAGGTATTTCTCGTTTTTGAACTCTGTTAGCGTCTGCTCTTGTGCCGTTGAGGTTTGCGCTTGCCACGTTTCAAAGAGCGTGTCACCAAAAGATAGATTGTAATGTAACCCTGCGATTGTCTGCATACGGCGACCATAGCGGATACCAAGACCGCTGCGATAAAGGGTTTTTAGCTTGCCCGTATTGGAGCTACCATAATCAGCCAGTGGGATATCTTCATCTTTAGAAGACAACATGCAAGGCATTGATAGTGGCCACATCAGCTCGCCTTCCGGCATACCTTGATACACCAATACATGCAATTGGCGCAGCATATTGAGTGTCTCTTTTGGCGAAGCTTTTGGTTCAGTGATAAGTTCAAGTAGGCTTTCTGAATAATCGGTAGTAATAAAAGGGTGGGTCAATTTTGATCCCAATTTGGCTGGATGCGGTGTCTGTGCCAAAAAACCATCAGGCTTCACGCGAAGGCCTTCTTTTTCGATACCACGAAGCATACCCGTTAAATGCTGGCTGTCAAACCAATTGGGAATGTCAAAATTAACAAAGCTACTCGCAAAATTACTCATAATAGTCATCTATTGTTATTCATTATGGCGGATCAAAACACGATGGGCGTTTGTCCATAAAAGAGGTAAATGTTCGGTCAATAATCCCGTCAGTTTAGCTCAAAGCCGTGGTTAAAACCACGAACAATTACAAATACGATAAGCTTTAGGCGAGCCGAATGGTCTAGATTTTACTTAATATTTTAAGTCAAATTCGTTAGCCAAAAAAAGCATCTACCCAAGAGATAGATGCTTTGACGGTCATGCTCTAAGCCATCAAACACAGTGCCAACGCACCATGGCATCATCCATACAGTCATGGCGTTGTCGTCAGTTTAAATAGAAAACGACGAGCCACAGCCGCAAGTGGTGGTTGCATTTGGGTTGGTCACGACAAAACGTGCGCCTTCTAACCCTTCAGTGTAGTCAACGATAGAGCCTTGCAAATATTGATAGCTTAGTGAGTCAACAACCAAAGTCACATCACCATTATCAAAATTGGCATCGTCTTCATTTAAGTCGTTGGCAAAGTTAAATCCGTAAGAGAAACCTGAACAGCCGCCGCCCGTCACATAGACGCGTAGCATAAGCTCGCTATCACCTTCCTCTTCGCGCAGACGACGTACTTTTTGTGCCGCACTGTCGGTTAGGCTTAATACCGTAGGATCTACTGGCTGATTTGAGCTTGGATTAAATTGGTTGGCTGATTCGTTCATATCTACCTCAGTTGCTAGGATCAAATGCGGTCGTCGTCCTGTTTGGGTTTGCAATAAAATGATTGCAAATAAAGATACGCACGGCGTTTGATTTAATTGGGTGCTGTCGTTATGGCAAAGCTATTGGTGCATTATAAGCTGTTTGTGCAATATCAATACGGTGTTTGTGCCACCAAAGCACTTTATTGATGGTGAGCACTTATCTTTAGCAGTATATCATAATGGGGGTATTCATTCGCTTGTCAAGAGTCATCGTCCTCACCAGAACGGATGAATCAAAACTTTTATAGCTATCAAGGCTGTACTCATGATTTGTGCGAGAATATATGACTGCCAAAAGTCTTATGATAGTCATTCGTATCGATAGGCTGACAAGGATTATATAATCTAGGGTCATTGGCATAAATACTTAATTTTAAAACACTTCGTTTTGAAATAGTTATTTAATTGTTTGCCTATGTGGCAAGCGTTTGAAATAATAGCCGCCAGTTGGCATACCCTATGTGTGTTTCTTATTGCCCTATATTTATATTATTGCTGAGATGAAGAAATTATATGATCGAATTTAAAGACGTTGGTGTTCGCCGTGATGGTCGTGAATTGTTTGCAGGTGCAAGCTTTCAGCTACATCCGGGTCACAAAGTTGGCTTAACAGGCAACAACGGCACCGGCAAATCGACTTTGTTTGCCTTATTGTTGACGCAAATGGGCAAGGGCGATACCGAAGTCACGCTCGATAGAGGTGAGGTCAGTATCCCAGATAGCTGGCATGTGGCACATATGGCGCAGGAAGTGGGTGCGACGACGCAGTCTGCGGTCGATTATGTACTCAGCGGTGATGAGCAGTGGTATGAAATCAATACGGCCCTCAATGACTTAAGCAGCGTCAGTGATGAGCAAATTGGCGTCTTGCATCAGCAGTTCGATGAAATTGATGGCTATCGCACGCCGACTAAAGCGGCGCAAATCATGGCAGGTCTGGGCTTTAATACCAGCCAGCATGAACTGCCAGTAGAAGGGTTTTCTGGTGGTTGGCGTATGCGTTTGAATCTTGCCAAAACCTTGATGAGCCGCGCTGATCTGATGCTACTCGATGAGCCGACCAACCATTTGGACTTAGATGCTATTCTGTGGCTGGAGACTTGGATCAATGCTTACATGGGTCTGGTCATCGTAATCTCGCATGACCAAGCATTTTTGGACGCCACGGTCGGTCATATCTTGCATGTCGAGCAGCAAAAAATCACCCTTTATACGGGTAACTATCAGCAGTTTATTCGCACGCGTCACGAGCGTATGGCGCAGCAGCAGCAAGCGTTTGAGAAGCAAGAAGCGACCAAGGCACATTTAGATGACTTCATTCGTCGTTTCCGCGCCAAAGCCAGTAAAGCCAAGCAAGCACAGAGCCGTATCAAACAGCTAGAGCGTATGGCAGAGCTGTCACCGATGATGGCGGACAATCCGTTCTCGTTCCAATTTTATGAGCCAGCAAACATGAGCTCACCATTGATTGAGCTGACCCACGCAGATATTGGCTATAGCGAGACGCCACTGCTACGCAATGCCAACGTGCAAGTAACACCAGATACGCGTATCGGCTTGCTAGGTATGAATGGTGCAGGTAAATCAACACTTATCAAGGCATTGGTCGGTGAGCTTGGGGTGTTAACAGGCACCTATCGTGTCTCTGATACCCTAAAGCTTGGCTATTTTAACCAGCATCAAATGGATATCCTGGATGCCAAAGCAACGCCGATAGAGATGCTGCGACGCCTAGCAGGCAAAACCTCTGATGCATTGTTACGTTCATTTTTGGGCAGCTTTGACTTCCGCGGGGATCGCATCGATACGCCAAGTGAGTTATTCTCTGGTGGCGAGCGTGCGCGTTTGACCTTAGCACTGATTGTCTGGCAACGCCCCAACGTTCTTGTACTCGATGAGCCAACCAACCATTTGGACTTACAAATGCGCCAAGCATTGACCATTGCCTTGCAAGGTT
Source organism: Psychrobacter sp. Arc29 (assembly GCF_041431175.1). Lineage (NCBI taxonomy): Bacteria > Pseudomonadati > Pseudomonadota > Gammaproteobacteria > Moraxellales > Moraxellaceae > Psychrobacter > Psychrobacter sp. Arc29. Next base: position 446,515 of record NZ_JASMRR010000002.1, on the reverse strand, counting down.
TCCAAGGCGCCGTGGTATTGGTTTCGCATGATCGCGAGTTGATTGCTAACGTCTGTGATGAGCTGTATCTGGTACATGATGGCAGAATTGATGAGTTCGACGGTGACATCAGCGACTACGGTAAATGGTTGGCAGAAAAGCGTAAGCAAGAAAACGCATCAGACAAAAGTACTAGTAAGAAGAAAAGCAAAAAAGAGAGTAAAAAATTCGTTTCACGTGAAACAAATAATGGTCAGGTAAGTAATCAAGTAAGTAATCAGGTAAACAATAAAGCGTCTGATAATTCATCAAAAAGTAAAGTGACGACGCCTGCGCTTAGTAAAGAAGAACAACGTAAACTGGCGGCAGAGCAGCGCAAACGTACCGCACCCATCCGCCGTGAGATTGAAGAGACTGAAAAAGCATTGGCCAAGATTGATGAACAGCTTGCAACGCTAGAAGAAAAGCTGGCCGATACGGATTTGTATGAAGAAAGTCGTAAGTCTGATTTGCTTGTCTTGCTCAATGAGCAAACCGCGCTACAGCAGCAGCATAGCGATAAGGAAGAAAAGTTATTGCTATCGATGACGACGTTAGAAGAAATGGAAGCTGAATTTTAGTAGCAAGTCATATGAGATTTGGCTGTTGAGCGATTTTTCTCTTAAGTAATCAAACATAAAAAAGGGAGGGCGTCAGCCCTCCCTTTTTTTACATCGTTTTTTGCAACATTATTCTTTACGATACTTACCATCACCATAAGAGAGGATTTTCATCGTTGTCGTACATAACTGGCAATCTATTTGACTGGCAGCAGCTTTTGATAAATCAAGAATACGGCCGCTAATATAGGGGCCTCGGTCTGTGATTTTGACCACGACACTTTCTTTTGTTTTTTGGTTGGTCACCTGTACTTTCGTACCAAACGGCAGAGTTTTGTGTGCAGCTGTGAGAGAGTTCATGTTAAAGATGCTACCACTCGCTGTGCGTTTGCCATGAAACTTACTACCATAATAACTGGTATTAGCAGCAAAAAGAGTTGTGCTCAGTAACAGTGATAGTGTGACAACCAAAGACTTGATTAAATAAGACATTCATTACCTTTAAGCAGTTTATGAGATAGACAGCTACTCTTGCCTATGTTGTCATACCCCCTACGAGTATGAATAATGAGGGGATTTTACAAGAATGAGATTGTCATATTATTACAGCTGTGTAAAAAACTCATCAGGTCAAATACTTGTTTTTTAAGAAGAAAAAGACAGTTTTGGTAAAAAAATTGATGTCATAATTGATACAAATGCGCTTATAGAGAGTGATTCTTATAAAGAGGTCAACAAAATACTAGAAAGCGAATAATATAATGTAAATAGGTAATATATAAATACAAAGACTATCGATATAGCATCATTAAATCGGTTTATACCTATGAAAACACTGACAATTAAATGTAATTAAAACTTTCTAAATTGTTTCTAATATGCTGATATAAAGAATTAAATACTATTTTGAGCGCTTTATAAAAAATATTTATAAATTAAAAAATATCCCTCTCAAAGTAGAAATACTTATTCATATACATTTCAAAGTCTTAGCACAGCTTCACGTCATGACTGTTAATATTTATATAACGGTATTTATTTTTATTATTGCTATCATGAAGTATGGACTATAAAAAATGGTTGTATCGAGATCCAGTAGCCGTTTATAGCGTATCGTTTGAAACTGGTAGACCGATATCACTAATGCGTTTTTATTTTGAGGAAAAATAACATGGCAGAGAAAAACTACTATGACATTTTAGGGGTTAAAAAAGACGCCTCAGCCGCTGATATCAAAAAAAAATACCGTAAGCTGGTACGTCAGTTTCACCCTGATGTCAGCGATGATCCAGATGCTGATAACAAGATTGCGGAGATTAATAACGCTTACGAAACGATTAGAGATGAAGACAAGCGTGCTGAATACGATGCGATGTTGAACAACCCATTTGCAGGGCAAAGCGGTGCGGGTGGGTTTGGTGGACAGGCTGGTGCGTCTCAAGGCGGCTTTCGTTGGGAAGACATCAAAGGCCAGTTCGGCGATGGTGAGGCGTTTGGCGATGGCGGCTTTCGTTTCGATGATATCTTTTCAGCGTTTGGTCGCGGGGCGCGTGGGTCGGCTAGTGGACAGGCAGGTGGTCGCTCTCAAAGTCAAGGATTTGACCAATTTGGCGGTGGGTTTGGTGCACAAGATAGCAAAGGTCAGGATCAACATGCAGAGATTACGGTTGATCTATCTTCAGTCTATCAAGGTGATGATTATAGCATCAAGCTAAACGTCCCTGTGCGTCAGCCTAATGGTGAGGTGAGCTACGACAACAAGACACTCAAAATCAAAATTCCAAAAGGCATCACCGATGGTAAGCAAATTCGCTTGAGCGGACAAGGTGCTGCTGGCAGTAGCAACGGCAAAAATGGTGATTTGTTCTTAAAAGTTAAAATTCGCCATGATGCCAATATTCGTATAGAAGGTGCAGACGTTTACCAGACTGTCAATATCGCACCATGGGAAGCCGCACTGGGTGAAAAAATCAATGTCAGCACGCCAGCTGGCACGCTTGGTGTGACTATTCCCAAAAACAGCAAGTCGGGTAGCAATCTACGTCTAAAGGGTAAAGGTATCCCTGCCAAGCAAGCGGGCGACTTATACTTAACCTTAAATATCATCAACCCTGATGTCAGTAGCGATGCGGCAAGACAGGCTTATGAGCAGCTCAAGCAAGCCTTTGCCGACACCACTATCAACCGTTAATCCATGCGCTTGATGGTCGACATTCATCATTATAGTTAGTCATAGAGATGAATGCACCAAGGATGAAATAAAGAGAAAACGAGGATAATAGCTATGAACCACTCGCCTGAATTTACCGATATCATTATGAGCTTAGATGAGCTTGTCTCTGCTTGTGGCCAAGAGCGCCAATGGGTCATCGAATTGATTGAAGAAAGTATTATTGAATACGATGTGCCAGAACGTGAGCAATTCACTGGCTACCAGCTGACAACCGTGCGCCGTGCCTCACGACTCAGCCGTGATTTTGATGCCAGCGTACCTGCCATTGGATTGATACTTGAGCTGTTAGATGAGGTTGAGCAGCTACGTCAACTAAAACGTCAAATAGAGATGCAAACACCAGTAATCGAAATTGATGTAGACAATTTGAAGTAGTTAAAACCTAAAAATACCGCATAAAAAAAGGGCCAGCTAAAGGCCCTTTTTTATATTTGCAGAAAATGCTTTGCTAAAAACTAACGTGAATAAGTAGGGTCAGCCGCTGCGGTAAATAAAACATCAGTTGACGAGTTCAGAGCCGTCTCTGCCGAGTCTTGAATCACGCCGATGATAAAACCAATCGCAACCACTTGCATAGCAATGTCATTAGGTATGCTAAATAAGCTCGCTGCTAATGGAATCAGCAGCAACGAACCACCAGCAACACCAGAAGCACCGCAAGCACTAATCGTCGCGACCAGACTTAATAAAAGCGCTGAAGCAAACGTCACTTCGATACCCAACGTGTGAGCAGCGGCAAGCGTTAATACGTTAATAGTAATCGCAGCACCCGCCATGTTGATGGTCGCACCCAGTGGAATGGTTACTGAATAAGTGTCCTCGTGCAATCCAAGCTTACGTGCAAGGTTCATATTGACGGGAATGTTGGCAGCTGAACTGCGCGTAAAGAATGCGGTGATACCTGATTCGCGTAGACATTTGAATACCAATGGATATGGGTTTTTACCCGTCTTAACAAGAACAATAAGCGGATTTGCGACCAGAGCGATAAACAGCATACAGCTGATGAGCACCATCAAAATACGAGCATAACCTGCCAAGGAAGCAAAACCTGTCTCAGCGACCGTACTAGCAACCAAGCCCAAAATACCAAACGGCGCTAGAGCAATAATCCACTTAACCACTTGTGAGATGGCATCAGCAAAGTCACCCACGACAGTGCGCGCCGTGTCACTGGCTTGACGCAAGGCGAAACCAATAATGATTGCCCATGCCAAGATGCCGATATAATTGGCTTCTGCGATGGCATTGACCGGATTGGCGACCAAATTCATCAACAAATTCGTCAACACTTCTTTTAAGTCGGCAGGTGGTACTTGTGCGATATCAGCGTTGATCAAGACCAAGTCAGTCGGGAATAAAAAGCTGGCACCGACTGCTGTTAGCGCTGCCAAAAAAGTGCCGAACATGTACATAATGAGCACAGGCTTGACATAGACTTCATTACCACTGCGATGCTGGCTGATCGCTGCCATGACCAGAATGAATACCAGTACGGGAGCCACTGCTTTTAGGGCGCCGACAAACAGCGTACCAAGCAGGCCTATTGCAGTACCGATACTTGGTGCGAGCCAACCGATCAGCACACCTAACACCAAACCAATAATAATGAGCGGCACCAGCCCGATACGCTGATACATCGCAATCAATGAACGCATTTGTACATCCTCGACGTTTGTCAAAAGTAAATGAATTGTTTGAGCGAAAAATTTATCGAGGGATGGTAGCATTTTTTGACATATTCGCATACCACTCATAGCAGTGGAGGCGATGCATAAAGCGAAGGGTAACAGGCAAAATATAACGAGTGTGCTCAAATGTGGAGCAAATATAGACGAAGGCTAATTAGCGCAAATGGCTAGTTAATGAGATATTGAAAGTAGTGATGAAGCGCAGAGAGAAGTGAACGGCAGCGCTATACCTTAAAATGGGTTAACTCATAGCCTAATTGCTGATAGGCTTTATATTTATGGCGACCTTCTTGGGTACTGGTGGCATCAGGTCTGATTAGCTCAAGGACTCGAGATGGCTTGGCATTATTGGTCGCAGCCATAAAGTCAGTCACCGGACGCGTCGTCGTATTGAGCACGATACCATTAAAGTCTGCTGGCATATAACTGCCAAGCAATACGGGTGCTAACGATTTGTTGGCGTTAGAGTCAGCGGCTTTAGAATAAATATCCGACAGGCATTGATGTGGGATAAAGCTCGTGGCATCTTGTGCCCAAAGCGCCTCATCTAGCGTTGACAGTAATGTCTCATCGTCGACAAGAATCAGCAAGGACTGCGTGCTTTTGTTCAGTGCTGTCTGAGTCAACTGACAAATAAAGCCCAAGAAATCTTGGGCTTTACTCTCACTTAATACATAAAAACTGATCTTCATAGAATGGTTTTCATAAAGTGTTTTATAAAATAGCATTTATCAATAAACGGTCATTAATGCACTGCCATTAATCGATTAAGCCATATCCGCGCTGTTTTTTAGATATTGCATAAATAGCGGTACTGGACGCCCAGTTGCTGCTTTATCTTTACCTGAGTTCCATGCGGTACCAGCGATGTCTAAATGCGCCCATGCCTGACCTTCTTCAATGAAACGAGATAAGAAGCAAGCGGCAGTCACTGCGCCCGCACCTTTACCACCGATATTTTGGATATCAGCAATAGGTGAGTCAATCAGTGCTTGATACTCGTCGTCTAGTGGCATGTGCCAGATAAGATCACCTGATAAATTGCTCGCATTCTCTAGATCAAATAATACATCTTCATCGTTACTAAAGACTGCCGAACGCACATGGCCTAATGCAACCACACAAGCACCCGTCAACGTTGCAACATCGATGATGGCTTTTGGATTATAGCGCTGTACATAGCATAAGGTATCAGCCAACACTAAACGACCTTCGGCATCGGTGTTCAAGATTTCAACAGATTTACCATTCATGGCTTTGACAATATCGCCTGGACGTGTGGCATCACCTGATGGCATGTTTTCAGCACAGGCGAGCGCGCCCACTACGTTAATCGGTAGACGTGCTTCACATAAGGCTTTGATGGTACCGAGCACTGAGGCTGAGCCACCCATATCAAACTTCATCTCATCCATTGCCGCACCTGGCTTGATTGAGATACCGCCTGAATCAAAGGTCACGCCTTTACCGACCAAGACGATAGGCGCATCATCATTGCTAGCTTGTGCATTATCGTCGCTAGCTTTGTCGGCTTTCTTAGCAGATTTCTTGGTTGGTAGTTTATCAGTGAGCGCTTTTTTTAGACCAGTCACTTTAGCATTGCTAATCGTCTGCTCAGTGGTGCCAGCGTTTGCACTAAATGAGGATTTACCGCGGTACTCCATGATGACAAGCTGACCTTCTTTGGTAGAGCCTTGGGCCACTGATAAAAAGCAGTTCATCCCTAACGCTGACATCTCTTCTTCACCCAATACCTTGACGGTCAATAGGTCAGGATAGGTTTTTGCAAGTTCTTGTGCTTGTTCTGCCATATACGCAGGGAAGCAAATATTACCTGGCTCATTAGCGACGTCACGAGTGAGGCTTTGACCGGCGAATACTGCCTCAGCAAATGCGAGTGCAGGCTGTAGTGAGTCATCTGCCAATAGATAAACATCAGTCAATACAGGCGTCGCTTGCTCAGATTTATATTTGTCAAAGCGGTAGCTGGCTGCCAATAGGTTTAGGGCAAATTGACCAAAATGGCTTTCTTCTAGCGCATCACCTAGTGCAACGGTAATAGACGATACACGCTTTTGCGTGCTGCTATAGATGGTCTTGGCAATTTTTTGCAGTACGGTATTGCTGAATTTGTCCGTGTTACCGACACCAACCAATAACAACTGCACAGGGTTTTGTTTGGTGGTTTTTTTATCCCCTGCCAATGCATAATCAGCAACGGTCTCACAGGCTGTTCCCTTAAAATGAGAGACTTCAATCAATTGCTCAATACGAGCGGTATAGTCAGTCAACACAGAGTCGGCTAGGATATTTTTCTTGTCATCAACCAAGACAACCAGACAAGCGTCGTCTTTACTTTTGGCTTCTTTTTTGAGAATTTTTTGCGTATGAGTCTTTGGCAGATGCTGAGATAATTTGATATTCATATAGTTATCCTTATTAGAGTTATGAGAATTATAGAGCTAATGAAAAAGCTAGTGCAATTGCTTATGCCTGTTAGATTATTAGATTATTTGGCCTATAGAGCAATCACGATAGTGTAGCATATTGCGATGATAGTGCGTAGTTTGCAAAGATTAGGTAATAAGTCCGAACAATATTGCTGTGTCAATTTACACTACAATGCGACGATATATGTAGCTATTCCTAGTGCGTCATGAGCCTTGGCTCATGACGCACATTGAATGATGAGATACGGCACTTATTACAGTGACTATTAATGTGTCAAATTAATTATTAACCAATTCAGCAGTCGTCACTAACGCACTAAATCTGTCCTGTAGCGCTGCCATCGCGGTGTCATGCATGACCTCAGCACTGATGGTTTTTCTAGTAGCACTTGGGAGATCGCGAGTGGCACAGGCGTCGTGACAGACAAAACTGTCAAAGCCCAAATCGAATGCGGCGCGGGCGGTTGAGCTGACGCACATATGACTCATGAAACCCGCAAAAATAATTTGTTGTTTGTTTGCAGAGGAGAGTAGTGATTGTAGCTGCGTATCATAAAACGCATTGGGATGGTTTTTGACAATCACGGTTTCGCCATCATGCGGCTGTAGTTGCTCGACTATCTCGACGTCAGATGATAAGGGATCAAAGACATTGCCATTTTCTGCACCATGATGGGTGATGTGAAAGATAGGGACATCTTGCTTGCGGGCTTTGTCGAGCAACTGGCGCGCATTATCAATCGCTTTGGCGCCCGCTTGCCCCAGCGGCATCGCGCCATCAACATATTCGTTTTGATAGTCGATAAGTACGATAGCGCAATTTGACCAATCAAGCGTATCGAACTGACCACCAGCAAGTTCAAGTAGGGTTGCGGGCGTAGATGTGGTATTAGTCATTGGTATTCTCCATTACATTAGATGACATAAAATTATTTTTATCCGTCAGCCAGTCTAGCAATTAATAACAGAGATAGAGGTTCGATGATACGAATGACAAACAAACCTTTCCAAACTAAATAAATAAAAAACGTATTGGAGAAAACACTGTTAAACCAATTCCATATAACATTTTACTAACGATTTATCCAATATTTGATATATTTATCGTCTACTAATAGTAATGCACTATCAGTAAGGTGTACGTAATGTTTGCAAACACATTTCACAGCCATTTTTAGGCAAAACATGCTAGGATTAGCGGTTATATTTGTCACTTGTGTTTGTTGAGTAGGACTAATCAGTTACTCAGTAATTGTCAGTATTATTTGACTGTTTATTTGACCGTATATGATGCCTATGATGCATTGTTATTGTGCTCAAATATGACGATAAATCCCCAATCAATCATGCGCATACCAACTGTTTAAGAGTACCCATTGTGATATTACGCCGCTATATGACTCGACAAGTTGCCTCGACCACTGCTTTGGTGCTGGGGTTTTTGGTAGTAATGATGCTTGGCGGTCGTTTGATACGTTATTTTGGCATTGCTGCTGAAGGACGTTTGGATATCAGCTTACTTTTCACGATTATTGGGTACAACCTGCCATATTTTCTAGAATTGATATTGCCGCTAGCCTTTTTTATCGCGTTGATGCTGGTGTTTGGTCGCCTATATGTCGATCAAGAAATGGCCGTTATCAATGCCAGCGGCGTGTCTCGCGGTAGGCTGGCGCGCTTGATGACGCCATTGATATTAGCGTTGTTTGTTGGTGAGGCGGCATTATCTATCGTTGGCAAACCATGGGGCGTGCGCTCATCTGAGGCCGTGTGGCAGCAGCAAGCATTGACCAGTGCGTTTGATTTGATTCGCCCGAATGAGTTTATCAGTAGCGGTAACTACCATCTATACGTGGGTAGTCTCAGCGATGATAAGAAAAAACTGCAAGATGTGATACTGATTCAGTCTGAACCGACGCCAAAAGGTAATACTGTCAAAAGCGCTGACATGAATAATACGATTGATCAAGAAACCGCTGATCAAATGGGTATCTCTGATATGCCAAAAGATATTATAAACAGCGATGCAAAAGATATCAGTAAAGATACCATTACGCTCGCCAAGCGTGCTGAACAGGTCAATACCGGCAATAGTGGTGTGACCCAGTTGGACTTGTTCCAAGGTCGTCGTTACGAAGTGGGCGCAGGCAGTTTAAAGTACAATCAAGTCGCCTTTGATCGTTATCGCATCACGCTGACTGAATCCTCGCAAGACGTCATCACTGAAGACAATATTGAAACCCAGCCAATTGGACCGCTGTGGCAAGCGGCAACGGGTGACGCGCAAGCTGGTACAAATAACGCGCTGCGTGCCGCCCAAGGTGAGCTTGGCTACCGTCTGGCACTGCCATGGCTCATGATTATCGCACCGATGCTGGCAGTGCCGCTTGCGCAAGTGCGTCCACGTCAAGGGCGTTGGCTGCGTCTATTTCCCTCTATTTTATTGTTTGTCAGTTGTGCGCTAGGCATCATCTCGCTTAAGAATGCCGTGAGTAAAGGCAGCATTAGCGTATGGGCATATGCATGGCTGGTATTAGGCTTTATGGCGCTAGCGCTTTATCTGAATTGGGGTAGCCGTGTGCAACATCGATTGCGCTTTCGTAAGCAAGAAAATAGGCTAGCTGCTGCCACATCGATCAACGGTATGGACAATCAACACAATAGCTCACAAGGAGGGCAGTCTTAATGCGCTCTTTATTTGCTAAGTCTGCAGACTCCGATCAACTGGCCAAAAAACCTGCCAATTTAAAAGTCCTTGGCCGTTATGTCAAACTCAACGCCTTGCTTGCTATTATCGCAGCCGTCGTTGGTTTATGGACACTGCAGTTGGTGTTTTCTTACTTATCAGAGCTGGATTCGTTGGATGACAGTTATACGATGGGTCAGGCACTTAAATATATCTTTTATCGTTCGCCGTACTTCTTAGAGCAGTTCATTCCAACGGGTGCGCTGCTCGGTGCCGTCATAGGATTGGGCTTACTCGCCAATAAAAGTGAGCTGGTGGTGATGCGCGCGGCTGGGGTCAGCATCTATCGTATCGTCGGCTGGGTATTACAACCTGCTTTGATTTTTGTGCTACTGGCATTGGCGATTAATCAGTTCGTGCTACCGCATTCTAATCAATTGGCAAAGCAAATCAACGATGAGGACAACACCTCGCTAGTCACTTCGGTGCGCGGCTATTGGACGATACAGCCACGATTTGATAGTGCAGCGGATGGTAGCGCGACACCTGATGGCAGCGATATTTTGTATATCGATTATGCCGATGTTGCGGGTAATATCGGTGAGGTCAAACGCTGGCATTTGGATAATAATGGTAATTTGCAAACCGCCGTTCATGCTAATGGTGGAAAATATACGGGGCGTGAGCCTATCGATGTGACCAGTGACAAGCCAAGCGAGCAGTATCGCTATGAGTGGCAGCTAAATGATATGGTCAAGCTTAGCATTAATCAGGGCTTTGAGAGTAGCCAAGCCATCTCACCATCAGATACGCTCAGCTTACCATTTGCCCCAGAGTCGGTGTACTTGCTAACGCGCAAGGCAGAGGACTTGTCATTGACGCAGCTGTACGAGCATCGCACCTTTATGCGCCAACAAGGTAATCGATCCTTAGATCATGAAGTGGCGTTTTGGCAAAAACTGCTGTCACCTTTATCAATATTGTCGCTCGTCATCGTTGCTTGCTCATTCGTCTTTGGCTCGCTACGGACACACAGTTTGGGCTTGCGTATCGTAGTGGCGCTACTGTTCGGTCTGCTCTTTAGCTACATTCAGGACTTGGTTGGCTTTATATCGCTTGCTACAGGATTCTCGCCCATGCTTATGGTGCTGTTACCGATTATCGGTAGTGCAGCGCTCGGTGGCTACTTAATTAAGCGGCAGATGTAGACATGCTCTTGAATACGTAAATGAGCCAACAAAAAAGCACGCTAAATCCATTTTAGCGTGCTTTTTTTGTGACGATCTTTTATGGCTAGATGCTAAAGACTAAAGACTAATCTTTGGTCGCCATGGTAATCGTATAGGTTTTACCTTGTTTGATCTTTTCGCTATTGCCAAACACTTCGGTAAACGAGCGCTTCATAAATTGGCGCAAGCCATTAATGGTCACCACATAAAAACGTCCACCTTTACGCATGCGGGCATAAGCATCGAGGAAATACAGATAATGTTGCTCTTTACCAACTTTGGCGGGCAAGTTCGACATCACCAAACTAAAGTCTTTGTCTTTTGCGACATGGTTGAAGCCATTTGATAAATGCACATCGACATTGTTTAGACCGTTTTTCTCACAGTTACGGCGTGCATATTCTACCGCCATAAAGTCTTTATCAATTAGCGTATGCTGACCATTTGGACATTCACGCGCTGCCGTCATACCAAGCACACCATAGCCACAGCCCAAGTCGATCGAATCATCATCGTCTTGGAAATCTACATAATCAAGCAGCATCAAACTGCCATCATCGAGCTTTTGCGGTGAAAAAATACCCCACGTGGCCGCAAAATCAAACGGCTTACCCAGCACGTCTTGGCGAAAATTAATGTCTTCGCGCCAGTGTTGGGCGTTTTTGAGGAGGTCGGCAGGTGGTCTATGGCTCATGGGATTCTCAGATAATAGATAGCTAAAAGGAGGTGCGTTGTCCAATTAGGACAGTGCGCATCGTGTGATTGGTATTGTAACGAGAAAAGGGTAGGTTTGCAGCTATCTATTCATGGAATTGTATTGGGAGGATTTGTAAGGGGAGCTAATCGCGCCTTCTGCCTGTATCTAAACCTCCAAGCGGGGCGGTCACTATTGACTAATGGCATTATACTTAGTGATACTGCCCTTAGTCTAGTGACGCAACCCGCTCAGACGCACAGGGTATCGCGACAGTCACGGCTAAAAAACCTAGTTCGACTCAGGTTGAATATGTTTCTCACTAAAATTTTAGTGGATGAGTTTTACGTATAGATAGTAAGGTGCAAGACGTATTTTACGATTTAAAATAAAGGTAACCAAATACAAGTTTATTTATCATACTTAGATAGCATAGAGCTATCAAAACTTTTAAAGTTTTTGCTTCTTTCTCTTGCTTCTCTCCACTCACTGTTGTTCTGCATTTTTTCATCTATCGTTTCTACTAGATTAGTATAAAGTTGCGCTATTCTCTCTCGCTTAATTTCTTTGTTTGTTTCCTTTTTCTTCTCCCATACTGCATCAATAATTTCATCAAGGAACTCAGTTGTAATAACCTTTGATTTATCATTGTCAAAAGCTAAGAAAGGAATTAATAGGGAGCTATTAGAAGACTCGCCATCTTTCCCAAAATAGTTTTTATGAAGCTCGCTATAACAAGCTAATTCTGAAAAATTTTTCAATTCATCAATTTTTTTAACTTTATCAGATACAATAAACAATCTCTTTTTGTTGTCTGCATTCAAAATTCCTTTTAAGTATAATAATAGTGAGTTATCAAAGTTAATCTTTTTGTTTCTAGTAAAGCTCATTTGATTATACTTTTCACCTCGGATAATCTCATGACTCCCACCCATTTCATACCATTCATCAATAAATAGCTTTATAAAAAAATCGCTTCCAGATATGCTCGTTAATATTTCTGTATCTCCGATTTCTAAACCGTTCTTAGCAAGGTTGCTAACACTACCTACTTGATCAAATTTTATAACTAACTTATTAACATTAAGTAATTTTTCAAAAGTATTTTTATTGAGTAGTTTTTTTCCAAATATAGCTTTATCTTCATTGAAGAATTTCAGCTTCTTCCATGAGCTATCGTCTTTATAACTCTTAGCTTCGAATCCATACATTCGGTTATAAGCACTAATAACTTTTGTATTCTTAAATTTACTCTCAATTAGATCAGTATGTTTATCAACTAAGTCTTCAAATATGTTTTTAAAATAGTTTTCATCAATAAGTTTTTGTGAGAACTGTTGCTGCCATTTGTTTCTATCAATTTGTAAAGCTTCTTTAGCATTAAATCCGTAAAAGTCTATTGTTCCTGGAACAAAATTGATATTCATATAGCTTACTTTCTGTCCACGGAAGAGGCCTTGCATATCGACATGTAAGTCAGTTAACGATATATTAATCGGATGTAATTGAATATCTATATAAAGATTCTTATTCTCATCCCAAATACGAGGTTCAGTGTGTCTATTATTGCTTCCTAATTCATTCCATCTATCGCTTAAAGTAACAACAGCAGGTGTTTGACTTATAATGGAATTAGATACTTTTTCCATGTAATAATGAGCGTTTACATAGTCGAAGACAGAACCTTTGAGCCTATCAAATCTATCATGTACCTCAAATCCGAAGTCATTCAAGTGATAGCTATGCTTCGATAGCGACACCTTAACAGTTAACTTAGTGCCATAATCTCTACTCATATCATCTGCTAACTCTTCAATAAAACAAAAGCCATTTTTTTTAGTCAATGGTGATGTTAGCTCTATTTTATATGCCTTATTATCTTTTTTGCTTTTTGTTTCAAGTATTATTTTTTTATCTATATCGGGAAGGCTTTCCATTAGTAAGAATGCACTATGCATTCCAATACCAAATTCACCTGATGGTCTCATCCATAGGGGCATCGTAGTTATGATTCTACGTTTTTCAATATTACGGTTTGAACCTGCTATTTGCTGCATATATTCTAAGTCTTTAAGGCTTATTCCTAGACCTTTATCAGAAACTGAAAACTCCCAAATACTAAACTTCTCATCTTTACAGTCCGATACCTTTGCTAAATCAATCTTAATAGGGTATCTAGTAAGAACCTCTTGAACAGTTTTATGAAATGGATGCATATGAGATAATATAGTTTTAGATTCACTTAGTTCACCATATTCAATCCATGCTCTAAGCAAAGTCGCATCTACTGCGTTTTGAATGAGTTCACGAAAAATATTTGTTTTATCATCATATAAATTCTTACCTTGTAATAATTCAATAGCATTTTTTTCATCAATGCTAAACTTCATTGGCTTGTCGTTAATTAGTTTTTTAGAGGTTGTCATTTCTACAGTTAGTTTTTCAACCGTCGGTAATAACCCAAATTTTCTGTGAGGGACTATGTTTTTCCATTGAGACATCTGGTCTTGAAGCTCTTCCTTTATCCACCCAAACCATAACTGAGTTTCGATATAGGCGCTTTCATTATTACACTCAGCTGTAATACTGACAGTTTGATTATCTAATTGAAACTCTCTAATAGACTTATGTTTATCTAAGTGTGCCTGACTTATTGAAGGGGTGTCATAAACTTGTTTTGCCATAACAGGACAAAACCGATTATCATCGATATCAAATATATCTCCTAAACGCAATAAACATGCTACAAACCGTGGATGACAACTTTCAGTGCCCAAACCAGTTTGTCTAAAAGGAAGTTCTGTCATAACGCGCTGAAAGCTTGTACCATGAGCAAGACAGATTTGACCTAAATAAGTGTATATTCTATTTGGAAAAATTTCAGTTCTTGGAGAACTAATACCTAATTCATTGAAAGGATCTCTAATGATTTTTTTAGAGTTTTCTTGATGATGTTTCCTAAACCACTCAGCTATCATCTGTCGGTATTGTTCAATACCTATTTGAGGATGATCATAATTACTTAAGGCTACTTTCCAACCTTTACTTAAATAATTAGATGCAAACTCATATAGGTCAGTAGACTTATCATTTGCTAAAGATTCTACAAACTCTTTAAATTCATCTGATTCTGTTACCTTAACTGCCTCTTTGGCATCAAATAACATACCGATATCATGCCAATATGCCGATTCAAGTATGAGCCATGTATCAGTAGCACTGAGTAATTTCAAGTTTTCACCTAAAAGTCTTTCAATATTTATCAGTATTTGCTTTGAATGAGAAGAGTTATGACTACTAAAATGTGGAAAATATCCAGCAATATTTTCTAATGACTTGCTAACTAATTTTTCGTCAAAACTCCACTGTGCGAGTAGAATTGATGTATTAGAATCTTCTGCTGCTTTGTTTTCTAAATGCTTGATTAATTGCGTACTCATATTTGATATCCATTCTTGATAGAGTTCATTTTTTAATAATAGTGCATTTGTTAGCTTTGTTCTTATTCAAAATCTTATTCCCTGCATGAAGCCCTTCATATAATGTTTACAATCTAATCATTACCACACAGGTATAGGTTTACGTGACCAATATCATTTTAATATTACTTCCCCAAATGCTTCTTTAACACATGATCAAACACAAACGGCCCAAAGGGCAAAAATGAACCAAGCACACCAGCAGGCAACGCCCATAGTGGCATTTTGATTTTATGCGCCGTGATAAAGAGCACCACAATATAGGCGATGAACAACACCCCATGCACAGGCCCGACATAGCTCACCATTTCAGGCATATCCATCATATATTTGAGTGGCATCGCGATACCTAAGAGCAGCAGAAAAGACGTGCCTTCCAAATAACCCATGATGGTCAGTTTTTTCAGCGCAAACTCTTGCGCTTTGGTGAGAGTGGGCTTGGAAGATGGCTGAGCTTGCGACACGGTGTATTCCTCTGGCGATCATGAATCAATATTTAATGACAATTCTGCTCACTGCACTACCCAAAAGCCTATCCACGCGGATGATGCGCGGCATGTAACTGCTGCAATCTTGCCGTCGCTACATGGGTATAAATCTGTGTGGTGGACAAGTCACTGTGCCCTAATAACAGCTGTACACTACGCAGATCGGCGCCATGATTGAGCAAATGGGTTGCAAAGGCATGACGTAAGGTATGAGGTGATAGTTCCTTATCAATACTAGCAATTTGAGCGTATTTCTTAAGCAAATACCAAAAATTCTGCCGCGTCATATAACCACCTTGCGCAGTCAAAAACACCGCTTGGCAGTTGCCAGATTTTAGATGGGCGATCAATTCTCCGCGCCCATGCGACAGATAATCTTCTAGTGCATCGCTGGCGTATTCACCGAGTGGCACCAGTCGGGTTTTATTGCCTTTCCCTGTGATTTGTAGCCAGCCAGAGTTTAGATTGACTTGCTCAAGTGACAGATTAATCAGCTCACTGACGCGCAAACCGCAGGCATAGAGCACTTCTAGCATGGCTTTATCACGCAATCCAAGCGCCATACTGGTATCAGGTGCGGCAAGGAGATTATCGACATCAGCCTCGGCTAAATCCTTTGGTAACGGGCGTCCGAGCTTTGGACTTTTGATACGCTCGCAGGGATTATCCTCGCGCAGATTGCTCGCTATCATCCATAAGTAGAACTGTCGTAAGCTTGAGAGCATACGCGCTTGCGTGCGCGGGGTTTTGTTATCTTGAGCGAGTATTGAGAGACAGTGCAGCACATCATCAGGCTGCCAGCGGGTCAGGGCGATTGGGTTGGTCAGCTCGCAAGAGCGCAAGTCGCGCACATAAGCATTACGGGTACGCGTTGCCAGACCACGTGCTAGCATGGCTTGACGAAATTCCGTCATATAAGACGGCTCATCATCGACTGCCAGCGCTTTAGGCTGCCTTTGCTGTACGGCGCGATCACGGCTCATAGGATGCTCGGATATAGGTCAGATATAAATTAACCACTTTTTTTCTTCACCACATAACGATAGAGCGTCACGCTTGCTGGCGTGGTGTCATCACTATCAACAGTGATTTCATCGGGGTCAGCATCTAGGTTGATATTTTCAGCCAGTGTCTCTTGACTGAGTAGCTCATGACCCAGATGACGACAGAAATTTGGAATGTCGCGCGTGGTAGCAGGATCAGTGGCCAGTATCTCAATCACCTCACCGCTATCTGCTTTGCGGATGACTCGGTGCAGCATCATGACAGGCTCAGGACAGATCAGCCCTTGCGTATCTAGGTGATGGTCGATGGTCGTATCTGGTATAGAAGTAGTCATAGTCATTATCGTAAAGCTAAGTAGATAGGTTTAAGAATGGATCGTTTGTTTAATCGCTTACTGAGGTGTACTGTCTAGATCGTCTACTGCTGCTGTCTCTTCGTCAGTATTTGCCACGTCTAAAAAGTTAAAAAAACGCTTAAAACTGACCTTGAATAAAAATGCCACCCCAAGCCAACAGGACAGCCCTAACCATGCCGTATCGGCAAATAATAAGCCACCGATCAATATGATGGTCGATACGCCAATACTCATGGCAATCATCGATGGCTGATTTAAGCGATAACGATAAACCACAAAAGCATCATAAAGCGTAATGGGAATGGTCAACGCAACCAAGGCATAGGGCAGGTTGTAAAACAGTTGATACAGCAGCTGATTGTCATGAAACATCTTGATACTGGCAATGGTGCCAAAGACTATAAAGGCCAAAATGGCCGCATAAATAAGATAGATCGCTATCTGATTTGCACGCTGCGCGCCTCTAATACGAGCAATAGCAAGCGGAGCAAAACCATGTTGCGACTTAGTGTGCAAGTCTTGGTCTAGGGCAGTGGTCATAGTAATCAGTCATTTATCTGTGAATAGGTACGATGTAGCAAAATGGTGCGACAGAGACAACAGTGTCTTCTACCTATTTTGCCTAATTAGTCTGCTTTGACCGCATCAATAGCGATACTACTATTTGGATCCGCAAAGTAGGTCGACATCAGGATACAAGCAGAGATATCATCAATCGGATCACGTTCATGCTTAATCCAGCCGTTGTCCCATGCGATTTCTCTTGCTTCGATAGAGGTTAAACGCTCATCACATAATGATACGGTCACTGGTAGATGCTGCTCCATAATTCTATGAGCCAGACGCCGCGCGAATTTATGTGCGCGTTTTGAGAGCATGGAGCTGCTACCATCCATATTAAGTGGCAGGCCGACCACGACCTGTGCCACGCCCCAGACTTTTATAATACCGATGAGATTGTCCCAGTCTGGCTGACCATTATTCATCGCCAAGATATCAAAAGCGCGTGCGGTTTGGGTCAAGCTATTACCGAGCGCCATGCCCATTTTTTTGACACCATAATCTAGCGCCAAGATAAGATGCGGCTTTATTTCTGGCTCAGAGTCGCCAAGACCGTTGATATTAGACTCATTACTGTCAATACCATTTATATCAAGATCATGATCTGCAGCTTCTGTGCTATCTACTGTAAAAGTACTATCCACCATAGTGACGGCTATCCTTTATATCTTTATCTATTGTGGCTTTATCTGTATTCGTAGAGCACAATGCATAGAACATGTGCTATTAAGCATGACCGATGTCACTGCTAAGATAGTCAAAATTAACGCCGATTTTGTCAGCGGCGATTTGCCAGCGCTCTTCGAACGGCGTATCAAACAATAAAGTCAGATCAGCAGGGCAGACGAGCCAATCACCATTACCCAGTTCTTGGTCTAACTGTTTTTTGCCCCAGCTGGCATGACCCAAGCACAGTTGATAGTGACCGACGCCTTGACCTGCCGCGATACGCTTTAGAATATCTTGGCTGGTGGTGATGCAGACATTCTCTGAAATCGCAAAAGAAGACGCCCATTCAGGCTGACCTGTATGCAGCACAAAGCCCACCTCAGGATACATAGGGCCACCTTCTAAAGCCACATCTTCCATCACTTGCGGATCGGTCACCTCAATATCCAAATCTTCTAGCAGTTTACCCACTCGCGCCTGCTCTAACGGACGATTGACCATTAGACCTAGTGCACCGTGATTGTCATGGCGACAAATATAAATGAGTGCCTGTTCAAACCTTGGGTCTGACAGCTCTGGTGCCGCAATTAAGAAATGATGGGTCAAATTGGTTTTAGACATAGAAACAAACGCAACCGAATAATAAGGGTGAGAGACCACTATATGGTGATAACCAATAGAAAAGCAAGATTCACGCCAACTGCTATTGATAGCCACAAAGATTTAACAAGTACTTTTTTTGATTAATAGTGCTGGATAATTTAACGACAATTAATATGTTATTTGACATCAGATAGCAAGCTACGAGCATGATCGCGAGTCACATCAGTGATCGTAACGCCACCAGACATACGCGCCAGCTCATCTACCTGCGCGCTGTTGGTCAGGATGATCAGCTCACTTTCGGTCTGTTCTTGATGGTGCTTTTGTACCAGGATGTGCTGGTGCGCTTGCGCCGCGACTTGTGCTTGGTGAGTGATCGCGAGCAATTGCTGCGTTTGCCCAAGCGCGCGTAGCAACTCGCCAACCACTTGCGCAGTACCGCCACTGATACCGACATCGACTTCATCAAATACCAACATAGGCTTGGCGGCATTGTTATCAGCGTTAGTTGCCTGCAAGACTTGCATGACCAACGCCATTCGTGACAGCTCACCACCTGAGGCGATTTTATGTAGTGGCTGCATGGGCATACCGACATTGGCACTGAATAATAAATCAATATCGTAGCAGCCGTGTGCATTGTACTGGCTAGACTCTGTCTTTTTGGTAAAAACAAACTCGCAGCGCGCATTGGGTAGCGCAAGCGGTTGTAGTTGCTCGATAAGCTGTTTGCTAATGGTTGGTGCCGCTTTTGTACGCTCTTGATTTAGCTGGGTGGCCAGTGCTAGATAATTCTGCCAAGCTTGCTCAATTTGTGCGGCCATCGCATCACTGCTCGGCTCGTTTTCTAACTGCTCTAATTGCTCTTGCCACGCTTTTGCTTCATCAATCAAATCGCTCGCTGGCAAGTTGTGCTTACGTGATAAGCGATGACCCAAACTGATAAGATTGTCTAGTGCTTGCAAGCGCTCAGGGTCAGGTAGTTGCTGCTCGGCATAATCTGACAGTAGCGCCGTCACCTCGGTGATTTGTTGCTGTGCCAAATGTAGCTGCTCAGAGGCTTGCTCAAAGGTTTGGCTGACACCAACTTGATGATCGCAAAGTTTGATTGCTTGCCCGAGCAAGGTCATCACATCTGGCTCATCAGTATCATTGTCGAGCAGATGCAAGCCATGGCTGGCCTCTTGCATTAAGGCTTCAATATTAGAGAGCTCTTCGTGCTCAGATTCAACTTCTGCATAGTCCACGGCCAATAGAGGGGTGATGTCTGCTAGTTGGCTTTGTAAAAGTTGAATACGGTCTTGACGCTGAGCCTCGCGACTTGCAATATCATCAGCGCGACGCTTTAGCTGCTGATACTGCTGATAGCTACTGGCTGTCTGACGCGCGAGCGGCGTTATTTGTGCCATCTCATCGAGCCAATTCACCACAAATTGCGGCTTAAGTAAGGCTTGCTGAGCATGTTGGCTATGAATATTGACCAGTAATGCGCCCAAGCTTTTTAGCTCAGCCAAACTGGCGGGCGAACCATTCAACCATGCTTTTGAGCGACCAGTATTGCTCAGCTGCCGCCGAATAAGTACTTCAGGCTCGTCTAGCGCCCGATCGTTTTTGGCAAACCATTCGACAATGACGTTGTTGTTGTCTACATCAAACTGAGCATAAATGTCTGCATTTTCTGCGCCATGTCTGACCATCGCGCTGTCTGCGCGTGCGCCGACACACAAGGATAGGGCATCTAGCAATAACGACTTGCCAGCCCCTGTTTCACCAGTGATGACATTGAAGCCTTCAGCGACACTCAGCTCATGCTGAGCGATCAACGCAAACTGATGTAAAGTTAATGATACTAGCATCAACGCCTCTCATGACAGACAATGAACTTCGTATAAATATTAAGAAGCCATCTATAAAATAAGGTAAATAAAGAAATGAATTTATCTATTTAACGACACTAAATAGATAAATATTGTAGGCAAACAGTATGGTGCTAAATGTGCTTAAATACAAACGTTAAGGGAGTGTATAATCGAATTCGTGGTTGGAAGATTACCACAAAATCATCAAAAACTGGCAATGAGTAATCGCTGTAATATCAATCATTAAGAGGGTTGATTATAGCAAAACCATGTCTATATACTAAGCGCGATTTCGGACAAAATTCATAAAAATAGATTCAGTATCACGATGCGTTAATGGTACAAAAGCAGATAAATAAGTCCATTTGAGCTCAGCATTAAACAGTATTTTCCTAGTCGCTTTAACAAACTTTATAGAGATAATGTGGTAGCATAATCTCACATAATGATAAACTCTTCTTGTTATATTGATGAAATACGGTGCATGACAACGAGTCATGATTTTGTAAAATTACAGGCGTATAGTGAGAAGAGTATGCCAATCAATCATTATTCCAAAGCGTTTTCATAGAACCTGTGGCTACTCTTAGCACGCAGATATCTAGTAGAGAAGGATACCGTACTTAGTGCAGAGAGGTGTGTCGATGATGCAGCTCTAGCGGTAACCAGTTACTTATTTTTTAGTTTTACCATAATTATTTGATAAGGAAGCCACTATGACAGCGGCGCAATTTACTAACGTAACAGTTAATGCCCAAGCGACAGTATCTTATGATGGTCGCTGTTCCAGCCATACCATTATGTTTGAAGACGGTCGTCATAAAACCTTGGGCGTGATCTTACCTTGTGATAACTTGGTTGAGCATTATCACTTTAGCACCAATACATCCGAGCGTATCGAAATAACCGGCGGCGAGTGTGAAGTGAAAATCAATGGTGATGACGAGTTCAGCTACTACCGTGCTGGTCAGTCGTTTGTCGTCGAAGGCAATAGCGGTTTCAATCTACGTACCGAAGAAATCGTCCAGTATGTCTGCCATTTAGAAGGTTGATATTATCAACAATGCGATTAAGTTCAAATTGGGCGTGGTTAAGCTAGTACCATCAGTGAACAGCTAACGCCATCAAATATTAATGACCAAACAATAAACAATATCAGATTGATATTGTTTATTTCTGTTTTTAGTGCTGACTTAATCGCTCCCTTATTGGCAACGAGTTGCAGTACTCAACGTCGATAATATTCTTCTTATTCCATCGCTTAGCGCGATATCCACCTGATATTTAATAGGCCTATTATGGCAAAACCCATTTATTTTTACGGCATTCATGCCATTGATGCGTTACTTAAACACCGCCCTTTGGATGGTCTTAGCTTGTTTGTGCAACAGGGACGCGAGAGTGACAGCCATGTACAAGCCATTATGGCTGAGGCGGAAGCTAATGGTATCAGTATCCAGCCGACCCAAAAAGATAAGCTGACACAGCTATGTGGTAGCCCGCAGCATCAAGGCGTGGTACTCAATGCTCGTCCGCTAGGTTTTGCTGATGAAGGTCTACTTGATACCATTATTGGTCGCGAACAGTGCTTATTATTAGTGTTAGATCAAATCACAGACGCACATAACTTTGGCGCTTGCTTGCGTACAGCCGTAGCAATGGGTGTGGATGCCGTGGTTTGTCCGAAGCATCATGCAGCAAGTCTGACGCCCACAGTCGCTAAAGTATCCGTTGGTGCCGCAGAAATGATGCCGATTATTAGTGTCACCAATTTGGCACGTACACTTTCGCAAATCAAAAACGCAGGAGTATTTGTGTTTGGTACAGCACTCAATGCCGATGCTAAGCCTATACACGCCGCTGATCTGACTGGTAAAACCGCCATCATTATGGGGTCAGAAGGAGAAGGGATGCGTCGCCTGACAATGGAGAGCTGCGATGAGCTGGTCTATATTCCGATGTCAGGAAACGAGCACGGTAACCTACAAAGCCTAAACGTAAGCGTCGCTACTGGTATGGCTCTATATGAGGTTAATCGCCAGCGAACTTTAGCTGCTGGGCAAGCGTAAGGTACTCTTGGTGTAAGGGTTCTAGCTGTGAGTATAGAGAGGCAAGGTCGCTCTCGTTGAGTATGACATCATCTGCATGACGATTGCGCTCTTCACGACTGAGTTGGTTGGTCATAATGGCTTTGATTTTTTGAATACTTTGATCATCACGCTGACTGGCACGCGCAAGTTGCGTGTCTTCGGTGGCATCCATCACAAGGATACGTTGGCATAAATTGGCAAGACCCGCTTCAGCTCCCTCAATGAGTAGAGGTGCGGACAATACCACATAAGGTGAGGTACTAGACTCTAACTGTGCTTTCGCTGTCTCACGTATCGCTGGATGCGTGATCGCCTCAAGCTCAATAAGCGCTTCAGGGTTTGCAAATACATGCGTGCGTACAGCGGCTCTATCCATTGACCCATCACTATTTAATACCCAATCACCGAATCTTTTTTGGATTTTGCGCAGCGTATCGCTGCCTTTAGTAACGATCTCATGAGCAATCACATCGGCATCGATAATATCGATCCCTTGCTCAGCAAACCAAGTACTAGCAGCGGATTTGCCACTACCGATCCCGCCTGTTAAACCAACGACGAGTGTCTTGTTTTTTGTCTGTAGACTTTGTGATTGACGCGAATAAGATTGTGCGGCTTTATTTGACATAATGATGGCTTATTTGACAGAGATAGTAAAAGCAGTGACCAGTAAAGAAATTGCTTATTAATAATTGTGCTTATAGATTAGGGTAAAAAACTTACTATCAAGACTTAGTAAGTATACATACCAAGATACCAGCTGACGATATCTGAGCCGTATAACAAAGCAACAATGCCTGCGATAGCAATGTAAGGACCAAAGGCAAAAGGCCTGCTCTCACCTTGTTTTTTCATCAAGATTATCCCGACGATTGAACCAAGCAAGGATGATAATAAAATAATTAATGGCAACATCATGGGTCCGAGCCAAGCACCTAATACTGCTAATAATTTAAAATCACCTTGTCCCATCCCATGTTTCTTAGTGATTAAATAGAATACTTTGACGACGATCCATAGTGATAAAAATCCAAAGAGTAATCCCCATATCGACTGCGTTGGTGAGACAAACCAGCCTTGTGAGTTGACCGTCAATCCTAGACCTGCTAGTGGAAAAGTTAGGCGATCGGGTAATAGCTGCGTATCAAAATCAATACCGGTTAGAGCCACTAGTGTCCACACTAAAACGAGCGCTGACAATCCAGTTGCATTGACGCCGAATTTGTAGATCACGAGCACCGATAGTAAGGCGGTTACTAGTTCAACTACAGGATAACGCAGACCAATCGCAGCTTTGCAGTTTGAGCAGCGCCCTCTTAATGCCAGCCAGCTGATTAAGGGTATGTTTTCATACCATTTAATCTTATGGGCGCAATGGGGGCAGCGTGAGGCAGGTCGACTCAAAGTAATAGGTTGGTCAGCAGCTACGATATTCGCTATGGGTAGCGTATGCTCGCGTGGCATATCTGCCTGTTCAATCATAAATTGGCTACATTCTTGTCGCCAACCATAAATCATCATCAGCGGTATACGATGAATCACAACATTTAAAAAACTGCCAATACAAAGACCTAATAAACCAAATACGACCAAGGCTAAAGTTATATTTTCTTGTAGTAACGCTATAAATTGCATCAAATCATTATCCTACTACTGAGCCCATTTGGAAGATTGGTAAGTACATTGCAATGACTAAGCCACCAACCAATACACCCAATACTGCCATGATCATAGGTTCCATTAAGCTGGTCAAACCATCAACGGCGTTGTCGACCTCATTCTCGTAATAGACAGCGACTTTATCTAGCATTTCTTCCAAGCTACCAGACTCTTCACCGATACCGACCATTTGAATGACCATGCTTGGGAATAAGTTGGTTGAGCGTATTGAGAACTGTAGCTGCTGACCAGTCGAGACATCGTTTTTAATTTGCTGAGTGGCATTGTAAAACACGACATTGTTGGTCGCACCAGCAGTAGAATCTAGCGCATCAATGAGAGGTACACCAGCGGCAAAAGTTGTAGATAGGGTACGAGCGAAACGCGCAATAATTGCTTGATAAGCAATATTGCCAAAAATTGGCGCTTTTAATACCGCACGGTCTAAAAAGTCACGGAATTTTTTTGAGCGTTTTTTGGCTTCTGAAAAACCAACAATCGCCCCACCGATCAAGATAATTAAAATAAACCACCAAGACTGCATCCATTCAGACATACCCACTACCATTTGTGTAAAGGCAGGCAGCTCTGCACCAAATGAACTAAATAAGTCCGAGAACACAGGAACCACTTTTATTAATAGAATCATAGTAACAATAATAGCCACCACGATAACAGCAATGGGATATTTCATGGCTTTCTTAATCTTTGCTTTGAGTAGTTCGCTTTTTTCTTTGTAAGTCGCTACACGCTCGAGCATCGTCTCTAGCGCACCAGATTGTTCGCCAGATTCGACGAGTGAGCAGAATAGATCATCAAAGTAACGAGGGTGTTTGCGCAAAGCGGAAGCAAAGGTACCACCTGCTTCGATATCGGCTTTGATTTGTAGCACCAAGTCCTTCATACTTGGGTTATCAAGCGAATCTGCCACAATTTCAAAGGACTGAGTCAGTGGTACACCTGCTTTCATCATTGTTGCCAACTGCCGAGCAAAAATCGCAATATCAATGGCTTTGATGGATTTTTTGAAGGTATAGAGCGGTTTTGGTTTCTTTTTAATACCTTTAACCGTGATCCCTTGCTTGCGTAAAGTTGCTTTGGCTAACTCTAAGCTACGACTAGTGGTTTCACCTTTCACCTTTTGCCCGCGTCGGTTCACGCCATCATAGACAAAGTCCAACAGCATGTCAGTCTTAGCTTTTGCCATATTACTACCCTCGAAATTGCCTAATATAGATATTGCAAACATAAAGCAGGATACCAGACAAAATCATTGGCTGGCATACTTTATTTTAGCGCAAAAAACCAGTGCCTATCTGTTTTATTTTTAGATATATCTATTAGATAATATTTCTAATTTTGGAGTTTTCAGAAAGCAAAATACTAGAAGATTAACAGTTTCATATACGGCTTAATATTTATACGGTTTATTCAGAAGTAACACGCATCATTTCTTGAATACTGGTGACACCTTGTAGAACTTTTAAAACCCCAGAACGGCGCAGATCTCGAAAACCGTTTTTGAGCGCCGCAT
This sequence comes from Psychrobacter sp. Arc29, assembly GCF_041431175.1. NCBI lineage: Bacteria > Pseudomonadati > Pseudomonadota > Gammaproteobacteria > Moraxellales > Moraxellaceae > Psychrobacter > Psychrobacter sp. Arc29. Next base: position 420,652 of record NZ_JASMRR010000002.1, on the reverse strand, counting down.
CTTTGATATCTATGGCATTGCCATCTTCCATAATGATACGTGAGATGTCGGGGCTGACCTTCATCACCTCATAAATACCCACACGACCTTTATAACCTTCACGGCATTCATTGCAGCCTACTGGCTCATAAATTACATTGTCTGAATTGTCCAAGTCTGTATCAGTAAAGCCGATCTCTAGTAGGCTTTGCCGTGGAATATTAATCGGTTTCTTACAGTTTTTGCATAACCGCCGCGCCAAACGTTGGGCAATGACTAAGTTGACTGACGTTGCAATGTTAAAAGAAGCCACACCCATATTACGCAAACGCGTCAACGTCTCGGGTGCTGAGTTGGTATGTAAGGTCGAGAGTACCATGTGTCCTGTTTGTGCCGCTTTAATAGCGATCTCGGCAGTCTCCAAGTCACGAATCTCACCAACCATGACAATATCAGGATCTTGACGCAAAAAAGACTTGAGCGCATTAGCAAAGGTTAGACCCACTTTAGCGTTAACATTGACCTGATTGATACCCTCAAGGTTAATCTCCACAGGGTCTTCGGCGGTTGAGATGTTGGTGGCACCAGTGTTTAAGATATTGATACCCGTATAAAGAGAGACTGTCTTACCAGAACCAGTGGGACCAGTAATTAGCAGCATACCTTGCGGCTTGTGCAGTGCCTCTAAAAACATCTCCTGCTGATCAGGTTCATAACCTAATGCATCAATGCCAAGCATCGCTGATGAAGGATCTAAGATACGCAAAACAATTTTTTCACCGAACAAAGTTGGTAACGAGTTCACACGGAAGTCAATGGCTTTAGTTTTAGAGATTTTGAGCTTGATACGTCCATCTTGCGGTACTCGGCGCTCTGAGATATCCATCTGTGACATGACTTTTAAGCGAGCTGCGATTTTGTTGGCCAGTTGGACTGGCGGATTGGCTATCTTTTCCATCACGCCATCAACACGAAAACGTACTCGGAAAGATTTTTCGTAAGGTTCAAAATGTAAATCGGAGGCACCCATGCGAATGGCATCGACCAGCATTTTATTGACGAATTTTACGACAGGCGCTTCATCGATACCATCACTAAGCTTGGTTTCGTTCTCTTCTTCTTGGCCATCATCAAAATCAACATTTAAATCACTGTTGGAGAAGCTGTCAAAGCTCTGCATCGTATCAGCGTAAACGCTTTCGATACGCTTTTTTAGCTTGTTTTCTTCAACAACAATCGTTTCAATAGATAAGCGAGAATTAAAGGCAATGGCATCAATAGCATCAACACGAGTTGGATCACTGAGCGCTACAAATAAGCGTTGTCCGCGCTTAAATAGTGGCAATGCATTAAACTTACGGACGATTTTCTCATCGACTAAATCCTTTGGAATGACATCAGTGCTGAGCGCATCAAGATCGAACAAGGGATCGCCAAAGGCTTGTGATAACATTTGGGCAAGGTGATAAGAATCAGCCAGTTTATTGTCTACAAGGTACGGCACCAATCCTATTTGCTGCTGCTGCGACTCAATCTGTGCCGTTTTCATATTTGCTTCGCTAACGACACCATCACTGATGAGCTGCTGCGCCAGACCACCATATTTACTGGTTGTAATAGACATTATGACCTCTCCTTGATAAAGGGTTTGCACACCGCTTTAGAATACAGACTACTATATATGTTTTAATATATTTGCGGTAATCGATACGTATTTTGATTCAGCAAGTTATTTTTACTTCTTTCGTAATAACTTAGAAAGCGTTTAATAATATTTAATTTCTGTTGAACACAATATACGACTTTACTTGATTTTAGTTTAAAGGCTTTCTACAAATGATTAAACAATCAATACATCAAAATCTCTGCTTTTAGCTGTCATTTTTGAACATAGGTATTGAAAAGCGCTGCTGCTTCTGGCAGCACACTACTATAGCACTTACGAATTATTTGTTATACTGGCGCGCATATGAGCCGAATTGGCGCGAATACATGAGACAAGGTAAATAAGTATGCAAGCTTGGGTGATCGGTAATTGGAAACAGAATCCAGCAACTAGCCATGATGTTGATGCGCTGTTAGATGACCTGCTGACTAAGGTTGATGCTAAAAATCAAGCTAAAACGCCAACCTCTAGTAGTCAATGCAAATTGATGGTAGCACCAAGCTGTATCCATTTGGCCGCAGTCAGTGCACGCTTAGCAAATAGTTCAATAGTCAGCGCTGCTCAAGACGTGAGCGCTCATAGTGCAAGCACAGGCGCTTACACCGGAGACTGCTCAGCGCAGCAAGTCGCAGATACAGGAGCCACTTGGACGATACTTGGTCACTCTGAGCGTCGCCAGTATCATAAAGAATCTCATGACTGTCTAATAAATAAACTGTCTCATGCGTTTTCTCAGAATCTTGGCGTGGTGTTCTGTATCGGCGAAACGCAAGAACAGTATGATAATGGCCAAACACTTGACGTTATCAATGAGCAACTCTCAGTGATTAAAGATATGCTTGCTCAGCAACCAGATTTAGCAGCATCGTTATCTGAAAAGCTACTCGTCGCTTACGAACCTGTTTGGGCAATTGGTACAGGTAAAGTGCCGACTGTGGCAGAAGTCAGTAAGACTCATCAGCATATCAAGCAAACCGTTGCGGGATTTGCTGACATAGCAGGTGCGATTACCGTACTGTATGGCGGTAGCGTTAATGCTGGTAATGCCGATAGCTTTGCTGCTGACGCTATGATTGATGGTGCTTTGGTTGGCGGGGCCTCATTGAAAGCAGATAGCTTCTTAGCGATCGCTGATGCTTTTAGTCAAGCGAATGCTGAATCAAATAAATAATGCTCAGATATCAGTATCATAGCTGACAGGTAGTATGGTTTTATCAGTTGGTAAAAGTAGGTTTAACAGTACCCTTGCAATCGTGTACAATGCGCCTTATTTATATAATCGATTTGGCATCATGAGATGTTAGTCATTATTTTTATTAACTTTACGTTTTATTTTCCGTTATCAGTCGTCATTACGCGGCAAAAGAGGCCACCATGTTTACGTTTATATTAGCCCTGCATATTATCGTGGCCATTGCCATGATCGGCTTGATTTTGATACAGCATGGTAAAGGGGCAGATGCTGGGGCTTCTTTTGGTGCCGGCTCATCAGGTACGGTATTTGGTGCAGCGGGAACCGCCAACTTTTTGACGCGTGCGACTGCAGTATTGACGGTCATATTCTTTATTACCAGTATGACGCTGGCTGTTCATGCGCGTAAGCAAGCAGAAGATCAATTTCGTTTAGATGCACCAGTATCAGTACCGCAAACGCCACGTCCATTGACACAAAATCCTGAATAAGTGGCTTTTGAGTAGTCAGCGCTTGCTATTTTGGTAGGTTACATTTACAATGCTTTTCTGTTTTCGCAAGTCCTTATCTATTAATGCCTACCTTACGCATTATATATAGTAGATAGGAAGTTAGAAAACAGAGTAGCAAAATGCGATTGTGGTGGAATGGTAGACACGCCATCTTGAGGGGGTGGTGGCGAAAGCTGTGGGGGTTCAAGTCCCCCCAATCGCACCAAGTTTCACAGACGCAGCATAGCGTCAGGTTGGATTTTTAGTAGCAACCACTTAATTTATAATTATTTTAAATAAAGTGTTGACACTTCTATATTATCTCCCTATAATATGCGTTCTAGATTGATGCGGGGTGGAGCAGTCTGGTAGCTCGTCGGGCTCATAACCCGAAGGTCGTTGGTTCAAATCCAGCCCCCGCTACCACTTTTTATACTGATGTTTTGTACACTAAATTTGTCAGTACCGATTAACCCACCATAACGTTTGTGGGTTTTTTTGTATCTGAAGGTCAGTGTTATCGCGGTATCTATCCTACTTATGCTAAGCTCTAGGTCTATAGAGTACGATATTACTCGTCACTGGTCATCATCGGCCGCCACTGGCACGATGCTCCTTAAGCAACACTATCTTTTATTCCTCACGCTTTTATCGATAGTAGTGCTTTATAACTAATAAAAGCATTGTTTGGCTGAGCTTGATGTTTTTTAGGCTCGTCCCTATATAAACGCACAACACCTGTTATATGTTTGTGGTTTACCATTATATAATGACCGTAATTCTTACTATATATAAGTACGAAAAGAGCAAAGCTTTGATACGGTTTACTAAATACGATAGATAAGCGAATAGGAAAATACAAAGAGATTATGAAGCTTTCGACTAAAGTTGCAGAACTGACTAATATTATTGCCCCTGCTGTGGCCGCTTGCGATGTGTCGCTATGGGGTATAGAATTTGCGCCACAAGGCCGCCGCTCTTTATTGCGTATTTATATTGAGGCATTGCCAGAAGAGCAAGCCCAAGATAAGCACGTCACTATCGAAGACTGTGCCGCAGTGAACCATCAAGTAAGCGGTATTCTCGAAGTCCATGATCCTATCGCTGGTGAATATATTTTAGAAGTGTCTTCACCTGGTTTTGACCGTGCATTTTTCTCAGATGAGCAGATGCATGCCTATGTTGGTCAAACAGTAAGCTTGCGTTTGATTCAAGCTATCGGCACAGGTGATCAAAAACGTCGCAAAGCAACAGGTACATTAGATAGTATCGATGAAAACGCTTTAAAACTGACGTCAAGCGATGGTGAGCAGTTTGAGATTGCATTAAGTAATATCGATAAAGCCAACTTAGTTTACGAAGATGCCTAAATATATGATGCCTAAATATATGATGCCTAAATATATATTGTTAGGCAGCTGCTCATAGATTAGCAGTGTCATCTTCAAATAGCTTATGTGGCTTATAGCAACTATATAATAGCAACACCCAAATTATAAAATTTAAGTCAATTAAAAAATGATAGGACAGGTATAGCATGAGTCGTGAAATCTTAACGGTAGTAGAAACTGTCAGTAATGAAAAGGGCTTAAATCCTGAAGATATCTTTGAAGCCATAGAAGACGCTTTGGTGGTATCGACCAAGAAAAAAGTATATACCGAGCAGCCAGAAGTGGCTGTGCGAGTAGCCATCGACCGCGCAACTGGCGATTATGATACTTATCGTTACTGGACCGTGGTTGCAGACGAAGATCATGAAATGCCTGCTTGTCAGCTTGCTATCACAGATCTTGATCAAGAAGAATGGTCAATTGGTGATATCAAAGAAGAACAAATTGAATCGATTGAATTTGGTCGTATTGCAGCCACTCAAGCAAAACAGGTCATCATCCAAAAAATCCGTGAAGCTGAGCGCGCACTTGTTGCAGACGCTTTTGAGCCACGAGTTGGTGAAATGATGTATGGCGAAGTCAAGAAACAGACACGTGATGGCTATATTATTGACTTGGGCGACAATGCTGAAGGATACTTGTCACGCGATCAAATGTTGCCACGTGAGCAGTTACGTGCAAAATCGCGTATCAACGCTATCTTATATCATGTAAACCGTGAAAACCGCGGTGCACAATTATTGTTGTCTCGCACGCATTCTGAAATGCTATCAGCATTGATGCAAAAAGAAGTACCAGAGATCGCAGAACAAATTATTGAAATTCGTAACGTCGCTCGCTTGCCTGGCACCCGTGCTAAAATAGCCGTGAAGACCAACGATCATCGTATTGATCCAGTCGGTGCCTGTATTGGTATGCGTGGTACACGTATCCAAGCAGTACAGCAAGAGCTAGATGGTGAGCGTATCGATGTCGTGGTGTGGTCAGATGATCCTGCTCAGTTCATCATCAGCTCTTTAGAGCCAGCTGATGTCAGTAGCATCATCTTAGATGAAGACACTCAAACAGCAGATATTATTTTTAGCACCAATGATCAGTTGGCCCGTGCTATTGGCTCTCAAGGTCAAAACGTACGTTTAGCTTCTGAGTTGACTGGTTATAAGCTAAATATGATGCTTGAAGAAGAGTACAAACAGCGCCAAGAAAACGAATCAAAAGCATTCATCGAATTATTTTATGAGCGCTTAGAAGTTGATCAAGACTTAGCACAGGCATTGGTTGATATTGGTTTCACCAGTATCGAAGAAGTCGCCTATGTGCCAGTTGAGACCTTCTATGATATCGAAGGCTTAGATGATGAAGCAATCGATATGATTCAAGAACGTGCTAAAGATGTCGTCATCGCTGACGAGTTGGTCAAACAACAGAACATGAAAGAGCCAAGTCAAGAGCTCCAAGAGCTTGAAGGTATGACAGTCAGCTGGGCCTATAAAATGGCACAAAAAGACATTATTACCGTTGATGATTTGGCAGAACAAGCCGTCTTTGATCTAGAAGATATCGAAGGATTAGACTCTGAAACTGCAGGAAAACTCATCATGAAAGCTCGGGAATCTTGGTTCGATGAATAAGCGGTAACTGCATATCGCTGTCTTTTGGTGATATGCTATTGAGAATAAAGCGCTGATATCTATTTATAAATATCAGCCTTAACCCAATCATTTGTAGCCAACAACTGAATTGAACATATAGCAAATAATAGACAGTAGGTGATAATAAATGGCAGATAAGACCGTCAAAGAACTGGCAGAAATGGTAGGCAAAACTACAAGTGCTGTAAAGCAGCAATTAGTAGATGCTGGCCTGCCTGCTCGCGCAGAGGATGACTTAGTCACCGAGCTTGAGCAAGAAAAGCTGGTGACGTATTTAAAACAAAGTCATGGTCAACAAGAAAAGCGTCGTATTAGTCTGAAGTCTAAGACCACTAGTACCGCGCGTGTGACTGGCTCTTCGGGCAAATCTAAGAGCGTCAATGTTGAAGTGCGTAAAAAGAAAGTATTCGAAAAGCCTGATCCAGAAAAAATGGCTGAAGAACTAGCAGCGCGCGAGCAGGCTCTCATTGAGTCTCAAGAACGTGCAGCGAAAGAAGCCGAAGAACGTGCCGCTACTAAGAAAAAAGCGGAAGAGCGTCAAGCAGCAACTTTAGCAGCGATGCGTGCAAGCCTAGGCTCTAGCAAAAAATCAGACGACAAAAACGATGATGTCTCTACCTCAGTTGTCGTTAAAAAAGGCGGTAAAGCGAGCAAAGCCACTGTTGAAGTTAAGCCTAAAGAGCAGCCAAAGAAAAAAGTTGCTGCTACGAAGCCTAAAGTGGAAACCGCTGCTGAGCGTAAAGCTCGCGAGACTCGTGAGAAAGAAGAAGCGCGTTTGCGTGAAATCGAATTAGAGACTCGCCGCACTCAAGCTGAAGAAGCACAAAAACGTACACTTGAGCAAATGCGTAAAATGGCTGGTAAATATACTGACCGTGAGCCTGTTACTGAAGTGCGTAAAGATGAACCATTGGCTGAAGGTCTGGTCGGTGATGCATTAGAAGAATCATTTGAAAAAGAACGTCGCGAAATCAAACGTGGTGCAAATAGCACGGGTACTCGCGGTCGTCGTCGTAAGAATCAAGATGAGCGTGAGATCAAAAACCGTAAAAATGGTTTGCGTTCAACACAAGCATCACAGCATAAGTTTGAAAAACCAGTCGAAAAAATCGTCTATGATGTTGAGATTAGTGAGCAAATTACAGTTGCTGATCTTGCTCAGCGTATGGCGGTTAAAGCTCGCGAAGTCACTAAGCTACTCATGAAAATGGGCGAAATGGCTCGTGAATCAGACACGATTGATCAAGCAACTGCAAGTTTACTGGTTGAAGAGATGGGTCATAACCCAGTACCAGTCAGTGATACTAAAGTGGAAGACGATCTACAAGATGCCGTTGATGAGCGTAGCAGTAACGTTCAAACTCGTCCGCCAGTAGTGACGATCATGGGTCACGTCGATCATGGTAAGACATCACTGCTTGATAAAATTCGTGAAACGAAAGTTGCGAATGGGGAAGCGGGTGGTATTACTCAGCATATCGGTGCTTACCACGTAAAAACCGAGCGCGGTGTTATTACTTTCCTTGATACCCCAGGTCACGCGGCCTTTAGTGCGATGCGTTCACGCGGTGCTCAGGCAACTGATATTGTTGTACTTGTCGTCGCAGCTGATGATGGCATGATGCCACAAACGGCAGAAGCGATTGATCATGCACGTGCTGCTGGTACGCCGATTATTGTCGCTATTAATAAAATGGATAAGCCAAGTGCTGATCCTGACCGTGTTCTCAATGAATTGACAACGAAAGAAGTCATCTCAGAAGAGTGGGGCGGTGACACACCAATGGCACGTATCTCTGCCAAAACTGGTGAAGGTATTGACGACTTACTAGAGTTTATTAGCTTACAAGCTGAGCTAATGGAGCTAGAAGCGCCACTAGACGGTGCTGCACAAGGCGTGGTTATTGAATCAAGACTTGAAAAGGGTCGTGGTCCTGTTGTTAGTGTCCTAGTTAAGAAAGGTACATTGAAACAAGGCGACTTGGTTCTAGCTGGTGAGCATTATGGTAAAGTTCGTGCACTAACTGACGAGCATGGCCAACGTATCAAGTCGGCGGGTCCGTCTATTCCTGTAGAGATTTTGGGCTTGCCTGAAACACCTGCTGCTGGTAGCGAGTTCCTAGTTGTGACGGATGAGAAAAAAGCTCGCGAAGTTGCGGACTTTAGAACCAACCGTGAGCGTGAGCGTCAACTGGAACGTCAGAACGCCATGCGTCTAGAGAGCATGTTCGATCAGATGGGTCAAGGCGATGTGTCATTTTTGAACATCGTATTGAAAACAGATGTGCGTGGTTCACTTGAAGCTCTACTAGCTGCCCTAAATGAATTGTCTACTGATGAAGTAAAAGTCAGAGTCATCAGTTCAGGCGTTGGTCCTATCTCTGAGTCTGACGTAACACTTGCAGAATCTAGCGAAGCGGTATTGTTAGGCTTTAACGTTCGTGCAGATGCCACCGCACGCCGTAAAGCAGATACTGCTAACATGGATATTCGTTACTATAGTGTCATCTATGGTTTGATCGATGATGTGAAATCTGCAATGAGCGGTATGCTGGCTCCTGAACATCGTGAGAAAATCCTTGGTGTTGCAGACGTTCGTGAAGTATTCCGCTCTAGTAAGTTTGGTGCGGCTGCTGGTTGTATGGTGGTTGAAGGTACAATCTATCGCAACAAACCTATCCGCGTATTGCGTGATGACCAAGTTATCTTTACTAGTCAATTGCAATCATTACGTCGCTATAAAGAAGACGTCAATGAAGTACGTACTGGTATGGAATGTGGTCTGGCCGTTCGTGGCTATGATGTCGAAGCTGGCGATAAGATCGAAGTCTTTGAAATTCAAGAGTTCGCCCGTACTATCTAAAGCCGCTGTTCGATAGCAGAGTATGTAGCAATGCAATATGCCAAATGTGCTGAGCATGCTAAATACTCTGTCGATATTCAGCTGTACTTAGGCCTATCAGGTACACCCTGCTAGGCCTTTTTTAGCAAATATCATTACTACATTTTTTAGCAAACAGTTCTATATATTAATAACAATAAGCCCATTAAAGTAAGGTAACAACATGAACCAACGTCTACAACGCTTATCCGATCAGATCCAGCGTGAGCTTGCTGTTCTTATTCGTGATGAAGTCAATGATCCTCGTCTGACAGGTTTTGTCACAATCTCCAGTGTCAAAGTTAGCCCAGATTTAGGTTATGCAGATATCTATGTCACTATCATGGAGCCTGAGCTCAATGATGCCATGACTAAGACCAATCACGAAGAAAGCGTCAAAGTACTGAATAAAGCCGCAGGGTTTTTGCGTACTGAGTTGAGCCATAGTCTAAAAACACGTACTACGCCGCGTCTACGCTTTCACTATGATGAAGTGACTGCTCGCGGTAACTACATGATGGACTTGATCAGCAAAGCCGTCACCAAAACTGAGCAAAACGAGAATGACGAGTAAGTTATTATTATGTCTATAGCGTCTAAGCAACCTAACAAAAAAGCCAGCAAAGCACCTGAAAAAATAAAAGTTTCAGGGGTTATCTTGGTGGACAAACCCAAAGGTATGACTTCACAGCAAGTTGTGTCAAAAGTGAAGTATTTGTTTAAGTCACCGATACACGATAGCAAAAAGGCTGGTCATACTGGTACGCTTGATCCGATGGCAACTGGTTTACTGCCGATTTGCCTAGGGGAAGCGACCAAGTTTAGTCATTATCAACTGGATGCTGACAAGTCCTACCAAGCAACGATTTTGCTGGGTAGTCAAACCGATACGGGTGATGCAGACGGTCAAGTGGTGGCACAATCATCTATTCCAACATTTGATGATGCTTCATTGGTTACTATTGCACAGCAGTTTCTGGGCCCTCAGCAGCAGATACCACCGATGTATTCAGCATTAAAAAAAGATGGCAAAAAACTGTATGAGTATGCCCGTGCTGGTATTGAAATCGATAGGCCACCGAGAGATATCACTATTAAGGCTATCGAGCTGCATGCGATTGACGATATACAGATTCGTTTGACAGTCACTTGTACCAAAGGGACTTACGTACGTGTGTTAGCAGAGGATATCGCGAAAACATTGGGTACGCTTGGACATTTAACGGCATTGCGTCGCACGCAAGTCGGTAATTTTAGTATTGATGAGTCTATTGCCCTATCGACTTTAGAAGAGAAAGACTTAGATAGCCGACACTCTCAGTTATTGCCTGTCGATGCGTGCATTGATATCGACGCTGAATTGATATTGACTGAAGAACAATGCGCGCGCGTACATATGGGACAGCGCTTAAACGTATCCGATAGCTTGACAGGTAAGCTTAGAGATTATGTTGCAAGCAATGCTGCTTATCAAATATCCAATGCCAGTGAAGCAGAAACTAGTACTGTTGGTTCTGATATTTGTAATGAAGGCAGCATTGATATCTCGCAGCCTTTAGAGCACGAGCTACCTGTTGATATACGCTTGCTAAGTGAGCAAGGAGCATTTCTTGGATTAGGGGCCGTTAGCCTTAATGGTCGATTACAGCCTAAAAAATTGATTCAGCGCTGATAATAGAGTGATTGCTATAGCTAATCTGTTAACTGAGTCCTATTCAATTTACTAATAGTTTACACTAATCACATACCGTCACATTTTATTGCAGGTTTCACCTATGGTGAAACCTGTTTTTTCTGTACAGTGGTTACACCAGCTAGGGAAGGCTGGATCAAAAATAAAGTGGAAGAATGATATAACAATAGAAAATAAGAATAAAAAAGCATGTAGAAAGGATATTCTTTAATAAGAAAAAATACGTCAGAGGATGACTATTATTAACGCAACAATCATTTATCAAATAATAATAAATAACAAAAACTATAGAATAATAATAAATTCGATTATAAAAACTCAAATGTAAATAAACAGAAACAAGTATAAATAGAAAAGGAATATCATGAAAACGATCGCTTTTTTACTACACAATAACTTTGAGCAAGCAGAATACGAAGACGTTAATAATCAGTTAAAAGACAAAGGTTATAAGACCCTTCTGATCACTACTAATAAAGACAAAGAAGTGCAGGCTATGCAGCAGGATGTAGATAAAGGTGATACCTTTACTGCTGATATTTTCGTAAAAGATGCAAATGTTTCTGATTATGATGCACTGGTATTACCAGGTGGCACGGTTAATGCGGATACGATCCGTGGTAACAAAGAAGCCCATAACATCATCAATGCCATCAATGATGCAGGTAAACCATTAGCTGTCATATGCCATGCTTCTTGGGCACTTATCAATACAGGTATTGCTAAAGGCAAAACACTGACCGCCTATCACACGCTGCAAACCGATCTAGAAAATGCTGGTGCAACGTACGTCGACAAGACTGTACAAGTCGATGGCAATTTAATTACTTCGCGTAATCCAGATGACATCAGTAACTTCGTCGATGCCATTGATAAGGCATTATCTTAATTTTTTCTTCATCTATTAAAAGATGAGGTATCCAAACCTTTCAACTATTTATAACTACAATTAAGGAAAATATTATGTCTAACTCTAACCCAAACGATACCAAACTTGAGCAACAACGTGCTGAATCGGCAACCGCCGCTCTTAAGAGTCAAACTGAAGATAACCATACTGAAAACAGCGAAGCAGCAGCAGACCGCATTGCTAGCAATGTAGAAAATGCTAAAGAAGAAAAATAGTATTTCTGTGTGTCATTCACTTTAGGATGGCACAGCTGCATTTGGTTTCAGCTTAGTAGCAATAATTATCTTAGTATCAGCAACTGTAAAGTAGATATCTCGAAAAATAATAATGTAGGAGCTAACATGAGTAACTCAACAGATAATATGGATGCGCAAGAAAAAGAAATTCAGCAATTATCAGAAGACATTAATCCTAGTGAGGATGCTACTCCTGATAGTTTGGCAGAAGTCACTACAGCGTCACCGCTTGACGATGATGAGTTAGGTGGCAATGCAACACAAGACGATGTCAACAAATAAGCAAATCTTATGATCTGTTGATGAATTGCACTCCTATTAGTACCAAAGCCAAATTTACAAGTATTATGAAAAACTGCTGCTAGTTCAGCAGTTTTTTGTTATAATTGCCCTCACATTTAAATCAGGTTTTGGATAATGTATGTTGGTTAGATCGACACCTTAACTAGGTATTGGCTTTGACTCATATAATGCATACGTTCAAACGTGTTAAATGGTCGTTATCTTTAACTGAATTTGTCGTACACTAGGTCAACTCTAGTAATGCAGGGTTGTCCTGAATGGCGCGCAAGTTATTTTATTTATTATTCTATTGCTTTTAATCTGACTCAAATTGTAGTCTGTTTTTAAAGTTTTTAGCATTGCCGGAGATATTTATGCTAACTAATACCGATCGTGAACAAATCATCGCTCAATACCAACGTGGCGAAAATGACACTGGCTCTCCAGAAGTTCAAGTAGCTTTGTTGAGCGCTCGTATCAACGATTTGCAGAACCATTTCAAAGCACATAAAGCTGACCATCATAGCCGTCGCGGTCTTATCCGTATGGTTAACACGCGTCGTAAATTGCTTGATTACCTAAAAGGTAAAGATCTTGGTCGCTATACCACTCTTATCAGCCAGTTAGGTCTACGTCGTTAATCCAACGACAATAGTACGAGTGGGTGATAAAACAAAATATGCCATTATATGGCAGAATTTTAAAATTTTTGCTAACCGCTTGGAACTTGTTTGTTGTTATCGATAAAATAGATTTTTCTAAAAACGGTGTGGAATAGTTTCACGCCGTTTTTTTATGCTTATTCATTTTGAAAGCTATGTTTAGATAGCACCATTTGTCTAAAACACATCAAGGTCGACAAACATAAGCTACCAAAAATAGTGATAATGATGCTGATTAGGCGTTAAAATCAGTATTTCCTATCGATAACAGCCCTGTTCTGCAATTAATTGGTCAATGGCTATAAATCACTGTAAAATAATGCCTTGTGAGTTCGATAGTATATCTACTGAATATATAGCGACTACTGATAAAGTACTTGTCTCTTAGCTTGCTGCGTAAATCTCTGATTCTTAAAAGCGTAGAAATAGCCTAGACGGTTTTTAGCGCCGAAGTCTTTTGACTTAATGTCTGTTTGATAGTATTTATAGTAAAGCCAAAATTGAACGACCAAATATACATAATAGTACGATGTCTAGCACGAAAAGATATATGAAATAATTAGGTAAAGTTATTGGCATTGATTGAGATGATTTCTAATAGAGAGATTGTCAGTTAATGATCATATACACAGAATTTTAATGACAGATATCAGGTTTTTTGAAGCTGATATCACTTTTGTCAGTCAACATTAGGAAGATTATATGACAATGTTTAATACCATTAAGCGTAAATTTCAGTATGGCGACCAGCAGGTTGTTATCGAGACAGGACGTATTGCTCGTCAAGCAAACTCTATTTTAGTACACATGGGCGGCGTGACCGTACTTGTCGCAGCAGTCGTAAAATCAGAGGCCAAAGAAGGTCAAAACTTCTTTCCATTGACCGTAAACTATCAAGAAAAAATGTATGCAGCGGGTAAAATCCCAGGTGCTTACGGCAAACGTGAAGGCCGCGCGAGCGAGTTTGAAACGCTGACCTCTCGCTTAATCGACCGTCCGATTCGTCCGTTGTTTCCTGAAGGTTATGTAAACGAGATTCAAATCACTGCCACCGTTGTATCATCAGATAAAACGCAGTCTGCAGACATCGCTGCATTAATCGGTGCTTCAGCCGCATTGGCTATCTCTGATGCGCCATTCAATGGCCCTGTCGCTGCCGCTCGTGTTGGTTTTATTAACGGCGAATACGTACTAAACCCAACGACTGAGCAGCTTGAAACCAGTGATCTAGATTTGGTCGTGGCTGGTACTAAGTCAGCGGTATTGATGGTTGAGTCTGAAGCAGCTGAGTTGTCAGAAGATCAGATGTTAGGTGCGGTATTATATGGTCATCAGCAGCAGCAAATCGTTATCGATAATATTGCATCCATGGCAGAAGAAATTGGTACTGCTAAGCAGCAGTATTCTGCGCCTGAGCGTGATCAAGCACTGACTAGCAGCATGAAAGAGCAGTTCGGTGAACAAGTTGCGGATGCATACACCATCACTGATAAGCAAGAGCGCTACACGAAGCTTGATGAGATCAAACAATCAATCATTGACACGCTTGCTGGTGATGCTGAGTCAGAAACTTATGCCGATACTGTGTCTGAGCTAAAAGAAATCTACAACGACCTTAAATATCGTACCGTTCGTGACAATATCTTGTCAGGTAAGCCGCGTATTGATGGTCGTGACCTTGAGACGGTTCGTGCGCTTGACGTACAAGTGGGTGTATTACCATATACACATGGTTCAGCGCTGTTTACCCGCGGTGAGACGCAAGCACTGGTTACTACCACGCTTGGTAACAGCCGTGACGTCAACATGATTGACTCATTAGGTGGCACGATTCGTGACCATTTCATGTTGCATTACAACTTCCCGCATTTCTCAGTGGGTGAGACAGGCCGCGAAGGTATTCCAAAGCGTCGTGAAATCGGCCATGGTCGCCTTGCACGTCGCGGTGTCCAAGCGATGCTGCCAGATAGCGAACGCTTCCCATATGTGATCCGTGTGGTATCAGAAATCACTGAATCAAACGGTTCATCTTCTATGGCGTCTGTTTGCGGTGCAAGCTTGGCGTTGATGGATGCAGGCGTACCATTAAAAGCACCAGTTGCTGGTATCGCGATGGGTCTGGTTAAAGAAGGTGAGCGCTTTGCTGTCTTGTCAGATATCTTGGGTGATGAAGATCATCTAGGTGACATGGACTTTAAAGTAGCCGGTTCTAAAAACGGTATCACTGCACTACAGATGGATATCAAGATTGAAGGTATTACCCCTGACATTATGGAGCAAGCGCTTAAGCAAGCCCACGCTGGTCGTATCCATATCTTGGACGCAATGAATCAAGTATTGCCTGAGAGCCGTACTGAAATCAACGCTCATGCCCCGAACTATGCTGTTATCGAAATCAACCCAGACAAGATTCGTGACGTTATCGGTAAAGGCGGCGCAACCATCCGTCAGCTAACCGAAGAGACTGGTGCGGTTATCGATATCGATGACGCTGGTACTATCCGTATCTTTGGTGAAAACAAAGCAGCGACCAAAGCCGCTATCGGTAAAATCGAAGCAATAACTGCTGAAGTTGAAGTTGGCAAAACTTATGAAGGTACGGTTGCTCGTATCGTCGACTTTGGTGCATTTGTGAATGTTTTACCAAACACTGATGGTTTAGTACATATTTCACAAATCGCAGAAGAGCGCGTAGAAAATGTATCTGATTATCTGAAAGAAGGTCAGGTCGTTAAAGTGCTTGTGCAAGACGTTGATAACCGTGGTCGTATCAAGCTAACTATGAAAGGTGTTGAGCAGAACTAAGGCTCAGTATTTGATATAGTTTACGTAATAAAAAGCCGCCTTGGGATGCTCTTATGAGTGCCCAAGGCGGTTTTTTTATGGGCGCAAAAAAATGATGATGATCTAGCCAAAAGTCACTTATAAATCGATATTTTTGGGCACATGTATATCGATACGCAGCTTTGGCAGACCTTGTAAGTGCTCGGTCAGTAATGGCAATGTATCAGTCTGCCAATCTAGAGGCAGCGAGTTTATACTCTCATTTGTATTAGATATAGCATCACGCGGATTGTCGGAGATAAGCGGACGAGCGAGTAGCGCAACTCTGCGTATGCCTTGGTAGCGTATAAGCGGAATTAATTGCTGCTGCAGGTCAATCAAAGCCGCGATGAGCCAACGCGACCGCGCAGGATGGTATGGGTGGTTTGATATAACGAGGTTGGCGATATAACTTGGTTGATTGCCGTTACTACTGATGCCAAGACCAGCTTGCTCACGTATGCGCTTATGCAGTAAGCAGCTACCAACACTCAGACTGCCATCACGGCAAGCGCTATGATAACGATGATAGTTATCAGGAAATAATGTTTTGGCTCGCGCGAGCACAGGGTCTAGAATGACACCAGCGTTATTGACAGGTAAAACAAGCAGCTGTGCATTGCTATTCAAAATAGAGGCATGCGTAAGTTGGAGAATTGCCATTATAGACCTCTTTTTGAAAATCCTGCGTTTATTGTGTCGCTGTACTAGCAGGGCTATCCACTTCTAACTGTGCTATTTGCTGTTCAAGTAGAGCGATTTGTTCTGCTTTCATATCGGTTAGCTGTTTATTCATTGCCAATTGCTCAGCAGCCAACTTTTCTTGTTCAGCTAAGCGTTTACGTTCGTCCTCTAAACGATCAATTTCTTCTTTGGCTAAACTGTCCGTCTTTGGCAGAGGCGCATTTAAAATAGCTTTAGGATTTGGCTTTTCAACACGCTTATCATCGTTTGCATTGGCGCTTTCATCAGTGACACTGCTGTCAGTGAGTACAGTGTCAGGCTCATCAGTTATGACGTCTGGAGTCGAAGCCGCTTGAGCCGCCTCGGTTTGCTCATTCATCGTAGGTGGTTGACTGACAGGTAAAACCACTTTTGGCTCGGGTTTTACCCAAAGTAAGTAACCAATAGCAATGAGTATCACCGCAATAACAAGCACTACCCAAACGCGTCGACCTGCTTGCGCAGTTTTTGCTTTAGAAGACTTGGTCGATACAGGGCGCATTTTTTTACGGTTCATATTGTGATCAATTGATGGCAAGAATATAAGTAGACCTACTATAGCAAACTCAAAATAAAAAGCCTATCTATTGATAGATAGGCTTAAGTCAGTGTTAAATAGTGAGTTGCTTAGGTGGTAGTCTAGAGACAACACTGGATAACTAGGGTTTGAACTTGACTGTACCACTGGTGCCTGTTGTCATGGCATCGCGAGCAAGCTTATCCTCAAGATGGTTTTTGGCGCTGATGGCATCAGGGTCAGGGCGATGTTCCGAATGTCCACACTTTGTGCATTCGATGTATTCATCTGGCGCCGGCGTGACAATATTTACTTGTACCACAGCATCCATTTCTTGGCATTTTGGACAGCGCACCCCTGCTAAAAATCGACGCTTAGGGCTTGATGACTGATAGCGCATTTAGATAGCCTCGCGTGTCGTTTGAGCATTGGCAGCATCAGTATTTTTTGCATCAGTGAAACCGTTATGGCGTAGCAACGCATCTATGCTCGCACTACGGCCACGGAAGTTTTCGAAATTGGTTTTGGCTGGAAAACTGCCTCCAACAGACAAGATCAACTCACGAAAGGCTTTACCCGTTGCTGGGTTAAAAATACCATCTTCTTCAAACTTACTAAACGCGTCAGCTGATAGCAGCTCAGCCCATTTATACGAGTAATAACCTGCGGCATAGCCACCTGCGAATATATGGCTGAAGCCATTGGCAAAGCGGTTATAATCAGGTGTTTGCATGATAGCGATATCGCTACGCACAGCATTTAGTGTCGTCAAGATACCTTCATAATCAAGTGCTGGTGTATGGGCATGAATCAGCAAATCAAACAGTGCAAACTCAATCTGGCGCAGCGTTTGTAAGCCGCTTTGGAAGTTTTTGACGGCCAATAGTGCATCAAGTTTGTCTTTAGGCAATGGCTCGCCAGTGTCGACATGACTGCTAATAAGGGCAATGCCTTCAGCATCCCAAGCCCAGTTTTCCATAAACTGACTAGGAAGCTCGACGGCATCCCATTCGACACCATTGACACCCGCAACATCACCGACTGTCACTTGCGTTAGTAGATGATGCAGACCGTGACCGAACTCGTGGAACAAGGTCAACACTTCGTCATGGGTCAATAAGCTTGGCTTGCCATCAAGTGCGGGCGTAAAATTGCCAACCATAAAGCAAACAGGTAGCTGCTGATGGTTTTGTTGCTCATAGCTATAACGAGATTGAAAACCACTCATCCATGCACCGCCGCGCTTACCGCTGCGCGCAAATAAGTCAAAGTAAAACCCGCCAATCAAGCGATCATCAGCGTCAAATAGCTGATAAAAGCGCACATCATCGTGCCAGCGTGATACGGAATGGCCATCTGCACCCTCATAGCTTTGCTCTTGTACTGTAATACCGTATAGACGTTCGACGATGGCAAACAAACCGCTAATCACTTTTGGCAGTGGGAAGTAAGGACGAATCTCCTCTTGCGACAAGCTAAATTCACTTTGTTTTACTTTTTCAGCGATATAAGCGCTATCCCAAGGCTGCAATTCATCAATGCCATAGTGCTGCGCACATCTCTGTAACTGTGCTAAATCTTTCTGCGCGGCTGGGGTCGCTTGGGCTGCCAAGTCACGTAAGAATGTCTCTACTTCCAAGACACTGTCTGCCATCTTAGTCGATAGAGATACTTCAGCATAATTATCAAAGCCCAATAATTTGGCCTTTTGCTCACGTAAGGTGAGAATTTGGCTCATGATGTCGGCATTGTTTAATGACTCACCTTTAGCATTGGTATGCGTGTCAAATTCAGAGGCGCGCGTGACATAAGCGTGATATAGCGTTTCCCGTAAGCTGCGGTCATCAGCGTGGGTCATCACCGCTAGATATACAGGAATGTTCAAGCTTGCCACATAATAAGGCGTCGGAAGCGCATCTATATCGGTTTGACTCAGAGTGCCATTAGCAAGCTCACGAGTCTTGTACTGTTCACCTGCATCTGCCAACAATGCCAAACCGCTCTCCGTTAAGCCTTTTAGCTGACTTTCTTCTAAAGGCAATGCAAAGGCTTGGGTTGCATCCAAGATATGATCTGAGAATGTCGCAGATAAGGTAGATAGCTCACTTTGAATAGCAGCAAATTTCTCTTGCTCAGCCTTAGGTAGTGCCACTCCTGATAACTCAAAGCTACGTAGAGCCAGCTCGATCGCCCGCGCACGTGCAGGCTCAAGTGCCGCAAAAAACTCGGTATCATCAACGATCGTTTGATAGCGGGTAAAAAGTGGCTGATGTTGACCAACCCGTGTTCCGTAAGCCGATAATTTGGGCAGCAGCTCGTGGTGGATATGACGAATCTCATCGTTACTCATCACGCCATTGAGATGCGATAAGATTCCCCAGCTACGATCTAGCGCTAGATTGATATGATCAAACTGCATCACATCTGCCAGTGCTTGCTCAGCGTTTAATTTTGCAATGTCAGTGCTACTGTCAGCCACCGCCGTCAAGTTATCTAAGAAACTATTGGCATCGTCGATAGCATTGATGACTTGGGTTTGTAATGTACTTGGCGCAGCATTGGTAAAGTCAACAAGGCGCAAATCTGAAGAAGGAAGAGTCATAAAGGTATCCGATATTAATGATTATTATGAAAGAAACATTGGGCGAACGTAGCTTTTAAATCGCGCTTGATACGAGCTAAATTTACGACGTACTACGATTCGCGCCATTTAAAATTTATATTTAGTTATATAAAAGATGGGTTCATTTAGCCAAAATACAACCTGAGTGCTTATAAACTAAGAGTGAACGCTTAAACTAAAAGTGAATACTCAAAGGAAACAATAAATAATATAGTAAGCTGAGATAGTAGAAATATTTAACAATACAGATTGCTCTACTTACAAAGCGCTATCATTTGCTTGCAAATTAACCCTATAGCGAATGTGGGGGAGCTGTTAGCATCAATGTAAAGGAATTCAAAAATTGTACGCCGACTAGGTGTGCAAATAAAAGATGGACAAAAACTATAGATGAATTGATAGCATGATTTGTTGTTTACAAGCAATGATCAGAGCTGCTATTAATAAAAAATAAGACAAGATGCCCTAATATCGTACTCATAAAAGAATGTATAAAATCGAAAGTAAATGATAATAAAACAAGGAGCAATATATGAAAGCGACTCTTAAAAGCTTACGTGAAACCAAAGCCAATCCAGCGGTAAGTATCTTTGTTAAGACTCACCGAGCACATCCAGCCAACGAGCAAGATCCTATCGCTCTAAAAAATCAGTTGAAAGTTGTCGAAGACCGCCTAAACAAAGAATATGATAAGAGCACAGCGACGACCATCTTAGACAATATTTATGCAAAGACTAAAGAATTAAACCATAACTATAATCTTGATACCTTAGCGATATTTGCTAGTACAGATGATGTGCAAATCGTTCGTATGCCAATCGATACGACCGAGCGCGTTGTGATATCAGACAGCTTTGCCACTCGTGATTTGGTGCGTGATATGGCCAGTGCGGTACATTACTACACGGTCGTCCTAACCCGCGATAATTCTCGTCTGATTGAAGCATCGAATGATCGCGTCATTAGAGAGTTTGATAAAGACGATGACATACAAAACAACATGGAAAATATCCAGTTCCCTATTGAGAATAACGGGCTATATACCACGGGTGACGGTGGGTCAGATCGCTCATCAAATAATGAAAGTAGCCACTTAAAAGAATACTTTAATCAAGTCGATAAAAGCGTACAAGAGCTATGGGGTGAGCATAAGATGCCACTCGTGATCGTCGGTGACGCCAAAAACATCGGTTACTATAAAGAAGTCTGTGATCGTCCGGATAACATCATTGCTACCGTATCGAATGCCACCAACCTAGAAGATGGTAGCGCTCAACATATCGTTGATAGTGTACAAGAAGCGGTAGAAGAATATCGTACATCATTACATCATGCTGCTTTGGGCGAAATCGATAAAGCCCGCGGTGCAAATATGCTGCAGACTGATCTACAGGAAGTATATCGTAGTGCATTCCAAGGCGCTGGCGAGACCCTTTATGTACGTCGTGGCTATATCCAATCTGCTAAAATTGATGAAAAAGCGCAAACTCTAAGCCTTGCAAGCGACGCTAGCGCAGAAGGCGTGACTGATGATGCAATCGGTGAAATCATCGAGCATGTTATCCATAATGGTGGTGAGGCTGTATTTATGCCACAAGATATCATGGGCGAAGATCAACCAATCGCCTTGGTTACTCGTTACTAATTCGGTCATATACTGATGAGTATCATTTGATTAAATGAATTTATAAGTCGAGTCACTGATACCTTATAACTGACATCGTATAAATATAACAAAAAGCGCTGGTTCATATTGAACCAGTGCTTTTTTAGTGTCTGTTATTTGTATGGTATAAGATAGAAGAGAGCTTACGTAAGTTTTGTAAGATTCAGAATAGGGCATTGTTTATCACTATGGTGCACAATGTTTCAATGTAGTGCGTGCCTTATTTCTTCTATAAATTCATTTATGATTGATCTGTAGGGTTACTATATACCACGTCGACTCTCTATTTTTAGTACTGTATAAATATCACTAATGTTTGGTACAGCCTATATATATCAGTCTATGAGCGAACCAATAGGATAAATTGTCAAATAACAAAATGCAGCTAATGCTATCGGATTTTTGATAAATAGCGCTTATTTTTATGAAATATAATAAACAATTGGAGAGCTATCAATTCTGCTTGGCATAAGGCTTGCACTATAGATAATACACGGTTAATTACCGTTTATTACCAATCTAAGAGCTGAAAAAATGCCGTCTAGGGTTCCGATATAGTAGAGGGAGCACATCTTCCTATACTGTATGACTGGTCCGAGAGATGGCGGTTCGAAAGAACTACACGGAGGGATAAAAGCCCGGGAGACTCTAAGTGACACTGATCACTTAAGCTCATAACTGTGGAGTTTTTCTTATGTCATATCCTGCAAGCACTACTGCCAATACGCCGTCTTCAGATCGCTTCATCACGCCACTACCAGGTGGTCATCATTGGTGTGGCCGCATCAACAAAAACCATGTACTCACACTCAAGTCATTGGCAGCTAACGCCAATGCCAGCCTATATGTGGTCAATGCTGACGAGAAGCTTGAACGCTTCAATATGCCAGATAGCCTAAAAGCGCAGTACACGCTGTACTTATCTGAAGGCCATGTACTGTATTCTGACATGGGCCGAGTGATGGCTTCTATCATCAGCGATGACCATGGCTGGAATGATGCTATTTGTGGTCCTAGCACCGCTGCGATGGTCAGCAGGCAATATGGCGAAAAAACCTTTCAAGATGCTCGCAATGAGCGCTATCAAAACGGTCTTGACGGACTACTAACAGAGATGTCGAAGTTTGCGCTAAATGAGAGCGATCTTACGGCAACTGTCAATCTATTCTCCAAAGTCACCCCTGATTTACAAGGGCAGCTGTCTTATATCACAACTGACAATACTGACCAGTCCATTGCCCTACGCTTTGAGATGAACTGCTTAGTATTTATCTGCAATGCTCCGCACCCCCTTGATCCCTCACACATTTACGATCCAGCCGACATTGAGCTTACCATCAGTCAGGCAGCCCCTATTTTGCCAAAAGGCAAATCGGATATCTGCCGCGACTCTTGTGAGCAAAACCAGCGTGGGTTTGAAAATAATGCCCGTTATTTTGGTGACTATGAAAATGCTTAATCAGCGTTGTGTTTAGTAGCCGCATACGCTGATTTAGTGATTGTAAATTCCGAATTTTTGACTGACAAAACGCTTTTATATAGATCCATTTGATTTATATCTGGACTCATCATGTTTAAAAACAGTCATACCAACTAAGATAAGAGAGCACGCTCATGACAACAAATAATGACATCAAGAACAAAAATGAATCTACGCAGAATTCAGCGTCAATTGATCTCAAGCACATCAAACAGCGCGAAATTTGCGCGGCTGGAGAGGGCTGGATGGCAGAGGTCAAACAAGGACAGACATTACGTATTGTAGATACCAAAGGCAATCAGGCAGTTGATACGTTATTTATCAGCTGTGCGGATACGGCCGAGCGCTATAGCGCCACGGACACGTTGGCACAAAACCAAAAGCTGTTTTTGGAAAAAGGCAGCCAGCTGTTTACCAATAAAGGGCGCGTTATTGCCACCATTACCGATGATACTTGTGGTCGCCATGACACTTTGGGCGGTGCTTGTTCATGCGAGAGTAATACCGTGCGTTACGCGCATGACACTTATCCCATGCATAGCTGCCGCAACAACTTTATGCACACCATAGCAACGCACCCAATCGCCCAAAAATATGATCTGACCCTACGTAATGTTGGACCCAATATCAATTTTTTTATGAATGTACCCATCACTCCAGATGGCAGTTTGGCATTCGATGATGGTATCTCAGCACCAGGCAAATATGTTGATATCACCGCGCACATGGACATGATTGTCCTCATATCGAATTGTCCTCAGCTCAACAATCCCTGCAATGGCTATAACCCCACACCCATTGAGCTTGTGATCTATGAGTAAATCGTTTGTAGAGTGAACGACCCTGTATACGAATAAAAAATTGAGGAAACTGTGATGTTTAATAAAGTATTGATTGCCAATCGCGGTGCTATCGCTTGCCGAATTATACGCACGCTAAAAGAGATGGGTGTTGGTTCAGTCGCTGTCTATACCGATGTGGATCGTGGCTCACTACATGTCAGTCAGGCTGATGAAGCCATAAATATCGGCTCTGGACCTGCCAGTGACAGCTATCTCAATATGGATAAAGTATTGCAAGCAGCGATCGATTCAGGTGCTGAAGCGATTCATCCTGGCTATGGGTTTTTGTCAGAAAACGCCACCTTCTGTGACCGCTGCAGTGATGCTGGGATCGCTTTTATTGGTCCGACATCTGAGCAGCTACTGAGCTTTGGACTCAAGCATACGGCTCGTAAGCTGGCTATTGAGAGTCAAGTGCCCTTATTACCGGGTAGCGAGCTGCTACAAGATATAGACGAAGCATTACGTGAGGCTGAGCGCATTGGCTACCCTGTGATGCTAAAAAGTACGGCAGGCGGCGGTGGTATAGGTATGCGTCTGGTATGGAATGAGACTGAGCTAAAAGATGCTTATGATTCTGTGCATCATTTGGCGCAAAGCAACTTTAGTGATGCCGGTCTTTATCTTGAAAAGTTTGTAGAACATGCTCGTCATATTGAGGTGCAAGTATTCGGTGACGGGGCAGGTAATATCATCACTTTGGGTGAGCGTGATTGCTCTATCCAAAGGCGGAATCAAAAGGTCATTGAAGAGACGCCAGCGCCGCTATTATCAGATGCACAAAGACAAAACCTGCAACAGGTGGCGACCCAGTTGATGCAGCAGGTCAACTACCGCTCTGCTGGTACCGTTGAGTTTGTGATGGATGTATCGACCCAAGCGTTTTATTTTTTGGAAGTGAATACCCGCTTACAAGTTGAGCATGGGGTTACCGAAGAGATTTATCAGGTAGATTTGGTGCGCTGGATGATTGAGCTGGCAGCAGGCGAGTTTGTATTGCCAGAACTGCCACTACAGGCGTCAGGACATTCGATTCAGGTACGACTATATGCTGAAGATCCTATCAAAAGCTTTCAGCCGAGCACGGGTATTTTGACGGACGCTTATTTTGATACAGCAGCGCGGGTTGAGACTTGGATAGAAACGGGTAGCGAGATATCAGCCTTTTACGACCCGATGCTGGCAAAAATAATTGTGACAGCCCCTGATCGCACGCAAGCACTGACGAAAATGAGTCAATGCTTATCAGTGTCACGTATGGCGGGTCTTGAGACCAACCTTGAGTATTTGCAGCAGATCGTAGCCTCAGAGACGTTTGGTGAAGGCACGCAAACGACTCGGTTTTTGAATAGCTTTACTTGGCTGAGCCAAAAAATCGAAGTGATACAGTCAGGGGTACAGACAGCGGTGCAAGATGTGCTTGGTCGTCAGGGCTACTGGGATGTGGGCGTACCGCCATCAGGGGCGATAGATGGTTTGAGCCTCAACACGGCCAATCAGCTTCTGGACAATCCATTTAATACCGCGGGTCTTGAATGCGTGGTCACCGGACCGACACTTCGGTTCCATTGTGACAGTCAAATCGCCATCACAGGCGGTGAAATGGCATGTACGCTGGATGGTGAAGTACAGCAAATGTGGCAAACCATCACAGTGAATAAAGGTCAAACGCTTGTTTGTGGCAATATTACCTCAGGCTGTCGCAGCTATATTGCTATCAAAGGAGGAATAGGGGTCCCTAAATATTTGGGCAGTCAGGCGACCTTCAGCTTAGGTCAGTTTGGTGGACACGCTGGTCGTAATTTGCTCATCGGCGATATGTTACCGATTAAACAGTACGACATAGCTAACGATATCAACGTATTACCTATTGCTCAGCGACCAAAGTTCGATGGAGTATGGCAAATCGCCGTAATGTATGGGCCACATGGCGCGCCAGATTTCTTTACCGATGCTGATGTGACGCAGTTCTTTGGACATGAATGGGAGGTGCATCACAACTCTAGCCGTACTGGTATCCGTCTGGTTGGGCCTAAACCTGAATGGGCGCGTGAAGATGGCGGTGAAGCGGGGTTACATCCATCAAACATCCATGACAATGCCTATGCGGTTGGAGCGATTGACTTTACTGGTGACATGCCGATTATTTTGGGTCCTGATGGGCCAAGCCTCGGCGGGTTTGTTTGCTTGAGCGTCATCGTCGCCGGTGAGCGTTGGAAAATGGGACAGCTAAAAGCGGGTGATCGAGTACAGTTCGTCCCTATTAACTACGAGCAAGCCGCAAAGCTCCATCAACGCTATGACGATATGCTGCGTGCTGATCATTGTGATTTGGTGAACTATGATTTACCCATCACGGCAGATGAGACCACCTTACAGACCGCCATATTAGACACGCTACCTATCGATGGTGAGCAGCCCAAAGTGGTCTACCGCCCTGCAGGCGACAGTTATCTGCTGGTTGAATATGGTGAGCAGGTGCTTGATTTGCAATTGCGTTTTCGCGTTCAGGCATTAATGGAATGGCTACAAGCGCAGCAGATTGATGCCATCATCGATTTGACCCCGGGCATTCGCTCATTGTTGGTGCATTACCACTCATTAAAATTGTCACAAACCGACCTACTAGCGATGCTCAAAGACGCAGAAAACGCGTTACCTGATATCAAGCATATGCAAGTACCTTCTAGAATCGTCCATCTCCCCATGGCATGGGCGGATTCACAGACCAAACTGGCAACGGAGAAATACCAGCAACTGGTCTACCCTGATGCGCCTTGGTGCCCTGACAATATCGAGTTTATCAGACGTATCAATGGTTTGGCCTCTGCTCAAGCGGTCAAAGACATTGTCTATGACGCCAGTTATTTAGTCATGGGACTCGGCGATGTTTATCTCGGTGCGCCTGTTGCCACGCCACTTGATCCAAGACATCGCTTGGTCACCACCAAATACAATCCAGCCAGAACGTGGACACCAGAGAACGCCGTAGGCATCGGCGGTGCTTATATGTGCATCTATGGCATGGAAGGCCCAGGCGGTTATCAGTTCGTTGGTAGAACGCTACAAATCTGGAACCGTTATCGCTCGCACCCGAGTTTTGAAGCCGAAAAACCCTGGCTACTGCGATTTTTTGATCAGATTCGCTTTTATGAAGTCAGTGAAGAAAAGTTGCTATCAATGCGTACGGCATTCAAAGCAGGTGAGCTGGCGATTGAGGTCGAGGACAGCGTTCTCAATCTCGCTGAGTATTACGACATGTTGCATGAGAACAAAGACAGTATCCAGACATTTAAAGATCAGCAGCAGGCTAACTTTGATGCTGAACGACAACGCTGGAAACAACAAGGGCTGGATCAGTATATTGGCGAAGATATTGACACAGTGGAGGTGTTATCAGATATCACCGTGCCCGAAGGCGGCATAGTCGTCAACGCGCACATGATGGGTAGCGTCTGGAAGATCTCTTGTGCGGTAGGTGATGTCATCGAGGAAGGCCAGACTCTGGCGATCATAGAAGCGATGAAAATTGAGATACCGATTGTCTCACCTGTTGCCATGCAGGTCGTGAGTATCGAGATTGAGATTGGCATGACGGTGAAACCCGAGCAGCCTTTATTTGTACTGGCACCCATTGCTGTTAACGAAGCGCAGGTAACAGACATCGCGATCTAGCAGGTTTTGTAAGAAGGCATCTGGTCGATAGTCAAAAAATACCGACAATCATATTTGAGAATAAGAGAGAACACTCATGCAAAAGAATTGGACGATTAACGATTGGCAAAGCGGCTATTGCAACGGTC
Source organism: Psychrobacter sp. Arc29 (assembly GCF_041431175.1). Lineage (NCBI taxonomy): Bacteria > Pseudomonadati > Pseudomonadota > Gammaproteobacteria > Moraxellales > Moraxellaceae > Psychrobacter > Psychrobacter sp. Arc29. The sequence goes on along the minus strand of NZ_JASMRR010000002.1, from coordinate 393,140 downwards.
ACATTCAGCTCAGTGACTTGCTAGAGTACGTGGCAAGCATCGACAATGATGACAACGCTTGGATTGAGATTGCAACGCCTGAGCAACTTACCGCGCAGCTCGATAGTATCGCAGCGCAAAATGCCAAAGACTTACCGCTATACGGCATACCTTTTGCCGTGAAAGACAACATCGATGTAGCAGGATTTCATACCACGGCAGGCTCATCATCCCCTTTGTACATGGCTGAGAACGACGCGCATGTGATTGCCAAGCTTAAAGCTGCAGGCGCAGTGGTTATTGGCAAAACCAATCTTGATCAGTTTGCCACAGGGCTGGTAGGGACACGCTCTCCTTATGGTGCCGTGAGCAATAGTTTTAATCCTGATTATATCAGTGGTGGCTCAAGCTCAGGCTCCTCCGTCAGTGTCGCCAATGGAGTAGTACCTTTTGCGCTAGGTACAGATACGGCAGGCTCTGGACGAGTACCAGCTGGGCATAACAATATCGTAGGTTTGAAGCCTACTAAAGGCTGGTTTTCCAGTACTGGTCTCATTCCAGCTTGTCGCTTGCACGATGTGATCTCTATCTTTGCGCTTAGCGTTAATGATGCGTGGCAAGTAGCTCAGATAATGAAAGGCTACGATGCCAAGGATGATTATAGCCGCGTCCATCCTGCCACTGCGCCAGTTGCCTTTAGCCTTGGTAAAATCGCGATTCCTGATACCCTAACATTCTATGGTGACAGTCAGTCACAGCAAGCTTTTGAGCTGGCTATTTCAAAGTTACAAGCCATAGGTTACGAGGTCACGCCAATAGATTTTACAGTTTTTGATGCGTTAGCGGATACCCTCTACAACGACAGCTGGGTCAGTGAACGTACCTTTGCAGTCGAGCAGCTTGTGGCGCGTGATGAGCTGCTACCCATTACCCGTCAAATCATTAGCCAAGCCGATAACTATAGCGCCGTTGATGCGATGAACGCTGAGTATACGCGCGCTGCACTCAGCCGCCAAATTCAGCAAGTGCTGTCTGAGTTCGACGCCTTAATGGTTCCTACCGCACCGACCATCTATACCATCGATGCCGTCAATGCGGATCCGTTAACCAAGAACAGTCACATGGGCGCGTATACCAATTTTGTGAATTTGGCTGACTTATCGGCATTGGCCTTACCAAATGTGATTGCGGATGATGGATTACCACGCGGCATCACCTTTATTGCGCCCGCTTGGCACGATGAAGCATTGGCCAATTTCGGTCATCAGTGGCAAACCGCTCTCGATATACCGATGGGCACGTCAGAGCATCACTATCAATCTGAACCAGCTCAAACTACTCAATCGCCATCGCTTATACCGCTTAGTACCGTCTTTGCTAATGACAGCAGTGTGGAGTTAGCAGTGGTTGGGGCGCATTTGAGTGGTATGCCGCTCAACTATCAGCTGACCGATCGCGGCGGTGTGTTGTCCGAACAAACTCAAACGGCAGCGACCTATCAGCTGTTTGCCTTAGCAGGCGCAACACCTGCCAAACCAGGACTCATGCGCCATAGCGACGGACGCGCCATCGAGGTAGAAGTCTGGCGTATTCCTACCGCAAGGTTTGGCGAAATCGTTAACGAGGTACCTGCGCCATTAGGTATTGGCAACGTTGAGCTGGCAGACGGTCGCTGGGTGAAAAGCTTTATTTGCGAACCATACGGCTTTGAAGGCGGTACAGATGTCACGGCATTTGGCGGCTGGAGGGCGTACATAGCCAAGCAGTCAGAATCTATTACTTAGACCAGATAGTAGACGCACAAATTTACGCATGATCTAAAACAGCAGCGCTTGCCATGTCATTTTCCCTAATGGCATCGCAAACACTTATCAGCAGACACTCTCATAATGAGACTGTCTATATTCAAGGAGTAAGACTCATGAATCGACGCTTATTTACTTTTGCCGTTCTCTCAAGCTTTATGCTATTTGGTTGTGACAATACTGCCACCGTATCTGCACCTGAAGGCGAGGCGGCATCAGAAAAAGTCACTGCCGCAAATGATGATCCGATTTCTATCGGTTACAGTGATTGGCCTGGCTGGGTGGCTTGGCAGATTGCGATTGATAAAGGCTGGTTTGATGAAGCTGGTGTGAATGTTGAGTTTCAGTGGTTTGATTACTCGGCCTCGTTATCTGCTTTTGCCTCCAACCAATTAGACGCTATTTCTGTGACCAATGGTGACAACCTTGTCAACGCAGCGAGCGGTAGTGAAGGTATCATTATCTTGGTCAACGACTATTCGGCAGGTAATGATCAGATCATTGCAAAGCCCGGTATCACGAGCATAGCGGACCTAAAAGGCAAATCGATTGGGGTTGAAAAAGGCTTGGTTGATCATCTACTGCTCAATAGTGCGCTGACTGACAACGGCCTCACGGAAGCGGACGTGACACTGGTGAATGCCACCACCAACGAGCTGCCACAAGTTTTCACCAATGACAGTATTGATGCAGTTTCTATCTGGCAGCCCAACGCCAATCAAGCGCTAAAAAACGTACCGAGCGCAAAGGCTATCTATACCTCAGCGGACAAGCCAGGGCTTATTTATGACACTTTAGCGGTCAGTCCCGCCAGTTTATCTGCGCACAAAGCTGAGTACGCCAAAATTATCCAAGTGTGGGGCAAAGTCGTTAACTATATCAATGATCCTGCTACCAGAGAAGATGCGATTGGCATTATGTCTAGCAAGGTCAATGTCCCTGCCGAACAATATAAAGACTTTTTGAATGGGACGAAGCTAATGAGCTTAGAAGACAATAAAAAGGTTTTTGAAAAGTCTGATGCGTTGAGCTCTATCTATGGCTCAAGCTATCACGTCAATCAGTTCAATATCGACAATCAGATTTATGATCAACAGATAGATATCGATAAATTGATCTATCCCAACCTAATCACTCAGTAAGGTTAATCGATATTTAGTTTAGTCGTTACGGTGTCGTCATCATCATCTTAGAGGGTCGCTCATGAGTCATATCAATAAACATCTCACCAAGAAAACCAAGCTTGGGCTCAATGTGCTCTCATTTTTGATTCCAATCTTATTATGGTGTGCGGTCAGCTATCTGCCTTTTATTTGGCATCCGCAAGTTGAAATCACTGAGGCAGGTGCGAGCACTTATTTGCAAGAAGGCAGCCGCATTGATAGGTCAGTATTCTATCAAGAAGCGCAGGACGCGATGGCATCTGATGCGCCGTCGCCTCAAGGCAAGCTGGTCAATCCAATCTATTTGCCTGCACCTGACGAGGTGGCCACAGCAATGTTTACCGCTTTTGTCACGCCGCCTGCCCAAGCGGATGGTCCTTGGTTACATGAGAGCCTTTGGCAAAGTATACGTACCGTATTTATTGCTTTTTTTCTCTCGTCGATCATTGGTATCCCACTAGGGCTAGTGTGTGGGTTTTCTCAAAAAATCGCCCAGATCACGCAGCCGTTTGTCGAGTTTTTTCGCTACCTGCCAGCACCTGCGTTTGGCCCCTTAGCGGTCGCCATACTGGGTATTTACGATGGTCCCAAAATTGCCATCATCGTGATTGGGACATTGTTTCAGCAGATTTTAATTATTGCCAATACCACACGCACGATGGATCTGAGCTTGATTGAAGCGGGATATACCCTTGGTACTACCAAGCTCAAAAGCTTCTTTTATGTGCTACTGCCTGCCGTACTGCCTGATGTTTATCGAGACTTGCGTGTGCTATTAGGCTGGGCATGGACGTATCTGATTGTCGCCGAGCTGATAGGGACGACCTCAGGCATCACATGGTTTATTGTGCAACAAGCCCGTTATCAGCAGTTCGATAATGTCTATGCAGGTATTCTTCTCATTGGGTTTATTGGGCTAGGGACAGATATTTTGTTGTACCAGCTTGGTAAAAAACTCTTCAAATGGAAAGCGAGTATTTAAATGATGATTAATAATATGACCGCTTCAGACTCAGTAGACAGTGCTTCAATAAATAGTGCTTCGATAGACAAGGCCCACACTAGCCCTCACAGCACAACTGATGAGTATTTCAAAGCGCTCTACCAGCGAGACGTGGTGTTACAGGTAGATAAGCTAACGCAATCATTCGACCAAGGCGGCAGTAAAAAGGTAATCCTACAAGATGTCAGTTTGCAGATTCATGAGCGTGAGTTTGTTTGCGTGATTGGTCCATCAGGTTGTGGCAAGTCGACGTTAGGACGCATCATTGCAGGTTTGGACGCTTATCCAAGTGGCAAGGTAATCGTTGATAAAGAAGTGGTCAAAGGGCCGAGCGCTAGCCGTGGTATGGTCTTTCAGGGTTATACCTTATTTCCTTGGAAAACCGTCAAACAAAACGTCATGTTTGGTCCCATTATGGAAGGCCGTAGCAAGTCAAACGCCGAGCGTAGCGCCCGTGAATGGTTGGATATCGTGGGTCTGAGCAAATACGAAAACCATTACCCGCATCAACTGTCAGGAGGCATGAAGCAACGTGTCGCCATTGCACGAGCGCTTATCAATGAACCCAAAGTACTCATCATGGATGAGCCCTTTGGCGCGCTTGATCCGTATACTCGCCAAAAGATGCAAAAGCATCTGCTAGATCTCTGGCGCAATATCGACATTACTATTGTGTTTATCACGCATGATATGGACGAGGCAGTGCTGCTCTCAGATCGCATTGTGGTATTAAAAGCCAATCCCGGTGAGGTACAAGACATTATCGAAGTACCACTTGCACGGCCGCGTGACCCTGATATCGTCACGGACAGCCGATTTTTGCAATTGAAAGCTCGTATCAACAATATCGTTCACAATCCGCAGCCACAGCCGGACTTCGATCCTGCTTTGGCTGAGATGCCAGATATCCCGCGTATGGTACCTTTGGATAAAAAAGATCAGCAGATCAATCATTAATATTAACGGCTAAAAAATCATATAGTTACTAATTATCATTGTTGTCAGTGATACCGTGCCACGGTTATGTATTCTCTTTATTGTGCATGACCGCGTCATACGATATCAGTCTCATTTAGCAAGACGATTACCGATTATATTTGATTAACTGCTGCTGATAAATACGACTGCTGTTATACTCAGTAGAGTATTCATTTGCTTATCGACCTTTTTATGACTACCACCTCTTTTGTTTTAACCAGCTACAACATTCACAAAGGCATGTCACCACTGAACCGTCAGGTGAAAATGCAAGGTATTGCTCAAGCGCTAGAAGCTGTGGGTGCAGATATATTGTGTTTGCAAGAAGTGCAGGGACAAAACCTCAAACGTAATATGCAATATAACGAATATCCCAACCAGTCTCAGCATGAGTGGTTTGGCGAGTTTTTAGATCTAGAAAATAGCTATGGCAAAAATTCAGAATACGAGAATGGTCATCACGGCAATGCCGTATTAAGCCGATTCCCGTTAGACCCAAAACACAATGTCAATATTACCGTCAATAGGCTGGAGCAGCGCGGCGTCCTACATTGTGAAGTGCAGCCTATCGGTTGGGAGCGCCCAGTCGTGGTGTTATGTGCGCATCTGAATTTATTTGAGCGCGATCGTATCAAGCAATATCAGGCCATCAGCGATTATGTAAAAAATGAGATTGCACCTGATCAACCGCTCATCTTGGCAGGCGATTTTAACGATTGGAAAAAAATGTCTTGCGACAAACTGGCTACTGAGCTAGGAATGATAGAAGCATTTAAACATTGTCATGGCAAATTACTACCGACATTCCCAGCAAAACTGCCAGTGCTCAGTTTAGATCGTATCTATCTGCGTAATTTGGTCGTCAAAGACGCGTGGGTACATAGTGGAAAGCCGTGGTCATCACTGTCGGATCATTTGCCGATTAGTGCAGAACTGATGCTGCCATAATACTTTGTGTTGATTTGCTCGGATGCGCTGCCTTGATAATCTATCGAGACTAAAACATTTTTTTAGCAAAAATACTATCGACTAAAATCGTCCCTTATGAAATAGTCATCTAACGTAAGATAAATAGTAACCATGCCCTAATAAACAAAATATAAGGATATTCTGCAATGGCAACGCCAGCTACTAATAACAACAATCAGCAACCTCAACTCCCCAATACCCAGCACGCTGCGCTGATACGTGAATTCGGTGAACCAGAAGTAATGATATATCAGGATGGTGTCGATATCCCTGAATTACAGGACGATCAGGTATTGGTCAAAGTCGCCTACGCTGGTATCAACCCCGTCGATTATAAAACCCGCCAAGGCAAAGGCTGGGGCGCAGAAAATATCCAAAAACAAAAATTTGATAACGACCAGCCAGCTATTTTAGGGTTTGACGTATCAGGTACAGTGGTCAGTAGTAATAGCGATGCGTTCGCTATTGGAGATCGCGTCGCCGCTTTGACCTTTACTGGTGGTTGCTATGCGCAATATGTGGCGGTAGACACCAAAATGCTTGCGAAAGTGCCAGAGAGTGTCACATTAGAGCAAGCAGGGGCATTGCCATGTATCGGACAAACGGCGATACAGTTTGTAGATTTTGCTGACATTCAAGCAGGTGAGCATGTCGTAATCAATGCACCAGCAGGCGGCGTCGGTCACTTACTGATACAGCTATTAATGGACAAGGTGAGTCGTGATGATATCAAGGTCACCGTTATTTGCTCACCAGAAAAATATGCCAAGCTCGGTGAGCTTATCGATACCGACAAGCTGGCAGGCTGGATTGATTATACCAAAGACGAAGCGTTCTCTGATTTGCAAGCCGACGTGCTGCTTGACTTAGTTGGCGATGAAGCAGGTGTTCGCGCGCTGAGTGTGCTCAGATCAGGCGCGCGCGTGAATGTGTTGCCAACCATTTGGGTTGATAAGCTCAAAGAAGCTGGCAAGGAGAAAAATCTAGAAGTATCAGGTTATAAAGCGCAGCGTAGTGGTCAAGATATGTCGCGTGTTTTACAGCAAGTCGCTGATGGTCAATTAATCTTAAAAATCCAAAAAATATATCCACTCTCTGAGGTTGTGGCTGCTCATCATGAATTACAAAAGGGCGATGCATTCGGCAAAATCGTCCTTGCTGCTTCTGAATAAGGGGCGTTAACCGGTTTTTTAAAAATCATAGGATTCTTTACGTACTTCATAAAACTCTACAAGAATAGTGTCTCTGACAACACAACAGGCCTACTCTCTAATGTTGTCTGCTGTAGGATAGTGAGAGACACACTGATAAATGAAGTAATAACAAAGGATGTTATATGACTATGAATAAAGACATTGAGAATAAAGATACAGAAAATAAAAAAACAGACGAAAAAGTAACGGATCATGTCGCCTATGAAGCGCAGGTACGTGAGGAGATAGAAGCATGGAAAAATCCTGATAAAGGCGTTTTGGATAAAGCTTTTGCGGTCCTTAATACGCCTCTTGTCGCGGCAGGTGATGCATTAATGGATATGCCGCAATTTGGCGATGCCTTGAAAAAAGCAACTGAGCAAACCATCAGTACTTTGAGTAATGCTGCCAATTGGACATTGAACACTCAAGACATTATTGATAGCTATCAAGAAGAGCCTGATATTGAAGGCTCGTCAATCAAGACGCTTTCTGATATCAAACATCTACCAATTGCGGTTGTCGATAAACAAGTCAAACTGTTCAAAAGTAAATATGTCGCGCTCACCAGTGCGCAAGGCGTGACGACAGGGGTGGTTGGCTGGGTAGGTATTCCTGCCGACGTCGTTGGTCTTATCACTGCCAATCTACGTGCCATTGGAGAGTATGCGACTTATTATGGCTTTGATATCAATGATAAAAGTGAGCAGTTATTTGCTATGTCTCTATTGGCGGTGGCTACTTCTGCCTCTGCTGAAGCGCGCAAAGCAGCACTGGATGATACCCGTGCTATGATTAAAGATCCAGAAACGCAGGCATTTAATCAGATTAATGAAGAGGTCATGTCGCGGGTACTGCGTCAAACAGCAACCAAAGTGGCGACCAATATGGTCAAAACGAAAGCCGCGCAAATCATTCCTGCGGTGGGTGCAGTAGTGGCAGGCGGTGTTAATGCCAGCTATACGGCCAGTGTCTGCGAAGCGGCGCATCAATGCTACCGTGAACGTTTTTTAGATCGCCTTGCGTAGGTAGTCGTTTACTCAACATGACCATGGTAGTTTTAGCGTGCAAGCATTCGGCGAAATGTTAGGCTGATTCGACCAGTATCGACAGTTTTTGTTTTAGTGATAGTATGTTTCCAAAAGGTTTGTGTATCACCGTGCATGACAATTAATTGACCAGACTCAAGATAAAGCGCGACTTTGTCTTGGGTTTTTCTGTGCTTAAAGACAAACTTGCGGGTGGCACCAAGGGATAGAGACGCAATGATTGGTTGATGACCGAGCTCTTTTTCATCATCGGCATGATAGCCCATACCATCAGTGCCAGTTGGATAATAGTTGAGCAAGCAGGTATTGAAGTGAGCCACAATACCCATTTCTGCTAACGCTTTTTCTACATGTTGTTTCACGTGGAACACTATATCTGACCATGGAACTGTCTGTCGCGTGTGCCCTGAATACTGGTAATCTGCATCCGTGTCTCCCATCCAGACAATTTGGCGAGTCGTCACATGAGTTTTACCAAACAACGTCACCATATCTGATTGCCAAGGTAACTCATTTAGCAATGTATTGTAGAGGACACTGGCATCGTCTATGACTATGCCTAAATCGTTTACATCACCATCATAGGGCAATATATTATCTGTGGGTGCAGGCGCAAAAAGGTCAGTCATAGGTTAATAGTCATCTCTCATTATTTGCTGCGTTGATAGTGCTCTTGAATGATCTGAGCACACAGTTTGGGCGCTTCCATTGGCAGCAGGTGACCATAATCTAGCAATGAGATGATGCTGCTATCAGGCACAAATTTTTGCCATTGCTGTCTTACCTTATCATTAATGAATAAAGTAGGCTTACCGGTAATCAGCGTGTAAGGACAGCGCAGTTTTTTGAGTGCGGCATCGATATGAGGCGCACCAAAATAGTTGGCCAGCTCTTGCTCTGGAGCAAACATCAAGCTGTAGCTTCCATTTGGATTTTTGCTCAAGCTCTGTTCGGCAAATACCTGCAAATGCTCGTCACTGATACGTCTATAAGCACGCTGCGCACGCAAGTTTTCATAATAAGCATCGACACTCGGCCACGTAGATTGCCGATTTACTGTGCTTTTGAAAGGCTCACGGCTCAGTAGGATAGAACGCGGTAACAGATTATATAAGGGGGCTTGGTTTTTAGTGAATGTGACAGGCTCTATCAGATAAAGCCGCGAGAACAGCTCTGGACGTTTGGCTGCTGCCATGGCTGTGGCGGTTGCGCCTTGTGAATGTCCGATACCGACGACAGGCTTATCTTGTGTTTTTTCTAAAAATTCAATGAGCATATCAGCATCTTGCTCACGCGTCAGACGACGGCTGTGCGGTTTGTCATACCAATAGCCACGCAGGGCAAGGGAGCTGATGTCAAACTCAGTCGCCAGCTCATTTAGCAATGGCGTATAGGTGCCAACGGTGAAACTATTACCACCATAAAAATGCGCGGGTGTGCGGGGATGGTTATCTGTTTGAACTGACTGATTGAGATAGCTAAGAGTATAGTAACGTGCTTTTTTACCATCAAGATTGATGCTGTTTGTAAATGCTTCCATAAAATAAACACTTCCTTGTGGTTTATTTTGATGGGTCTTAGTTGTCTTCACCTAAGAAACCACCGCTTTGACGTTGCCATAATTTAGCATAGACGCCATCACGTGCGAGCAGTGCCTCGTGACTGCCTTGTTCAATGATGCGTCCTTTATCCATCACTACAAGTCGATCTAGTGCCGCAATGGTTGATAAGCGGTGGGCAATGGCAATCACGGTTTTGCCAGTCATCATGTCGTTTAAGCTTTCAGTAATGGCAAATTCGATTTCCGAGTCAAGGGCACTCGTGGCTTCATCAAGCAGCAAAATTGGTGCGTTTTTCAGCATTACGCGGGAGATGGCGATACGCTGGCGCTGACCGCCTGAGAGTTTGACGCCGCGCTCACCGACCTGAGTATCAAGGTCAGTGTTGCCTTTGTCATCGCTTAAGTCTTTGATAAAGTCCCAAGCTTGTGCTTGTTTTGCAGCTTTAATGATGTCTTCGTCAGTAGCATCTGGGCGACCATAAGCGATGTTTTCACGAATGGTGCGGTGCAACAGTGAGGTGTCTTGGGTTACCATACCAATTTGCTGACGCAGAGATTCTTGGGTGACCTCATCAATCGCCTGTCCGTCAATACAAATTTTGCCACTATCGACATCAAAGAAGCGTAGTAGTAAATTCACCAAGGTTGATTTGCCAGCGCCTGAACGTCCGACCAGACCAATTTTTTCACCTGGTTTGATGTCCAAATGAAAGTCGTCTAACAATTTGACGCGATTGGTTGCCAATGCAGTAGCTGCGGTTTTTGCCTCATCGACACGCGCCCCTTCATCATCAGCAATGCCAGCATCATCTTCATAGCCAAAATCGACATGATCAAAGACGATATGACCATCGCTGACCGTTAATGTTTGCGCATTAGGCTTATCGACGATTTTTTGCGGTGCTGATAACGTACGCATGCCGTCTTGTACCGTACCGATACTCTCAAACAAGCTGGTGGTCTGCCACATGATCCAGTGTGTCAAACCATTTAAACGCAGCGCCATAGCAGTCGCTGCGGCAATCGCACCGACACCAACATCGCCCTGTTGCCACAAATACACACCAATAGCTGCAGTCGAGCCAATCAAAGTCACACTGATGGCATGGTTGACCACCTCAAGATAGCTGACCCAGCGCATCTGTGCGTGTACGGTGCCCAAAAACTGATTCATGGCGTATTTGGCATAACCTAGTTCGCGCTGCGAGTGGCTAAACAGCTTGACGGTCATGATATTGGCATAAGCATCGGTGATGCGCCCAGTCATCAAGGCACGAGCATCCGCTTGCACAATGGCCGTACGTTTGAGTTTTGGAATAAAGTACCACATGGCAAGCCCAAACAGCACAAACCAAACCGCAAACGGAATGAGCAGCAAGCTGTCCAGATTAAATAAAATCACCCCAGTAGTGACAAAATATACCACCACATACATCATCATATCCGTGATGGTCATCACCGTATCACGCACCGCAAGTGCAGTTTGCATTACCTTTGCTGAGACACGTCCTGAAAACTCATCTTGATAAAACTGCATGGATTGTCCGAGCATGCGGCGATGAAAACGCCATCGCATTTGCATCGGAAACACGCCCTGAATGACCTGAAAATGTATCAAGGAAGACATGGCAATCCAAAATGGACTGAGGATTAAGACGGCAAACATTAGCAGCAGCATATCGCTTTTTTCTGCCCACAACGTCTGCGGGGTATAAGCACCCAACCAATCCACCAAGTTACCAATCCATGCAAACAGCATGGCTTCATAGACCCCGACGCCAGCGGAGAGGATCATAAATAAGAATAGCCAGCCGCGCAAACCATGCGTACAGGCCCACAAAAATCTCAATAACCCCTTACGAGGTAGTGGCATGGGCGTTTCAGGAAAGGCGGGGAGACGGGATTCAAAAAAGCGAAATAGAGCGTTCATAGGCGGCAATAATACGTCAAACCAGAGCGGTTTTGAGTCGTTACTTATGTTAATAAAATAGCAGGGTATTTTAGCAAAACTTGGCAATCAGGCATGCAGTAAATTGTAATTTGCCAAATATGAAATTCATCAATTCGGCGTTGATAGGCATGATAGCTGTAGAGATATTGACAAATAGATTGCTGTAAAAAATATATTTTGTTACCTTCTAGACCTCAACTTCCTTAGACATTCAAATATTATCTTTACAATAATATTTCTCCAAAAATCAGTTGGATAAAAAGCGACTTGATTAGCACTGTATCGCCAATATATGAGCAATAAACACCCAATATCGAAATCCAAAAGGTAGAAGTTAATGATGTATTTAACCATTGCGGTGTTGTGTAGCGTCGCTGTCTCAGTACTTTTAAAAATATTGCGCCAAAAGAAAATGGATATTCGTCAGACCATCGTCGCGGGTTATCCGGTCGCTTTTTTACTGACTTGGTTTTTATTGAATCCTGATGTCGGCGCCATACATGCGCTTGATAATGCTTGGAATATTATCATTGCGCTTGGCATTTTACTGCCATCAGTATTTATCATTCTTGGACGCGCTATTGAGGCGGTGGGAATGGTAGCAACGGATGCCTCCCAGCGCTTATCACTTATTATTCCGATCATTGCCGCTTTTTTGCTATTTGGTGAGGTGCTGACAGGTACTCGTGTGCTGGGATTGGTGCTGGGATTTTTGGCGCTAGGAGCACTGGTTTATCGACCACAGCAACAAGATACTCCCAAGCAAACAAAATACACACCGCTCTGGTTGTTCGGTGTATGGGCGGGTTACGGCATTATCGATATTTTGTTTAAGCAAGTTGCCAAGCAGGGCACCGCTTTTCCTTTGACACTATTTGTGAGCTTTGGTGTCGCAGGTATATTGTTGTTCGTCTATCTACTCGTTACTCGGGTGCGCTGGCAAAGAGACGCCCTCGTCGCTGGGCTACTGCTTGGCGCGCTCAACATGGGTAATATTTATGCTTATGTCAGAGCTCATCAGATGCTGCATGATTCACCCAGTATTGTGTTCACGGGGATGAATGTGGGTGTCATTGCCGTGGCGACATTGATCGGTGTAGGGGCGTTTAAAGAACGACTCAATCGCATCAATATATTGGGGCTATTACTCGCAGTATGTTGTGTGGGCGTCTTATTTTTAGCATGAGATATTTTGTCCAAAGAAGAATTCAGTAGAATTTTTAGTGATGTTGTCACGTTTTCTATATAGGCATACTTATCATCCTATGATAAGGTCATCTACAAATAGCAGACCTTATATAGGTCATAAAAAGCTTGGTTTATAATGTCCAACTTCACTCAATAAAAATAGGATGTACTTTTAATGGAATACGACAATCAGTTACAGCGCATAAAAGACGGTTCAGGATTTATCGCAGCGCTCGATCAAAGCGGCGGCAGTACACCAAAAGCACTAGAGAACTATGGTATTAGCGGTGAAGCATACGATAGTGATGAGGCAATGTTCGATTTGGTGCATGAGATGCGTGCCCGTATCATGACCTGCGACTGTTTTGACAATGAGCGTGTGCTTGGTGCGATCTTATTTGAAGATACCATGGAGCGCGACGTCAATGGTAAGTCGACCGCCAACTATTTGTGGGAAGACAAGCAAATCGTCCCATTTTTGAAAGTAGATAAAGGTTTGGCGGAGCAGATGAGCGGCGTACAAGTCATGAAGCCGATGCCTAATCTAGACCTGTTGCTAGACAAAGCAAAAAACTATCCGGTATTTGGTACCAAGATGCGCTCAGTCATTTATGAGCCAAACGTCGATGGAATCGAGCTCGTTGTACAACAGCAATTTGATGTGGCAAAGCAAATTATCTCAAAAGGTTTGATGCCAATCGTTGAGCCAGAAGTTAACATTGATAGCGCTCAAAAGCATGATTGTGAAGTACTGCTAAAAGTCGATATCCTACGTAATCTGGAACGCTTAAATGACGATCAGCAAGTGATGCTCAAGCTGACATTGCCCGAAGAAGCAGGGTTTTATCAGGAACTGGTTGACCATCCAAAAGTGCTCAAAGTAGTAGCGCTATCAGGCGGTTACAGCCGTACTGATGCGTGCGCGAAGCTCAAAAAAAACCCGGGTATGATTGCCAGCTTCTCGCGCGCCTTTACCGAAGGGCTGAGTAAGCAGCAAAGCGATGAAGAGTTTGCTGATACTATCAATACGTCGATTGAAGAGATTTATCAGGCGTCGAAGGTTTGATATTACTAAATACATAAACTTAAAAAGCCCGAACCTGACTATCAGGTTCGGGCTTTTCTTTGGTAGAGCTATTCTTCGAGAGAGCTAAAAAACTTACACCTCTTTATATAATTGACGTCCTCCCTTATTGTATTTTTCCATCATCTCAGCCATCCCTTGTCGGACTTCTTCAGCACTGGCTTCTCCAACTTGTCCCACCAGTTCAGTGTCGACTTTTTTAATCAAATGATCCGAATCGCTTAAGTCGCCTGATTGCGGTGTGACTTTTTTATTTACTGCGTCTTTGTCCAAACCTGCTGCATACTCACGCACATTTTGGGTGATTTTCATGGAGCAAAATTTCGGACCACACATGGAGCAAAAGTGCGCCGATTTGTGTGCGTCTTTTGGCAAGGTCTCATCGTGATATTCGCGTGCGGTATCAGGGTCGAGCGCTAGATTGAACTGATCATCCCAGCGGAATTCGAAGCGCGCTTTGGACAAGGCATTGTCACGCGCCTGCGCACCGGGATGACCTTTGGCAAGATCAGCAGCGTGCGCGGCAATTTTGTAAGTGATAATGCCGTCTTTGACATCTTTTTTGTTCGGTAGGCCTAAGTGCTCTTTTGGTGTGACATAGCACAGCATCGCGGTACCAAACCAGCCAATCATCGCTGCGCCAATCGCACTGGTGATATGGTCATAACCCGGTGCGATGTCAGTCGTTAATGGTCCCAAGGTATAAAACGGCGCGTCAGCACACAGCTCAAGCTGCAAGTCCATATTTTCTTTGATACGGTTCATCGCCACGTGTCCAGGGCCTTCAATCATCACCTGTACGTCATGCTCCCATGCGACTTTGGTCAATTCACCAAGGGTACGTAGCTCACCGAACTGCGCCTCATCATTGGCATCTTGCAAGCAGCCGGGGCGTAGGCCATCACCTAGGCTGAACGCCACATCGTATTGCTTCATAATCTCACAGATGTCTTCGAAATGCGTGTACAAAAAGCTCTCTTTATGATGTGCCAGACACCACTGCGCCATGATAGAGCCACCGCGTGAGACGATACCTGTTAGGCGTTTTGCAGTTAGTGGTACATAGCGGAGCAGGACGCCTGCGTGAATGGTAAAGTAATCCACACCTTGCTCAGCCTGCTCGATCAACGTATCACGGAATATCTCCCACGTCAGATCTTCTGCGACGCCATCGACTTTTTCTAAGGCTTGATAAATCGGTACGGTACCAATTGGCACAGGCGAGTTACGGATTAGCCATTCACGGGTTTCATGAATATGATTGCCCGTTGATAAATCCATGATGGTATCCGCGCCCCAACGTGTTGCCCACGTCATTTTGGACACTTCTTCATCAATCGATGAGCCTAGCGCTGAGTTACCGATATTGGCATTGATTTTCACCAAAAAATTGCGCCCGATGATCATCGGTTCAGATTCAGGGTGGTTGATGTTGTTGGGGATAATGGCGCGTCCAGCCGCCACTTCATCACGGACAAACTCAGGGGTGATAATTTTGGGCGTATTGGCACCGAAGCTCTCACCCTCATGTTGACGCATATCGGTCAGTTCATGATGCTTTTGCGTCTCACGTATCGCGATATATTCCATCTCAGGGGTGATGATGCCTCGGCGCGCGTAGTACATCTGCGTGACGTTTTGCCCTGCTTTGGCGCGGCGCGGTTTGTCAATATGAGCAAACCTGAGGTTAGCAGTGCTGATATCACGAGCACGCGCTTGCCCGTATGAGCTAGATAGACCGCTTAGTTGCTCGGTATCATCGCGCTCAGCGATCCAGTTTTCACGCAGTTTTGGTAGACCGCGGGTCAGATCAATCTCGATGTTGGGGTCGGTATAGACGCCTGAGGTATCATAGACATAAAAAGGCGGATTGTGCTCGCCATCTTTATCACCAGTACCGCCAACAGGCGTATCCGCCAAGCTGATTTCGCGCATCGGTACTTGGATATCCGGTCGTGAGCCTTCGATATAGACTTTGCGCGAGGCGGGTAGGATACGATGTAGATCGCGTGCGTCTTCTTCGAAGCGGGCATCACTGGCAGCGCGGTGGGCAGGCGTTTTTAATGCGTCGGCTTTTTTATCTGCTTTGGTGTCTGATATAGGAAGAATGTTATCGGCTGGGTTATGCGTTTGGGCTTTCGGTGCAATTGAGGTGCTGTCTGAAATAGTCATATGCTGTCCTAGCGTGTTGGTTTTTGAATAAAAGCAACACCGCCAGTAGCTGCGGGGGTAAGCAGTCATCATTCAGACAAATTTATATTATCGACAACTAACAGCGGCCAAAAAATATCGTCGCGGCTAATGGTCATCAAATAGTGGACGCAGCTTTCTATCTTCTCCCGTTATCTACTTATGCGACATGCATCGTTAGACAATAGCGATGATAAAAAGGTATTTCTACGCGTCCTTTGTCATCAATAACAAAGTGCTTAAGACTTCCCTGCGTCGGTACTAACCGCATCAGGTTCGGCGGGTGATCTCTCAGCGAATGTAGATAGGCGGCTACTTTTATCAATGTTTAACTATAAACGTTTAATAAAGTAGGCCAATGCTACACCGCACCCCGAGTCTGTCAGTGTTGTAAATCCCTTTCATACTAACAAAATTCTGTGTTAACGGCTAATGATATTTAAATGAAAACATCAGACTTTGAGTTTGCTACTCAGTATGGTTATGAGTATAGATTCTTAGTAATGGTTATCAAAATTACCTGATATTACTGAGACTTAGAGCGCTTATCTGAATATTATGTAAAGCGGATGAAAGATTGTAGAGGTTGTCATTAAACTGTCATAAAGATTTGGCAAGATAGCACGCATATCACAAACAATGCTTTTTTATATCGTTGTTAAACTTCAGGAGTCCTACATGCGTTATTCGTTATTAGCAGTGGCCGTCAGTTGTACATTAATGCTTACGGCGTGCAACAAGTCAACAGAGACGACAGAACCAGCTGCTGATACTAGCAGTAGTGCCGCTACCACGGCTGAAACAACCACTCAGACTCAGGCAACGCCTTCTGCTGACACCGGTTTTAAATCTGCTGAAAATATCGCAATGAATATCACGGGTGCAGGTGCTTCATTCCCGCAGCCTATCTATGCCAAATGGTCTTATGACTATAACGCTGCTACTGGCGGCCAAGTCAACTATCAGTCGATTGGCTCATCTGGCGGTATCAAGCAAATCCAATCAAAAACCGTCGATTTTGGTGCTTCTGATGCGCCATTGACGCCAGAAGAGCTTGAAGAGTCTGGTCTTATTCAGTTCCCAACCGTTATCGGCGGCGTTGTGCCAATCGTTAACATCGATGGTGTTGAGCCAGGTCAGTTGAAATTAGATGGCGAAACCTTAGCAAATATCTATTTGGGTAAAATCAATAACTGGAATGATCCTGCGATCAAAGCCATGAACCCAGATTTGACCTTGCCAGATGCAGCCATTACCACAGTATTCCGCTCAGATGGTTCAGGTACGACGTTTAACTTCACAGATTATCTAGCCAAAGTGTCACCAGATTGGAAAGACACCGTTGGTGTTGATAAAACGGTTAAGTGGCCAACGTCTGCGACTGGTGCAGGTGGTAAAGGTAACGAAGGCGTTTCAAGCTATGTTAACCGTATGAAAAACTCTATCGGCTATGTTGAGTATGCGTACGCCAAACAAAACAATATGTCACACACGGCATTGAAAAACGCAGCGGGTAACGTTGTTCAGCCATCTGCTGAGACATTTGCAGCCGCTGGTGATATCGACTGGTCACAACAAGAAGGCTTTTATAAAGTCATCACCAACTCTGAGACGGATCAAGCATGGCCGATCGCTGCTGCTACTTTCATCTTAGTACACAAGCAACCAGAGAATCCTCAGCAAGTTGCTGGCGTGTTGAACTTCTTTGACTGGGCTTATACCCAAGGTGATGATGATGCCATGGCATTAGATTATGTCCCATTCTCTGATACAGCAGTGGCTTTATTTAAAGAGAAATGGAACGAAGTAAAAGGTAGTGATGGTCAGCCAGTTTATAAGGCTGCTCAGTAATCTCCCGATGCTAGCCATTGTTTACTAATCTCTTTAATTCCCTCTTAAGCCACTATTCTCCGGTAGTGGTTTGAGAGGTTTTATCACAGCAAATTTGACCACGATACTGACTACGATATCGATAGATAGGTTGCTCAAGTTCGTTGTGATAAAACCAAATCAAAATCCTAGTTTTTTGAATTCACCCATTCAATGCTGAGACACTTATGACAGACTTAAGGTCCCAACTGGCTAAACAAAAACGTTACGACGCTTTATTTGTCAACTCTACCAAAGCGTTTGCCATACTCGTCCTCCTATCTTTAGGGGGCATTTTGGTGTCTCTTATTGTTGGGGCATGGCCGAGTATTCAAGAGTTTGGTTTGGGGTTTTATACCAGTAATAATTGGGATACGGTCGCCAATGAGTACGGGGCACTCGCGCCTATTTATGGCACCTTAGTGACGTCATTCATCGCCATCGCTATCGCTGTGCCAGTCAGTTTTGGTATCGCGATATTTTTGACCGAAATGTGCCCAAAGTTCCTCAAAAAACCACTTGGTATTGCCATTGAGCTATTGGCAGGTATTCCTTCTATCATTTATGGTATGTGGGGCTTGTTCGTATTTGCGCCTTTCTTTGGTGAGCATATTCAGCCATGGTTTATCGAGCATGTTGGCCCGCTACCGATCATCGGTAAGCTGTTTACAGGCGCGCCCATGGGACTAGGGATGTTTACCGCATCGTTAGTACTTGCCATCATGATTATTCCTTTTATCGCGGCCACCATGCGTGATGTCTTCTCTGTCGTGCCAGATCTACTCAAAGAATCCGCTTACGGTATGGGTGCGACGACATGGGAAGTCATGTTCAAGATTATTCTGCCTTATACCAAAGCTGGTGTCGTTGGTGGCGTAATCTTGGGTCTTGGTCGTGCATTGGGTGAGACGATGGCAGTGACCTTCTTAATCGGTAATGCGTTCAATATCAGCCCAAGCCTATTTACTTCTGGTGTGACCATCACCTCGGCATTGGCCAACGAGTTTGCCGAAGCGTCGAGCGAGCTACATTTGGCATCTTTACTACATCTAGGCTTAATCTTGTTTGTCATCACCTTCATTGTACTGTCTTTGGCCAAATTGATGCTCATGCGCATGGATCACAAAGCAGGTAATCGATAAGTCTGAGAAGGACTTATGAGACCTTGATAGATATTGATAAAAGATATGGGAAATAAATAGTATGCCTGCAAACAATGTGATGAATGCGCCAATGTCTACGAAGCCAAGCAGTGCTGGGCGTTATAACAAAAGCTTGTACAACAAGCGCCGCTGGACCAACAAGCTGGGTTTAGGCTTTGCCATGTCAGCGATGGTGTTTGGTCTATTCTGGTTGTCATGGATTTTGGTGACACTGTTTGTTGAAGGCTTTCAAGGGATGGTAGAGCTGCCAATCTTTACCGCTGATACACCGCCGCCTATGAGCCCGGGTGGTTTACGCAATGCGATCGTCGGTTCGGTAATGTTGGCGTTTTCAGGATTATTTATTGGTGCGCCTATTGGCCTGATGACTGGTATTTATTTATCTGAGTTTTCTAAAGGCAGCATGCTTGGCAAAGTGACCCGTTTCTTGAACGATATCTTGTTATCAGCACCATCAATTGTCATTGGTCTGTTTATATATGCTTTAATGGTAAAAGGCGAAAGTTTCTCTGGTTGGGCAGGCGCATTGGCATTGGCACTGATTGTCATCCCAGTTGTCGTACGTACCACTGAAAACATGCTGAATCTGGTGCCCAATAGCTTGCGTGAAGCCGCTTATGCACTTGGTACACCCAAGTGGAAAATGGTCACGCAAGTGACGGTCAAAGCTGCCAAAGCGGGATTGACGACAGGGGTGTTATTGGCATTTGCTCGCATCACTGGTGAGACAGCACCGTTGCTATTTACGGCGCTGAACAACCAGTACTTCAGTACCGACATGGGTCAGCCGATTGCCAACTTACCCAATACCATTTATCAGTTTGCGATGAGTCCTTATGATAATTGGCATACATTGGCGTGGGCAGCAGCGCTGCTGATTACAGCATCTGTCTTGGTATTGAATATTCTGGCAAGATTTATCGGCAATCGAGGTCAGGTCAAATAAAGACCGATATTGCTGCATAGATACCAAGCATTTACTTATACTTATATGAAATACACTAAGCTAGGTTGGATAATATTATGAATGATGTCGCAAGCAAGGTCCGCACAGAAACGACTGCTGATCGCTTTAATAATGCAACAGACAGCCTGTTAAATAGAACCATGTCTAAAAGCTCGCAATCACAGCAACCAAATACTGCTGAGTTTAATAAGCAAAGTATTCATGATATTCCCAAAAATATGCCTAAAGCAAAAATGGAAGTTCGCGATCTTAACTTTTATTATGATGATTTTCAGGCATTAAAAAACATCAATATTGATATCGCAGAAAAGAAAGTGACCGCCTTTATCGGTCCGTCAGGTTGTGGTAAATCGACGCTACTACGTACTTTTAACCGTATGTATGATCTCTATCCAGGGATGCGTGCAGAGGGTGCTATCAACCTTGATGGTAAAAACATCTTAGGCAAAGACGTCGATGTCAACTTGCTACGCGCGCAAGTCGGTATGGTGTTTCAAAAGCCAACGCCGTTCCCGATGTCTATCTATGACAATGTTGCCTTTGGCGTCAAACTCTATGAAAAGCTCAGCAAAAGCGAAGTGGATGAGCGTGTGGAGTGGGCACTAAAAAAATCAGCATTGTGGCCAGAAGTAAAAGACAAACTAAAAGCATCAGGTCTGTCATTATCAGGTGGTCAGCAGCAGCGTCTGTGTATCGCCCGTAGTGTCGCGACCAAACCTGAAGTATTGCTGCTCGATGAGCCAACGTCTGCACTTGACCCGATCTCGACAGGCGCTATCGAAGATCTGATAGAAGATCTCAAAAACGACTATACCATCGCCATCGTCACCCACAACATGCAGCAAGCGGCGCGGGTATCAGACTATACCGTCTATATGTATCTGGGCGATATGATCGAGATGGGTGAGACCGATCAGATCTTTACCAAACCGACCCAAACCGCGACAGAAGATTATATTACTGGTCGCTATGGCTAGGGCTGATTAATTAGTACTGAAGTCGGTTCAAATAGAGTGCCGGATAGGATACTTTTAGCCGATTTGTATTACTCAATAAGCACATCGCGTCACCAAAATATAGATTTCAGGGAATCCCTCTTATGCAAAGTGATAAGCATATCTCCAAAAGTTTTGACCAAGATCTTGATGAAGCCATCCGTTTGTTCTTATACATGGGTGATAGTGCTGCCAACCAAGTGGCCAAAGCGATTCATGCACTTATTGATAGAGACGAGACACTGGCGCAAGAGGTCATCGAGATGGACTTTGATATCAACCGAATGGAGGTTGAGCTCGATGAACATATCTTATTGTTGGTTGCTAAGCGTCAACCTGCCGCAGGAGATTTGCGTTTAGTCATGTCGATCAGTAAAGGCGTGGTAGATTTGGAGCGTATTGGTGATGAAGCCGTAAAAATCGCAAAAATGGCAAACAGAATCGCGGCACAAGGCAAATCGTCTTACGGCTATGCTGAGGTACAGCACTTGAGTAATCAGGTAAGACTGATGCTCAACAACGCGCTAGAAGCCTTTAGTCAATCGAATGCTGAGCAAGCGTTTGAAGTCATGCGCAATGACAGTGTGGTCAATAACGAATACCAGTCGGCCATTCGCGCGTTGATGACTTATATCATGGAAGACTCAAGACAAGTCTCAAAGGTCATCAATATCATGTGGATTTTGCGCTCGCTTGAACGTATTGGTGATCATGCACAAAACGTGGCCGAGCTGGTTATTAACTATATCAGTGGTCAAGATGTACGCCATTCAGACTACGCCATGGTCGAAAAAGCGGTGCAAGAAGCCAATGATCGTTTGGCTGCTCGCCAAGTGAGCACGATGTCAGTCGCTGACTTTGAATCACTAGAGAGTAATGACGACTGATAGCGCCCAAATGCTACCGTCTTATCATCAAAAAACGCGCTCTAGTAAGCGCGTTTTTTATGGCTATGGCGTGAGCTAAGACTAGCTTTCTGGTGTCCAGCCTTGGGCGCGCTCATAGTCTTCATTATCCAAAAACTTATCACGCTGCTCGGTTAAGAATTTTTTGGCTTCAGGATCCATCATGCTCAAATGGTTCTCATTGATGAGCATGGTTTGATGTTCTAGCCACTCTTTCCATGCCTTGTCAGATACGGTTTCTTGCAGCTCTTGGCCTTTTTTATTAGGGAAGGGTGGATGCGGCATTTTTGGCAGTTCTTGCTTATATTTGCGGCAAAACACGGTATTGGCTTGGGGGTTAAAAGTCTCAGTCATCAGGTGTTCCTTATTTATTCTATTAAGTGGTGAATTTGAGTAATGATATGAGCCTATGATAACGGTCTTGGTCAATTTAGCAAAGGGTATCTCGTGTCTCTTATTAAACAGACACAAATCTACAGGATGTTATCAGTAGGTCTTACCTTTATTCTGATTTATCGTTTCATATCATGCAGACAGAACAAGCGCGAAAAAGGGCGGGTAGCTGATAATAAGTTATAGTTAATTCAGTTTAAAAGAGATACAAGGCAACCGAGCGCAGATGTAACTGTGATACTTCAAGTGAGGTTAACGCGGTAGCTCTTTTATAGGGGATTGACTATAAATAAAAAACACCCGCGTCAATAGCGGGTGTCAGATATATAGCGATAAGTTAGCTTTGTCTCAAAACAGTCTGATTAGGCAAAGGCTTTTAAGCGAGCACGGCCGTTGACTACTGCTTGCTTGACTTGGTTTGGTGCAGTACCGCCCAAATGGTCACGGGCTGCTAGTGAGCCTTCTAGCGTGAGATAGTCAAAGACATCATCACCGATGGCATCGCTGAATTGCTGCAATTGTGCCAATGACAAGTCACTGAGATCAACGCCTTCTTTGATGCCCAGTGCAACCGCATTACCCACGACTTCATGCGCATCACGGAATGCAACGCCTTGACGTACCAGATAATCTGCTAAGTCGGTAGCAGTGGCATAGCCTTTCATTGTCGCAGCACGCATACTTTCTTTGTTTGGAACAATGTTAGGTAGCATATCAGCAAAGGCAAGTAGTGAGCCTGTCAGTGTATCGACACAGTCAAACAAAGGCTCTTTATCTTCTTGGTTGTCTTTGTTGTAGGCGAGTGGCTGGCTTTTCATCAGGCTGAGTAATGTCATCAGCTGACCAAAGACACGTGCCGCTTTACCGCGTACCAACTCAGGCACGTCTGGGTTTTTCTTTTGTGGCATGATTGATGAGCCAGTACAGAAGCGATCTGGTATCTGCACAAAGTTGAACTGCGCTGACATCCACAGAATAATCTCTTCGCTCATACGTGACATGTGCATCATAAGAATAGAGGCAGCTGAGGTGAACTCAATCGCAAAGTCACGATCTGAGACCGCATCTAGCGAGTTTTGACAAATACCTTCAAAACCCAATAGCTCAGCGGTGATGGTACGATCGATCGGGAACGTCGTGCCAGCGAGTGCGGCGCTACCAAGGGGCATCTGGTTGATACGGCGACGGGCGTCAACCAAGCGCTCGGTATCGCGATACAACATCTCAAACCACGCCATTACATGATGACCAAAGCTGACAGGCTGTGCGGTTTGTAAATGCGTAAAACCAGGCATAATAGTATCAGTATGTTGATCAGCCAGATCAAGCAAGCCGCTTTGTAAGCGTACGAGTAGTTCGATAATGTTATCGGTTTCTTCACGCAACCACAAACGAATGTCAGTCGCGACCTGATCGTTACGGCTACGCCCTGTATGTAGTTTTTTGCCAACAGCGCCTATAATATCAGTGAGGCGTGATTCGACATTCATGTGCACGTCTTCGAGGGCGATTGACCAGTTAAACTCGCCTGCTTCGATCTCTTGTAATACTTGATGAAGACCGTCGATAATGGTAGATACTTCATCAGCAGTCAAGATATCGCATTCTTTGAGCATCGTTGCATGGGCAATCGACCCTTGAATATCGTGACGAGCAAAACGTTGGTCGAAGTCAACAGATGCGGTAAAGGCAGCCACGAAGCTGTCTGTCGCTTCACTGAAGCGTCCGCCCCACATCTGCTGGCCCTGAGTGCTGGCAGGGCTATTTTGTGCATCTTTGTTTGTTACTGAGACATTCGTGCTAGAATCAGCAACAGATGAACTTTTACTTGATTCGGGATTACTAAGGTTTGAAGAATTGGCGTTCATATCGGTACAAGACAAGTCAAGAGAATAAGAACTCGAGTATAGCAAATGATGAGGTTGCCTTACTAGCTAAGCGCTTAGAGTTTTTTATTCCAAAACTCATGGAGATCATGAGGCCTTGGCAGTGGCTGACATATATTGCTTTTTGGTCACTGTTTCTCACGGTGATTGAGCGTCATGGTCTGTCAAGTTGGTCTGATTTTATTATCAAGTTTTTTTCTCGAGTGCTACAGAATGCACTGACTGTTATTCCATCGCTATATTTGGTAGATTATCTACGTCCTGTTTTCAAAAATGCCAGTATACCTAGTGTAAGTGTGCGTATCGTCATGCTAATGATGTTTGCCGCTACAGTTTCTATGACTTTGGTGGTTTTAATTTTGATCAATATGGGTTTGATGGAATATAACCGTCAAACTTTTATGACCAATTTGTTCTTCAATACCGTACTGACGGGCGGTTTTACCATTGTGTTTTTGCTGTACTTTTTGCGTAGCCACCGTGAGCTTAATGCGCTCAAGCTGTCGTTTGAATACAAGTTGACCGCACAAAATGACTTAATCAAAGCTCGCACTGCCCCTCATTTTTTCTTTAATACTATCAACACACTGGTCTCACTCATTGAGTCTGATCCACCAAAAGCCTCTGCTTTATTACAAAACGTTTCGGTCTTATATCGAGCCAGTTTTAGCGGTGAACGTGAGATTAGTTTTGAAGAAGAAGTGGCGCTATGTGAGCATTATTTAGCGATTGAGTCTAGTCGTTTGGCAGACAAACTCGAGGTCCATTGGGATTTGCCTGATGAAGATATCATGTATGACATGGTGATTACGGCGTTAACCTTACAAAGCGTGTTGGAGAAAATGCTACTCAATGTGGTTGAGATGACCACTGAAACCATTTATTTTAATATTAAAGTCACTTGGCAGCAGCACAGAGTGACTATTCAGATCGACGTTGAACTTCCCAAAAAGACCTTAATCATTAACCATGATTTGCGTCAGCATATGAATTTTTATATTCAAGCGGATCGATTACGCGCGTACTTTGGCCAAAGTGCTGATATTCAAAGCACGGTTACTGGTAACCACATCACTACCATTATTGACTATCCCTTACAAGATGTCAGCTTATAATCTTTCCTCTTTTGCCATTTTTTATGATGTTCTTAGACACTATGTTCTCATAGTAATATGTTATGGCATATTTATTGCATTATCTTTTATATCTACATGGTTATTGCAATTTTTATCCGGCAATTATTGACAATGAGTGGTTACTATAAAAAAATATGATGCAGAAAATTTCACCATATTGAACTGGCCAGTACATTCGTCATACCATCGAAACATATTCAGTAGAATTTGAGGTGGGAGTTTACATGCGTATCGTAGTTTGTGATGATGAGCCTTTAGCGCGTGAGCGTTTGGTCAGAATCGTACAGGAGTCAGGTCATGAGGTGGTTGCTCAAGCTACCACAGGGGCAGAAGCTATTGTCGCCGTAAAAACTCAGCAGCCTGACATTATATTATTAGACATTCGTATGCCTGAGATGGATGGGGTGCGCTGTGCCAAAGAGCTGGACAAACTTGATCATCCACCAGCCATTATATTTGTCACCGCTTACGATCATTATGCGATAGCGGCACTAAAAGCCAATGCAATCGGTTATCTGTTGAAGCCGGCAAACAAAGACGAGCTATTAGAAGCACTGAACAAAGCAAAAAACCTAAACGCGGCGCAATTGAATGAAATTCGCAAGCTTGCAAATCCAACGGCGCGTCCGATACGCGAGCATATTGCTGCTCGTACTCACCGCGGTGTAGAGCTGATTAAACTTAAAGATATCTATTATTTTGCGGCAGATCAAAAATACGTCAAAGTACGTCACAAAGATGGCATTGTATTGATTGATGAGACCCTAAAAGAGCTAGAGCGAGAGTTTGACGATCGTTTGTTCCGTGTGCATCGCAACGCCATTATCAATCTGAACTTTTTAGATTTTTTAGAAACCCTAGACGCTGGACAATATCAGATACGTTTTAAAGGAATTGATGAGACGTTAGCCGTGAGTCGTCGTCATCTGCCAGCCTTACGTGACAAAATTCAAAGCATGTAATAGGATGTTTTCAGAGCGACATAATCATCCCATATCATCAAACCCTTATTTATGCTTAAATAGGGGTATTTTTTGCGCCAGCTTTTACTATCTCTGATGTGAGTCGACCATTTTTTGTGGCAAGTTTTCCCACCCGCTTAGCACCAACTTGGCACTGACATTGTAGCATTGAGATTATAGTATCGAATTTATTGAGGCCCTTTATGAGCAATCCGCAGCAACCTGCTTTGACTACATTAACCATCGCCACGCGTCAGAGTCCTTTGGCTCTATGGCAAGCGGAGCATATTCGTGATCGCTTATTGGCGCTCTATCCTGAGTTGACAATTGAGTTACTAAAAATTGTCACTAAGGGTGACAAGATTTTGGACACACCTTTGGCCAAAATTGGCGGTAAGGGTTTATTTGTCAAAGAGCTTGAGCAAGCATTGTATGACAAGCAAGCAGATATTGCGGTACATTCGCTAAAGGACGTACCGATGCAGCTGCCTGAAGGCTTGACGCTAGGTGTCTACTGTAAGCGTGCTTCACCAACTGATGCTTTTGTCTCAAATACTTATAATAGTATTGATGAATTGCCGCAAGGCGCAGTTGTTGGAACCTCAAGTTTGCGTCGTCAATGTCAGATCAAAGCCTACCGCCCAGATCTACAGATCAAAACCTTGCGCGGTAATGTTGGTACGCGTTTGGGCAAATTAGATGCTGGTGATTATGATGCCATTATCTTGGCGACCAGTGGCTTGCAGCGTATTGAATTAGATGAGCGGATACGTGGGCAGCTAGATATTGATGCCTGCTTGCCCGCAGTCGGTCAAGGTGCGTTAGCCATTGAGTGCCGTGAAGGTGATGTCGAGGTGTTAAAACTATTAGCACCGCTGAACGATGATAAAGCGCGTATTCGCCTTATCGCTGAGCGCGCGCTGAACCGCCACTTGGAGGGCGGCTGCCAAGTCCCGATTGCAGCCTACGCAGTGTTGCAAATGGCTGATGAAACTAGCGCTAATAACGATGACAATGGTGAAAACGGCAATAACGATAACGGCAATGTATTGTGGTTACGTGGTCGAGTGGGTCAAGCGGATGGTAGTAAGCTGTTAAAAGCAGAAAAGCGAGTGACATTGGTTGGTACACAAGACGAGCAAGAGGCGCAGGCAAATCAGCTCGGTATTGATGTTGCCAATATACTACTTGCTGATGGTGCAGGTTCTATCTTGTCAGCGATTTATCACGCTGAGTAACGTATTCGCTTTGTCATACTGAGTCATTGATCCACATATCCAATGTTTGGTCGATGATTCAGTCCATTCTACAAGCCTTTTGTCGTGGTACATCTATGTCATCAACGTCAACTAAAGCTAGGTATACTCATAAAAATCAATCGACTGATGGGTCAGTGCCAAAAATTGTCATCAATACACGACCGATAGCACGCGCTGCGCCATTAACGAGTCATTTGCAAGCAGCAGGATTCACGGTGGTTGAGATACCGATGTTGACGTTGCAACCGCGTCCAACAACTGACGACGACCTAACACTGATGCGTGCGTGGCTAGCAGGTGAATATAAGGCTCTGGTCATCGTAAGCCCAACGGCGGCCACTTCGGGATTGAATGTTTGGCAGTCACTTGTGCACAGTGAGCATGACGATAGTAGTCATGCGAAAGCGGACAATAAAGCAGCCAATATAGCTTCTGAAGTTTTGGTAGCACCAAGTCAAATCATTGCAGTGGGTCAAGCAACCGCTACGGCATTGACTCAAGCCAATATAGACGCGGCAAACTACCAAGTGCGACAGCCTGAAGTTGCCAATAATGAAGGTATGCTAGCAATGCCTGAAATAGAGCGTTTACAGGCGGGTGATAAGCTGCTGATATGGCGCGGACTGGGCGGACGACGCTTATTGGTCGATACCTTACAAGCACGCGGTGTACATATCGATAGTATTGCGTGGTATGAGCGCTCGATGCCTACCGAGGCAACGACTCAGTATCAGCAGTGGCAAAAAGATTTTCATTCGTATCATAAAATAGCGGATACCGCGAAAAAACCTATCGTCGTCGTGAGTAGTGGCGCTGCTTTTGAGCATTGGACGAGCATCGTCCAAGGTGCAAAAGAAAAAATGTCAGAACCAAAACGTAGTAATGACATAATGAGTGATGCAAGAGATAATTTGCCACTCACACTAGCCGACTTTTCTTATGTCGTATTGGGGGAGCGCTTAGCAAATATGGTTGCAGCGCAGCGCCTGAGCTATTGGCGTGTAGAAGATTTGGCACCAGACACCATTCTATCAGCTATTACTGCCAATACTTAGGGCGTGTCCCTATTTTAAAAATGGTGATAAAAATGAGATAAATCATAGGCAAACAAGGAAAGTAGTGAAGACAATATCGAGATATTGACCAGCTATTTGACGCTGTTTGTCAAAGATTTAGCCATTTTTAGCCCATTTAGTGACCAACGTTCGAATTGGGGACAGGCCCTAGTTTCATAATTTCTATTTGATTTAAATATGTTTATACCTACCCATCACGGTACTGTCTTATGCCAATGAATTCTGAGTCTTTATCTAAGGATCCTTCTGCTATACAGCAGCGCCGGCAAGCAAATATCTTGCTGCTGCGGATGCAGTGGTTGTTCATCTTGCTGCTTATCGCGGCATTACTCTGGCTCTATATTAGTCAGCAGCGTTTTCAGCACAGTGTCAACGAGCGCTTGCAGAGCAATGAGCAGGTTGTCAGTCGCCTAAACGAGATGGACGATCGTTTATTTGCCATGAGCCAGCAGACCCTACCAGAGCCTAGAGTCAAAGCCAGTAGCCAAGCGCAAAACCAGCTAGATTTACTACGTATTCAAATAAAAGCCGCTGACAGATTGCTAGCAGACAACAATGATAGTGCCGCGATCGAGTTGTTGCGAGGTTTGCATTGGCAGTTGGCGCAAAGCAGCAATGAGATTGCACCTGCATTGACCGTCGTAATCAAGCAAAGTTTGCTCAAAGATATCGAAAGACTACAAGCGCAAAGCTCACAACCTAGCCCATGGCAAATACAAAATCTTGCGATTCAAAACATTCAAGAGTTCTTGCATAGTCATGAGCGCCTCGGCAGCTACGAGGGTGCTGATATTCAGCGCCGAGAGCTGGTTGATGCAGCGACTGAGGGTGGTCAGAAGCGAGCAGTCGCGAACCCACCTGCTCAAACGTCAGCGCGTAACGACATGATATTGACGCGTAGACAATTGACGATTCATGAAGTTATCATGACATTGAATCTGGCAAGTCAAGCGAGCAATATGCGCGAGCAGGATCAATTGATCAATTATTTGACCCAAGCGCGTAAACAGCTAAAAACTTTACTACCTAAATCATCGATTAGCAATGGCAAAAACCCCGCGCAAGTTGGCGCCATTGGAATAGCACCAGTAGACAAAAAATCAATTGGCGCAGAAAATAATTTAGAAACCATGAACTCGCCTAGTGACATACCAGAGGTCATTGTCTGGCTTGACCAACTTATTGCCAACGCTCCTAAGCCAACACCGTTATTAACCACACAGATTTTGGATAAGCCACAACCTTAATCGATACGGTTCGAAACAACTATATATAGACAACATGAGACACAAGGTAAGTTATGACCAATATGAGTGAAAAGCCAGATTTTATGTCTGAGGTGGCAATCGATCGACCTGAAGTACTGGCGCATTACCCAGTCATTCATTATCAGCCGATTCATTGGGGCGAGATGGATGCCTTTAATCATTTAAATAACGTGGTGTATTATCGTTATTCTGAGTCAGCGCGCATTGGTTATTTGCACGCGTTAGATATGTTCGATGGCAGTATGGTCACCGTCTTGGCACAGTCGAGCTGCCAGTATTTGCATCCAGTGACCTATCCTGATACTTTGTTATTGGGCGTTCGCTGCCAGCGTCTGGGCAATACCAGTATTGCGATGGAATATAGCTACTATAGTACAGCACAAAACAAAATCGTTGCGACCGCTGATGCCGTCGTAGTGCGTCTCGATAGTGATGGGAAAGGTAAGTTACCGTGGACGGCAGAAGAGCGCGCGCGTTTACTAGCATTAGAGGCAAAATTTGGTCATACCCCTGAATTTTAGATAAAGCTTTACCTAATCTAATCAATTGTTAAAAACAAAAAGGCACGCTAATGTCATATTAGCATGCCTTTTTTTATGACTGTTTATTAGTCAATCTTTTAAATAGGTTTAGTTGTCTTGCGGTGCCTGCACAAAATCTACGACATTTAGATCGAAACCTGATAACGCATAAAACTTCATAGGTGATGACAATAGACGCATATCACGAACGCCTAAATGACGTAGTATCTGTGCGCCGACACCGATACTGCGATAAGGCTGCTGGGTGATGGTCGATTGCGATTCATTATTCGCGGCTTGCTCTAGTGCATCCCCAAGATCGACCGGTTGATGATTACCAACCCAGACCAAGACACCGCGCTCTGAGGCGCTGATCTCTTCTAATGCTGACTGTACGCTCCAGCCGCTACGGCCTGTCATGTCATTTTTGGCAGCGAATAAATCACGCAGTGGATGGAAGCCATGAACACGTACGGTACTGACGCCTTCGCTCACATCACCTTTGACCAATGCTAAATGAGTTTCTTCAGCACCAAACTCGCGGAAGCGATGCAACGTAAACGTACCGTGCTCGGTCTCAAAAGGACGAGTTTCAACTTCTTCTACCGTTTGCTCATTGGCAATACGGTAGTTGATGAGGTCAGCAATCGTACCCATTTTGATATTATGTTCTTTGGCAAATATCTCAAGATCATCGCGGCGTGCCATGGTGCCATCAGCGTTGATAATCTCTACGATCACTGCTGCAGGCTCTAAACCCGCTAGTCTAGATAAATCGCAACCCGCTTCTGTGTGGCCTGCACGGTGCAGAACACCGCCGTTTTGTGCCATGATTGGAAAAATATGCCCAGGCTGCACGATGTCTTCTGGCTTTGCTGCCGATGAGACAGCTGCTTGGATGGTACGAGCGCGATCAGCAGCAGAGATACCCGTGGTGACGCCTTCAGCGGCCTCAATCGACACCGTAAAGTTGGTGCTAAATTTCGCTTCATTGCGATCTGACATCAGCGGTAGTGCCAATTGCTGGCAACGCGCTTGTGATAGCGTTAAGCACACCAAGCCACGCGCGTGGGTGATCATAAAGTTAATGTCTTCAGGACGAACATGCGTCGCTGCCATGATGATATCGCCTTCGTTTTCGCGGTCTTCATCATCCATCAAGATGACCATTTTTCCGGCACGAATGTCTTCGATAATCTCAGGAATCGTATTTAAACTCATAGTAAGTCTCAATATTTTATTATTAATAAATATGTGTGATTTGGAATATAAAGTGTTGTCTGCCTATTGTAGCAGTAGTTGGTATCACGCGCTGTTGCTGTTGAGCAAATCACATGACCATCACAGTAATCAAATATAGAAGTAGTTCATGACTTTTATATATCATTCTAAATACATTTTAACGGTTTTTATCCCAGCGTGCTGACACAAAGCTGAACTATCACGCTTAGTCTTTTAAAAACAGGGTTAAATATTATTAATGGCTCATACGTGTCACTTCTCAATCTTTTTTGCAAAGTTAGGCAATGCTTTTGATCGTTACTGTTTTTGGTCGTTACTGGTTTTAGTCATTACTAGCGGCTTGGCTTTTTAACCACTCCATAAACTGTTTGCTATGCTGCTCGCGTTGATTATCTGCAAACTCGTAAAAGCTCGTACCAACCAAATTATCTGGTAAGTAGCTCTGAGGGTAGTAGTGGTGAGGATAATCGTGCGGGTAAGCATACCCTTGACCGTAGCCCTGATTACGCATCAATTTGGTTACGCCATTACGCAGATGTAGCGGTACAGGGGAGGCATCTTTTTCTGCCAACGCCATCGCTGCATTGATTGCTTTATAAGTGCTGTTACTCTTTGCACTGGTGGCTAAATAGACCACGACTTGCCCTAGGATAATACGTGCTTCTGGCATACCGATGGATTGCACACTGCGCAAGGCTGCATCAGCAAGAAGTAGGGCGTTTGGATTGGCGTTGCCGATATCTTCACTGGCCAAAATTACCAATCTGCGAGCAATAAAATCGGCAGGCTCGCCGCCAACGAGCATCCGCGCCATCCAATAAAGCGCTGCGTCAGGATCTGAGCCACGTACTGATTTGATCATAGCTGAGATAATATCGTAATGCTGCTCGCCATCTTTGTCATAACGTACCAACGCCGTCTGCGCCACTCGGCTGACCAGTTCGTCATCGATGATAATCGGTGACTGCTTGGTATCCGCTGTTTGAATCGCCAGTTCTAATAAATTTAGCGCCTTTCTTGCATCGCCGTGAGCCAGTTGGCTGATAGTATCTTGTGCTTGCAAGTCGATGGTGAGTTTCTTGAGTACATGGTCTTCCGTGAGTGCCCGTTTTAATACCGCGCTGATTTGCTCAGGCGTTAACGGCTCTAAACGATACACTTGGCAACGTGACAAGAGCGCGTTATTCACACTGAATGAGGGATTTTCTGTGGTGGCGCCAATCAGCGTAATATCACCAGACTCTACCGCGCCCAATAATGCATCCTGCTGCGCCTTATTAAAACGATGAATCTCATCGATAAATACCACAGGTGACTCAAATGCCAGTGAGTCTTTACTATCCAAGACCTCGCGCAACTGCTTGACCCCAGTATTCAATGCTGAGAGTGCGTGAAAAGGTCTATTAACCGCATCAGCCAATAACATCGCAATTGTCGTCTTACCGATACCTGCTTCGCCGTGCAAAATAATAGAGGGCAGATGCCCTTGCTCGACCAAACGCCGTAAAGGTGCGCCAGTGGCCAGAAGATGCTCTTGACCAATAATAGCAGCGAGAGAAGCAGGGCGCATACGCTGAGCAAGAGGGGTGTCGGCATGAAAGTTAGGCGGCATAAGTTTCTCTATTGAAAAATTAAAAAACGGTCTATTGTCTACAATGGCGGCCATTGAGAGATTTTATAGTCAAATCTAAACAACGACATACTAGTCTACAGTTATCATTTCTATTGAAGTGAAAAGCGTTTGTTTGCTTGGCATGATTCTCGCAGCAACTTCGCCATGATAATTTCGCCATGACAATGAGTATTAGACATCAGCAGTCAAAGTAGGCTAATTTATAAATAGGGTACTTGCTATAAACAATACACGCTAGGCTAACGCAAAAATATGTTAATGAAAGCTAACGAAGCGTATAGCTTATGTCCCCAGCACTTTAGTTTTAATGATTCATCCATATTAATGGTGCAATGGTAACGATCAAAATGGTTGATCAAATATCATTTATTATCACCAGCCTAGCAAATATAAGGTATTACATTGACGATGTCTGGACAATCTCTCAAGCGTTTGCTTAATCGATATTCACGCAGTAGCGCAAAAAAGCAGCAGTCGCGTTGTCTGACAGTTGGTGAGATTGCGTTGGCGCGCTCGGTGTTTGGTGACAGTCTCAGATTAGATGAAGTACGACTAAAAACCACCTGGTGGGTCCTAAAAAACTATGCGGTAAGTCCGAATGGTCATATTTACTTTAATCCAGCCGATTGGATCGATGATTTCAGTGTAGCCTCGCTGGGCAAGCAGAGCTGGCTCATTCACGAGCTCACTCACGTGTGGCAGCTACAGCAAGGATTGAAAGTCGTGCGCGGTACCCTTATCGATCGGCGATATGATTATGTACTAGAGACAGGCAAGTCGTTTTTTAAATATGGTATCGAGCAGCAGGCGCGCATGGTTCAAGATTATTTTGTCCGTAGTCAGCGCGGACAAGATTGCCAAGATTTAGAGGCCTGTATACCATTTTTGACTGTGAATCCTCTCACTGACGTAAA
The DNA here is from genome assembly GCF_041431175.1 of Psychrobacter sp. Arc29. NCBI lineage: Bacteria > Pseudomonadati > Pseudomonadota > Gammaproteobacteria > Moraxellales > Moraxellaceae > Psychrobacter > Psychrobacter sp. Arc29. The sequence continues at coordinate 358,838 of NZ_JASMRR010000002.1, read as the reverse complement.
AAGTACCAATCACGCTTCTAGCGCTTAGTTTTTGTCTGATATATGAGGTGAGCTACTAATCGATATTATGCTTCTATCATGACTGATAGGTCAGCAAGGTCTCTGACGGTAATCAAATAGCGCCAGCCCGACACCATTTTAGCTTTTTATATTTTTGCTTTATTAAAGGATACGTACTCTCATGCTTCGACTTTTGCCAGTAAAGCCTAATATCGATACTTCTGCTAGCTCAGCTCTGGCTGCAGTAGCGCTAACGGGCATACTATTTCTGACCGGCTGTCAGCAGCAAGCTGACGCACCGCCTGTACCAGATGAGACTCAGACAACTGAAAAAACAAGCGCAGAGGACAGTCAACCTATGCAGCGAAGTGATTCTGCTGCGGCACGTATAGAGCAGTTTCAACCTATATACGTTGCGCAAGCGCAAGGGCTACAGCGTCGACTACAAGCAGAGTATGAGTCACTGCAAGCGGCAGATGCTTCAGATAGCGAAGAGTCACTATTACTGAGTGAGGCGACTAACGATTCAGCTACTCTTACAGAAAATGCGAATGGCGCCAATTCCGAACCATTACCAGCTGATAGTCCAGTAGAAGCTAACGCTACCAGTGAGGAAGGTTTGGATGCAGAGATAAATACAAGTACCGAAGTGGGTGAGCGTGATCTGACTGTATTAAAGCGTATCAGCCTTGAGCCACGTAAGCCTGTCATACTGACCGAAGAGCAGATCATCGAGCGCTATCAGCAAACGATGGAAGCGTTATATCAGCCTGTGACTACGCCACTCAGTGCAGAGGATTCTGATACGCTGATCAATATAGCGACCTTAGTACCTCAGCTGTTTGAGCATGCAGAGATTGCAGGAAGGGTCAGTGCAAAAAGCCCCGCGCTGGCTCGGTTGATTATTCAGCACCAAGTATGGGAGCAAATAGAAGCGCAGCAAGTGGTGGATATGCAGCAAATGAAGCAACAACAGCAGCAAGAGTTTGAAATGCTCATGACCAAATTCAACGATACGATTAAAGGGTATGACGAGCAGATTGCTAAATATGAACAGACTTTGAAAGAGTTTCAATAACAGTTTGAATGATACTCATAGTAATGAGTTTGCCAATAATTGGATTAAATATATTCAATAGCATCTATCCTAGAACAATAAAAAATCCCGCACGATGGCGGGATTTTTTATTATAAAGATACTATTTTTGCTTACTTACGGTCTTCAACTTTCACAAAGTCACGGCGCGTTTCACCAGTATATAACTGGCGTGGGCGACCGATCTTGTATGGGGCGCTGTGCATCTCTAACAAATGGCTGATCCAACCTGAGGTACGAGCCAATGCAAAGATTACCGTAAACATTGATGTTGGGATACCGATGGCTTTTAAGATAATACCAGAGTAAAAATCAACGTTTGGATATAGGTTACGCTCGATGAAGAACGGGTCTTCTAAAGCAATTTTTTCGAGTGCCATTGCCAATTCAAGCTTAGGATCGTTGACACCAAGTGCTTCTAATACCTCATCACAAGTCTCTTTCATGACTTTTGCACGTGGATCGAAGTTTTTGTAGACACGGTGACCAAAGCCCATTAGCTTCACTTCACGGCTTTTCACTTTTTCCATGAATTCAGGTACATTTTCAACCGTACCGATTTCATCAAGCATCTCTAGTACAGCTTCGTTTGCGCCGCCATGTGATGGACCCCAAAGGGCTGCAATACCAGCAGCGATACAGGCATAAGGGTTTGCACCAGTAGAACCTGCTAGGCGTACTGTTGACGTAGAGGCGTTTTGCTCATGATCAGCATGCAAAGTAAAGATTTTGTCCATTGCACGAGTGATGACATCGTTCGTCTTATAGTCTACATCAGCAGGAGTCGCAAACATCATGTACAAGAAGTTCTCAGCGTAGCTAAAGTCGTTACGCGGATACATGAACGGTTCGCCTTGTGAGTATTTATAACTCATCGCTGCAAGCGTAGGCATCTTAGCAATCAAACGAATAGCTGTGATTTCACGATGCTCTTCGTTACTGAGGTCTAGGTTGTCATGATAGAACGCTGATAGCGCACCAACGACGCCAACCATAATAGCCATTGGATGCGCGTCACGGCGGAAACCTTCAAAGAATTTACGCAATTGATCATGAACAGCCGTATGTTCACGAATTTTTTCAAAGAAATCGGCTTTTTGCTCAGCGTTAGGTAGGTCGCCATTTAGCAACGCATACGCCACTTCTAGGTATTCAGCATGGTTTGCTAACTCGTCGATAGGGTAACCGCGGTGTAATAATTCGCCTTTGCCACCATCGATATAAGTAATTTTTGATTCAACAGGAGCAGTTACTTTGAAACCAGGGTCATAAGACCAAAATCCTGATTCTTGCAAAGCAGCAACATCGATAACTGGGCGCCCTAAAGTACCTTCAATAATAGGAAGTTCGTATTCTTCACCATTCACGGTTAGTTTGGCATTAGTATCAGCCATAAATTGCTCTCCATTGTTTTTGATTTGTTAGAATAAAATTACTGCAGACGTACACCTCACGTCATCATTGGTCAAACGGTAGAATGTGCTTAACTCGTTTAATACGCAAGGTATATTAGCAGCAATTACTTGTGATTTGAAAAAACTTTTATTGACCGTGGGTCCAATTGGCACGGCCTAGCGGTGGTTGTTCGCTGTAATTTTTGTATCAAAATATGTCTGATTGGTTATTTTGCGCCAAACTTTCTGTTTATCAAAAATATTTACAACGTCAATATTGACGTTATATTTTTGGGTTTGTCGCAAAAACGCAACAGAATTTTCGTAAAAAACGAGGCTAAAAACAGACAGGGCATGAGTAGTAGACAAGTTGAGTGTCGATCATAATTGTCAGAGGTAAGCGTTTTCCACATTCAGTATTGCATATATCTATTTGTTTGTTAATTAAGTGTGTGTCTTTATTACTTCAGGGATAAATTTGTAATTATCGCCCAGTCATTTTATAATTGTAGGAATTAACTGGCACTAGCTTTGTGCGAATTGATAAGTGGTCATGATATAGTGTTATTTAGAGCTTACTTTATACATGCTTATTTACGATTGTCTGGTGTTGCGATAAACCAAACCGAATTCTGTGGTTTAAACGTTCTTGTTAACCGCTCTATTTTTAGATGCTCAGCACCAGTATTTAGTGTTTAGCACAAGGTTTATTTTGATAGAGAAGACATATTAACGTTGTCTGGCTATTCATACGACCAATAAAAATAGACTGGTTAGTCGATCTTACTCATGTTTATTTTCTTTGTTGTATAATAGATAGGTTGTTTTGTAGGCCTGTCAGCTCGACAAGCGACACTAAACAGCTTATCAATACCTTATATACATGATTCTTTCTTCATATTTAGCACAAACTAAAAGAAGTCAGCTAGCTCTTCCTTACTTTATTCGTCTCGTGTGTTGCTCGATGCTCAACTGACACCATTTTTGTCAAGCGTTGATAGCAGATACAGGAGTATAACCGCAAAAAGGATGCCCGCTGTGAAAAGCAACCGACCTATTGATCTGCCTCTAAGCCAAGTGATTAGCGTTAATCGCTCACCGATCGCAATCGCCTCTATTTTGCATCGTATCTCTGGCATTATTTTATTCTTATTAATTCCTGTAATGCTGTGGCTATTACAGAACTCATTGGCATCGCCTGAGAGTTTTGAGACCGTATTTGACAACGTGCTTGTGCGCTTTTTAGCATGGATATTTGTTGCCGCCATCGCATATCACTTCGTGATGGGTATCAAACATTTATTTGCTGATATGGGCATGAACGAAGAGCTAAAATCTGGCCGCACTGCCTCTATGGTCAGTTTTGTCATTGCAGCGATTTTAGTTGTCGCGTCATTTATATGGGTGATGTTCTAATGATTAAAAATGATTCAGGAATCAAAAGTGCTACTGGTCTGACAGGTTCAGGCTCACGCGATTGGATTATTCAGCGTATTAGTGCTGTTGTTTTAGCCGTTTATAGTGTGGTGTTGCTGGGCTTCTTTTTGACCCATGGCGATGTCACGTACCTTGAGTGGTCATCATTCATGACTAGCCTGCCAATGCGTTTATTCAGCTTAGTTGCTGTACTTGCACTAGCTGGCCATGCTTGGGTGGGAATGTGGACAGTATTTACTGACTATATTACGACAGGCAAACTGGGCTCAAGCGCAGCAGGTTTACGTTTAGTGCTACAGTCATCGATGATTATCGCTATTTTAGTATTTCTATTTTGGGGCATCATGATTTTTTGGGGTAACGGCTTTAGTGTCGTTGCTGTTTAATCATTGAGTGACCAGCTTTAGTATTGATATAAGTATCTATATATAAAACGGATGCGCGCAGCTGGTATGTCAGCTGATAGAGTAGTTTAAAAGTGTCCGTTGATAGCCAAAAATAGTCATAGCATTGGACCAACAGCGCCCACTATTTAGATTGTCGCTGAATGAGCAACAAGGTTGAGCGGGTTTGGTTCAGTATAACGATAGATATGCAAATTAAGTGGTCAAAGACTGTTATATCATCTTCTCTAATAAGTGCATGTGATGGCCAGATAAAAGCCTTTAAACCTGCAGTAAGAAGATTTTAAAACACGCTTTTCATTTACTTATAAGCATTAACAGGCATTAGGAAAACCGTAATGGCAACTAGACAAGACAATACCATTAGTAATATTAAAACCCTAAACTACGATGCAGTTATCGTTGGTGGCGGTGGTTCAGGTATGCGCGCTTCATTGCACTTAGCGGAAGCGGGTATGAAGGTTGCAGTCCTGACCAAAGTATTCCCAACACGTTCGCACACGGTTGCCGCTCAGGGTGGTATCGGTGCAAGTTTGGGCAACATGAGCAATGACAACTGGCACTTCCACTTTTATGATACCGTAAAAGGGTCAGATTGGTTAGGTGATCAAGACGCTATCGAGTATATGTGCCGTGAAGCGCCAAAGGTAGTCTATGAGCTTGAGCACATGGGCATGCCGTTTGACCGTAACGAAGATGGTACGATTTATCAGCGTCCATTTGGCGGTCATACGTCGAACTATGGCGAAAAAGCGGTACAACGTGCGTGCGCTGCTGCTGACCGTACAGGTCACGCATTGCTACACACGCTCTATCAGAAAAACTTAGAGCAAGGTACTGAGTTCTTTATCGAGTGGATCGCGCTTGACTTGATCAAAGACGAAGCGGGTAACATCAACGGTGTTATCGCCCTTGAGCAAGAGACAGGTACGGTTGCGGTATTCCAAGCACCAGTGACTGTCCTAGCAACAGGTGGTGCAGGTCGTATCTTTGCCGCTTCTACCAACGCTTATATCAATACTGGTGACGGTATTGGTATGGCAGTTCGCGCTGGTATCCCACTGCAAGATATGGAATTCTGGCAATTCCATCCAACGGGCGTTCATGGTGCAGGTGTACTATTGACTGAAGGTTGCCGCGGTGAAGGTGCGATCTTGCGTAACAAAGATGGCGAAGCTTTCATGGAGCGTTATGCGCCAACCGTTAAGGATTTGGCACCACGTGATCTAGTATCGCGTTCTATGGACCAAGAGATCAAAGAGGGTCGTGGTTGTGGCCCTAATGCCGACCATATCGTCATGGATATGACGCATTTGGGTGTCGACACTATCATGAAGCGTCTACCGTCAGTATTTGAGATCGGTAAAAACTTCGCCAACGTTGACATTACTAAAGAACCTATTCCAGTTATCCCAACCATTCACTATATGATGGGTGGTATTCCAACCACTATTCATGGTCAGGTAATCGTACCGGATCTAGAAGCGGGTACTGATGAAGACGGTTTATATGCTAATGGTAACGTTGTTAAAGGCCTATATGCTATTGGTGAGTGCGCTTGTGTGAGTGTACACGGTGCCAACCGTTTAGGTACTAACTCACTACTTGATTTGGTCGTGTTTGGTCGTGCTGCTGGTAAGCACATTGTTGATGAGTTCCATCAAAACGATCATAACTACAAACCACTTGATCCGCATGTACTTGACATCACGGTTGGTCGTTTAGACAAATTGCAGCAATCAACGTCAGGCTACAATGCACAAGACGTGGCTGATGAGATTCGTGCCACTATGCAGACACATGCCAGTGTATTCCGTACGCAAGCCATGATGGATGAAGGCGTTGAGAAAATTTTAGCGCTGGGTGAGAAAGTCGAACAAATCCATTTGGGTGATAAATCACAAGTCTTCAACACTGCTCGTATCGAAGCGTTCGAAGTGGCAAACCTATACGAAGTAGCAAAAGCGACAATGGTATCAGCCGCTAGCCGCCACGAAAGCCGCGGCGCGCATAGTGTCTCTGATTATGATCGTCCAGAAGATGATGACTACGCACCAAACGGCCGTAATGACCACGACTGGATGAAGCATACTTTATGGTATTCTGAAGGCAACCGTATCATTTACAAACCAGTTCGCAAAGTGCCACTGACTGTTGACTATATCGAACCAAAAGTTCGCGTCTATTAATTTTAGACTATGCGCTCGATATAAACAGAAAGCTTAAACGTTTTATCCCTTATTAATTTATTAAAAAGGTGACCGCCAGCTACATGCTCATAGGAGTGTTACTAGGCTATTAATTGATATTCGATATTTAATTATCAGTAGTGATTAATAGCCAACACTCACATGTTGCAATCTTTGTATGCCCGCCATCACCTACGTGTGGAGTTTAGCATTATGAGCCGAGGTACTCGCACCATCGAAATCTATCGCTACGATCCTGATGTGGACGCAGCCCCACGCATGCAAACTTATACGATTGAATTACTTGATTCAGATCGTATGTTGCTTGACGTGCTATTACGCCTAAAGAAAGAAGATGAAACAATCACTTTCCGCCGCTCTTGCCGTGAAGGTATTTGTGGTTCTGATGGCATGAACATCAACGGCAAAAATGGTCTAGCATGTCTAATCAACATGAATACTTTGCCAGAAAAAGTAACCGTTCGTCCGTTACCTGGTTTGCCAGTGGTTCGTGACTTGGTTGTTGATATGAACCAATTCTACGAGCAATACGAAAAAGTACATCCGTACTTAATCAATGATCAGCCAGCACCGCCAACTGAGCGTTTGCAGTCTCCTGCTGAGCGTGAAAAGTTAAATGGTTTGTATGAGTGTATTCTGTGTGCATGCTGTTCAACGAGCTGCCCATCTTTTTGGTGGAACCCTGATAAGTTCCTAGGTCCATCAGCATTGCTACATGCGTATCGCTTTGTTGCCGATAGCCGTGATGGTGACACGCAAGCACGTTTGGCGCGTTTAGACGATCCATTTAGTCTGTTCCGTTGTCGCGGTATCATGAACTGTGTGTCAGTTTGTCCAAAAGGCTTGAACCCAACTAAGGCGATTGGTCATTTACGTAATATGTTGATTGATCAAGCTGGTTAATGGTTTGTAATTGTCTTGATTATTATTGATCGCACAAAAAAACACCACCTATTCGTTAGGTGGTGTTTTTGTTAGTCAAAATCACTGATTATAATAGTGTTAATTTTCTGATCACTATTGTTTGAAGTGTACTTCTGTCTGTAGCAATGAACAATCATACCGGACAGGTAGAAAAAGAAGCCTGGTACACTGGTGAATAATAGGACGTTAGTCTATCCGTAAGTCTGTATGGGCGATACGTTGGTCATATGTAAGAAGACATATTATATAAACAGTCAATCTATATAATCGGATACACGTAAAGTTTGGTATAATTGCATCTTGAACTTGATCAAATATTACGAAGTTTGTTTCGAATACATTAGAAGTAGCATCTATACGGGCTATTGCATTAATACAATAAAACGTTATGTATACAATAACGATGCTTCTATAATTGATAATAGATATTCATTACGTAAATACTTAGTATTGAACAAACAAACTATATCCCAAAAAACGGTCATGGTATTCTATACAGCAATGTATGTTTATCTGAAACGATAAGATTTGTTAGCAAATAGCGGATATTTCAGCGATAATAGCCAGTTTATAGGCTAGCTGAAAGATTGACCATTTATTTATCATTGATGAATTGGTTATGGCTAAAAGAAGTATATATAAATTAATGTTGTGAAACGAGTCAGATCAGAAAACTGAGTATTCACAAATAAATTTATTTTTAACATAGGTGTTGCAATAAGACTTGTTATCACTATTTAGCATTACTTGCTCTTTTAGACAATGACAGCAATATTCTATAGTGACGGCAATACTTAGGGATAAAAGTGTTTTATCGAACAGTATTCAATGGGGTATGACGAATTGTCTGAACGCCTAGCATACAACGACTGACACCATAATAAGCACGATTCCATTCATTTATCTATCAAATAGACGATTATTATGAATAGTATAACCAAAGAAAAAGCGGACCAAGGACATACTGAACTGGCCGCCGATAATGCCAGCTATATAGAAGCTCTTTATGAGCAATACCTAACGGACCCTGATAGTGTTGACACAGATTGGCAAGCGTACTTTGAACAGTACAAATCGTCAAATGATGCTCAGCATAATGCTATTAAAGACCAATTTTTGTTACTTGCTCGCAATCAAACAGCGAACAAATCTAGTAACGAAAGTACCGGTACAAGTAGTAGCAATTCAGACAACTGTACTGATCCAAAGCAAATGGGTGTACAGCAACTCATTTCAGCATACCGCCGCCGTGGTCACCGCCGCGCCAAGCTAGATCCATTAGATTTACATCCACGTGCAGAAGTGGAAGATCTAACTCTAGCTTATCACAACCTATCAGAAGCCGACCTTGATACTGTATTCCCAACCAATGATTTAGTTATCGGTAAAGATGAAGCGCCATTGCGTGAAATTATCGAAATCATGGAGCGTGTTTACTGCCGCCATATTGGTATTGAGTATATGCATGTGACCACCAGTACAGAAAAACGCTGGATGGAAGAGTATGTAGAAAGCAATCTAGGCTATATCAAGTTTGACAAAGAAAAGCGTTTGTCTATTCTTGAGCGTCTAACAGCTGCCGAAGGTCTAGAAAAATATTTGGCGCGTAAATATACAGGCGTTAAGCGTTTTGGTCTAGAAGGTGGTGAGAGTTTCATACCTGCAGTCAATGAAATCATCCAACGTGCTGGTGGCTATGGCACAAAAGAGATGGTTATTGGTATGGCTCACCGTGGACGTCTAAACTTGTTGGTCAATATTTTGGGTAAAAACCCTGCAGACTTGTTTGATGAGTTTGACGGTAAAGTGCAGCCAGAAAAAGGCTCAGGCGATGTTAAGTATCACAATGGTTTTTCATCTAACGTGATGACACCAGGTGGTGAAGCGCATTTGGCTTTAGCATTTAACCCATCGCATCTTGAAATCGTTGCACCAGTATTACAAGGCTCAGTACGTGCACGTCAAGTGCGCCGTAATGATCAGCCATCATTGGACAACACGGGTGGCAACTCAGTATTACCGATCGTTATCCATGGCGATGCGGCTTTTGCTGGACAGGGTGTGGTTCAAGAAACCTTCCAAATGTCACAGACCCGTGCTTATACCACTGGTGGTACTGTGCATATCGTTATCAACAACCAAGTGGGCTTTACCACTAGCCGTCAAGAAGATGTTCGTTCAACCGAATATTGTACTGACGTCGCAAAGATGGTACATGCACCAATCCTACATGTGAATGGTGATGATCCTGAGTCAGTCGTTTTCGCGGCTCAATTAGCCTTAGACTATCGTCATCAGTTTGATAAAGACATCATTATTGACTTGTTCTGCTACCGTCGCAACGGTCACAACGAGGCAGATGAGCCTTCAGCAACTCAGCCATTGATGTATGCGGTTATCAAGAAACTGCCAACGACACGTACCCTTTATGCACAAAAGCTCATCGCAGAAGGTATCTTAAATACTGAAGAAGAAAAGCAGTACGAAGATAATTATCGTGAATCTTTAGACCGTGGTGATTACGTTGTCAGCTCACTAGTTCAAGAACCTAATGAGCAGTTATTTGTAGACTGGAAGCCTTATCTAGGGCATGACTTGGTTGACGACTGGGATACTAGTGTTGATATCGAAAAGCTCAAAGGTTATGGACGACGTATGGCTGAGATGCCAGAAGGGTATAAGCTACAGCGTCAGGTTCAAAAGGTTGTTGAGCAGCGTTTAGCGATGCAAACAGGCGAAGAGCCTCTTAACTGGGGTGCCGCTGAGACATTAGCCTATGCATCATTAGTTGATAACGATGATGTCTTAGTACGTATTACGGGCGAAGATGTTGGCCGTGGTACATTCTCACATCGTCATACTGAAATCTACAATGTTAATGATGGCAGCATGTATGTGCCACTTGCTCATTTGAGTGAGAAACAAGCACGCTTTGCTACTTACAACTCGTTGTTGTCAGAAGAAGCGGTATTGGCCTTTGAATATGGCTATGCTACGACAGTACCGAACGCTTTGATCGTTTGGGAAGCTCAGTTTGGTGACTTCGTGAACGGTGCTCAAGTCGTCATCGATCAGTTTATTTCAAGTGGTGAGACCAAGTGGCAGCGTGTTTGTGGTTTGACGATGTTGTTACCGCATGGTTTTGAAGGTCAAGGCCCTGAGCATTCATCTGCTCGCCTTGAGCGCTTCTTACAGTTATGTGCTGAAGACAATATGCAAGTCATCACGCCAACGACTCCTGCACAGATTTATCATGCCTTGCGTCGTCAAGCGGTACGTCCAATTCGTAAGCCGTTGATCGTTATGTCACCAAAGAGCTTGTTGCGTCACAAGCTAGCAACTTCTCATCTAGAAGAGCTTGCTAACGGTAAGTTCGAAACGGTATTGCCAGAGATGGACGATCACAACGCAGATAAAGTGACTCGTATGGTGCTATGTGGTGGTAAGGTTTATTACGATCTACTAGAACAGCGTCGTGCATTAGGTCTCGATCATGTTGCTATCGTTCGTATCGAGCAGCTATATCCGCTACCAGAGCAACGTTTGGTCGATGAGATCGAAAAATACAGCAACCTAGCTGAGATTGTATGGACGCAAGAAGAGCCATTGAATCAAGGCGCTTGGTATTACTTAGCACCGCATATGTTCCGTATCGTTGTACCACATCCAACCAAAGCAAAAGTTATGGAGCCCGTGGCACGTCCTGCTAGTGCAGCACCTGCAACAGGATCTCCAAAACTGCATGCACAGCAACAACAAGCATTAATTGCTGGTGGTCTTGGTATCAGTGTTGATGAGTTGTCTCAGTAACAGATTATCTAATCGAAAGACTATAGAAGATAAATGAATCAGGCGATGACAGTCAGTATCTTTTAGTACAATCTAAGTAGCATCACTAGAATGCTACTGACTGCCTATCACGACTTAATAATAAGTATGAATATCCAAATCTAAGGAGTATATCGATGGCTGACATCAAAGCCCCCGTTTTTCCAGAATCGGTTGCCGATGGCACAATCGTTGAATGGCATGTCACTGAAGGTCAACAAGTTAGCCGTGACGACCTATTAGCTGAAATCGAAACTGATAAAGTGGTACTAGAAGTTGTCGCACCTGATGATGGTGTATTGACTAAAATCGTTAAGCAAGTTGACGATACCGTATTGTCTGACGAGTTGATTGCACAGTTCGAAGCGGGTGCAAGTGCAGGCGATGCAGCACCAGCTGCAGAGCAGTCAGCTGCTCCAGCACAAGAAGAGCAAGCGGCTGATGGTGGCGAGCCAGTACAAGTCACTGACAAAAAAGATGAAACAGAGCATAAAGATCAAAGCCCAGCAGTTCGTAAAGCAGCAAAAGAGTCTGGTGTTGATCCTAAAGAAGTTGAAGGTAGCGGCCGCGGTGGTCGTGTCACCAAAACAGATATGGCTAACCCAACACTGAAATCAGACAGCAGCATCAAGTCTGACAACGGTCGTCCAGTTGCCGAATCAATGGGTGAGCGTACTGAAAAACGCGTACCAATGACTCGTCTTCGTAAGCGTGTTGCTGAGCGTCTATTATCAGCATCACAAGATACAGCGATGTTGACGACGTTTAACGAAGTGAACATGAAGCCATTGATGGACATGCGCGCTAAGTATAAAGAGAAGTTCGAAAAGCGTCATGGTGTACGTTTAGGCTTTATGTCATTATTCGTAAAAGCGGCGACAGAAGCACTGAAACGCTTCCCAGCAGTAAACGCCTCACTAGATGGCGATGACATTGTTTATCATGGTTTTTATGATATCGGTGTAGCAGTATCTTCAGATCGTGGCTTGGTTGTTCCAGTACTACGTGATACTGATCGCATGAGCATGGCTGATGTTGAAAGCACTATCCGTGAGTTTGGCGGTAAAGCACAGCAAGGTAAGCTTGGTCTAGAAGACATGACTGGCGGTACTTTCACTATCTCTAACGGTGGTGTATTTGGTTCATTGATGTCAACACCTATCTTGAACCCACCACAAACTGCTATCCTAGGTATGCATGCGATCAATGATCGTCCAATGGCAGTTGATGGTAAAGTTGAAATCTTGCCAATGATGTACCTAGCGCTATCTTATGACCATCGCATGATCGATGGTAAAGAAGCGGTACAGTTCCTAGTAACTATCAAAGAGCTGGTCGAAGACCCAGCTATGTTGTTACTAGACTTGTAAGCTTCTAAGCTTGTATTGGCAACCGCTAATACAAGCTTTTTAGCTTTGGTACAGACAATAGCTCTACCTGATAAGCAGCAATTGATTTGCTGTTAATTATATTAAAAAAGAATTTAATAATGGTGACTTGCTATTGACAAGTGAGTCTATCTCACTGACATAGTGTATTAACTATTTAGTGTAGATAACGCTGATCTATCAGCGAGATAACAACCAGTTTAAATGACACATACAATTAAAAATAGGAACGTACTATGAAAGACAATTATGATTTAGTCGTCATCGGCGGCGGTCCTGGTGGTTACGAAGCAGCGATTCGTGCAGGCCAGCTTGGTATGAGTGTTGCTTGTATCGAAAAGCGCGTTTATAAAGGTGAGCCAGCACTTGGCGGCACTTGTTTAAACGTTGGTTGTATCCCATCAAAAGCCCTGCTTGACAGCTCACATCGTTATGAAGCTACTAAGCATGACCTTGACGAGCACGGTATCAGTACTGGTGACGTTGCTATCAACATCGAAAAAATGATAGAGCGTAAAGAAGGTATTGTTAAGCAGTTGACTGGCGGTGTTGCAGCCTTGTTAAAAGGCAATGGCGTTGATTGGTTACAAGGTTGGGGTACTTTAGTTGACGGCAAAGGCGCTGACAAAAAAGTCAAATTTACCGCTTTAGAAGACGAGAGCGAAACAACGATCACTGCTAAGAATGTTATTCTTGCGGCAGGTTCTGTGCCTATCGAAATCCCTGTTGCCAAAACTGACGGTGACCGTATTGTTGATTCGACTGGCGCACTTGATTTCACTTCAGTTCCTAAGCGTTTAGGCGTTATTGGTGCTGGTGTTATCGGTCTTGAGCTTGGTTCAGTATGGCGTCGCCTAGGTAGCGAGGTCGTCGTATATGAGGCACTTCCTAGCTTCTTAGCTGCTGCTGACAAAGACATCTCAAAAGAAGCTGGCAAAATGCTCAAAAAGCAAGGTCTTGATATCCGCGTTGATACCAAAGTAACCAATGCTGAAGTACAAGGTGACCAAGTTGTCGTTACTAGCGAAAGCAATGGCGAATCGAGCGAGGAAAGCTTCGACAAGCTAATCGTTTGTGTCGGTCGTCGCGCTTACTCTGAAAAGCTACTTGGTGAAGACAGCGGTATCACGTTGACTGAACGTGGCCTTATCGATGTCAATGATCAGTGCAAAACCAACCTTGATGGTGTTTATGCTATCGGTGATTTGGTCCGTGGTCCTATGCTTGCGCATAAAGCAATGGAAGAGGGCATGATGGCTGTTGAGCGTATTCATGGCGAAAAACCTCAAGTTAACTATGACACTATCATCAATGTCATTTATACTCACCCAGAAATCGCATGGGTAGGTTTGACTGAGCAAGAAGCTGAAGAAGCTGGCTATGAAGTTAAAACCGGCTCTTTCAATTTAGCTGCTAACGGCCGTGCATTAGCGCAAAGCGAAGCACAAGGCTCTATCAAAGTCGTTGCCGATGCTAAGACAGATCGCCTGCTAGGTATGCATGCTATCTCTGCTGGTGCTGGTGATATCGTCCATCAGGGTATGATTGCGATGGAGTTTGTCTCTAGTATCGAAGATCTACAGTTGATGACATTTGCTCATCCAACGATTTCAGAAGCAGTGCATGAAGCTGCGCTATCTGCAGATGGACGTGCTATCCACGCTATCCAGCGCAAAAAGCGTAAGAAATAAGTAGTTGTTCGTTTAGTTATTATCGATTTACAACCTGATTGTGGTATCGCTATTTTGGAGATACTACGATCATGAGTGCGTCAGATATATGATTAATATATATGCACGCACTTGATTTCACTTTTTATTAATTGTAAAAAATAAAGGATACAATCAATGAATTTACATGAGTATCAAGCAAAAGAGCTATTAAAAAGCTACGGTTTGCCAATTCAAGAAGGCATCATCGCTCATAACGGCGAAGAAGCGGCAGCCGCTTTTGATAAAACCCCAACTGACATTGCGGTAATTAAAGCGCAAGTACATGCTGGTGGTCGCGGTAAAGCTGGTGGCGTAAAGCTAGTTAAAACTCGTGAAGAAGCTAAGCAAGTTGCTGAAGAGCTGATCGGTACTAACCTAGTAACGTTCCAGACTGATGCTGATGGTCAGCCAGTCAACTTTGTATTGGTTGCAGAAGATATGTATCCAGTACAAACTGAGCTATATCTTGGCGCTGTTGTTGACCGTGCGACTCGTCGTGTGACGTTTATGGCATCTACCGAAGGCGGCGTAGATATCGAAGAAGTAGCACACAGCACACCAGAAAAAATCTTCAAAGTACACGTTGATCCTTTAGTTGGTTTAATGCCTTTCCAAGCGCGTGACGTTGCGTTCAAACTTGGTTTAGAAGGCAAGCAAATCAATCAATTTGTTAAATTGATGACTGGCGCTTATAAAGCATTTGTTGAAAACGATTTCGCATTGATGGAAATCAACCCTCTAGCTGTTCGTGAAAATGGCGAAATCGTTTGTGTTGATGGCAAAATTGGCATCGACTCAAACGCCCTATATCGTCTGCCAAAAATCGCAGCGCTACAAGATAAAACTCAAGAAAACGAGCGTGAGCTGAAAGCGGCTGAGTTTGACCTAAACTATGTTGCTCTAGAAGGTAACATCGGTTGTATGGTTAACGGTGCTGGTCTTGCCATGGCGACCATGGACATCATCAAACTGTATGGCGGCAAGCCTGCTAACTTCTTGGACGTTGGCGGCGGCGCAACCAAAGATCGCGTTGTTGAAGCGTTCAAAATTATCCTTGAAGACAGCAGTGTTGAAGGCGTATTGATCAACATCTTCGGCGGCATCGTACGCTGTGACATGATTGCAGAAGCGATTATTGCTGCAGTAAAAGAAGTTGATGTGCAAGTTCCTGTGGTCGTACGTTTAGAAGGTAACAACGCTGAGAAAGGCGCGCAGATCCTAGAAGAGTCAGGTCTAAAACTGATTTCAGCCCAAGGTCTTTCTGACGCCGCGCAAAAAATTGTCGACGCTGTTAAAGCGTAATAGCCAAAGCGTAATGACGGCAGTGACATATTAAAAGGCTAATGACAGCCGACGCCTACTGCCATCATTGCAAGACAACCGAATACAAGGAAAATATAATGAGTGTATTAATCGATAAAGATACCAAAGTATTGGTACAAGGTTTCACTGGTAAAAACGGTACGTTCCATTCAGAACAAGCCATCGAATACGGCACCAAAGTAGTTGGCGGCGTAACCCCAGGTAAAGGCGGTCAAACGCATCTAGGCCTACCAGTATTTAACACAATGGCGGAAGCCATGGAAGCGACTCAAGCTGACGCTTCTGTTATCTACGTACCAGCACCATTTGTACTAGACTCTATCGTTGAAGCCATCGATGCTGGCGTTAAGTTGATCGTTGTGATTACTGAAGGCGTACCGACTATCGATATGCTAAAAGCAAAACGCTATCTTGAAGAAGCGGGCGACGTACGTTTGGTTGGTCCTAACTGCCCAGGCGTTATCACACCAGGCGAATGTAAAATCGGCATCATGCCAGGCCACATCCATCAGCCAGGTAAAGTGGGCATCATCTCACGTTCTGGTACTTTGACTTATGAAGCCGTCGCTCAAACGACTAAGCTTGGTTTTGGTCAGTCAACTTGTATCGGTATTGGTGGTGATCCTATCCCTGGTATGAACCAGATTGATGCGTTAAAACTGTTTGAAGCTGATCCACAAACTGAAGCAATCATTCTAATCGGTGAGATTGGTGGTACTGCTGAAGAAGAAGCTGCTGCTTATATCAAAGACCATGTAACTAAGCCAGTTGTTGGTTATATCGCTGGTGTTACCGCTCCAGAAGGCAAGCGCATGGGCCATGCTGGCGCTATTATCTCTGGTGGTCAAGGTACTGCTGAAGAGAAATTCAAAGCGTTTGAAGATGCTGGCATCGCGTATACACGTGATCCATCTAAGCTTGGTGAGAAGCTAAAAGAAGTTACTGGTTGGTAAAATTGACAAAAGCCTATTAATACCAAAACTGTATTGAATTATTATGAGGACACCCCTACAATGGGGTGTCTTTTTTATGTCTGTAAATTTTATGAGAAACAAAATATTAGTCACTGGTGGTGCTGGATATATTGGTTCGCATACCTGTATAGCTTTGCATGAAGCAGGTTATGATATGGTAGTATACGATAACTTATCCAATAGTAGTCGCGAAGCGATTAATCGTGTCTCTACCTTAATTGGTCAAAATATCGAGTTTGTTGAAGGTGATATTCGAGACATTGAGGCGCTGAGACAAGTCTTCTCATCCCATCAGTTCTTTGGCGTGATTCATTTTGCTGGTTTAAAAGCAGTTGGCGAATCAGTAGCCAAACCATTGCTGTATTATAATAATAATGTTATTGGTACGATAGATTTGTTAGAAGTTATGGCAGAGTATGACGTCAAGAATTTAGTGTTTTCTTCATCTGCTACGGTTTATGGCGATCCTGAAAATTTACCTATTGACGAAAACTCTCCACGTTCTTGTACCAATCCTTATGGACAAAGTAAACTTACTGTCGAGCATATTTTAGAAGATTTGGTCACATCTGATAGTAGTTGGAATTTGATACCTCTTAGGTATTTCAATCCAGTAGGCGCGCACTCATCTGGGCAAATTGGGGAAGATCCAAATGATATTCCCAACAATTTGATGCCTTATATTTCTCAAGTCGCTGTCGGTAAGCTCGAAAAGCTCAGCATCTTTGGCAATGACTATCCTACTATCGATGGAACAGGTGTCCGTGATTTTATCCATGTCACTGACTTGGCTCAGGGTCATGTATCAGCGCTTAATTATTTAGAGCGTCGAACCAGTTCAACAAACCCTTCAGATATGAAAAAATCAGTAGGTTTTCTACCGATTAACCTAGGAACTGGCAAAGGTACCTCTGTATTAGAGTTAGTGAATGCTTTCACCGAAGTGACTGGAAGAGATATTCCTTATCAATTTACAGATCGTCGTGCTGGTGATATCGCCAGTTGCTATGCCAGTGCTGACAAGGCGAAAGTATTATTAGGATGGCAAGCCAAATTATCCGTTAACGACATGTGTAAAGACACATGGTATTGGCAGAGCATGAATCCTAGTGGTTATAAAGTATCTTAAGATTTGTTAGATACTCTTTGTTTATTTAACAACTTTTCCTAATTCATCTTTTCAGAGTGGTCTTCTTGTTATGAAAAAAATAACCCATGCCGTTATACCTGTCGCAGGCTTTGGTACACGTATGCTGCCGCTGTCGAAATCTGTGCCAAAAGAGTTGTTACCACTTGGCAATCGTCCTGCTATCCATTACGTGGTCGAAGAGGCCATCGCTGCGGGTATCAAGCATATTGTCTTGGTCGGTCATGCGCAAAAAAGTGCGATTGAAAACTACTTTGATATCAATGCGGAATTGGATAATCAATTACGTCAAAAAGGAAAGGATGATCTGGCTGATAGCTTGAACTGGCTACCAGAGGATGTAACGGTATCAATGATCCGTCAAGGCAAGGCCTTAGGTTTGGGGCATGCAGTACTAGCTGCGCGCCCTATCATCGGCGAGCATGACTTTGCTGTATTACTCCCTGATGTCGTTCTCGATCCGTTTACTACTGATATGGCTGCTGATAATTTGGCCTTTATGTTAGATGCCTTTGCTACAGATAGTCATTCACAAATATTGGTTGATAACGTAGCAGACGAAGACGTGCATAAGTATGGTATCGCTAAACTCAGTGAGAATAGTGATATGAATGACCAAGCAGATGTGAATGCTAGCTTTAGCGTTGCAGGTTTTGTAGAAAAACCCAGTCTAGCAGAAGCACCATCAAATCTAGCTGTAGTGGGTCGCTATGTATTTAGCAATCAAATTTTTGATTATTTAGCCAATACGCAAGCCTCAATCGGTGGTGAGATTCAGCTGACTGATGCTATCGATGCACTCATTAACGAATATGGTGTAAATGTCACAACGATGCGCGGTGCTAGCTATGATGCAGGTGACATGCGTTCGTATATGCAAGCGTTTATCTATTTTGCCGAGCAGCAATTAGCAGATGATAAGTAGCGATGGATAAGATAAAGGACGATAAGAAGTATGATAGCGCTCGCTGTTCCAAATACTGGGAGCAGTTGCAAACGCTTGCGGCACAGCCATGGTCGCTGGCAAGCTTATTTGCACAAGATGACAGCCGCGCGAAACGCTTTAGTACGCAAGCTGGTGCGCTGCACATAGACTATAGCAAGCAGTGCATTAATTCTCAGGTATTGGACGCTTTATTTCAGCTAGCAGATAGCTGTGAGTTGTCCGCTCGAATTGATGCGTTGATGCAAGGCGCGATGGTCAATAATAGTGAAGAGCGAGCGGCCTTACACACAGCACTACGTCTGCCTGAGAATGCAGAGCTACAAGTTGGTAAGCAAGATGTGGTTGCTGATGTACATCATAGTTTGGCGCAGGTAGCGAGATTATCCGAACGTGTCCGTAGTGGCACATGGCGAGGGTTCTCAGGTAAGGCTATTACCGATGTGGTCAATATTGGCGTTGGCGGTTCTGATCTTGGACCGCTCATGGCAACTGCCGCGCTTGATGAATGGGCAGACACGGACATCGGTGTGCACTTCGTCTCTAATATGGACGGCACTCAGCTTGATAATCTACTAAAACATTTAAATCCTGAAACCACTTTATTTATCATCTCGTCTAAGTCTTTTGGTACGGTTGATACCTTATCTAATGCCAAAACTGCACTGTCATGGTTACTTGCGACGGCGACGCTGCGCGCTGGTACTGAAGACAGTGTGTTGCGTCGGCACTTTATTGGAATATCAGCCAATAGTGAAAAGATGAGCGCTTGGGGGATACATCCTGAGCATCAATTAGAGCTTTGGGAGTGGGTTGGGGGCCGGTTTTCTTTGTGGTCAGCGATTGGGCTAGCCATTGCTATTCGTGTTGGTATGAATGGGTTTAGGGAGCTATTAAGTGGTGCTCACAGTATGGATGAGCATTTTGCTCAGGCAGATTTTGTAAATAACTTACCAGTATTGCTAGGGCTGCTAGCTGTATGGAACAGTACGTTTTTGAAGGTGAATGCCCATACCGTACTGCCTTATGATGGACGGTTGGGCTATCTGCCTAGCTACTTGACCCAGCTTGAAATGGAAAGTAATGGCAAGTCGGTTACTCAGCACGGCGATCATATTGATTATGATACTTGCCCAATTCTGTGGGGCGAAATTGGTTCAAACGCTCAGCATGCCTTTTATCAGCTACTGCATCAAGGAACACAGCAAGTCTCCTGTGATTTTATTGCTTGTGTACGCCGCTATAGTGGCGAGGTACAAAATGCTTCTTTACAACAACAGCATGAGCTATCTTTAGCAAATTGCTTAGCGCAAAGTCGAGTCTTGGCATTTGGCAATGCTGCTGTCACAGATGTCTCAAATAGTGATAAAAAAACGGTATCTAGTGCAGATAAATACAAATACTACCGCGGCAATCAACCATCAACTACCTTGCTTATTGATGAGCTTACGCCTCATAGTTTGGGTGCGCTGGTTGCGCTCTACGAGCATAAGGTTTACGTGATGGCCAGTATTTGGGATATTAATCCGTTTGATCAATGGGGGGTTGAGATGGGCAAACAAATGGCAGAGTCTGTGCATGACGCTATGCAGCAAGAGACTTACAGCCAATTTGACACCTCTACCGACCAATTATTGCAGCATATCAAAAAACTGTCTCAGTAATATTGATCAATCAATAATGTAAAAAGGTACACTCATGGGGACTGCTACAAACTATCAATGTACGCCTTATAATGAATTTGCATCAAGCCAAGTGACCAGTTCCAATGCGTGTGTGCTGGTTGGCCATAGTATCGAAGCGATCACCAGTGCAGTGGTGCTGGCAAGTTTAGGTCAACGCGTTCATCTGTATGCGGATATGGATCTATTGGCTCAGCAGATACAGCAATATAGCTTTGAGCACCATTTGCAAGCGCTATGGCAAATGTATGTACAGCAGCAAATCATTACGAGTCAAGCATTACCAGATAGTGCAGAGACGTTAATACAATATTATGAAACGGCAAATCATGGTGATAGCCAAATTGTCAGTCAAAGCATTCATAGTGATGATCGAAATAAAGTGGCGCTTTACTGGTTGTTTTTAGACAGTATTAAGCCAACATGGAACGACGACAGCTGGATTACGGCATTTAACCATAGTCACCAACAGGCATCACCTGTGATTATGAGTGGTATTGAGCAATTAGGGACTATCTCAGCGCTATCTGAGCGTTTACAGCGCGCTTGGGTTTATTATGTCCCGTTTGTATTTTTACAAGATGGTGATGCTTATAACTCCATGTTGAACCCTGCATTATGGTTACTAGGTGAAAAAACAGCAGATAGCAACCAATATTTAGAGATGTTACAGCCGTTAATGCAGCATGCGCGCACCGCTCATCATGCCGATATCGCAACGATAGAGTTTGCGCGTAGTAGTATTATGGCGATGCTCGCGACCCGAGTGAGCTTTATGAATGAGATGTCACGCTTGGCGGATAGCCAGCAGGTGGATATCAGTCAGGTGAGTCGTATCATGGGATTGGATGAGCGTGTAGGCAGTAGCTATCTACAGGCAGGATGGGGGTTTGGCGGTAATACATTACCTACCGAGCTTGCTAAGTTACAGCAGTCGAGCAAAATACACAGTTTAGACATGCCTCTTTTACAGTCTGTCATGCATATTAACGAAGACCAAAAAGAGCTGATATTTCGCAAGTTTTGGCAGTATTTTGATGGTTTCATTGATAATAAAACTGTCATGATTTGGGGCGGCAGCTATAAAGCAGGCTCAGGCCGTACCGCAGGCTCAGCCATTCATCCGTTATTAGCATTACTATGGTCTTATAATATCCGTACACTGGTTTATAGTGATAAGGCACAGGGTGAGCTTGCTGCACTATACGAACAACAACCTTTACTTGAATTAATCGCTAACCCTTACCAGAAAATGAGTGAGGCTCAGGCAGTCTTTGTGATCAATTGGTCGCCACGAGATCGACTAGATATTGATAAGATCAATCAGCAAGCCATGCCAGTATTTGATGCGCAAAATACATTTACTCGATCGCAAATTGATCGTTTAGTAGGCGACTATGTGGGCATTGGCCGGTCTAAATAATGTTATTGAAGTTCTTCATTATTAAAAAAGCTCGCTAATCATGATTAGCGAGCTTTTTTGTGGCTTTATGCTGGTACAGCACCTTGTGCTGCTAACCATTGCTGAATTTCTTGAGTTTTATCAGACAATAACACGTGATCGCCGCGACTTTCGATATTCAATCTAATCAGTGGTTCAGTATTTGAAGCACGTAAATTAAAGCGCCATTCGCCAAAATTTAGGCTTAAGCCATCAAGCGAAGATTTAATTGGATTGTCGATACTAAATTTTTCTTCAATTGCGCTGATGATCGTTGGGGCATCATGAGTCGTGAGGCGAAAATTTAGTTCGCCTGAGCTGGGATAAGACTGAATGTAGCCTGTGACCAATTCTGATAGGGTCTTACCAGTGATAGACAGCAGCTCTATGGTGAGTAACCAAGGAATCATACCGCTGTCGCAATAGAAAAAGTCACGGAAGTAATGATGGGCGGACATCTCACCACCATAGACTGCACCTGAATCGCGCATGATTTGCTTGATAAAAGAGTGTCCAGACTTGCTGATAACGGCATTGCCATTATGCGCTTCGATAACCGCTTCTGTGTTGTATATGACTCGTGGATCATAAACAATGGACTCGTTTGGATACTTATTCAAAAAAGCTTGAGCGAGCATACCGACGATATAGCTA
This sequence comes from Psychrobacter sp. Arc29, assembly GCF_041431175.1. NCBI lineage: Bacteria > Pseudomonadati > Pseudomonadota > Gammaproteobacteria > Moraxellales > Moraxellaceae > Psychrobacter > Psychrobacter sp. Arc29. The sequence goes on along the minus strand of NZ_JASMRR010000002.1, from coordinate 336,281 downwards.
CCATCAATAAACGATCCATTTTCATCAAACAAAAAGCACCGATCAAAGTCACCATCAAAGGCAATACCAAGATCCGCTTTGTTTTCTAGCACAGCTTGCTGAGTCGCCAGTCTATTGGCTTCAATCATTGGATTGGGGATACCATTGGGGAAGCTACCATCAGGCGTATGATGCAAGGTGATAATTTCAATGGGTGCACCAGCTTTTACCAGTCTATCGATTAACAAGTCAACGACTGGACCTGCGCTACCATTACCAGAATTAATGACCAGTTTAAGGGGCTTTAGTTTATCAATATCAACGAAAGTCATGACGTGATCGATATAAGCACTTTTATCAGTCAATAATTGCAACTGTCCTGATTGATTGTCAGTTGTAAATTGTCCTGATTCTGCCAATGCCTGAATCTCTGCCAAACCATCATCCGCACTGATAGGTTTTGAGTGCTCTTTGACCAGTTTTAAACCATTGTAGTTGATAGGGTTGTGGCTCGCCGTGACCTCTATACCACCAAGTGCCTGATAATGACTGGTAGCAAAGTAGACCTCTTCCGTACCACTCATACCCAAATCGATCACATTAATGCCTGCATCAACGATGCCTTTGATAGCGGCTCGTTTTAATTGCTCACTAGAGTGGCGAATATCACTACCAATGACGATAGCTGGTTTTAGATCTGCCATATCATTGGTTTTATTTTCAATGGATGCCTGATAGCGCTGATATAAAATCTGAGCAAAAGCCCGACCAATACGGTAAGCGATGTCTTCATCGAGATTGACGCCAAGCTCACCGCGTATATCATAGGCTTTAAACGAGTTGATGGTGATAGGATTGAATTCCGTGGCTGGCTGATAGCTGGTGGTCTCAGAAGTGGACATAATGATAAAATTCCTTGCGCGTGAGCAATGATAAAATAAGAAAGTAGATAGCATAATTATAAGCCAATCAGGGTTCAATGATACATTAACTACTCAATGAGTTAGATACATGTCGATATGTATGACGCAGATTTATGCTGATCGATCACTAAGCCTCTTACTACACTGACATACGAGAATGATAAACTATACGCTATACCAAGCCAAAAAATGGCATGATAAATAAGATATAAGAGTATTTCCTATGAGTATTTTAGACAATAAAGTAACAGTGCCTGCGCCTGTGCAAGGCACACCAGAAGCGAGTGGTGAGTTTGATGATTTACTGGCTTTGATGGCTCGTCTACGAGCAGATTGTCCGTGGGATAGGAAACAGACTAACCATAGCCTTATTCCTTATGCCATCGAAGAGGCTTATGAGCTTGGCGAAGCGGTGCAAAGCGATGATGATGAAGATATCAAAGGCGAGCTGGGAGATGTGCTGTTACAAGTCATCTTTCATTGTCAGATGTACGCTGAACAAGGGCGTTTTGATATGAGTGATGTCATTACGACCTTGCAAGAAAAGCTGGTTCGCCGTCACCCTCATGTATTTGAAGCGGAAACACTCAAGGACGATGCCGCAGTAAAAATACGCTGGGATGAAATTAAATTGGAAGAGCAGCAGGCACGCGAAGCACGTGGCAAATCAAAACGTCGCTTAGATCAAGTGAAAGCGGGCAGTGCCTTAATGCAGGCACAAGACGTGCAAAAACAAGCGTCAAAGCTGGGTTTTGATTGGGACGGTATTGCTGGTGCAGTCGAAAAGCTGGATGAAGAGATTGCCGAGCTAAAGCATGAGCTAACAGATAAATCTATAGTCGAGATCAAAGCAAATATCAGAGAGGTCGAAAAGGAATTAGGCGATTGCATGTTTGCGCTCGTCAATGTCGCACGTAAACTGAACCTTGATGCAGAAGCGTCTACCTTAACCTGCGTACATAAATTTAAATCACGTTTTGGTTATATCGAGGAGCAATTAGCATCAAGTGGTAAGCGTTTGGAGGACAGCGATATAACCGAAATGGATGCATTGTGGGAAGCGGCGAAACAACATGAACGCTCATCATAAAATCTCGTCTCGTAGCTATATTTTGTCTAGCAGCTATATAGCAATGTCTATTTTCGGTCTTTTATGTGCTCTGCTGGTGCTTAATAATGCCCACGCTGCTCCCTGTTTTGACAATCCTCAGCGTGCTTACAATTATCTGTTGGCACAAGAAAATGCCAAAATACAGGCACGAGATGAAGCCACCGTAAATATCAATCGTGCCAGTGAAGGTGAGCTGGTATCGCTAAATGGTATTGGCAGCAGTAAAGCACAGGCGATTATTTTATATCGTGAAATGTTCGGTGAGTTTAAAACAGTAGATGAATTAGCAAAGGTGAAAGGTATTGGTGCAAAAACGCTTGAGAAAAATCGAAGACGCTTAAGTGTGCAAGATTAATAGCGGTATTTTACATTAATCAATCCCAATATTGACAAAATAGCATGTAAGTAAATGTCATAACACACCCAGCACGTGCAAAATTTGTTAAACTAGCGGGTACATCCGCCTGATAAACGCTGTGTTATTCAGGGGTGGTTAAAGAATACCGGCGAGGAGTAGATGCATGGCCGAGCGTGCCGCCAAGCAGTTAGAACTGAACAAATCTGAATTACCCAATTCCATTACTGAAGTGATTGCCACATTGACCCGAGCTGGGTTTGATGCGTATATCGTTGGTGGTGGTGTGCGCGATACCTTATTGGGTCTGCGCCCAAAAGACTTTGACGCCGTGACTGATGCCAAGCCGCACGAGATTAAAGATGTCTTTGGCAAGCGTTGCCGTATCATCGGTCGACGCTTCCAGTTAGCACATGTGTATTCAGGTCGCGAGTTAATCGAAGTGGCTACTTTCCGTGGTCCACCAACGAGCAATGCCAATACCAATCAGGATGGTATGATCCTGCGCGACAATGTGTGGGGCGATATCAAACAAGACTTTGCCCGTCGTGACTTTTCTATCAATGCGCTTTATTATCAGCCGCTCAAAGGCGTGGTGCATGATTTCTGCGGTGCGCTTGATGATATTGATAACAGAATTATTCGTCTATTGGGTCATGCGCCAGTACGTATCGAAGAAGATCCAGTAAGATTATTACGTGCCCTTCGATTTAAAGCCAAATTGGGCTTTGAGTTTGATGATGCGTTGTCCGATCAGTTTCATGATGGCAACTGGGCCCTGCTTGAGCAGATATCGCCACATCGTCTCTATGATGAAACACAGAAGATGTTTACCGGTGGCTATCTAGTGCCACTGTTGCCATTATTGTTTGAGTCTGGCGCGATCGATAGCCTCATCATTTATCCACCAGCCGAGCCAAGCGCCTTAGTCAATCAAGTGGCAATCAATACTGACAAGCGTATTGCAGCAGGCAAAAGCATCAATCCAGCGTTCTTTTATGCGGCGCTATTGTGGGAAAACTATCTGCATCAATTGGCAAAAGCTAAAAAGCGCAATATGCCGTTTGCTGAAGCACAAATGCATGCCGCTGGTAAAGTCATTGACCGTCAACGCATCAAAACCGCTATTCCAAAATTTGCTGAGCAGTTTATCCGTGATATCTGGATATTGCAGCCAAAACTTGCAGCTCCGCGTAGCAAGCAAATCGTTCAGCTCTCTGAGCATCCGCGCTTTCGTGCGGGTTTTGACTTTTTATTATTGCGTGAGCAATGCGGTGATGCTGAGCATCCATTGTCAGAATCGACGAATGACATGGGCGAGTGGTGGCAGACGTATCAGACATTGTCTGAGCGAGAGCAGCAGCAAGCGATTGAAGCGTTCGACGAAAATATCCGCCGCGGTGCCTACAAAAAAGGGCAACGTAGCCGTGGACGCAATCGTCAAAAACCAGAAGCAAATATCACTGATCACTCACCATCTAATCAGAGCAGTGCGAAACAAAGCAATGCTAATGATAGTAATGAGAAAGGTAGAAAGGATCAGACAATGGTAAACGATTCATCGAATATCCCAGCACGCCGTCGTCGCGCTGTCAGCCAGTCTAAAAATGACAGCAGTAACAACAAAGAGTACAACACGCAGCAGGTGAAACAAGATAGCAATGAGCTTGCGCAGCTACAGCAGCTATCGCTTGCTAGTAATAACCAAGCGACAAACAAACGCCACCATTCTAAACCTGCGCCACTGTTTGTTATAGAGCACGAAAAGGTTGTGCCGCCGCTACAAAAGCAGCTGCCAGCTGAGAGTGCATCGCAGCCGAAGCGCAAGAGCGCACCTGTGCAAAAGCAAGAGTCGACTAATAACGACACCCAAAAGCAAACGGATAAAGCTGATCGTTCAGATAACACTCAGTTGTCTCAAGCTAGTTCGTCAGAGGTTAAGGCATCAGCTGATCAGGCAAGACCAACTCGCTCAATCGCAAGATCGCCTGCGCTAGTCAGTATGAATAACGAGCCGATTCCGCACAAGCGTCGCCGTCGTCAGCCCACTGTTGATAGTGCAAATAGTGTCGAGTTGCAAAGCAAGAATGATAAAGAGCAGTCAACAGTGAAGTATGCGAGAAAAGCACCTAAGTCAGTAGCGAAATCAGCTAGTTCAGCTGATACTACAGAAGCAAAAACTGTAGAGCGTGAAGTGACGAAGAAAGCGGCTACACCAGCAAAGGCTAAGAAATCAGTCAAAGCAACCACAGCAAAAACTGAGCAAGCTGCTAGTAATCAAGCCCCTGCTGTTAAAGTGACCGATGATAAAGGCCCTGTGCCATCAAAACGCCGTCGCCGTCAGCCTAGTACTGAAAGTGCCTGATATGAATAACAGTACGAATGATAGTCACTGGGTTACCTGTTATGTGGGCCTAGGTAGCAATCTATCTAATGAGTTGGGCTCGCCTATAGACCATTTGCAGCAAGCGCTTGAAAGTATGAAAAATAGTGAGAAAATACGCGAAATTAGTGTGTCTTCTTTTTATGCGTCAGCGCCAATGGGTCCACAAGACCAGCCAGACTTTATCAATGCGGTTGCTGGGTTCGAAACGGTAATGACGCCTTTTGAGCTGCTTAGTTTTTGTCAGAAGTTAGAGAGCATGGCCAAGCGGGCACGTTTGCGCCGCTGGGGTGAGCGTAGTCTAGATGTCGATATTTTACTATATGGTGATATGCAGATTGCCGAACCACAACTAACGGTTCCGCACGCTGGACTACGCGAGCGTAATTTTGTATTGATACCACTGCGAGAGTTAGCGCCACATTTGACTATCGTAGGAAAATCAATAGCTGACTACCCACAAAGTCATGATTGGACAGGCTTAAAATTATTATCAAATGACTGATCTTCAGTGGCTTATTATAACTGATTAAGTATCAGATACTTTTTATGATAGCTCACTAACGCTAGCTAAAATGATAGACATTGATAATTAAAGGCATTGCAAGTTAATTGAGGGTCATATGACAACATTATCTACGTTAAATAAATTTAAAAAAGACGGTACTAAGTTTACTTGCTTGACGTGCTATGACTCAATGTTTGCACGGATGATGGATAAAGCTGAGATAGATACGATTTTGATTGGTGATAGTCTAGGTATGGTCGTGCAAGGCCACGACTCAACGTTACCTGTGACCGTCAATGATATGGCATATCACACAGCCAATATCGCCCGTAGTAATGAACACGCCTTGATATTGGCTGATCTGCCTTTCATGAGTTATGTGACGTTGCCAGAAGCCATTGCCAATAGCCGCCAATTGATGCAAGCAGGCGCGCATGTAATTAAGGTCGAAGGCGGTAGTGAGCTCTGTGAATTGGTGACGACTTTAGCGCAAGCAGGTACGCCCACTTGTGTACATCTTGGTTTGACCCCGCAATCGGTCAATGTCTTTGGCGGCTATAAGATTCAAGGTCGCGGTGACGAAGCGGCTGACAAATTGCTCGCTGATGCTAGGGCAGTGGTTGATGCTGGTGCAGCGCTGTTGGTGCTAGAGTGTGTACCGGCAGCACTTGCCAAAGCAGTGACAGATGCTGTCGCTGTACCAGTCATCGGTATCGGTGCCGGCGCAGATACTGATGGTCAGGTACTGGTGATGCATGACATGCTTGGTATGGTACATGGTCGTGTTCCCCGTTTTGTTCATGACTTTTTGACTGATGAGCGAAACAGTACACGCAGTATTGAAGGGGCTTTTGCATTGTATCAGCAATCGGTACGTGAACGCAGTTTCCCAACCGAACAGCACCAATTTAGCTGATTTTTAAGTTGTTTAAGCTATTGAACAACAGAACGTTTGAATAGAAGAAAAGTAATCATGTTTCCAATTATTTATCATGATATCTCGTCACTACGTGAAGCGCTTCAGCCTTATCGTGGTCAGAAAAGTGAGAAACAAGGCCGTCAGCAGCGCATTGCGCTAGTACCAACAATGGGTAATCTACATGACGGTCATCTTGAGCTGGTAAAAATTGCCAAACAGCATGCAGATATAGTGGTGGTCAGTATCTTCGTTAACCCTACTCAGTTTGGCGTTGGAGAAGATTTTGATAGTTATCCACGTACACTAGACGAAGATGTGGCTAAGCTTGCTACTGTTGGTGCAGATTATGTTTTTGCGCCGAGCAGTGATGCGATGTACCCAGTATTACCACCACCGACTACCGTATTAGCTGGCGCTATTAGTAACCAACTATGTGGTCAATCACGCCCTGGCCATTTTGATGGCGTTGGTATCATTGTCTCTAAGCTTTTCAACATTGTGCAACCAGATGTGGCGATATTTGGCCAAAAAGACTATCAGCAGCTGGCTATTATTAAGCAGTTGGTGCGTGATTTGAGCCACCCAATTGAGATTATTGGTGCACCTATTGTTCGTGCTGATGATGGGCTAGCGCTCTCCTCGCGTAATCAATACTTAACCGAATCTGAGCGACAAGTTGCGCCTACACTGCATCGAGAGCTACAAGGTTTGGCAGAGCAGTTGAAAGGTGGTGGCATCAGCCAGCAAGCGTTTGAATCATTACTAGCAGACAAGCGTACACGCATTAGTGACGCAGGTTTCACGATCGATTATCTAGAAGTAAAAACTGAAGAGCTGGGTTCTGTCGTAAGTGACTCTATAACCTTCAATATAGAAAATAAAAACATTGTTATTTTGGTTGCAGCATGGCTGGGACGCGCACGTTTATTGGATAATCAGTTAGCAGTGGTGGGGTAAACCCTTTGGTACATAATGTATCAGATGCAATGAACTAGAATGGGTAGATCATGGATATAAGTCAGGATCAAAGCGATAATCAAGCCGCATCGATAACGCCAAAAATATCAACGGATAAGCTCAGTATTCTAGTGGTATCAGGCCGTTCAGGATCAGGCAAAACATCAGTGCTGAATATCCTAGAAGATTTAGGATATTACTCTATTGATAATCTGCCGTTGTCTTTATTGCCGAGCGCCGCCCACAAGCTGGTAAAAGAAAGCGGTATCCATCGTATTGCGCTAGGTGTTGATATACGGACGCCACGAGCTGATCTATCTAACTTTGCCGCCATCTATGCTTCTTTGAAAGAGACCTATGGGGCGCAAGCGGTACAAGTCTTATATGTGACGGCGCAAGAGAATACTCTGATAGCACGTTTCAATGCGACGCGCCGCGTTCACCCTTTGATGTCTCAAGATGTTGATAGTGACAATGCAAAGCATATCGCATTTAACCTGCCTGCTGCGATCAAGAAAGAAATTGAATTATTAGAGCCAATTTCTGGTCATGCTGATATTAAGATTGATACTACCAGTCTAAATATCCATCAGTTAAAAGACAGGTTACGCGAACATATTGGCATGGACAATCAGATTGTCATTAACCTGCTGTCATTTGGTTTTAAGCACGGTAGTCCTATTGATGCTGACTTTGTATTTGATGTCAGGATTTTGCCCAATCCACATTGGAATCCTAAGCTGCGTGCCTCAACAGGGCTCGATGCTGAAGTCAGCGCATTCTTCGCTGACTATCCTGAAGTGTCTGAAATGCTCAATGACATCGATAGGTTTTTGACACGTTGGCTACCAGAGTTTTTGCACAACAATCGTCATACAGTGACGGTTGCGATCGGTTGTACCGGCGGTAAGCATCGTTCAGTATTTATCGCCGATCATTTGCAGCGTCGCCTGGCTGATACGATGCCAGGAGGTGTAAAAGTACTGGCAAAACATCGCGAAAAAAGTCGTTGGTAGTTATATTCAGTACTATTAATTTTATTACTTATTATTTTGGAAAGCTTTTATGATTGACTGGTCAGAACAAGATATGCGCGTCTCGCGCACAGAACTCAAAAAATCTCATGAGCGCTTGCAGCAACTGTCTATACCGCTCGCTGGCCTATCAAAAAAACAGCTAAAAACATTACCAGCCAGTGATTACTTTATGGCGGAACTCATGGCATTGGCTGATATCACCAGCGCCAATGCTCGTAACCGTCAGACCAAGCGTGTCGGCAAGCTCATCAGTGAAGAAAATCGTCACGAGTTGGTCAAGGCGTTGTTTGATGCATTTTTTCCTAAAGAGCAAGTGTCTAAAATTGAAAGTTGGTATGATCGCCTAAACATCAATGATGAGGGCACGCTCAAGCAGTTTGTAAAACAATACAAAGCTTCTGAGCACAACAGTATGTATCAATTGCTACTATGGATTGAGTACGCCAAACATATGCAAGACGATGAGCTAATGGAAGAATCCAAAGCAGACTTGGCAAGCTATATTCGTGAAGTGGCGATCTTGTCGCAATTAAAAAAATAGATATACGATAGTAATATTGATTAGATTTTATAACGCAAAAAAGCCAATCAATGAATGATTGGCTTTTTGACGTGTCATACAGAAATTATCGCACGTAAATGATGCTATTCAAGCTAACGTAATATAGGTTATTTCTTTTCAGCGCGGGCTTTATCGACTAGATATTCAACAACTTTAGGCACTTTCGCATCTTCACCAGTTACCACGTATTTGCCTTGTACGACCACGGCTGGTACGCCAGAAAGCTGATAGCGTTTAGCGCCTTCTTGTGAGCGACCAATTTTTGTGCCAACAGCAAATGAGTTATACAGACTGTTGAATTTCTTTTCATTCACGCCTTTTGATGCGTACCATTTGCTCAATGATGATTGATCAAACAGCTTTTTGCCATCTTTGTGGATCGCGTCAAATAGTGCAGAATGGGTTTTGTCTTCGAACCCTAAAAGCTGAGCCGCATAGAAACCACGAGCGTTGGCTTCCCAAACAGGGTTAAGTGCCGCTGGGGTTTTGAAGAATACCACATCTTTGTCTTTAGTTTTTGCCCATTTTTCCATATACGGATCAAGCACATTACAGTGCGGGCAGCCATACCAGAAAAACTCACGAACAATGATAGCATCACCGCTGATGGTCTCTGGGTTGTCTATTACGCGATAATCTTTTCCAGCGACATAGTCCGCAGCTTGTGCGCCCATTGAGGCAAGTCCAATGGCCATCGCCAGACCAGTCAGTGTAATGACACGTTTCATACTTTATCCTTGAGGTGTAGGGATTTAGAGTTTGTTAAAAGGTTAGGGTATTTATGACATTTACAACATCGATATGTGAGATATACGATTTTCAGAGTGTCTGAACGATACAGCGTCAAGTATAATCGAACAATATTGAAGTATCGACTATGATAGCGTAAAACGTGCACGCTTGTGAATCGGATTCTTAACCGACAGTTATAAAGTTGTTAGCTATTATTTAAGGCGTATTGCTTGTCATTTCTGATAGTTAGCTCTTTGAAGCTTACGCCTCATCGCTATGCTTACTTTATACTAATTATAAAGCATGCGAATAAGTATGTCTAAAGCAGCTATTCTCTATTATTTGCCATAAAACTGCAGGTAAAAAGCAGGTAAGAAATAGACGTTTGCTAAGCCCATTCACAATCAGTGACGATGTACCTACGACAAATATACGGCTCTCATGCTAATATTGAGCACATAACCGTGCACTGTATACGATAACAACTATAATGACAATCAAGGAAAATGCTATGAGCTCAGCTTTATCTTCTTCGCCATCTTCGAGCAATAAAACCAACGAAAATCTCGATAAAACGGCGGCTGGCACTATAAACGTGGACCCCAGCGAAGTTGAAAAATTTAACAATCTGGCGAGCGAGTGGTGGAGCAACACAGGTGCATTTGCAACGTTACATGAGATCAATCCGCTACGTTTGAATTGGATAGAAGAGAATATTAAGCGTGGCTATCAAAACGATACTCGCAGTAATGATGTGACTGATAAAACCGCTGAACAAGGGCTTGCTGACAAAAAAGTGCTAGACGTAGGATGCGGTGGCGGAATACTGTCAGAGTCTATGGCACGTCGCGGTGCAGATGTGACAGGGATCGATTTGGGTACTGAAAACCTCAAGGCCGCTGCGCTGCACGCTGAGCAAAGCGGATTAGAGAGCACTTTACGCTATCAGCATATTCCAGTTGAAGAGCTAGCAAAAACGCATGCAGGTCAGTTCGATGTGGTGACCTGTATGGAGATGCTGGAGCACGTGCCTGATCCTAGCTCGATTGTACAGGCTTGTTATGAGCTCTTAGCGCCTGGCGGCGTTTGTATACTATCGACAATCAACCGAAATCCTAAGTCGTACTTGTTTGCTATTGTCGGGGCAGAGTACGTACTGCGATTGCTCGACCGCGGCACCCATGATTATGCCAAGTTTATTACCCCAGCTGAGCTAGACAAAATGGCCATTAATACAGGCTTTGTACGCCAAGATATCATCGGTTTGCATTACAATCCGCTGACTAAGCGCTATTGGCTCGCCCAAAACGTTGATGTGAACTATATGATAGCTGTCCAAAAGCCATTGGTTTAACGCGGTAGAATGAGCACTGTAGACGGCTTTCTTTATCCATTGTAATTTTACTAAACACGTTATCAATTTCAAGAGCATTCACTATGACCCAATTTGTAAAAGCTGTTTTATTTGACCTTGATGGGACGTTAATCGATACTGCTGCAGATTTTGTGCGTATCATTGGTAAAATGAGTCTCGAAAACGATTGGCAAGCGCCGCCTGAGGCAGAAATCCGCGAGCAAGTCTCTGCTGGCGCTTCAGCTATGGTGCAATTGATGCTCAGGCATAACGACCAACTAGAAGTCAGTGAAGAGGCATTGCTTGAGTTCCGCCAGCAGTTCTTAGATGACTATGAGGCAGATATCTGTGTCGACAGCTGCTTGTTTGAGGGGCTTGAAGCTGTGTTAGTTGATTTAGAGAGCAAAGGCGTACCTTGGGGTATCGTGACCAACAAGCCTCGCTATCTGGCAGAAAAACTATTAAATAAGATGCAGTTGGATGAGCGCTGTGCCGTCTTGGTATGCCCTGATGATGTGTCGCGTTCAAAACCAGATCCAGAGCCAATGTATATGGCACTAGAGAAACTGGCTATCCCTCGCGGTGCGGCTGGCTGTGTGCTCTATGTAGGCGATCATATACGCGATATCGAAGCGGGCAATGCGGCTGGTATGTCTACGATTTTGGCGGCTTATGGTTATATTCCACCTGAAGATCAAAAGACGCTAAAGAAATGGGGCGCAGATCATATTACTGACACCCCTGAGCAATTGAGCAAATTGCTGCTTTCTTCTGGCAAATTTGAGTATTTATAGATTGGTTTTTAGGTAGTAAATCATCAGTATGAGTCATCTTGAGTTCATACTGATAAGCATATATTTTCAATGATTCAACGATAAGTAGTGAGCAATAGCATGAGTGACAATATCAATCAGCCAGCTAATCAGACAAATAATCAAAAAAACGTTCAAAGTCTTACTCAACCTTTGACTCATGACGATATTCGCAACTTTGTGCCACCTACTCATTGTCTAGATGGAAAAACTATCTTAGTGACAGGTGCAGGGGATGGCATTGGCCGTGTTGCAGCATTAACCTATGCTCGCTATGGCGCTACCGTCTTGCTACTAGGCCGTACCAGCAGCAAGCTCGAGTATGTCTATGACGAGATTGAGAGCCTTGGCGGTAAACAGCCTGCTATGTTGCCGATGAATCTAGAAGGGGCGACCTATGCTGAAATGCAGCAGCTAGAAAGACTCATTGATAAAGAAGTTGGTCAGCTGGATGGTATCTTGCATAACGCTGGTGTGCTTGGGCAGTTGACGCCACTTGAGATGTATGACGTTGATACATTCGCTCAAGTCATGAAGGTCAACTTTACAGCGACCTTTATGCTCACTCAAGCGTTGCTACCACTGTTAAAAGATGCCGATCATGGCTCTATCGTCTTTACTTCTAGTACAGTTGGCACGCATCCTCGCGCATTTTGGGGTGCTTATGCGCTATCAAAACAAGCAGTAGAAGGTATGAGCGATATCTTTACTCAAGAAACCCAAAATACCACGAATCTGCGTTTTAACTGTGTTAATCCAGGTGGTACTCGTACTAATATGCGCGCCCATGCTTATCCAGGTGAAAACCCGATGAGCTTAAAAACACCTGAAGATATTATGGCAGGTTATGTCTGTCTGATGAGTGATGCAAGTATTGGCGTGCGCGGGCAAGTGGTTGAGCTACAGCCAAAAGATTAGCAGTGATATTTTTGCTGTATGTTGTCATGTTTTATTTATGATATTGCGACGATTGTTAGGTTGTAATCAGTCGTATCTAGCCCCATCTATTTGTTATTAAAGAAATTATATAAAGAATAATGACTAATAAAAAACAAATAGGATAAAATTATGGCAGGTGGCTGGTCAAGAGATGGTGCTGAGCACGAACAAATGGATGCAACGGTCAATGATGCCTTGGAGCGAGCGCGGCGTTCGCTACCAACAGGTATCAGTGCTGAGCTATGTGATGAATGTGGTAACCCTATTCCAGAAGCGCGGCGACTAGCAGTGCCTGGTATTCAGCATTGTGTCAGTTGTCAGACAGAGCTTGAACAAGAGGCAAAAGCGGCTGAGCTATTCAACCGTCGCGGTAGTAAAGACAGTCAGTTGCGCTAAAAAGTAAAAAGAAAAAGGGCGGACATTGCTAGATAACAAAGCAATGTCCGCCCTTTTTTTGTCTATGACTATACAACCATTGCCATCAGTTCGCGATCGCAATCCTCCCAATCTATCAAGGCTAATGACGCTTTAACATCATGTTCAGTTTCTGTTTTTTCTGTAGCTGTATCGACCGCATTGCTTAATTGCAAAATAATTTCTAATCGACTATCAGTCTGTGGGCTAATCGTTCTGGTGGTTAGACTACCAGGGTTAAAATTGATCTGCATCCAGCCATCAGAAGTATGAACCACGCCTTTTATGCGTTGCCAGTTTGGCAGTGCTAACAACCAATTCTGTAAATCGTCAGCATTTAGCATGTAATGTGCAGGTAGTCGCCATCCAGCCAACTGAAAATCCTTTTGATCTTCATGGTAGCGATAGGGCAGGTCGTTATTAGCATTAGCCGGAGTATTGGTTTGAGCCTCGCTCTCATCGGTAGATGAACTCGATGATGGCGCAGCTCCTAAAGAGTTGGCTTGAGACTGTAAACCAATCAACGGTTTTTGAGGATTAGAAATACTGACTTTTCGTTGATTCGAAATGATAGAGCTGGGCTTATTCAATTGGTCGTTCAACGTAGACGAGTATGCATCTGCTACAAGTTTATTTGCTACAAACTTATCTGATGAATGGACATCTGATGAATCTATTGTCTCAGCTACCGTTAGTTCAGATACTGCCCAAATGATTTTTACTTGTGAATTTAGCTTGGCTATCCACTCCACCATCGATTGTTTTTCGCTAGTATTTAGTTGGGCGTAGCGATTAATTATCAGCACATCGGCATCACGAACATGCGCTTGAAAACCATCATGATCACGATACTTAACCTGTTGCCACTGCTCGCCACTCAGTACAGTTATCACCGCATTCATCTGTAGTGCGGTTTGCCAATGCGGCGCACTGAGCTGTAATATCAGCTCGCGTGGATGTGCCAATCCTGTGGGTTCAATAAGCAGTCTCTGCGGGTGATGGTCACTGAGTAGGCGACTGATCGCAATTTGTAAGGGCAGCTGACTGGTACAGCAAATACAGCCGCCACTAACTTCTCGAATGGCGATATTCTTTTGCTCAAAATCGTTATCTTGAGAGCTTGCCAAGAGTGCACCATCAATACCGATACGGCCAAACTCATTGATTAAGAGAGCCCAGCGCTCGTCATTAGATTTTGTGGCAAGCATCTGATTGATGACGGTGGTTTTGCCAGCACCTAAAAACCCTGTCACTAACGTGCAGGGTATGTTTTGAAAAATAATAGGGTTTTTCACAGGTATGCTCATCATATTGGCACGTGTTTGCGAATAACCAAACACGGCCTATATTAAAAGAAATGTCATCAGTCAAAGGTTATTCACTCTTGACGGTTTCTACCTCAGCTTCATCAGGAACGAACACATAGCCCACACCCCAAACCGTTTGAATATAGCGGGCTTGTGAAGGGTTGTCTTCAATCAAGCGACGTAGGCGTGATACTTGGACATCGATAGAGCGCTCCATCGCACCCCACTCACGACCACGGGCAAGGTTCATCAACTTGTCACGGGTCAACGGCTCACGTGGATGCTGAACTAGAGCCTTTAACACCGAAAACTCACCTGTCGTCAAAGTGACGACGTTACCATCACGTTTGAGCGTGCGAGTTGATAGATCTAGTGTCCATGGACCAAATTCAACCACTTCTAGTTGGTGACTTGGCGCCCCTGGAAGCTCACGGTTTTGACGACGCAAGACGGCCTTGATACGCGCCAATAGCTCTTTTGGGTTAAATGGTTTAGGCAGGTAGTCATCTGCACCCGCTTCCAAACCTGCGATACGGTCAGCATCGCCACCTTTGGCGGTCAGCATAATGATTGGAATGTCCGCATTGTCTTCACGTAGGCGCTTACAGATGCTGATACCGTCTTCGCCTGGTAGCATCAAATCTAACACAACCAAAGAGAAGAGCTCACGTTGCATGAGTTTGTCCATCTGACTGCCATCATGGGCAGTACGAACGACGAAACCATCATCTTCTAGGAAGCGCTGTAGCAAAGAGCGCAGGCGAGCGTCGTCATCGACAACTAAAATACGCTGAGTCAAAGTATCGGGGCTGTTGTTATCAGTCATACAGGCATCCTCTTATAAAAATTATTGTTAGCAGAAATGACGAGTAAAAAGCGATGAGTAAAATACTGCCATTAATTATCGTTATTTAATGATGGGTCAAAACAAGCACGTCATAGAATCAAAAACTATTGTTCAATATATCAGCACATCTCAATATTTGTGCTATTGATACTTTAGTGTATAAGATTGCACCGCGAATTGCATCACCCATGAGAATAAATGCTGTATGCGTTTGTTTAACAAGGCTACAGAACGTTTGATATAAAACGTTTTATGACGCAAAACAGGCGATAATTAACGAAAAGATAAAAAGGATTTTTATTCATGCAGCTTTTGCTATAATGCAAAACTACATTTCTCAACGATTGATACGTATATGAGTAGCACTGATACCTTAACGTCATCTCAAACCTCGACAAATGCACAGGTTTTGGATGCAACCACACACGCGAATATTCACGACAAGCTTGCTCGCGCGCTTGGCATTAAGACTGCTCAAGTCAATGCGTTTGTGAAGCTTTATGATGAAGGCGCAACCGTTCCGTTCATTGCGCGTTACCGCAAAGAAAAGACGCAGAACCTTGATGACGCGCAGCTGCGTGCTTTAGAAAAATCTCTCAATTATGAGCGTGACATGGCCACACGTCGCCTCAAAATTACTGAGCTGTTAAGCACACAGGGCAATCTGACCGATGAGCTACAGACGCGTATCAATAATGCGACGTCTAAGCTTGAGCTTGAAGACATCTATCTGCCATATCGCCCGCGTCGTCGTTCACCGGCTGCCAAAGCACGGGCTGCTGGTCTTGACGCTGCCGCCCAAGCGGTGTTAACGCAAGAAATCACTCCGACAGAGGCGCTGGCTGATTATCAAGTTCAATCAAGTATCACTGATGATAGTGGTAATGAGATCGACGTTGATTTTAGCGATATCGAAAAACAGCTCGCTGGCGTACAAGCCATTATCGTCGATGAGTGGACACAAGCACTGGGCTTGTTGGATAACCTACGTAGCGGGTTTGCCAAAACTGCCAGTATCGTATCGAGCGTTGCGAGTGAAGAAAAGCGTGAAGTCGGCGAAAAGTTCAAAGACTATTTCGAGCATAGCGAAAGCCTTGCCCGTCTGCCTAACCATCGCCTATTAGCAATGTTGCGCGGTCGTCAAGAAAACGTCTTGGGTCTAAAAATTGAAGGCGAAGACGCCCCCTTTATCGAAAAAATCATCAATCATTTCGATGTCGATGCCAAAGCGCCAGCAGCACGCCGTGAGTTTTTGGCAGAGGCAGCCAGCAGCTTATGGAAAGACAAATGGCGTCCGCATATCGAGCATCGCCTATTAACTGAAAAGCGTTTGGCCGCAGAAGCAGATGCGATCGATGTATTCGCTAGCAATCTACAGCATTTGCTAATGTCTGCACCTGCAGGCCCTAAAGTGATCTTAGGTGTCGATCCTGGTATCCGTCATGGCGTAAAAATGGCCATCGTCGATGCGCAAGGTCATGTCATGTCAGATAGTGAAGAGAAACCTGTTATCGCGACAGTGTATCCGTTCGCACCTGACAACAAAATGACTGAAGCCAAAAAAGTCATCGATGAGCTATTAAGCACTTATAACGTTGATTTGGTCGCTATCGGTAATGGTACGGCAAGTCGCGAAACCGATGCGATGATCAAAGAGATTCTAGCCGCGAACGATGCACTCAAAGCCAAAGCTGTCATCGTGAACGAGTCGGGTGCCTCTGTCTATTCTGCCAGTGAGCTTGCCAGTGATGAGCTTGCTAATCTAGATGTTTCTGTGCGCGGCGCGGTTTCTATCGCACGTCGCTTGCAAGATCCATTGTCAGAGCTCGTTAAAGTGGATCCAAAAGCTATCGGTGTAGGTCAGTATCAGCATGATGTCAATCAAAACCAGCTCGCAGATAGCCTTGATAAAGTCACTCAAGACAGCGTGAACGCGGTTGGTGTTGATGTAAATACGGCAAGCCCTGCTATCTTGGCTCATATCGCTGGTCTTAACCGCAACGTAGCGCAGCAAATTGTCACTTATCGCCGCGAGCACGGTGCATTTGATAGCCGTGAAGCACTCAAAAATGTCCCACGCCTAGGCGCTAAGACCTTTGAGCAAGCAGCTGGTTTCTTGCGCATTCATAATGGTAGCAATCCATTAGATGCCACTGGTGTGCATCCAGAAAGTTATGCCTTGGTTGATAACTTACTTGCGCAAGCGGGTAAGCCGTTGTCAGAAGTCATCGGTAATGATGGTGTGCTAAATGCTATCGATACGACTGCGCTGGCTGCTAACGATGATAATGTTAGCGTAAAAGCGATTATCGAAGAGCTTGCTAAACCTGCACGCGATCCACGTCCTGAGTTTAAAACAGCCAATTTCCGTGATGATGTCAATAGCATCAAAGATTTGAGCGAAGGTATGCAGCTTGAAGGGGTAGTCACTAACGTAACGGCCTTTGGCTGTTTCGTTGATGTGGGTGTCCATCAGGATGGTTTGGTCCATATCTCTCAGATGGCCAATGACTTTGTCGCAGACCCCATGAACCGCGTCAAACCTGGTGATATCGTATCGGTTCGTGTTATCTCTATCGATGAAAAACGTGGTCGTATCGGATTTAGTATGAAGCCTGAGTCTGAAAAACCTGTCCGTACGGCTGCTAAGTCTACTGCAACCAGTACAGATGGTGAAAAAGTGAGCCGTCCACGCAGTAATCAGGCGAATAGTGACCGCCCAAATAATAGCCGTCCCGCTACTGATAAGCGTTCGTCTAAGCCACGTGGTAAACGTCAGGACAATACGAATAGTAACCGTAGCAAACCGATCAAAAACGATAAAGCGGAAGCACCTAGTAAGATGGGTACACTTGGCGCTTTGTTACAAGAAGCTGGCGTGACTAAAGCTAAGAAATAGCCAAAATTTATAGCCGTGTTCAACAAAAAAGGCAGCCAATTGGCTGCCTTTTTATATGTCACTTATTGATAGTAGTAAACTATTAATCATACTATTCAATCAAGCACTGTCATTCAATCAAGTACTGCCATTATTAACGAATTGTGAAACGACGGTTTTCGTTGAATTCAACTTGACCAGGCTGAGTGGCTAAAAGCTCACCACGACGGTCTTTTTTCTTCTCTTGTAAGGTAATCTCGACTGGCTTTTCGCGCATGTCAGCAGGTGTTACTTGGCTGCTTTGAATGTCATTTGTCATCTGTGCGCGGCGCATCATAGCGGCACGTGCTTGAGCATCATTATTAGACATTTCATCCTCTGCTGTAACTGTCATGTCTTCATCCATGTCACCTTCTTCAGACTCCATATCGTCATTCATCGTATCCATGTTGTTATCATCAACAGCACCTGGTTGAGTAGCGAGAAGCTCGCCATCAGGGCCTTCTATTTCGGCTTGCAAGGTATTATCGACAGGAGTGGTACGCATGTCTGCTGGCATAATGTCACTGGTATTGACAGGTGCAGCTATTGCTAACGCTGGCAAAACAAGTGTCGCGCCTAATACTAACGGTAAAATATTCTTTTTCATTATAAAACTCCAAATTTGATAAATTAACAATGATTAAAAAAGGCTGCCCCTGTTTTGATATAGCTAATTTTAAATATTATTGGTTTAAAATATAGACGATCAAAAACAGCCAGACTTTGGTTCGACCTTACTATAATATGTAAAAACAAAGTACCAGTTATATAGCTGACATTTCAGTAGTAAACTCATTAAGGTTCTAACAGCTTGGTATATTCTTGTGACGTTGTGAAACTAATAAGCCCACATCTTATTTAAGAAATGAAGTAAGCATTTGGATCTATTCTATTCAACAATGATATATTTACCAGTATTTGTATCGATAACACGCCGCTGAGAATCTTTATCTGGCACACGAACTACTAGAAAATTTTGACTAATATCAATGCGATCAATAATATTTTTTAGAGAAATATCTTTATTGGATGATGCTTTTTGAAGTGAACTTTGATTAAAAGTTTTAAATGAATATTCTCTATGATAACCAAACCTTAATGTGTTTTATCCTAGCGTATTGGTGAGAATATGGCTGTGACATTAAGCTAGGGATGTGTAGCATAATGTATTGAAAAATCGAAAAGTTGCAACATTGATTACCAAAAAAGTACGGTATTAGTATTCGCTAACATGACTGATGAGCACTATAAAATTTGCGTATTAAAAAACCGCACCTTGTTATCAAGATACGGTCACAAAAATCATCAGCGTTAATAAATCATTATTTAAATGTTTTACACTCGATTAACCATCGATAACATCAAAACTTAAGCCTGAATGTTCTTCTAAACGGGCTATGAGCTTATCACCCATCGCAGAGGCAGGCGTCCAGAATCCGCCGCCAACGTCTTCTTTACTGATATCTTGTGCCAGACATAATGCTGCCTGCGCGAGCATACGGGAAGTGCTGCCGTAACCAGGATCTTTATCGCCGGTAACTTTGACCGTAATGGTGTCGTTTTTAGCTGTCTGACCGAAATGGCGAATATCAAAGTAGCCATTTTCCTGCTCATTCTTAGAAGGGCCTGTGCCTGCTTTGGGCAGAACATGTTTGGACAATAACTCACGGCTTGGTTTAATCATCATAGCAGTGGCAAATCCTAGTAGACCCGCGCTCATCGCGTAGCTTGATAACTTACCTTTGACACCATCTTTCATCCACATGGCTTCGTCATATTTAAAATCGCGACCGTATTCATAATCAAGTAGCTGGTTACTGCGATGTACAATACGTGTGTTAATACTCGCCATCACAAAGGGCGCCAACCAACGTTTATGGGTGCTGTCGTATTCTGGTTTGCTGACATTGTCTTGACGGACATTGGGCACATCTATGTCATCGTTTAGTAGATAAGGGTTGGCCACTTGCTTACGGCGTGACTTATCTTCACCAACTTCTTCGAATATCGTAGCCATCGAGGCAATCGTACCACCAGAGATGCCGCCTTTTGCCGCTTTTACTCGCATGTGAATCACATTACAAGCTTCTCCGAACTTCTCTTCTGCTTTGGTTTGCGTAAAGTAAACGCCTAAATCTGATGGGATAGAATCAAAGCCACAAGAGTTGACGATACGTGCGCCGCTTTGCTTGGCAGTATCTTGATATTTGTCCATCATATCTTTGATAAAGATCGCTTCACCAGTAAGATCGACGTAATCAGTACCGTTTTCGGCGCAAGATTTGATAAGAGGCTCGCCATATTTGAGGTAAGGGCCGACGGTTGAGATGATGACTTGTGTCTGTTTGGTCATCTCATCGAGGCTGGCAGAGTCTTTACTATTGGCAATGATAATATCTACTTTGCTCTCAAGTTTCGACTGTAGCTCATTGAGTTTTTCTTCATCACGTCCTGCAATTGCCCAAGTGACGTTAGAGCCATCTTTATTTTTAGCATTGGATAAAAAATTGATTAAATAGTGAGCGGTTATTTGTCCGACAAAGCTTGTTGCGCCATATAAGATGACGGCATAAGGGCGGTTGTCGCTACTATCTTTTTGCGTAGGTTTTGCGGTATCCGTCTCGGTACTCATAAGTATTGTCCTTAATAGATTGGATGATAATGTGACTTTGAACTATAAACCAAGTGGTCTAAATAAGTTAGAAGTTTATGGGGTCGCTATAGTTTTCATTGCCAAATCTCTTTTTCAGGAATTTTTGATGTTATTTATATGCAACTACAAGGCAACCAATAATTTAGCAAATAAGGTGCTCATCATCGTAAATAATATATTTATAGAGACAAGAAAAAATAAAAGGTATTAACACTTGCTACAAACTTTACATAATCTACTGACATCATTACTAAAATGCACGTTCTTTAAAGAGAAATATTGCTAATCTATGTTTGTAAGCAGATATGACTGGTATTAGAAAAACAAAAAGTTAAATTAATACTATATAAAGTTTACTATCTGATTTTTAACAATTATTTGAGGAGAATATTATGTTTCGTTGGGCTATTATTTTTGCAGTGATCGCACTGTTAGCAAGTTTATTAGGATTTGGCGGCGTCGCAGGATTGTCTGCTAATCTGGCATATATCTTCTTAGCAGTCGCTGTGATTTTATTTATTGTGGCATTTGTCAGTCGCAAAATGTAAATACAGCTTATTACTATAAAAAATCCAGTATAAGAAAAGACCCTCAATTGAGGGTCTTTTTTATGTTCTACTAAAGCGCTTCAGTTACTCGTTTAACATAAGCATAAGGCTATAGACGTTTGGGCTGAACGATATGCTCCATGCGTTTTGCAAGGCGAATGTCCAAACTAGAGATACCACCCGTATCCTGATTAGTCAGGCGTACCTCGACTATATTGTATATATTACGCCATTCGGGGTGATGTTCTAGTGCTTCAGCATGAAATGCCGCTTGGTTCATAAAACTCATGGCTTCGATAAAGTCACTGAAGTGATAGGTCTTGACGATACTATTACCATCGCGCTGCCAACCAGCAAGCTCTTCTAACTGTAGATTGATTTGTTTGTCAGATAAACTACTCATATTAATAACCTTTATTGTTATATGGATTGGTTTATTAAAAGTTATATTGGGATCGGTCTCCTAATCTAAAATAGGTTGCTAAAATCATTATTGCGCACAGTCTTTTATCGTTAAGGAGTAGCAGTAAGCTAGATAAGATCTTGGTACTCAGGGTGCTTGCTGATATATGAGGCGACAAATGAGCATTGCGGCACGACTTTTTTGTCATGCTCACGGGCGTAATCTAGCGCATGCTTGACTAGGGCAGAACCAACACCTTGACCGCCTAATTGTTGCGGAACGATCGTGTGGTCATAGACGAGCTTGTCATCACGGTCTTGATAGCTAATGTAGCCAGTTTGGCCATCAATAGTCGTCTCGAAACGATTTGCTGCTTGGTTATGAGTAATATCTAAGTTTGTTTTGGTCGTTTGGTTACTCATTGAACAACTCCATTTATTATTATCGAATATTTATGATGAATTAAGGCTGTTTAACAGGCGCTAATATCATTATGCGTGCTAATAATTCTAGCCATATATTTATCAAACACTTGTTGTTATTTTAGTATGACGCATTACCGCTTAACAATCTAGATGCTTACCACAATAGTAGACATGACAGCGTCTGTGTATATAGTTTTAGCGTTAACCAGTCTGCGTAAGAATGAAGTATTTCTAAAATACTATTTTGGCACATTACCATGCATAGGATAAGGCTTGGCGGACAACTGGTGGTAAAAACCGACCAAGGCCACCTTTGACCACTGGTTTAGTCTCACGATCGATGCGATTATCGGTATCTGACATTGACGCCTTATACGCATGCCATTCTTGTTCGCTAGGTTTGCTAAAGTGGTGGATACGTCCTATTACTTGTCGCAGCTGTGTACTAAAACGTCCAGTGTTATAGGCCAGATTGTATTTGTGGCAGATGGCTTTCACCTGAGGAGCAATACTGGCATAGTGGCTGGCTGGCATATCAGGAAAGATATGGTGCTCAATCTGATGGGATAAATTGCCAGTCAAAATGTGAAACCATTTATTCCCTTTGATATTGCTAGAACCCAAAATCTGACGCACGTACCAATCGCCTTTGCTCTCATCAGTATCGAGATGGGTATAGATATGTGCTTGCTCAGTGAAATGACCACAGAAAATCACCGCCCACGTCCACAGGTTACGAACCGTATTGGCCGTCATATTGCCGCTCAGTGTGCTTAGGGCACTACGACGGCCTAGTGTCATTGCTGCTATGGCTGGCAGTGCAATGTAGTCTTTACCCACTTGCCGGCCGATTTTGGCAAATAGTGCGCGAGATTTTTGCTGCATGATTTTGTGCAAGTCAGGGGAGTCGGCGTATTCATCGACACTGATCTGAATATCATGAAAGGCAACCGCCCATTCAAACCCAAATGCCAGTACCGCTGTACTAAACATATTGTAGCGATCTTCTGGCGTCCAAGGCTGCTCATCGGTCACCCGAATTAAGTGATAGCCGACATCATGATCTCGACCAACAATATTGGTAAACGTATGGTGTAAGTAGTTGTGCGAGTGTTGCCACAATGGCGCAGGGCAAACAATATCCCAATCAAACTTTTGACTGTTCAGATGTGGGTGCTGCATCCAATCGTATTGACCATGCATGACATTATGCCCAAGCTCCATGTTGTTGAGTATTTTGCTAAAGCTAAGCATTGACGTACCCAGTAGCCAAGTACCTATCTGCGAGCGGCGTGATGACATGCGTCCTGCGGCGGCCAGTAAACCACGGGCGACAAGCTCACTATAAGCCACAGTGGCATAAATCCGCTGAATGTATTTGGCGTCATCGCTACCTAATGAGTCCATTACACCTTTATATAGCGCATTTAATTCTACTGCCAAGGCATCACTTTGTGCTTTTGTTAATGGTGCATGGGTTACTGTTGGATAGCGAGTTTGCTGTGATGATAGGGTTGGCTGCTCGCTATCATTTTTTGTCAACGGTGCATCGGACAATGGTGTCAAGATAGGTACGGCAGAATGTGCTGTGTCAATAGGTGGTAATAAGCGCATATATAAATCCTTAACCGAAACGGCACGAATAAACAGCACTAGGTTCGGTTTTATGAGTCATCTGAGTTTTAGCATACAATATGAGTTAACATCAGTCTATTTTTTAGTTTTAAGAGGTCGATAGTCAGGGGTTAGTGGTCGTATTTTTTATTTCAGCAGTGCTAAATGTCTAACACCACGTCTGTCATAGCGATATTGATGCACGTCTGGATAGACTCGTAACCATCACTACTTATCTTGCCAGTTTGGATGTTTTTGACCACGCCGCTCACTTTATTGCAGCGGCACAACTGGCAAATTCCTTGCCTACAGCCATAGGCTAGACGTACATCTGCATTTTCGGCAGCGACCAACAATGTAGTGTCGCTATCGAACTGCCGTTGCCGTGATCGCAAATACACCGTATGCGACTCTGTCTGTAGTGCGTTATCTAGTACTTGATTGCCGCCGCTATTAAAATCAGGGAGTGCACTACCGAAATTTTCTACGATAATGTTGTCACGTAGCTGGATGTTTTGTGGCACGTTAATCTCGTTTACTGTTTTATATAAGCCAGCTAATAACGCTTGTGAACCGCAGGCAAATATCTGCATATCTGCCAGAGGTAGATTAAGTGATAACAGACCCTCTGCACTTAAGTGTCGTTCGCCAGCCAGATAGGTAGCAGGGTTATCAGTATGGATCAAATGATAGTTGAAGGCTGGATAGATATCGCTCAGCTGTTGCCACTGATGCTGAAGCTGGGGAAGTTTCGTTCGATTATAATGTAGCAACGCCACCTGATGTCCGTCTGCTAGTGCTTGCGTAATAAGTCCTAGCATAGGCGTGATACCGCTACCGCCAGCGACAAATAACAAAGGGTTTAATCTTTTATTATCTAAGTTTGTCTTCGCTAAAGTGAAGCTACCAAGTGGAACACTCGTATCAACGATGCTAGATAGTGGCAGTTGTTTGGTGAGGTAATGAGACACCAGTCCTTGTGGTTTGATTGCGATAGTAACCGTGTGGCGTTGGCTTTTTGCTGACTTAGTAATGACGGCATCATCTTGCCACCATAGTGGTTGGTTCGCCAATCCTACAATTGAATAGCTGCGCTGATGATAAACCCCATCGATAAAAACACGTAAATCGAGGTACTGACCACCTTGCCAATCATCTGTCCCTTTAGATATCTGCTGCCTAAACGCTTGATTGATCTCAAATTGCAGTGCGATTAAATCATCACTCATCTCGTATCGAGCAATAAGGCGTAGCTTGGGCGTCGTCAAAGACCAAAACGGATGTAAGCGCGACCCGATAAAATCGACAAACGCACGTTGAACTATTTCAGGGCGATAGCCGTTGGCCATATAATCAGTACCTGTATAAATATTATTAAAAAATATATGAAAAATAATGACTCAGCTTATAGTTAGTCTCATTGATAAGATATGAAACCATCCTTTTTTGCGCTGTTAAGCTACTCTAACATGCTAACGACTATTGATTAAATTTGCGAAAGTTTTGATGCTGTTTTTTGTGGTTTTTATAAAACAGTAATGAATCAGAATGTTAAGCTTGTTATTTCAGCAAAATATTTGTGGCCGCTTTTATCCAAAAACGGCGATGTGCTATGACAAAACTCGCAAAACAAAGGGTAAAACAACCTGTTAGCTTGCAGGGTATGCGCCACAATGCGATAATGACCTATAATTTGTAACCCTGATTTTGAGGTACGGCACGCTTGGCATCATCGCTGAGTGGCATTTGCTGTTCTCTTCTATGCAGTCTATCGGAGTGTTAATGGCTCAATATATTTACACGATGAACAACGTGTCAAAACTTGTTCCCCCTAAGCGCGAAATCTTAAAAAACATCAACCTATCGTTTTTCCCTGGTGCCAAAATTGGTGTCTTGGGTATCAATGGTTCGGGTAAATCAACCTTGCTACGCATTATGGCTGGCGTCGACACTGAGTTCAGTGGTGAAGCACGCGCGCAAGCTGGTACCAAAGTTGGCTATCTGCCGCAGGAACCACAGCTTGATGACAGCAAAGACGTGCGTGGTAATGTCGAAGACGGCATGCGCGAAGCATTAGATGCGCTCGCTCGTCTAGATGCCATCTATGCTGAATATGCAGAGCCGGATGCTGATTTTGACAAACTTGCTGAAGAGCAGGGCAAAATGGAAGACATCATCCAGTCATGGGATGCGCATAACCTAAACAACCAGTTAGAAAAAGCCGCCGATGCGCTACGTCTGCCACCATGGGATGCGGACGTTAGCAAACTGTCAGGTGGTGAGAAACGCCGCGTAGCACTATGCCGTCTACTATTGTCGCGCCCTGATATGCTATTACTTGACGAACCAACCAACCATTTGGACGCCGAGTCTGTCGCGTGGCTAGAGCAGTTCTTGCAGAACTACAGCGGTACTATCGTTGCCATTACCCATGATCGCTATTTCTTGGATAACGTCGCTCAGTGGATATTAGAGCTTGACCGTGGCCATGGCTATCCGTATGAAGGCAACTATACTGAGTGGCTAGAGCAGAAAAACAATCGTCTAGAGCAGCAAAACAAGCAAGAAGAGACATTTGCTAAAGCCTTGAAAAAAGAGCTTGAGTGGATTCGTAAAAATCAAAAAGGTCAACAGGCTAAGTCGAAATCTCGTGTACAGCGTTTTGAAGAGTTGAACTCAACAGAGTTCCAGAAACGTAATGAGACCTCTGAGATTTATATTCCACCTGGTCCACGTTTGGGCAACAAGGTGATCGAAGTCAATGACATCTCCAAGTCATTTGGCGATCGCCTACTATATGAAAACCTAAGCTTCAACGTCCCAGCGGGCGCGATCGTTGGTATCATTGGTCCAAATGGTGCGGGTAAAACCACGCTATTCAACATGATTACTGAGCGTGATACCCCAGATACTGGTTCGGTTGATTTGGGTGAAAGTGTCAAGGTTGCCTATGTCGGTCAGGTGCGTGATCACTTAGATGATAATAAAACCGTGTGGGAAGAAGTCTCTGACGGCCTTGATATCATTACTGTTGGTGATTACACCACGCCAAGCCGTGCCTATATCGGACGTTTTAACTTCAAAGGCTCAGACCAGCAAAAGCACGTCGGTCAATTATCAGGTGGTGAGCGTAACCGCCTGCAATTAGCGAAGACACTAAAGCAGGGCGCAAACGTATTGCTCCTCGATGAACCATCAAACGATTTGGATATCGAAACCTTACGTGCGCTAGAGGATGCGATTCAAGTATTCCCAGGCACAGTCATGGTCGTCTCGCATGATCGCTGGTTCCTTGACCGTATTGCTACTCATATCTTGGCATTTGAAGAAGAAGGTCCAGTGTGGTTCGATGGTAACTACACTGAGTTTGAAGCCTATCGCAAGAAAACCATGGGTGATGACGCCAGTCCTAAGCGTGCCAAGTATAAGAAGATTACCAACTAATACCGCTATTTGGTATATTGGAACTGAATAAAAAAGACCGCTAATGATTAGCGGTCTTTTTTTAGATAAGTATTTTTTAATTGTACCGGTGATGGTATTTATTTATCAATAATTGGAGATTTCGATTAAATTGCCATCAGGGTCACGAAAGTAAAATGACATAATTGCCCCTTGCGCACCTGTTCGCGGTACGGGACCTTCGAGCACGTCAACACCTTGCCCACGCACATGGGTCATGGCATCGGCTAAGGGCGTGGTGGTGATAAAGCACAAATCGGCGCTACCTGCTTTGACATTTTGCGCTTTGGGCTCAAACTCATTACCCAGCTCATGCAGGTTGATTTTCTGTTGACCATACGTCAAGGCGACACGTCCTGCACCAAAACGCACTTCGCTCATGCCCAGCACCTTGGTATAAAAATCAATGGTATGCTGTAGATTTTTTACGGTTAAAACAAAATGGTCAAGCCTTAGTATGTCCATGGCATCTTCCTTAGGTATTATTGATAATAAAATATTTCATACGAGCGTGATTTATGACGATTAAAGCATCCCAGCAAGAAACGATAGAGCAGTTATATCACACCCACCCGCTACTAAAGACGATCACAACGACCAAACCGCTATGCTGGTTTAACCCCAAGTGGCAGTCCTTTGCAGAAGTGGCCTATGCTTTACCGCTTGGCGCAAAGGAGATCGCAGACGCCGCTGATCGTTTGCAGCGGTTTGCTCCCTATATTGCTAGCGTATTTCCTGAGACGGCGGCAAGCGATGGCATCATCGAATCCCCATTGATCGCTATCCCGCGCATGCAGCAAGCGCTACAAACCTTTTGTGGTCATCCCATGCTTGGGCGCTTATTGCTGAAATGCGACAGTCACTTGCCGATTTCAGGCTCGATTAAAGCACGAGGCGGTGTCTATGAAGTACTCAAGCATGCTGAGACAGTCGCGATTGATTCAGGTCTGTTAACCCTAGAAGACAACTATCAAAAACTCGATAGTGCTGCCTGTAAAGCGGTCTTTGCCACACATAGCATCGTGGTCGGCTCAACGGGCAATCTTGGTTTGAGCATCGGCATTATGGGTGCGCAGCTTGGTTTTCAAGTCACTGTGCACATGTCCGCCGATGCCCGCCAATGGAAAAAAGACTTGTTACGTGACAAAGGTGTCCGTGTTGTCGAGCATCAAGATGATTATAGCAAAGCTGTCGAACAGGGACGTATTGAGGCCGAGCAAGCACCGCGCTGCCATTTTATCGATGATGAAAACTCCCAAGATCTGTTCCTTGGTTATAGTGTCGCTGCTGAACGCCTAGAGCAACAACTGGACGATCAAGGTATTCAGGTCAATTATGAGCAGCCGCTGTTTGTTTATCTGCCTTGCGGCGTTGGCGGTGGTCCCGGCGGCGTGGCCTTTGGTCTAAAGCAGATTTTTGGTGACGATGTGCATTGTTTTTTTGCTGAGCCTACCCATTCTCCAGCTATGTTGGTTGGTATGTATACGGGCTTGCATGATGGCGTGAGCGTTCAAGACTTTGGTATCGATAACAAAACCTGTGCCGATGGTCTTGCAGTTGGTCGACCATCCGCCTTTGTCGGCCATGTGATGGGACCACTGCTCAGCGGTATCTACACGGTGGCGGACGACGACTTATACCGTCTGCTGGCCTTGATGCATGACAGTGAAGGTATCGATCTTGAGCCTTCCGCCTTGGCAGGCGTGCCTGGTATTTCCAAAGTCCTCACTGAAGGTACAGCGTATCTGGAGCGCCACGGGTTAACGGATAAGCTCGACCAAGCGACACATATCGTGTGGGCAACGGGCGGCAACATGGTGCCCAGTGAAGAGCACCTTAACTACTATCAAAAAGGAAAAAACCTACTATAAGATCTTTTAAATAAGCACAAAAGCTGAGACGCAATGCGTTTATTCTTTAAAAAAATAGCAGATTTCCTGTGGTATTAATTTATTGAATGATAGCCGCCTAAAAGCTGGTCACTACCGTCACCCCAGGTACAGTATTATGCTCCATCGACATCAGCGCCTCGATGGACTCTGCTAAGCTGATTTCGCGCCCCAATAGCTTTTCGGGCGCAAGCTTGCCTGTGGCAATCATCGGTAGCATGGCATCATAACGAAACGCCTGCATCCCGTGGCTGCCAATGATTTCTAATTCATTGGCGATGACTCGGTCCATCGGGATGGGCGGTGTCGCTTGCTCAGCTAATAGCAGGCCGACTTGGACATGCTTACCCCGTTTTTTTAGACTTTTAATCGAGTTGATACAAGTGGTCGGATGACCCAGCGCGTCTAAAGACACGTGGGCGCCGCCCTTGGTCAGCTCCAAAATTGCTTCGGGTACACTCGCCACGGTATTGGCATTGATGGTGGCATAAGCGCCTAACGCTTTGGCCAGTGCCAGCTTGTCATCGGCGATATCTACCGCAATTACATTGGCACCCAGACTATCGGCAATCATAATGGCAGACAGGCCAACGCCGCCACAGCCATGTACCGCGACCCATTGACCCGCGCTGACTTTCCCTTGATCTACGACCGCTCGAAATGAGGTCACAAAACGGCAACCAAGGCTGGCGGCGGTGGTAAAGTCGATGGTTTCAGGCAGATGGACTAAGTTGACATCGGCATGATGGATCACTACGTATTCTGCAAATGAGCCCCAGTCGGTAAAGCCCGGTTGGGTTTGGTTACCGCACACTTGATGGTTGCCAGAGTGGCATTCATGACAGCTGCCGCAGCCGCTGACAAACGGCACGGTGACGCGATCCCCTACCTTAAATCGCGTGACATTACGGCCAACTTCGGCAATGACACCAGCAAACTCATGACCAGGTACATGAGGCAGCTCGATATCAGGATCATGTCCCATCCAGCCATGCCAGTCACTACGGCACACGCCAGTCGCTTCCACCTTAATTACCACATCATCAGCCTCTGGCGTGGGATCTGCCACCTGCATCAGTTTGGGTGTGGCACCAAAATTTTCATAAACAACCGCTTTCATAAATCCTCTCTTTTCTATAACAAGGCATGGCATTTATTCTACTCAGATAAGCCAAACAGTATCAGCAACTACGCGATTTTTCTGTCTGTCCACTATCAATATACGGTAATCAATATCATGATTTTAGAATGACGCGCTGCTTCATAAAGATAGCTGATCAAAGATATTTTGCTAATAATTGTAACTACTTTTGTTGAGACTGACTACGCTTGTATGTGATTTTGCTTGTCAGTGCATTGCATTTTGCATGCTGGCTCTATCTATGGAAGAAGCCAAACAAAAAAAGACCGCTAATCATTAGCGGTCTTTTTTTTGGCTTAATTGTTTAAAAGTCATGAGAAACAACTAATAATTAACGCTTACGCCCAAATTTACGCTGCTTTTTATTACCAATCTCAGTAATCGCGTGAGTGATTTCTTCTTCGTTTAAACTGGCGACTTGCTGCAAGATTTGCATCATATCAGGCGTCAGCACATATTTGGCATGACTGGCGATGTCATTGATACGATGGTCAAAGGTGAGGATACCCGTTTCATCATCTTTTTGTAGATAATCAAGACGAGTCAAGGCGCTGATAAAGCTGGTGAACAATGCACGATCAAAGAAGTCAGGAATATCATCCGCATACAGTACAGACAAGCGCTGTCCAAGCAAATGGCACAGGTCAACGACTTCGCTTTCGGTTAGATTGCCAGAGCCTTGCTGAGCGAGTAGGGCAAGCGTCATAAAATAACGCTCAAGGCTTTGTCCAACGGGTGTCGCCAGTACTTGTAGCTGTTGATAGCACTTGCTATTAGACTCAGGGACACTAAGCGTGTCGTCGCCTAACTCAACAATCAACCCATGAGACAGTAAACTATCGACCTTTTTGTTGAGCGTCTCAGCCAAACCATGCGCTGGATAGTATAAGAATAGCTCACCTTGCAAGAACGGATATAACTGCTCAGCAATACTATCTAAGCGACTGCGTTTGATACGTCCATTACGTGCCACTAGCGCTGATAAAAAAGACAGTAAAATAAAGACGTGTAGAATATTATTGCGGAAGTAGCTGAGCAATGCCGCCTGCTTGCCAGCGACCTGAATGATATCGCCTAAAATGTGCGGCGTACGCTCTATCAGTTTTAGCTTGATACCATAATCAATGATTTCTTGCGGCGTCATATCTGTGATGACAGTGTCATCTGCATAAGGAAGCTGCTGCGCTAGGCCTTGGTACAAAGCGATTTGCTCACGGCAACTGTTTTCATCCAATGCCGCTTTTGGTGCGGATAGTAGTACCAATGATAGCAGCGACACAGGCGTTATCACGGCCGCTTTATTGATGTGCTGCATGACTTTTACACCGATGTTATCGACCATGGCACTGGCTTTTTCATCGAGCGGGGAGTCGGTGCGATCGGACGGTAAGCTGTTGGCTGGAACATCGAACTTTGTCATAAAATCGCTAAGATGCAGCGGTGTACCAAAACTTAGATGTACATTACCAAAAATACGCTCAATTTTACGACCAACCTTGAGTAGCCCAATCAAAGATTCTGACTCTTTTGGTTTGCCTTTCAACTCGCCAATATAAGTGCCGCCTTCCATAATGCGCTCATAACCAATATAGGTTGGAATGAACACCACAGGCTTATTAGTTTGGCGTAACTGGCTATGTACAGTCATGGCTAGCATACCCATCTTGGGCGGTAGCAGGCGACCTGAGCGTGAGCGACCACCTTCGATGAAGTACTCGATCGGCGTATTACGCGTGATAAGGGTGTGCATATATTCACGCAATACGGCGGTATAAAGGGCATTGCCACGGAAGCTACGACGAATATAAAAAGCGACAGCGCCGCGCAATAACGGACCCAATACAGGCACATCTAAATTGTCGCCTGCCGCAATGTAAGGAATGCTCAAGCCGCGCTTGTAGATGACATAAGACAACAATAGATAATCGACATGACTGCGATGGCACGGCACATAGATCAATTCGTAATCGGTCGCTAGATCGCGTACACGCTCAAAATGATGGACTTCGACACCATCATACAGTTGCGTCCATAACCACGTTAAAAACTTATAAAACCCACGAATAATCGAATGAGAATAGTCATTGACCATCTCGTTGGCATAGCCTCGCGCTTGACTACGAGCGTCGCGTACGCTGGTACCTTTTTCGGCAGCTTCCAGCTCTATTGCGTGCTTAATCGCTGGCGAGTAGACCAGTTTATCAACCAGATTACGTCGATCTGACAAATCAGGGCCAAGCATACTGGCGCGCTGCTTGTCTAAGTAGATCGTCAGTTGCTGCTGCAACATCCGCACGAGTTCACGATTACCATCAGCGGCCGCCACGAGCGTATAGCTGGGTGATATTTCAGCATCAGTTTTGACATCATTATCCGTCGTTGCTGATTCAGTATCTTGTGAGTCTAAAGCAGTTGATTTTTTAGCACCTGAATTCTCAGAAACCGAATCAAAAACGTTAGGGCCCGCGCTTTCACCTTTGAGGCTGTCATTGATGATAGTACGTAAATCTTGGGGTGGGTGGAACTGTACAAAGGTATCGCGGCCCATCACGCCGATATTGAACAACTGCTTGCTGATACTCGGGTCTTGCCAATTGTCAGCGGTTAACAGTTTAAATAGCGAGTCTTCTTTTTCAGGGGCGCGTCCCCACAGGATAGATACGGGTACTAGGCGCACCTTTAGCTCTGGATATTGCAATACCGCAGACACTAGACGAGAAAGGCGCGGAGACAACTGATTGTCTTTGGCATGTGGGTGATTCAAAAATATGATGGCTGCGTTTTCTTTGATATTGTGAGCCGCGTCATTGACCCCAACCAATGCAGGCGGCAAGTTATGCTCTTGCGTCTGCAAATCGATCAAAATACTGTTGGAGCGAGAATAATCCTGTAGCACATAAAACCTGAGTACCTGATCGTCGCTATCAAAATCAGGCAATTCACCCAGTAGTTTCGGTTTGACAGCAACGTCGAGTAGCTGCCCCGATAGCTTACGATATAGCTGATTGATCGGAGCATTGGAATATGGCTTGGTGACGATTGGACCTGCGTCAGTTTCAGAAGTGCGGTCAGTGCTGACTGGCGCTTTAAAAATCCGTTTTTTTAGGAACTTCGGTATCATAATCAGTATCAAAAATAGTCAAATATGTTGCGCTTATGATGCCATAAAAGCCACCAAAGCGATATATAGTGTCTGTATATACTGCTAATATTAATACTATTGGGTTACTCACTAGTAAACGAGTAATGATACAAAACGGTCAAGTATTTGAAAGTTACGATATTTGGCGTAATAATATATTGATGCCATGTCTATCTAATCCGTATGACGCCCATTCTTTAGTTCTATTTTATTAAGCCGAAACTTTATGACGCCAGCTATCGATCTTGCCAAAAAACGCGATCTTGATTACCGCATACACGAATATACTCATGACAGTCATGCTGCTTCTTTTGGTTTAGAAGCCGCAGAAAAGCTTGGCGTAGCAGTAACGCAAGTGTTCAAAACTTTGGTGGTGTCGACCGATACTGGCGACCTTGCGGTTGCGATATTGCCAGTAGATAAAACCCTCAATTTTAAAAAAATGGCCAAAGCCTTATCTGCCAATAAATTGCTGTCCTGCAAAAAAGTACAAATGGCAGATCCCAAGCAAGTCGAGCGGAGTACCGGTTATGTGTTGGGCGGCGTCAGTCCATTGGGGCAAAAAAAGCGCTTAAAAACAGTCATAGATAGCAGTGCGCAAGATCAGACAACAGTCTATGTCAGTGGCGGTCGTCGCGGCTTAGAAATTGAATTGCCACCAGCGCAATTAGCCAACACACTTGATGCGCATTTTAGTGCGATTACTGACGAATAATAGGCATAAAGGTTTTACGGTGGCTAAAGATACCGCGTAAACTTATCAGCCAGATTATCTATTACTTTTTATACAAGGATATACCCATGCCGCATTTAACCATTCAAGCCACGCCCAACGTCAGTATCCCTCACGAAGAATCATTGTTAAAGTCGCTCAATAAAGCACTATGGGACAGTGGGCTGTTTAAACAACCTGCTGAAATCAAAACACGTATCTTACCTATTGAGACGTTTTTAGTAGGCGTGGAAGATGATGAACAAGCGAATGGCTTTATCTATGCCAATCTAAAACTGATGAGCGGCCGCGATATAGAGACTCAAAACCAGCTGGCTGAGCTACTGGTTGCTACCATCGAAGAAAAGATCGGAGACGAGCAATCAGGTCGCGCGGCACTGCAAATATGCGTAGAAGTCGAAGAGATTAGTGCGGTCTATCATAAGAAGATGCTGGGTAGTTAATGTTAAACGCTCTAACCTCTTCTAAAGCGACTTATTCTAGTTTAAATGTCATAGTTTGAAGGCTGTCATTTGAAGGCATTAGACGTCTATGGTTAAGCAGGCTTGCATAAAGACTTGCTGGCATACTTTGGTAGTATCATGACCTCAACTTTATAGCCAGCCGTTTTGCCTTGCGTTGCCATCAGGTTACGTGCGATACGTAATCGATAATCACCCGTGGTTGGCAGACAACCTTGATAAATGATACCGCCTTTGGTGCCATCTTTTTTACCATTCGGCATATGTAACACACCGACGTTAGCAGTCTCGGGCGTGCATGCAAGTGGCGAAATGTTAATAACGGCATATTGCTGACTTGCAGCATCGAAACGATACCACCGCTCATTTTCATGGGCGTTTAACTTGCCAGTGACGACGCTAGTAATGGCGCCCTTTGCAAAATGCAGAGTACTATCGCTACTTTTGGCAACTGCACTGCTGATGCCAATACTGACGAACGTAGTACTAATGACTAAGGCTCGCATATATTGAGCAGCTAAAGCCGCGTTTTTATCGTTAGGTAGAATCATCATGTGCTCCTAAATTACAGGTTGCTTTTGATAGTCTTTAATCATAATACGGTCAGTTAAACACAAAAAAGCGCCTAAATGATAGGCGCTTTTTTATGGATTATTGATGCAGTGTTAGTCTAGAAAAGCAAAGTTTTCGATGTCCATCTCTGTCATGCTATTGCTTGGTGCGACCATGGCTTCAGCATGCCCCGAGGTACGTGGTAATAGCTTGTCAAAGTAGAATTCAGCTGTTTGAATCTTCGCTTTGTAGAATTCTGGTGCTTCTGTGCCACCATTTTCAAGCTTGTCATAAGCGACTGCTGCCATACGTGCCCAGTGGTAGCCCATCATGACGTAACCTGAGTACATCAAGAAGTCATCTGATGCGGCTGAGATGATTTCACGGTCTTTACGAGCCATTAACATCAAGCGTACAGTTAATGTGTTCCATTCAGCGCACAGCTTAGTAAGTGCCCAAACAAATTTACGCATATCTTTATCAAGGGCATACTCGCCGCACCATTTCATGATGCTTGAGGTATAGTCACGGATGATTTTACCTTTAGATTGCAAAATAACTTTACGGCCTAATAGATCCAATGCCTGTACGCCAGTCGTACCTTCGTACATGGTTGCGATACGTGCATCACGAGCGATCAGCTCCATGCCCCATTCTTTGATGTAGCCGTGACCGCCATAGATTTGCTGACCGTGTTTGGCCGCTTCGATACCTAATTCAGTCAAGAAGCCTTTTAGGATTGGCGTGTAGAAACCTAGCTTGTCATCCCATTTTTCGAACTCTTCATCATCACCATTGACGATACCCTGTGCCATTTTGTCGGCATAGCGTGCTGAGTGATAAATCATCGAACGACCACCTTCAGCAAAGGCTTTTTGCGTCAATAGCATACGGCGTACGTCAGCATGATGAATGATGGCATCAGCTACTTTTTCAGGATCTTTGGTGCCAGATAGCGTACGCATAGAACGACGTTCTTTGGCATACGGTAGCGCGTTTTGGAAAGACAGCTCAGTGTGCGCCAAACCTTGGATACCAGTACCGATACGAGCAGTGTTCATAAAGGTGAACATCGCTTTTAGGCCTTTGTGCGGTTCGCCAATTAGGTAGCCAGTAGCACCATCGAAGTTCAATACACAGGTAGAAGAGGCGCTGATACCCATTTTGTGCTCGATTGAACCGCAAACAACGGCATTGCGCTCGCCAGATTCACCTTCAGCATTCGGCGTGAATTTCGGTACGATGAATAGCGAAATACCGCGTGTGCCTTCTGGAGCATTGGGTAGACGTGCTAGGACAATATGAATAATATTGTCTGTTAAATCATGCTCACCGCTTGAGATAAAGATTTTGGTACCACTGATTTTATAGGTACCGTCATCCTGCGGGATGGCTTTTGATTTTACTTGGCCC
The DNA here is from genome assembly GCF_041431175.1 of Psychrobacter sp. Arc29. Classification (NCBI taxonomy): domain Bacteria; kingdom Pseudomonadati; phylum Pseudomonadota; class Gammaproteobacteria; order Moraxellales; family Moraxellaceae; genus Psychrobacter; species Psychrobacter sp. Arc29. The sequence goes on along the minus strand of NZ_JASMRR010000002.1, from coordinate 299,786 downwards.
AAATCCGTACCACACTGTGGCTCGGTCAAACACATTGTACCTGCCCATGAGCCTTCGACCAACTTCGGTAGATAAAGAGCTTTTTGCTCATCTGTACCATATTGGAGTAGCGTGTTGATACAACCAGTTGATAGGCCAGAGTACATCGCCCACGGCCAGTTAGCAGTACCGATCATTTCAGCTTTGATTAGGTTGATTGACGTCGGTAAGTTCATCCCGCCGTATTCTTCAGGATACGAGATACCTTGCCAGCCGCCTTCTACAAACTGGTTGTAAGCTTCTTTGAAGCCTTTTGGCGTGGTGACTTCGCCATTTTCAAAATGACAGCCTTCTTCATCGCCTGATTGATAGATAGGAGCGAGGACGTTTTCAGAAAAGTCAGCCATGCCTTGTAGGATCATGTCAATCGTTTCAGGATCCGCATTCTCGCCATTGTCTAGGCTTTTATAATGCGTTTGGTAATCAAATACATCATTAATCAAAAATTTGATGTCACGTAAAGGTGCTTTGTAAGTTAACATAATCGCTCTCTTTGGTTGGTTCACTATCATGGACTTACGACGCAGTATTTGAGTCAAAAGTCATGTCAGCGATGTGTCATTATTTTAATTGAGATAGATACTATATCTGTTGTTATGAGTGCTAGTAATAAACAGCGAGTCCATTGTGAAGGGCTTTATGACGTCCTTGTTGAGCGTCAGCTATTATTGCGTTGATATGATTATAAATCTTATAGGTCGATAAATATACAATTGATAACTATTATTCATGACTTTTATTTTAATTAATCAATTTTAGTTTTATGAAGTGGCTGATATATGGGCTGGATGTGCTCAAAAATCATCTGCTATAGATGATTGATGATAAGCAGAAGACCGAAGAGTAATAGACATAATAAATAAGGAAGGCCATCTATGAGCGACTCAAAATCTCACAAACAATCCTCTTGGTTGACCACATTCTTGATGCGCATTAAATTGCTCATTGACGGTGAGCTTGGGCATTTACTGACAGTCAATCGTAGTCGAAGGCCATGGCATATGCCTATTGTTGCTGCGATTGCGATCAGTTTTCCAGTATTCGTGGGCGCTTACTTTAGTGACTTATCTGCTGGAATCAAAGCGTCGCTGGGGTCAATGATTATTCTCAATTTGCCCTTGGTGGGCGGGTTACCTTATCGACTGGTGACAGTGATGGCTTGGGGGTTTGCCATGATACTCAGCTTTGCGCTGGGTTTGATGGCGCAGCAATTGCCTATACTCAGGCTGCCTGTCTTTATGCTTGTTGCGCTTAGCGTGGTGATGTTGAGTCGTTATTATAAGCAGCCACCACCAGCAGGGTTGTTTGTGTTGATGGCTGGGGCAATCGCGCTGTTTATTCCTGTCCCGTTAGATCGAGTGCTCTCAGCGATAGGGCTTGTGTTATTAGGTAGCGGGTCTTCGATGTTGCTGGCGCTACTATATACGCTGTTTTTGCTCGCCACACGTCCTATTGCCCCTGCGCCTAGTTATCATTATGAGCCAGATATGATCAGTGATAGCCTCATTGTCGTAGGTTTCATCAGTCTGGCGTTGGTGATAGCAGTTTTGTTAGACATGCCTTATCCATATTGGGTCGCCATGAGCTGCTTTATTATTATTCAAGGTATACAGCTAAGAACCATGTGGATCAAGCAATTGCATCGTATATTGGGTACGTTGGTTGGTATGATGGTTGCCAGTTGGATGCTGTCTTGGGGACTATCGATGTGGGGTGTCGCCGTGGCTATATTATCAATGATGTTATTGATAGAGTCATTTGTCGACCGGCATTATGGGCTGGCGGTGATTTTTATTACGCCGTTGACGATATTTATCGCGGAGTATGGCAGCACAATGCCGGTGCCGCCAGTGGCAGGAGATGTCATTCATACGCGCATGATTGATACGGCACTCGGTTGTGTAATTGGTCTGAGCGGTGGTTTGGCGATACATTCTACAAGATTGCGTGTACCACTGCGGCGTTTGGAGCATTGGCTGCTGCTGCGCTTTAGTGGATAATAAGCAGCAGTTTAATGCTGCTTATTAAGAGTTACATTAAGTATTTTGACTCAAGGCGGCTGTCGCTTTTGCGACATCGATCTCATGACCCGTCCAGCGCTCAAAACTCAATGCTGCTTGTCCGATGAGCATGCCGTAACCTTCAGACGTTTCGGCATCACGCGCCGCGAAATGCTGCAAAAAGGGTAGGTCGCGCCCATACATCATGTCATAAGCGTATTGGCAATGTAGATTATCATCCAGCGGCAGTGTATCGCCTGATAAGCCGATGGAGGTGGCATTGATAATCATATCAAAGTCGCCGCTCAAGTCGCCAGTGACACAGGTCTGAATCTGCTGCTCTGCAATGACTGAGCTTGCTGTGCTTAGCTCATCCACTAAATCTGCCGCTTTACTCACTGTGCGATTGGCGATAGTCAGTGATCCAATATTTGCTTGAATCAGCGGTAGTATGACACCGCGTGCCGCGCCGCCTGCGCCAATAAGGGCAACGCGAGCACCGTCCAGTGGCCAACCTAAGCTTATTATGTGATTGACGAGCCCTTGTCCGTCCGTATTATCGCCGTATATGGCCTCTTTTATCGACGCGCCTTGTTGTAGTAGCACCTCATCTATCATAAGGGTATTGACCGCGCCTGCTGTTTTGGCATGTTCTGATAAGCCGCCGCTTGCCGCACAGCAGTCATAAGCGACTTGCTTAAAAGGTACGGTCACGTTAGCACCCACACCACCACCATGAAAAAACGCCTCAACGACCGCTGTAAAACTGGCAGCATCGTCAGGACAGTACTGGCGCTGGTAGCGAATATCAATACCCGCCTGTAACGCAAATTGCTCATGAATTTCAGGGGATTTGCTGTGGGCAATCGGATTGCCAATAACGATAAAGTGTTGGATCATAAAGGGTCCATTGGCTAAAAGAGGCAAGACATCATCAAAAATGCATCGCTTACGACCATTTATCATAAGCGATAAAATGATGATTGACAAACCAATGGCTCACTTCATAAGCCTTGTATCGGGCAGAGTTTGATGAGTGATATCTTTAACAAATATGTACCCTCTGGGAGCGTTATGCGTAACCTAAAAGGTAGTCAAGCGCCGAGCAGTTGGGTAAACTATCGATTATATGTTAATTAGTATAATATGCTCTAATGACTGTTAGGTTATAACTTTTATTAAATACATTTTTTATTAAAAAACCCTTTGTTATCGGTGGCTTCTGGGCCAGCTCGTTAATATTATTGTAAGATCAATCTAAAAGTGTGAGTAAATTATCCATGTGGAATCATAACCTTCAGACTCTTCTAGTTGGTACGATAATGGCAGTTAGTGTGACGCTTGGTGGCTGTGATAGCACCAAAGAGGATGCTCAAAATCTAGAGACAAACGCTGAGAGTAGCGAGCAGACTGTGACGGATACCTCTGTACAGGATAGCGCTGTAGATAATCCTGATCTAGATGGCGCGACCGCCCAACAAGGTACACCAGTAAAATACGATGTCTCGGCATGGGGCGCTGACAAGGTAGAGCCGCTTAGCACCGATGAGTTAGATAGTATCAAGTCAGCATTTGGTAAAGTAGTAAGTACGGATGAAAATAGCCTAGACTATGCCAGCAATCCTGCTACCAAATATCGCTTTATGAAGACGGACGCGCCTTATCTAGATATTATCGACTCCGAAAAATACCTTGAGCTTGGCTGGTATTATGCCAATCCGACCGATTCTGATAAAGAAAAAGCGTTGAGCCAAGACCATGCCAAAAAAGCCTACCAACTATCGCGCCGACTGATGGATGATGAGGGTGGCAAAATGGTCGCTGATATGCTCAGTAACCAAATCATCAAAAACAGAGTCATTGGTGGGCAAAAGGTAGAACTGGCAAAATGTGAGTTTTATAGCTGCATGCTAGTCATCAATAAATCCGCTGCCCAAACAGACAATAGCTAAGCGATGATAGATATGAGGTCACTGCCTAACCGTTGGGTCTGCCTATATCCACAAGACGATATGGCAACTAGCGAAGCGGTGACACTGTCGCCAGACAACCGCGGATTGGCCTATGCGGATGGGTTTTTTACGACCATGGGTGTGATGGACGGGCTCATATTATGGGCAGACTATCATCATCAGCGGCTCATCTCCCACGCTGACGCCTTGCAGTTAGATATAGAATGCGAAGAACTACTGGCAGTATTAAAAATGTATGCCCAGCAGCTAGAGCAGGGCATGCTCAAGCTCGTGGTGACTCGCGCCGCACAAGACATTCGCGGTTATGGCTATGCACCAAGTGAATCAGGAAGCGCTTGTGAGATATGGCTAAAGCCGACTGTTATGAGAGTCTCCACTGCTGTGCAACTGTCGTTACCTGATGGCAGTCTAGTACCGATGCAGCCGAACGCCTCGGCGATATGCTTATCTTCACAGATTGCCTGTCTGCCGCCGCCGCTGGCAGGACTCAAAAGCTTGAGCCGCCTAGACAATGTCCTTGCCAGTGGCGAGCTACAGCGCATAAAAGCTGAACCATTGGCCTCTAACGTTGCAAAGAGTCTCAGTGAAGGGTTGCTACGTGATATGAGTGGTCACTGGGTTGAAGGGACGATGAGCAATGTGTTCTATCAGTTAGCAGATGAGCCTTTATCCGAATCTAAAACGCGCTCTAGTGGCCATGAAGGTGTTGATAACAATCATGAGACTTATCTAACCATAGGTCAATGGTATACCCCTTCTATGGATCAATCGGGCGTTGCTGGTGTGATGCGGCAGGTGATTATTGATGCTTTATCCACGACAGAGTATCCAGTGGTGATACGGTCGTTATCAGATGAGGATTTGCCTAAGTTGACGCGGTTATTCTTTTGTAATGCACTGCGCGGCATCATGCCTATGAGTAGTTTGACGCTATTGTCAGGTGATATTGTGGATTTTAAATTCGTTTAGTTGTTATTGAAAAACAACAAATTTAGTATCAATAAAATCATCTGGATATAAAACTACTTGCTCATTTCTATACATCTCTTGCGCTTTCAAAAGCGCACTTTGCTTATCTTCTGCGATGACCTCCACGATATTGCTTAGTGTTTCAACAATTTCAATTTGAAAGGTCTGTGACATTTTTTCATTTGTTCTTATCATAGTGAATCTCAATATTGAAAAGCTACTTTCGTTATCTATGCTGGCTAGATTAGCAAAAGCATTCAAAAGAAGTGATCGTCTTTTGTTACGCAGACTTGTGCCATAAAGCAAATCGATCAATGATCCTTTTTCAATGGAAATTTTTAAAAGGACAATATCGCATGCGTTCGGTATATAAAGATAAACGAATTCCGTTACAACTTCGTCGATTGATGATATTTAATAAAGTTTGCTGTGTAGCAAAAGAAAATCCTGATGAAGTAATTCACTTACCTTGCTATTCACAAATAGCATTTAGTATTGTGTATTCTAAGAAAGATAAAAAATACACAGCGTTTGGAAGTGTGTTTAAGTATGCGCATACCCGTCAAGAAGTCATTGAACAAGGTTTAGATAAGCAGTTTCATGAAGATACTGTGATGTGTGCAATCACAACCGAAAGACAAGCTTTTACTAAAGCTTCTCGCACTCCGTTAGGGCTGTTAATGAGCTGGAATAAACAGGTAAAAAATCGAGCTTATACCTGTCTCGATGGCAATGTGAAACACTTTTTCAAAGTAAATGATGAGCTAGAGCTAGATTATCCTCCTCACAAGTTTTACGGTCGTTTGGTTGCTGCCAAAGGTTTGCCATTATGGGATGATAAGTGTTCTTAGTATAACTTTTGATAATGGCCACGGCTTATAAATTTAATAATGCCTTTATCTCGTAATACCTGTAACTGTTGGCGAATTTTATCTTTTACGTGGTTGTTTTCAGGATGTTTGAGTTGTAACTCATCAGCAAAAGCATAAACTTGATTGAGAGAAAAACTGGCATCGAGCCGGTCGATACATTGCCAGACATCGAGTGTCCAGCCACGCGACTCTATAGATTGCGTGCGTAAAAATAAGGTTTTTTGGAATTGCTGGGTAACCGACTCTTTATCTATGATTTTTTGGTCTTTGACCAAAAATACTTTGCCTGATTCTGGCACTTTTCGTAAGTCAATATTGCAACCCACCCAACCTGCGCGTTTGGCAGTCACTGATAATGGTTTGCGCTTCATAATAATATCGGGCGTAAAGAAATGCTTGGGAATAATTAGAAAATTATTGACGGTGTATTCTTTTGAGTAGGTCAAAAAGAAAAAACTGGGATTGTCATCACTATTGATACGCTCAATCATCGTCTTATAAGCGCCATCATTAACGATGTTGCTGAGTTTGGTTTTTTTACTTTTTAGCTCATATTGCTCATTACAATGCGCGCAGTAAAAATCAGCGACTGGTTGACCGTTAGCAAATTCAGTCAAAGGCTGCTCGCTACAATTAGGACAGTAACCATTTTCCGTCACCCATGCTTCACTGAGTACACGAACTTTTTGAGGTCCAGAGTGATAGCTTTTAGCAAGACTTTGATTAAAATGTAGGTTCATAAGATATTTTCATTATTAATAGATAAACTGAGAATACTGAAAAAAACGCCTAAGTATTAAGCCATATAAACGGCCATCAATAGCAAGATAATTCATAAGCTAAGCAAATACCATTGAAAATCGTACGGTTCAGTGCTAAATTCTAGCAAACATCTGCCTCGCGAGTTGCCATGAGCAAGCCCACACCCAATACACCACCTGAACGTCCCAATGAGTCGCCATCGAATAAGCAAGATGGCACAGTCGAGGAGCGTGTAGACACCACGCTACCGGACGCGCAACCAGTGGTAGATAGGGGGGAAGACACGCCAGCAACCAATGTCTCGCTGATCAGTGGCAACAGCAAACCGCGTCAATATAAAGTCAACAATCCCTCATTTTTTATGCAGCGCGGTTATCAGGTATTGCTGGTAATAGGGCTCATTGCTGCATTTTTCTTAGTCATGGTATATCAGACCTTGTTTGGTCGTATCGAGCAGCCGCAGCAAATGGTCACGATTGAGCAAGGTCAGACGTATTATGGCCTATTGCCGCAGTGGCAAAACCAGATTCCGCTGTTTTCGGCCAGCGTAGCCAAGCTATATATCAAGTCGCAAGTCGATGCGCCTTTGCATGCAGGTATCTATCAATTACCTGAAAATCCAACCATTGCTGAGGCATTGCAAATATTAGAGCAGGGCGCAAAAGCAGCTATGGTAAAGGTGCAGATCATCGAAGGCAAAACCTCAAAAGATTTGTATCAAGCGCTGCGTGATAATGACAATATCGAAAAAGAAGTGCTGACCGCAGATAGTGATAATGCCAGCATCGCACAAGCGTTAGATTTGGCTGGTATATTGCCAGACAGCGTGACCAACAGCAGCGATCCTATCGTCAATCATAATCTTGAAGGGTGGTTTGCACCTGATACCTATTATTATGGTGAAGGAACGAGCGATAAAAAAGTGCTCACAGACCTATATAAACGCCAGCAAAAAGCGCTGACTGATGCGTGGGAAAATCGTGCGCCTGACCTACCTTATAATAGCCCTTACGAAGCATTAGTAATGGCATCTATCATCGAAAAAGAAACCAGCGTACCAGAAGAGCGTCCGCTAGTCTCTGCCGTGTTTAGAAATCGCTTGGTTAAAAACATGCGTATGCAGACCGATCCGACCATCATTTATGGTATGGGTAGTCGTTATGATGGTAATATCCGCCGCAAAGACATCGATGAAAAAACGTCTTATAATACCTATCAGATTGATGGCTTACCGCCAACGCCAATCGCCCTGCCATCTGCCGCATCTATCGAAGCAACCTTACATCCTGCCGATAGCGACGCCCTTTACTTTGTGGCAACCGGTAATGGCGGACACAAATTTACCAATAGCTTGGCTGAGCACAACCAAGCGGTAAAAGACTATCTGAGCGTCATGCGTGAGAAAAAATCTCAAACACCGCCGCAATAAATAACCTTCTTATCTCTTATAAAACTTATCGTTTATTGAGCGCTATAACCTAGCTATAGCGCTCATCAATGACATAAGGTCATATCATGTCAGTACCTATACAGACCAACGCGCCATCCGCACATACGAGTACAGCATCGTCCACGCTACCGGAATCGAATGCTTCGCAAACGACGAACGCATCTACTGTAGGGCGGTTTATTAGCTTTGAAGGAACGGAAGGCGTCGGGAAAACCACGGCGATTGAGCAGCTATGCTTGCAACTAGAGAAAAATGGTATTCAATACCTTCGTACTCGCGAGCCGGGTGGTAGTCCGTTTGCTGAGCGACTGCGCGATATATTGCTAGACCCTGCAACTGAAATTGAGGATGATACAGAGCTTTTATTATTGTTTGCGGCGCGCTGTGATCATATGCAGCAAGTCATTCTACCCGCACTACAACGCGGCACATGGGTAATCTGTGATCGGTTTACGGACTCTACTATTGCGTATCAGGGTTTTGGACGCGGACATGGCGATCAAGCGATGCTGACCAAAATTGAGACGCTGATCGAGCAGTTTGTGACCCAATTACCTGAGCTGACTTTATGGCTTGATTTGCCAGTATCAGAGGGCATGGCTCGCGCCAATAAACGCAGCGCCGCAGATCGCTTTGAGCAGCAAGCGATGGATTTCTTCACTTGGGTACATATCGGTTTTAGTCGGCTTGCAAGCTCGCATCCTGAGCGCATACAGCGTATCGATGCGTCAGGCAGTACTGATGAAGTGAGCGCGCGGATATGGCAGGCAGTCGTAGACAGATTTGATGTTAAATAATCATATTTGATCGAGTATTTTTATCTTGTAAGTAGATTTAATAATCAAGCGGATGTAATAAAAGTAAAAAGCCCCAGCATGTCGCTGGGGCTTTTTATTGATGACAGTTTGTTATTTAACCGATTATGACGTTAGCGAGTAAATAACGACAGAGTTTATTTATCACTATTTTTGTCATTCAGCTCACTCTGCTCGGCTTCTTTCTCAACCGCAATAGAAGTGTCAGTGTCAGTTTTGGCAGTCGAATGAGTAGCATTGTCTTGACCAGAATCAGGGAGGCGATTTGGATCAAGCGCTCCTTTTTTGTTTTTAGGCGCGTTACCATTACCGTTGGTATTACTATTACTAGACGTTTTGGTTTTCGAGGTCGCTGTCGAGTTTGCTGACATCACACCTTTATTAGCTGCATCAGTCGAGACGGCTTTTGGCGCCACTGCTTTATCATCCGTCGCTACTGGCGCGATATTAGACGACTTATCTACGCCACTATTCACACTCGCAGTACTTTTCTCAGCATTTTTAGCAGTATCAGTGGTCGTCTCTGGTTCTGCTTTTTGAGTGCTATCACTGCTCAGCTCTTTTTCTTTACGCTTTTCAGGTGCTTTTGAGCTGGATTCAAAATTAGCATCGGCGACCATACGCGCTTGTTCTTGCTTGGGTGTCACGTCTACTGGTTTTGGCTGTACTTCATCATCCACGACCAGTGAGATAAGCTTACGATCACGAGGCACCGTACCGTCGAACTTGTCAGTAATGACATGCAGCTTGCCTTCTTTATCTATGGTGTACAGCGGCACAAACTGCTTGTTATCCGCTTTATACTGCTCAAAGCTATAGCTGTCAGTGATGTTGGTGATTTTGATGCGGGCTTTTTTGGACAGCATACTAGCAAGCTTGGTGTACGTCACATCTTTGCCAAATAGCCACTGTGAGTGAAAATTGGACTGCTTGTCGTCGCGCTCACTTCTGACTTTTTCATCACTGAACTTGAGACGGTATAGCTTACGTTCGCCAAATTCATGACGATAATGAATCTCAGACAAGGTATTCATCTCTTTGTCCATACTCATGGCAAACAAACGCCCAATACCGATAAGGTCGAGATGGTGATCAGCGTGATCAGAGATGGGATTGCCAAAGTAAGTACGCAGTCCGCTCATGCGTGCGCGCGCAATATTGGTATAGTTATTATGGGCAACGATGACGTCGAAGCCTTGCTCTTTAAGAGAGGTAGCGATGAGTAGGGCAATCGGGTTTGAGCCGACGATAAGAATACCGTTGGTCTCAGGCTCACGTACGCCCAGCAAGTTGCCGACCACCTTTGCGCCCAGACCCTGAATCATCACCGTGCCAATGATGACCATAAATACCAATGGTACAAGTAGCTCAACACCCTGAATATCATACTCTTGCAAACGAATCGCAAACAGGGATGAGATAGCAGCAGCGACGATACCGCGAGGGCCAATCCAGCTGATCATGAGCTTTTCATTGGTTTTTAGATTGGAGCCGATAGAGGACGCCCATACCGATAATGGACGAGCCACAAACATGACAATAGCCAGGAGCACCAGACCTGCAAACCCTACGCTCAATAAACTTGCCAGCTCTACACGAGCGGCCAAAATAATAAATAGCACAGAGATCAGCAGAACGGTTAAAGACTCATTGAACTCCAAAATCGTCTCGCGCGGGAATTTTGGCCAGTTTGCCAAAGCCACACCCAGTACGGTCACGGTCAATAATCCTGATTCATGCTCCAAGTGATTTGATACCGAAAACAAGACCAAGACGAATGCGAGGGTAAAAACATTGCGCAAAAACTCAGGAACCATATGACGACGCATGAGGAAGGCAAGCAACCAAGCGCCTGCCATACCAAGTGCAGTGGCCAATACGACAATTTTGGCAAATAGTAAGATACTACTGGCTTCACCGCCTGAGATGATATATTCATAAACCAATACCACGGCGATAGCACCGATTGGATCAATGATAATACCTTCCCATTTTAGGATGTTGGATATCGTTTTGTTGGGGCGCACGCTACGCAACAGCGGCATAATGACCGTCGGACCGGTCACGCAGACCAGCGCACCGAACAGGAGTGCAATCAATGGATCGACATCAAATAATAAATAAGTCGATAGTGCTACGATAGCGATAGTGATAAGTACACCAACCGATACCAGCATTTGCACCACGGTACCGTGTTGTTTGATCTCATCGAATTCTAGGGTTAGCGAACCCTCAAACAGGATAATCGCGACACCTAAAGAGATGAAGGGAAACATCAACTCACCCAATACCAAATCAGGGTCAAATACGCCCAGTACTGGTCCGACGATAATACCAATCAATAATAAAAATAAAATGGACGGTTGCTTCAAATACCAAGCCAGCCATTGGGCGGCAATGCCAATCCCAACTACGCCGGATAGCAATAGGGCGGTATCCATAAATTAATCCTTTTGTAATCTTGTCATATTTTATATCTATCAAATAGCTGCCATAAGATAATCGCTACCGTTCACTTCATAATAAGTTGCTATCATTACTTATCTTATCTGGGTCATAGCACTGATAGCCATCATGGATCACAACATGAGCTAGATATGATATATATACTATAAAGTAGCAAAGACAAAAGCAGTCCTAGACAAATAATGTGGGTCTAGAAATGCAAAAGATGGAAAACAAGGGTGATGATAGCCAGCTTGATAAACGGATAGTCGATAGTATTTTTACTAATTGACTTTTGTCTGTTTTATGATTTGTTTTGCTTGCTATCATAACATGGTTTGATTCATATACATGTATATAGCGCCTGCCACGATATTAGCGCGCAGCCACAAAATTGTACAAAGTCAGTATGAAATAACCATGCCTTGGGTTATCCTGCATTATGGAAATAATGACAAGATAACGTTTTGTTCATCATACAGGAGCTACGTTGGTCATGCACGCCGCCAAAACGACAATAATATGACGTCAATCAGAGACCATATATTAGCGCTGAGGGTTTATATTTACCAAGGCCACCAATTCTAATTTTTACTAAATAAGTATAAAAACGGGGCGGATATGATCGTTACTATATCAGCCTAGCGGTAAAACATATATGAAATCGATGCATAGTACGAATACCATCGTGTAATATGAGTATAACGATATAAGCAAATATAAGAACGCTGACCAATAACGATTGGGGTTATGTGCGTCAGATAAGACGTTATCGAGTACCACCATCATCTAATTACCAACAATAATAATGACCATTCATATGGGGGACAATATGCCTATCAATATGTTTAAATCACGAACCACTGTCGATATGCGACTTTGGTTACAGCGCAGTGCGTTGGCACTTGCTGTGAGTACGGCGATGGTGGCGAGTATTAATGTCACCACAATGAGCAATGCCCATGCGGCTGTAACCACGGCTGATTTTTCTGGCCTAGTTCAACAAGTGACGCCAGCGGTGGCACGCGTCAACGTTACCAAGACAGTCAGTGAGGCTGAGCTTGCTAAGGCGCAAACGGCTGAAGTGTTGCGGCAGTTTTTTGGCGATCGGGTGCGCATTCCTGATCGAGCAGTCACGCCAGCGATAGAGCATGCTTATGGTACGGGCTTTTTTGTCACATCTAACGGCTACATGCTGACCAACCATCACGTCATTGAGGGCGCTGACAAAATCACTGTCACACTTAATGATAGAACCGAGCTTGATGCAACCTTGATTGGTAGCGACGAGCGCTCAGATGTGGCTGTATTAAAAGTTGAAGGCACTCAGTTCCCAGCATTGCCGATTGGCGACTCAAACAGCTTAAAAGTAGGGGAGCCCGTACTAGCGATTGGTTCACCATTTGGTTTTGATTATTCAGCCTCCGCTGGCATCGTCAGTGCCAAATCACGCAGCTTCTCACGCGAAACCAGTGTGCCGTTTATTCAAACCGACGTGGCGCTGAACCCTGGTAACTCAGGTGGCCCTCTATTTAATCAGCGCGGCGAAGTGATTGGTATCAACTCCCGCATATTTAGTGGGACGGGCGGCTACATGGGACTATCGTTCTCTATCCCGATTGATGCTGCTATGGATATCTATGAGCAATTAAAGACCAGTGGTGAAGTCGCTCGCGCATATTTAGGTATCTATCCCCAAGATATCGACCGTAATCTGGCTGAAGCTTATAAATTGGATAAACCACAAGGCGCTTTGCTGACCCGTGTTTCTCCAGATTCGCCAGCACAAAAAGCAGGTCTAAAACCTGGTGACATTATCTTGCAGTACAATAATGTACAAATCATGCGAGCATCCGACTTATTGAATCTGCTCAATCGAGCAAAGCCAAGCGATCCGTTTCGCGCACAGATTCAGCGCAATGGTAAGCAGATGATCATTAGCGGTAAGCTCGCTTATGCACCTAATGATGTGAGAGCCCAAAGTGGGGATCAGCAGAGCAATGATGTACAACTGGGCTTACGCTTGCGTGATTTAACCGAGGATGAGCAAGCAGAAATCGCTGCAGATAATAAAACGGGTATTTTGGTTACCACTGTTGATCCGACAGGACTTGCTGCCCGCTCAGGTATTTTGGCAGGTGATGTTATTACTAACTTTCATCAAAAGCCTATTAAAAAGGTAACGGACTTCTCTGGTGCGATCTCTTCTTTACCAAAGAAAGGCGTTGTGACTATAGAGGTCATCCGCCAAGGTATCCCTGCTATTATTGGTCTGCGTATTGAGTAGATAAAACCATAAGGAAGTGATTTGGAGAGCAGCATACCAAAGAATACCGAAAAGTATAATTGTTCATAATAGATACCGCTCATTATAAGAGATACGCAAACGGATATTGTATTAGTCTGCAAATAATATATTTAAATATTCGTCAGCAGCGGTATTGGTACGCGAGGCCTGCCTTTTCGCTTATATCGTCCCACCATCGATGTGTTGACGATTCGTTAACATTAATCAAAAGACTTATCAGTGCTGATTCATTACGCTAAACTAGCTATTAAGTTTAGCGTTTGTTTATTGATAAAGCCCTGAGCTTATATTTATGGTTTTTGGTAGTACAAAAGCCTCTTTTTAGCCTTTGATTTATGATTGCAGCATCAATTGATTGATAGCGGTCAAATCAAAATATGCTACACTAGCAGGCGTTTTTATTATTATATTTTATGGCGCAACAGGTATTAGCAGTCACTGACATAGATAATGCCAATACTCACGTGAGTACGCAGTAATTTATAATGTAAACGTTGTGATAATAAATAAAACTTCAGCATTAACATCAAGCAAGGATTGGCCATTAGCGTTTATCGACGCATATCAATATTTGGCACTTGCAAACGACCTATCATGTGACAGCTTTGATAAAAGCTAGGATAATACAGTAAGGCACGGTTATGAGCACAGCATACGACGAGATCAAAACCCGATTACAAGGCTCAATGGTAGCCTTGGTAACGCCCATGCACCCTGACGGTACAGTTGATTATAAACGTCTGGCTGACCTCATAGACTGGCAGATAGAGCAGGGCACACATTGCCTCGTTGCTGTTGGTACCACTGGTGAGTCGGCAACCCTATCAATGCAAGAGCATAGCGATGTCATTCGCTATTTTATCCAGCACGTTAAAGGTCGCGTGCCCGTTATCGCGGGTACTGGCGCTAATAATACTATGGAAGCCATTAAGCTGACTCAAGACGCAGCAGATGCTGGTGCAGATTGTGCGTTGTTGGTTGCTCCTTATTACAATAAGCCGCCACAAGAAGGTTTATTTCAGCATTATCAAGCCATTGCTAAAGCTGTCAATATTCCTCAGATGCTCTATAACGTACCGGGTCGCACGGTCGTTGATATTGCACAAGACACGGTTGAGCGTTTGTGCGATATCGATAATATCGTTGCTATCAAAGATGCGACAGGCTCTGTTGGTCGCGGTGAGCAATTGATTAAAGCCGTTGGCGACAGAATGGTTGTATTGTCTGGTGATGATGGCACAGCGCTTGATCTACTAAAAGTAGGCGGTAAAGGCAATATCTCAGTGACTGCCAACGTAGCGCCAAAAGCCATGAGTGAGACTTTCGCTGCTGGTTTGCGTGGTGATTTCGCAGCCGCTGACAAAATCCACGATGTGGTCAAGCATTTACATCGTGATTTATTTATCGAATCAAGCCCTATCCCAGCGAAATACGCCCTACATAAAATGGGTATTATCGATAAAGGTATTCGCTTACCACTCGTTTGGTTGGCAGAGCAGCATCATGCGACTATTGATGAAGCGTTGGTTCGAGCAAACATACTATAACTTGATCTTCAGCGATTTAAGACTTGTTGCTTGACGATTAATATTCAAGCGAGCAATAAGTCAACTTATCATGATGAGTCAATCGCCTAAATGAGCAATAACTGCTAACTCAGAGAGACAACATGATGACAATATCATCAAAAACAGTATCATCAAAAACGACAAAACTACTTCCTGCAATGCTGACCTTAGTTTTGGGTAGCACCCTTGTATTGAGTGGCTGTCAAGCAACCAAGAGCTTGCTTGGCAAGCGTGATAATGGCAGCTTAGACTATCAACAAAGCAAAAAGCTTGCACCGATAGAACTACCAGCTGCTCAAGAAACAGCGCCTTTCGTGCCTTTGTATCCAACACCGAATGTGGGTGCGAACACGCTCAAACTACAGAATGAGTCAGGTAATCAGTATCAGCTGCCAAAGCCTCAGCGTGCTGTTAGTAGCCCTTCAAACTAATTTATTTCTTCATTTGTACCGCCGATTTTTATGATTATTGATTAGAATAATATCGATATTGTAATAAGAGTCAGCGGTCACTGCGCGTTTTTACCACATAAGCTTGAACGAACAGGAACCCCTATAATGCAAAAGCAACAACTGCTGTATAAAGGCAAGGCCAAATCTGTCTATGAAACAGAAGACAATGATCTTCTGATTTTACACTTCCGTGATGATACCTCAGCGCTTGATGGTAAGCGTATCGAACAATTGGCGCGTAAAGGCGTGGTGAATAACCGCTTTAATGCTTTTATCATGCAAAAATTGTCTGATGCTGGCATCGAGACGCATTTCGAAAAGCAATTGTCTGACGACGAAGTATTGGTCAAGCGCTTGGATATGATTCCTGTAGAGTGCGTGGTGCGTAACTTTGCCGCTGGTAGTTTGGTACGTCGTTTGGGCTTAGAAGAAGGGCAAGCATTGACGCCGCCAACGTATGAGCTTTTTTATAAAGACGATGCGCTAGGTGATCCAATGGTCAATGAGTCGCTTTCTGTATCTCTTGGCTGGGCGACCAAAGAGCAATTGGCTAAGATGGAAGAGCTGACTTATCAAGTCAACGATGTATTGAAAGCATTGTTTGATGCGGGTGATTTAATCCTAGTTGATTTTAAACTAGAGTTTGGCGTATTCCATGACCGTATCGTATTGGGTGATGAGTTCTCACCAGATGGTTGCCGTATCTGGGATAAGAATACTAAGAAGAAACTTGATAAAGACCGTTTCCGTCAGTCATTGGGTGATGTGATCGAAGCTTATGAGGAAGTGGCTGACCGTATTGGTGTGCCATTAAAATAAGTATCTGATACTTAGTATGCAACAAAAAACTGAGCCTTGTGCTCAGTTTTTTTATGGCATTATATTAATGTTGGTACCCTAATGAGGACTTTAACCTTTAGCTGTGGGCTAATACTATCAACGCTTTGACATACTGGAATAGTCATGGTGTACTTACCACACATATTTTATTTGTGATTGGTGCGCTATACAGGCATCAAACTAACCGTATTAGATACGACTTTAATGAGCGTACAAATGCTAAACTGATAGGTAGGTCATTATCATTAGGCTGTCTTATTAAAATTCCTAGATTGTTTTTTATGATGTTATGAACATAGCTCAATATCTAAGGTAGTTTCGTAACTTCGTAAAAGAACTGATACTTTTACAAGAAGTCTAATAATAAATATTACCTACTTAAGTTCAATTCGTCTTGAATAAGTGGGTTGCTAATTATCATATAGTCATGAAAGTCAAAGGAAATTCGTCCCCAGAGTATTCTCATAATATGATTAAAACGGTCACGACATTCGCATGCTTCGTCTTCATTAAATTTCTCTAATATGTAACATTCTGAAGTATGTATTTGGTTTGTCATCAAGTTATTTATACTATGACCAAGATAGTATAAATCTGCTGCGAATTTTCTGTACAATATCTCGTTACCTTGTAAGCTTGCACATAATTTGATTAAAAAATATTCTAGACTCCAATATTTTTCAATATCCCAAATACACAGTTCCTCTAAAGAGTAGTGAAAAGACTTCTCATCCCAAAAAATATCTTTGCATTCACTATACTTTCTAACAGTCATTATTAGTCTCCTGTTTTTCATATTTTCATCGTATGTGTTTGTTTCTAGTTATATTATAAATACCTTTGGATGTTGATGACTTTATTTTAAGAAACTTAATTAGGGTATACCCCAAGGAAACCAGTTATCTCACCCTTCAAACCTATTAACAGACCACTTAAAACAGACTGGTATAATGGAGCCACTTAAAACGGACTGCAATTCCTATCCATTTATCAACCAGTATCGCCCTTGTAGACACAGGCTTATCGTCCAACTCGTATAAAAAATCAAACATAGCGCCAACACTGTCTTCCATACCTTGTCTTACTTTTATGCTAATTTGTTAGTACTTACTCATATCAATTAGACCATAAAAATAAGAAAAGGTTTCGCTAATGTCTACTGCCTCATCAACTGTTTTAGAGCCTGACTGGTTCACCCGTCCGACCTGTGTGGTCGCTGCCGATTTGGTGGGTAAGGTGCTTTGTAGAAAGCTGATTGACAGCGACGGATCAGAAAAAGTTTTGCGAATGCGTATCTCTGAGACCGAAGCCTATATTGGTCAAGATGACCCCGCTTGCCATTCACATGCAGGTACTCGAACGTCGCGCACAGAGATTATGTATGAGCAAGGTGGCGTGTTCTATGTCTATTTGACCTACGGTGTGCATCATATGCTAAATTTGATTAGCGGCCCTCTAGAGTCGCCTGAGTCGGTATTGATTCGCGCTGGGTTTTTGACGGATGATAGCGACTGTCTGATTGATGAGCAACAACTCAGTCCAAATAAGCAGCTGACTCACCCCAAGCAGTTTGCAGGTCCGGGTAAGCTGACCAAGCGCTTGCAGATAACTCGCGATTTATATGGTAAACCGATCTCGCCAACTTCAAAGGTTTGGATAGAAGATGATGGCTGCCAGCCACCCGTGTCAGTGCGTCCGCGTATCGGTATTGATTATGCTGGTGATGCTAAAGACTGGCTACTACGCTATATATGGACCGATCATCCTTCTTTATCTAAGAACTAATAGATTGAGATTTAAACCTATTTTGTGAGGTAAGTTCATGTATAAGTTGACGGTTTTTATTCCTGATGAGGCACTAGAGCAAGTAAAGTCCGCTTTATTTGCAGCTGGTGCTGGGAGTATTGGCGATTACGAACAGTGCTGTTGGCAAGTGCAAGGAACAGGACAGTTTATGCCATTAGCAGGTAGCGCGCCGCACATCGGTAAGCAAGATAGTTTAGAAACGGTCAATGAATGGCGAGTAGAGATGGTCGTCGATGACGCGTTTATTACTGCTGCTGTCATCGCGTTAAAAGAGGCGCACCCGTATGAAACGCCAGCGTATGATGTGATAAAAGTCTTGGATTTTTAGTTTTATATAGAAAAATATTAGCTTGTTGAGTGTAAGAATTCTCACAAAAAAACCAAACAAGCCAATTGATGACTTATTTGGTTATAAGTTTTTTGATATTTCAACTGAGTATTAGCAGTGAATATCAGACCCTAATAATCGATTAATCCTTTTTAATCTTAATGACATTGTAGCTTGGATAGCCCAGTTCGACTTTATAATCGTCGCGACCACGCTCAGCTTTGACCTTAATTTTACGGTCGCCCTTTTTATATTTAACATCTTTGACACGGTATCCCATGCTGCTAACTTTATTGGCAGCTCGACGCTCGATAGCAGCTGAGTAGACGTTTTTATCCGCTTTTTTATGTTTGTTTTTGTGCTTTTTATGCTCTTTGTTATCTTTGTAGACGTCTCCGTAGATATCGTCATATACGTTATAGCCGCCAGGTGTAGTGACACAGCCGGTAGTTACCGCTAATAAAGTGGCGACAATACTGCCGGATATTACATTCTTTAGTGTTGAAGATGATAAAGCTTTCATAAAAATGTCCTCATAATACACTATCGTTGGATAAAGATAGTTTTCCAATATTTCAGTAAAGGGGCGTGTAGAACTGCTCTACTAACAGTAGTGTCAGCGTCATCAGTCTTTTTTAACGCTAATAACATCTAGATTTGGGTAACTGAGCAATATCTCATACTCCTGCGAGCCGCGTCTGGCCTCAATGTCAAAGACACCACGCTTGTTTTTTTCTTCAAGATCGATATCTTCGACACGGTAACCCATAGACCTTACTTTATTGATGGCACGGCGCTTGATCGCTGGGTAACGTGACTCTCTTTTAATGCTGTCCTCTATATCACCTTTTTTATAGCGCTTGTCATTCTTATATTTGCCATTATTTTTATGCTTATCTTTTTTATAATGGTCATTGTCTTTTTGATACTTGTTATCTTCCCAGTTGTTTGACCATGATCTTTTATTTGAGCTGATGAGTCTTAGAGAAGGGTAAGTATATGTTAGCTCATAGAGCTGATTATTCTTTTTGGCAAAAGCTGTCATTGCGCGATCGCCACGATAACTGTCAGAACGAATGTCTATGACTTGATAGCCTTTGCGGCGTAAGTCTTGACGTAGCTGCTGGCTGACACGGTTAAAGCTATCGTTTTGCCGATTATTATCACCACGATATATGGGTTGGTTATCATAGCCTGGACCAACGACAGCACAGCCGACAGTGGTACCCAATAGAGCAACGATAAGACCAGTAGACATGGCTGTCTTAAAGGAGAACGGCTTTAGAGTTTTCATGATGCAATATCCTATAAGGTTTCAGAGAGCTTGCGATAAGAATACTTATATGAGTTAAAGGTAGGAGGTTCTAAAATATGTTGATACAGCCATACTCAGATAGGTATTAAGAGCTACTATCACTAAAAAAACTATTTTTAGAAATGTTTTCTTACATTATCTATCATAGGATACAAAGCTTTATATTAAGTGTCATTTGCGTTAATAAGTTGTAATTATTGAGAATAATTAAATCGTTGTAAGCATATGCTTACACGCAATGACGTTTACGCGACTTAACATGAGAGTGAGAGTGAGGCATTATGGTTACACGGCATTAGGGAATGTGACTCAAGGATTGAGTTGACCGCATTAAGGATAATGATTCAATTATTAGCATCAGGATGATAATAGTAGTTGAAGTAAGGACACATACCCATTGCTGATAGCAGCAGTTAAGATTAGATGCTGTATGCAGTAATAAGGGCAGGATGCCCAGTATCACAATCACTGAATATTTGTGCAAGGATGCATAGAAAGCAGTCGTGATAAGTAACATGGATAGTTAACAATAAAACCGCATAACAATTTATTGCTATGCGGTTTTATCGTGTCTGGATGAGGCTAATTATTCTAATTAGCCTATACTAGCTTTTATTTGATACCAAATATGAAATGAGAACTACAGAATACTGCTTCTTTAATTTATGATTTGCATAAAAAAAACCGCATAAATCTCTATGCGGTTTTTATTTTATTTACTTTGAAAAAGACACTATTTATATTTCTCAAAGAAAACTTATTAGTAATTGTTTTCGCGGCGCCAGTCATCTACTTCGCGCTCGGCGTGATCTTGAGCATGGCCATAACGCTCTTGTACACGGCCAACCAGCTTATCGCGGCTGCCTTCAACTTGATCTAAATCATCATCGGTCAGCTCACCCCATTTTTGTTTTACTGAGCCTTTTAGCTGCTTCCATTCGCCTTTTAGAGTATTCTCGTTCATATTTGTATTCCTTTTTCTTTAATTAATATGTGTAATATAATTTTTAATTACTTTTCATGGTAGTTCTATTTGCTAATTACTAAACCTACTGATTTATTTATTTTCTTATTTTAGTAGTTCACAAGTATTATTGGCTGTTACCAATTATCTTGTAGTATTAAATATAGGACGTTTCAATTCAGCTGTCTGTATGTGCTATGTTTATAGTGTTACTTAATTATAGTGAGCGTGCATTATGTGTTATCTGCCGACTCGCTGTAGTAGCAAAGCGTAAATTACGTCTGCCATGCGTAATAAAAATACTCAAATCAATGAGGGTCTTTAAGTACGAACAAGATAAAAAAATCATTCTTACGTAAAATATATAGCCTACGAATAAAAAGCAGAAACCTAAAAATAGGTCACTGCTTTTTTATTCTGCAATATAAAATAAGAGCCAGCTTGTTAAGATACTCTGCTAGTGGTTAGCGAGGTAACGCTGGTAACGTTTGGTCAATTTGCTGAGACGGATACGGTCACTAAGTAGTGACAATATTGGCGACGCATTTGGTTTAGGCGGCTTTGCTTTACCCATACGCTGTAGTTGGCGCTTGATGACTGCCATAGTAGCAACGGCACTTAAGGTCTTATCCTTCCACTGTACCATAGGATTGTGAGCACTGAGGCTACCATCTTTTTTCCAGTCATTGGGTAGCGCTGGGTTCATGGCTAATGCCGTTCCCATACCGACAATATCAATACCTTGAGCCAGTACTTCTTCTGCAACGGCCAATCGTCTGACACCACCTGTGGTCATCACAGGCATTTTGGCTACTTGTGCAATCTCTTTTGCGAAGTCCAAAAAATAGGCTTCTCGTTGCAACGTGCGACCATCTGCTGTGTTGCCTTGCATGGCTGGGCTTTCGTAACTGCCACCTGACAGCTCAACCAAATCTACTGCTAGCTCGCTCATCGCCAAAACAACCACTTTGGCATCATCAGCGTCAAACCCGCCCCGCTGAAAATCTGCTGAATTGATCTTTACAGCGACCGCAAAGGCGGGCGTAACTTGAGCGCGAATGGCCTTAATGACCGCAATCAGCAATCGCATACGGTTTTCAATCGACCCGCCGTATTCGTCTTCTCGTTTATTGGTGAGCGGTGATAAAAACTGAGAAATCAGGTAACCGTGAGCCGCATGAATTTGCACGCCATCAAAACCAGCTTGCTCTGCTTTGATAGCGCTATCGGCAAATCGTTGTATCAGCTGATCTATATCCTGCTGCGTCATGGCGCGAGGTTTGCTAAACAAATGCGAGTGCTTACCCAAATCAATAGCCACATCAGAGGGTGACAATACATCACCACCCATCGAGGCATAAACTTGACGACCAGGATGATTTAGCTGCATAAAAACGCGTGTGTTGTTTTGTTTGGCAGCACGTGCCCACGCTTTAAAAGGCGCTATATCGCTGTGTTTATCTAATACGACACCGCCCGGACCAGTCATGGCGCGGCCATCGACCATCACGTTGCCTGTGATTAATAAACCAGTACCGCCATTCGCCCAGCTTGCATATAAGCGCAGTAAGTTAGGGCCAGGGATTTGACCAACATCAGCCATGTTTTCTTCCATGGCAGCTTTGGCTAAGCGGTTGGGCAAGGTGATACCACAAGGCAATATAAACGGTGAAAAAACAGGTGATGTCATGATAGCAGCCTAAAATTATTGTTTTGTGAAGCGTGCGTTCTACTATGAATTTGGCTATAGACTTATCGTTTAAATGACTATAACCTTATAGTCGAAACATAATTAGTAAAAATTGTTGTGGGTTTAAAAATGATGAGTCTAAAAATAGTGATCGCTATGTGACTATCATCACACTTTTTTAGCACAATAGCACTTCAGGTAAATTACTGGCGTGTTGACATAATCCTTTATCGAGTAGGGATACCTCTGTATTGAAGGCATTAGCGCAAAATGAAGCCGCACCTATAGAGTCAAAACGTGAGCTGGCAAAAGCCAAGACGCGGCGTGCCTTATTAAAAAGTGCGTTACGGCTCTATAGTCTAGAGGGCGCTCAAGGCATGAGCATGAATAAAGTGGCTAAAGGTGCTGGTATTGCGCAGCCCAGTTTTTATAATCATTTTGAAAGCTTGGATGCGCTACAGAACGAGCTCAGCGCTCAGTTAAAAGACAACTATCTATCGCCGATGCGGCTGGCATGGGTCAATATGCTCAAGGACTATGACGTACTGACTAAGGACGAGTTTAATCAGCAGTGTCAGCAATGTCTGGTGATGATTTTTGATTCAGCATTTCAGAATATTGCGCTATTTCAGCATTTGCTCGAAGATCGTCCGCGATTCACTGCCGATATAGAAAACCAATCCTCACTCAATAATGGACTGGGTAATCTAGTCAGCGAAATACAAGAAGAGTGGACTGAGATATTTATTCAAGGATTGCAGCTATCCAATCGTTCTTGTGAACGTAGCGCTGTCAATCTCTGTGTGGATATGGCAGCCGCGCAAGTACATGAGCTGATATTGGGCTGTCATCAGCAGCGCTACTCAAGGGAGCAAGCGATTGCCACCTTGAATGTCAGCTTTGACGCACTGTTCGCCAATTTTTTGCAAGGAAGCAACCATAGCGACTCATGATAAACATCATGAAAGCTAGGATTTATAAAACACAAAAGGGAGTATGACTATGGCCACTACAGCGGCTAGTGCGACGGACAACGAACAAATCCACTTTAGAACCTGTACTTTATGCGAGGCCATGTGCGGGATTGAGATCAAGCACGATGGCGAAAAAGTCTTATCGATTAAAGGGGATAAAAACGATCCTTTTTCTCAAGGTTATATTTGCCCAAAAGCCACTGCTTTGCAGGATTTGTACGAAGATCCTGACCGTTTGCGAGGCCCTGTCGAAAGAACGGCGGATGGTTGGAAATCGATCAGTTGGCCAGAGGCGTTAGATAAAGTTGCTGCAGGTATTCAGTCTGTTCAGCAAAAATACGGTCAAAATGCATTTGGGGTGTATTTGGGTAACCCGAATGTCCATAACATGGGTGGCATGTTGACCATCAAACAGCTACTCACTAGCCTAAAAACGCGTAGCCGCTTTTCTGCGACCTCAATCGACCAATTGCCGCATCATATCGTCAGCATGCACTTGTTCGGTCATATGCTGCGTATCCCTGTGCCTGACGTGAATCGTACGCAGTATATGCTCATCATCGGTGGTAACCCGCTGGCCTCTAATGGCAGTATCATGACCGCGCCCAATATGCGTCAAAAGCTAAAAGACATCAAAGCACGCGATGGTAAAGTGGTTGTGATTGATCCAAGGCGTACTGAAACAGCAGACATCGCCAGCGAGCATCACTTTATCCGCCCAGCGACAGATGTATTGCTACTATTGGCCATGCTCAATGAAATCTATGCACAAGGCTACGCCAAGGTAGATAGCCGAGTGGCAGATTTGGCACCAGAGATTGATCGTATTGAATCATTTGCAGCAGGATTCACGCCTGAGTCGGTGGCAAAGATTACTGGTATTACTGCTGATGAAATCAAACGTATCGTCAAAGAGTTTTGTGAAGGCGAAAGCTCGGTTTGTTATGGTCGGATGGGTATCTCGGTGCAAGAGTTTGGCTTGCTGAGCCAATATCTGTCCATGGTTATCAACATCGTCACAGGACGCTTAGATGAAGTGGGCGGGCTTATGTTCCCCAATCCTGCTGTCGATGTTGTCAATAGCTCGGGCCCAGGTTATTTGGGCAAACGCCACAGCCGCGTGAGTAATCTGCCTGATTTTAATGGCGAATATCCAGTGGTTGCGATGGCGGATGAGATGCTAGTAGAAGGGGAAGGACAGTTAAAAGGCTTTATGAGTGTCGCTGGCAACCCTGTTCTTAGCACGCCAAATGGCGAAAAACTGGATGAGGCATTATCAGGGCTAGAGTTTATGGTGTCGCTCGATTACTTTGTGACCGAGACTAGCCGTCATGCCAATATTATCCTGCCGCCCGTCTCGCCATTAGAGCGTGACCATTACGACATTACGTTTAATGGCTTTGCCGTACACAATGTTGCCAAATACTCGCCCGCCTTATTTAGCAAAACAGATAATGAAAAGCATGATTGGGAGATTTATCTAGAGCTTGCCGATCGTTTGGATAAAGACGCGCCAGAAGCAACGCAAAAAGAACGTGCCGCGACAAAAGCCTTTGGACCGAAGTTCTTGCTTGAGCAGGGTCTCAAATATGGACCTTATAAAGACGTCACATTGGATGCGCTCATAGATAACCCACATGGTCTCGACTTGGGACCATTGCATCGTATGTTGCCAGAGGCGATCAAGCACGCCGATAAGCAAATCAATCTCAATGTTGATTTTTATCAGGCAGATTTGGCACGGGTCAAAGAGATGATGCAGCAGTACGATGATCAAGAGATTTTGCTCATTGGTCGTCGCCATGTACGTAGCAATAACTCATGGCTACACAATAGCTATCGATTGGTCAAAGGTAAATCTCGTTGTACGTTGATACTGCATCCACAAACGGCAGTGCAGCACGGTATTACAGACGGGCAAGATGTGAAAGTGACCTCTCGAGTAGGCAGTGTGGTCATTGCAGCAGAAGTGACCGACGAGCTGATGCCAGGCGTGGTCAGCATTCCGCATGGCTTTGGTCACGGACGTAAAGGGGTTAAGCAAAAGATTGCGCAAGCGCATGCCGGTGTGAGTGTTAATGACTTAACAGACGATACCTTAATTGATCAATTGAGTGGTAATGCCGCCGTGAATGGTGTACCTGTGCAATTAGAAGCATTGGATATGGATGTAGATAGTTTATCTACTGCTACAGAGACTGTAGCAGAAAGCGCACTAGCATAAAGTTAATCGCAAGTTCATAGATATACAAAAAGGCGTTCACATAAAGTGAGCGCCTTTTTTTTGCAATCTGAATATATTGCTGAGCCGATCAAACGCTCATGCCGATAAAATCAAAATCAACGTTGGGCGTTTCATCTTGTATTAATAAGCTGATGGCTTTTGCAGAGCCGCAAGCATGCGTCCAGCCTAATGTACCATGTCCTGTATTTAGCCATAGATTGTCAAAAGTGGCTGAAGTATTGTGGCTACCATGTTTGACTTGACCGCAATGCGCACGACCAATCAAAGGTACGTTCGATGGGGTCATCGGGCGTAGTCCTGTCCAATACTGCACAGAATTTGCGATGATGCCTTTGGGAAATAGTTGCTGCACGCGACGAGTAATGGCTTCACAGCGTGTGGTATTCAAATCTAAATTATAACCATTAAATTCTGCGGTCCCAGCCACTCGCAATTTGTCACCCAGCCGCGAGGTCACCAGCTTAAACTCATCATCAATCAGGCTGACAAAGGGCGCTAAATGCGGTGCACGTGGATTGACGGTATAGGTGGCCGAATAGCCCTTTGCTGGAAAAATAGGCACGTGAATGTCCAATGGTTTTAACAGAGGGACGCTATAGCTACCTAGCGCGACCACATGACTATCAGCCGTGAAAGTCTGCGCATTTTCGCCTTTTGGCCGAATGGTAATACTGTGTATATGAGGTTTTGCAGAGTTAGCATCGGTATTGAGTGCTAAGATCTCGGTATCATATAAAAACTGTACACCAGCATCTATGCAGCGCTGTGCCAAGCGCTGCGTGAATAGATGCGCATTGCCAGACTCGTCGCGGCTGGTATAGGTTGCGCCTGTGAGTTTATGTGCAATGGGATAGAGGGCAGGTTCCAAGTTAACGGCATTATTGATATCAATCACATGACGCTCACAACCAAGCGCTTGCATACGCTCAGTGGGTTCGATAGCGGCATCAAACTCAGCTTGGCTGGTATAAAAATGCATGATACCGCGCGTTTGCTGCTCATAATTGATACCGATATCGGCGCGTAGCTGTTGTAAGGCGTCGCGAGAATACAACCCTAAGCGTACCATTTGCACCAGATTGGCATCGGCTCTATCGGCGCGGCACTCTTGCAAAAATTGCATGGCCCATTTGAGCTGATCCTTGTCCGCACGCAGGCGAAACAGTAGCGGGGCGTCTTCTTTAAATAACCACTTAAGCGCTTTCATCGGGGTGGCAGGATTGGCCCACGGCGTCGCATGAGAGACCGATATTTGACCACCATTGGCAAAGGACGTCTGCATCCCTGCTGCGGACTCACGTTCAATCACGGTCACATCATAGCCTGCTTGACGTAGATACCATGCGGTGGTCACACCCACCACGCCTGCTCCGAGTACCGCAATATGTGTCATGGGATTCTCTATGCTGATGTTAATCATGACGGCAGCCGTATATTAGCTTGCCATCACCGTTGCTGTGCAGCTTTCTTGATTCGAATTATTTTGGGCGCGCAACATCTACCTGTAGCGCCGCTGGCAAGTCCAGTATGCTGAGTGTGCTTTCTGCCAATTGTTCAGGACGAGCCACGACAAGTGCAGTAAAGCCATTGTCATTTTCTATCGCATTCACCACTTGGATTTTATCGAGTTTGTCACCTGCTACTGGTACCGCGCCGCTACCTTTTACATAATGTAAAAACGCTTTTGGCGCAGATTTAAAATAAATACGGGCAATGACTTCTTGACCCAAATAGCAGCCTTTATCATAGTCCATGCCGCCGCGTTGATGCAGGCGCAGCTCTTGCGGTTGGAACTCACCTTGAGTCGCAGCGACAATCCAATAGTTACCAGTCGCTAGGCTGCACGCCATCCAAGCCTCAGTATCTTCAGCGGTATTGTGATCGTCCTTATGACTAAAGGTTGGTTCGTCTGCTAACACGCAAGGATAAATCGCGATCGACTCGCTGGTATCAAATTTAGAAAACGCGCCAAACTTTTTTAAATGAGCTTGTAAGGCTTCTGCACAATCGCTGCTAATAACCACATCATAGTGCTTCTCGGCTTGTTTCTTAATCCAAATACCAAATTCGATCCGACCTTTTAAGTTGCAGATTGCAGCGGCTTGATAGCTAAGCCCAAGCTTGGTGACATCGCAAGTCAATTGCCCTTGCAAGAATTTTTCGGCATCCTCGCCTTGAATGGTCAACTGCGAAAACTGCGGCAATGCAGCGCTGTTTGGAGACTGAGTCATTGTTATTATCCTTCTGCTGAATGCTTAATTATTAAAAATATATAGATGAAATCGAAGCGATAAGAATTATAGGTGCACTTTATATAGGCGCTGTTGTTACTGACAAAACATGTCAGCAAAAATGTAAATAAGGTTAAGAAGAGTACCACAAAAATGGTGTCACAAAAACGTCATCAATAAGTGGGGCGCTTAAATGTAGATTAAGCATTAAATTGGGCGTAGCGCGCCATTTTCAACGGTACAAATTGGTTAAAAATGGCGAGTTACGGTACAATGTCCGCTCTATAATAAACCCAACGTCTGATGACTGCCGAGGATATGATGAGCTTACCAAATTGCCCGAAATGTGATGCTGAATATACGTATGAAGATGGTGCGTTACTGGTATGTCCGATGTGCGCTCACGAGTGGACAGCAGCTGAGACGGATGCGGCACAAGTGGAAGAGCAAGATGCTATCATTCGCGATGCCGTTGGCAACGAGCTACAGGATGGTGATGCGGTGACCGTCATTAAAGACCTAAAGGTTAAAGGCTCTTCACTTGTCATCAAAGTCGGTACTAAAGCGAAAAGTATTCGCCTATTGCCAGACGCGACCGATGGTCACGATATTGATTGCAAACTCGACGGCTATGGCCCAATGAAGCTTAAATCTTCTGTCGTCAAAAAAGCGTAAATTGTAAAAATGTCTTGAAAGATTCGATAATAAACAAATATAAGACTGACGACATTTAGAAAACACAGAACTTACAGAATACAGAACCTATAAATAGAGAATAGCTATGAGTACTAAAAACGAACAGCTTTTTGCCCAAGCTCGCAAACATATTCCAGGCGGTGTTAATTCACCCGTCCGCGCCTTTGCAGGGGTCGGCGGTACGCCAATTTTTATGCACCGTGCCAATGGCAGTAAGATTTATGACACCGAAGACAATGCCTATATTGATTATGTTGGTTCTTGGGGCCCAATGATTTTGGGTCACGCCCATCCAAAAGTCATCGATGCGGTAAAAAAAGCGGCCGATGACGGCTTGAGCTTTGGAACACCAACCCCGTTTGAAACGACGGTCGCTGACAAGATTTGTGACATCGTCCCGAGCGTTGAGATGATTCGCATGACCAGCTCCGGTACAGAAGCGACCATGAGCGCGATTCGTTTGGCACGCGGTTATACTCAGCGTGACAAAATCGTCAAGTTTGAAGGCTGCTATCATGGACATTCAGACAGTCTGCTCGTGAAAGCAGGCTCAGGTATGCTCGACATCGGTGAACCAACGTCTAAAGGTGTACCCGCCGATTTTGCGAAGCACACGATTACGATCCCTTATAATGATCCGCAAGCAATCAAAGACTGCTTTGAAAAATGGGGTGATGAGATCGCTTGCGTGATCTTAGAGCCGATCGCTGGCAACATGAATATGGTCATTCCAGCGCAAGAGTTCCATGACACGCTGCGTGCCCAGTGTACTGAGCATGGTGCAGTATTGATTTTTGATGAAGTGATGACAGGATTCCGCGTGGGTCTGGGCGGTGCGCAAGCACACTTCGGTATCACGCCTGATTTGACCTGTTTTGGCAAAATCATTGGTGCAGGTTTACCAGTTGGTGCGTTTGGCGGTAAAGAAGAGATTATGTCTTGTATCGCACCGCTTGGTGGCGTTTATCAAGCGGGTACGCTATCAGGTAACCCACTTGCGATGCGTGCTGGTATTGCGATGTTTGAAGACTTAACAGCAGAGGGCTTTTACGAAGACTTATCTGCCAAAGTCGATCATCTGGTCGATGGTTTCCAAGCGGCGGCGGATAAGCACGGTATCAATCTGCGCACCAATAAATTGGGCGGCATGTTTGGTATGTTCTTTGTCAAAGACGCTGATACCAAAACCCCAAGTAACTTTGATGATGTGACAGAGTGCGATATGGACGTGTTTAACACGTTCTTCCATGGCATGCTTGATCGCGGTATTTACTTGGCACCGTCTGCGTATGAAGCGGGCTTTATGTCAATCAAGCACAGCAATGAAGATATCGAGGCGTCAATTAGCGCAGCTGATGAGATATTTGCAGAGATGGCAAAGGGCTAACCCACTCTAAATCTCTCAAATCTTAGGCATTTAAAAAATGAACCAGCATTCGTAAGTAAATTATGATGCTGGTTTTTTTGTGCGTTTGTCATACCTGCGATCTTTTAGGCTTAAATTGCCACGCAGTACGTCGCCATACATCCGAAAATCACTAGCAAAACTCTTTAGCGGAAATTTAAACGAGGCAGGTTTATTTTTTTCAAAGAAAAAATGTCCGACCCAAGCACAAGCATATCCGGCAGCGATTCCTTTTGCTAACGGCTTTACTGAGCCAGTTTTGATTGACTTTGCCAATCCTAACAAGCCAAAGCTGCTACCTGCGAAATGGAGACGGCGACAAGCCATGTTTTGATGCTCGTCTAAATAAAAATCATAAAACGCCTGTTTGGGTGACGCGTTAGTTTTTACCATATCCGTTCTGGTGCTGTTATGGGTATTAGCGGTTTCGGTCGCATTTTTTTCGGTTGTTTGATTCATGCGGTTAGCTTCCTTGCTGGTGGGTTTGTCGACTATCCATCGTCGGCAGTTTTTAGGTAAATAATTGATGGTTTTCGATGTGATTTATAACGATGTAAAAGCAGTAAATAACGGTTTTTTATCACAATATTACGAGCCTTCAATGTAGCAAACCGATATGGCTAACACAAGCGTTAGATGTAGGCTTGGTCATTAGCCTTTGATAGATTGGTTCTACACTTTTGCTATGATTTTACGGCGCTTGCGCGTATTTGGTATAAATGCTTTAATGGAAAAATGGCCCAGATTTGTGTGGCGGCTGCTTTTTCTATACCTGTGATTTTATATCTATGTCGTACCTGATTTTGTTAAACTACACACTCTCTCTAACACGGTGACAACTTGCCTTATGCCTACTGACTATCTTACGAACCCGCCGCTCGGCGATGATGAAATGATGGCAGCCATTGATATTGGTTCCAACAGTTTTCACTTAGCCATTGCCCGTCTTGACCACGGGGAAGTGCGCAAAGTAGTCTCTATGTCTGAAAAGGTACAGCTCGCTGCTGGACTGGATGAGCATAAAATCTTGAGCGAGACAGCCGAACAGCGTGGTCTGGATTGTTTGAGTCGGTTTGTGGCGCGCTTGGATTCTGTACCGCCAGAGCGTATTCGTGTGGTTGCGACCAACGCCTTGCGCCAAGCCAAAAATGCCAATCATTTTATTTCTCGTGCCAATAAGATTTTGCCCAAACCCATTGAGATTATCGCTGGTCGCGAAGAGGCACGATTGATTTATTTGGGCGTCTCGCATACCAATGAGAGTAGCGACAAGCGCTTGGTCATTGATATCGGTGGTGGCTCGACAGAATTTATCATCGGTCAAGAATTTGATCCGCTATTGACTGAAAGCTTACAAATGGGCTGTGTTGCATTTACACAGAAGTACTTTGCTGATGGCCTTATTACCAAAGAGGCTTTTAACAATGCGATTTCAGGCGCGCGCAAAGAAGTACTAGCAATCAATGGTCGTTACCAAAAGACCGGCTGGAGCAGTGTGGTCGGCTCAAGTGGCACGATCAAAGCGGTGCGTAACGTCCTTGTGTCCAAAGGCTGGGCCGATGAGCAAGAACGCATTACTTATAAAGGCGTCAAAAAATTAGAGCGATTGCTACTTAAGATTGGCAATATTGATGATATCGAGTTAGAAGGCGTCAAAGACCACCGTAAAGCCGTATTTCCGGCAGGGGTAGCAGTGTTGCGTGCGGTGATGAAGGTACTAGGCGTTGAAACCATTACCTACTCAGATGGGGCGTTACGTGAAGGCGTGATGTATGACATGCTTGGGCGTTTTGCGAGCGAAGATGTACGTGACCGCAGTGTGCTTGCGCTAATCAAGCGTTATTCAGGCGACAAGAAGCAAGCCAAGCAAGTGGTAAAAACCAGTCGTAACCTGTTTGAGCAAGTAAAAGATAAGCTTGCCTTAACAAGCGATGACTGTGACTTACTCAGACGTGCGGCGTTTTTGCATGAGATTGGCCTTGCGATCAGTCATAGCAGTTATCATAAGCACAGCGCCTATTTGCTTGAGTATTCTGATATTCCAGGGTTCTCGCAAGTGGATCAAAAGCGTATGGCGCAGTTGATGCTCAACCATCGTCGCAAGCTCAAAGCCGATATGTTCGAGCAGACCTGTCAGATTGGAGGAAACCAGCTCGTCTATCTGTGCTTGCTATTGCGTCTTGCTGTACTCGCGCATCATAGCCGTAGTGATTATAAACTGCCAGAGCTGGAATTAAAGGTCATCAGTGATAGCGACTGGCAAATCACAGTTGCTGATAGCAGTGAGCATTATGCGTTTTTGGTTGCTGATTTGCGCACAGAGATTGAACAGTTTGCCAAATGGGGCGTACAGCTTAACGTGATGGAGACGCAGGAGGCTGAGCCGTTACCATTGTCAGTATCGAGTTAAAGATTAACGTAACAAAAGCAGTGTTGTCGATAATGTCATGCCATATAAGATGTGCTACTATAGCCTCTACTCAGTTTACAACTGTACTTTCATTATCTGAACACCGATAACGATATTATTCTTAAACATAAATACATTAAGTATAATGATTAAAGGGAAGCGTCTATGAGCACTGTCTGGGATAGTGTGCAGCTTGCACGACATGCCAAGCGTCCATTATTTATGGACTATGTTAATCAGCTTTTTACTGAATTTGACGAGTTGCACGGCGATCGTGCTTTTGCCGATGACAAAGCCATTTTGGGCGGTCTGGCACGGTTCAATGATCAACCTGTAATGGTCATCGGTCAGCATCGTGGTCGCAGTACTCGTGAGCGTATCGAGCATAATTTTGGTATGGCCAACCCTGAAGGCTATCGCAAAGTGATTCGCTTGGTCAAAATGGCCGAGCGCTTCAATATTCCTGTGATGACCTTTGTCGATACTCAAGGTGCCTATCCTGGTGTTGGCGCAGAAGAGCGCGGTCAAGCGCAAGCGATTGCAGAAAGCATCGCGGTATTCTCTAGCCTAAAAGTTCCTATCATTGTCACCATTATCGGTGAAGGTGGCTCAGGTGGTGCATTGGCAATTGGCGTTGGTGATAAAGTCAACATGCTACAAAACAGCATTTATTCGGTCATCTCTCCTGAAGGCTGTGCTTCTATCTTATGGAAAACCGCTGAAAAAGCACCAGACGCCAGTGAAGCACTGAAGTTAAACGCCATTAATCTATATCAAATGGGTTTGATCGATGCCGTCATCGATGAAGGTGAAGGCGCACATGTACAGCCACAACCAGTGATGAACGCACTAAAGGCATTGATTAGTGAACAGCTCGATGAAATCAAAGATTTGGATCCTCAAGAGCGTTGTGAGCAACGCTACGAAAAACTAAAGACGTTTAACTCAGAAGTGATGTTGCCTGCTTAATGCAAAGCATGTGCTAAGCTTTTTATATTAGAGACTGAGTCTTAATGTTAAGATAAAACGTGTCATTCAATGACGCGTTTTTTTATGTCTATTAATTTGCTCATGAATTTATTTATCTAAAACTAAGGCTGATTATGACTAGCAGTGCCATCCTCACGCATCCTATTAGACCAGTCAACGATTTGCCGATTGATGAGACGTTGGCAGATGCATTATTGGATAGCATGTCGGACTATAGTGAGCAATTGCATGGTCGTCGTCTATGGCTGGCTTGCAGTGGTGGGCGTGATTCATTGGCGCTCGCGGCGCTGTGTGTACAGCTTTATCGACAAGGGCGATTGCCCTGTTTACCGCAGCTTTTACATGTTGATCATGGTTTGCAAGCCGATAGTCAGCATTGGGCAACGCATGTCGCTGATTGGGCTAAGATACAGCAGATACCTTGTCGTATCCTAAGAGCACAAGTGACAGGTCATGACGAGCAAGCAGCGCGTCAAGCCCGCTATAACGTCATGCGTGCGCATATCAATCAAGACGATGTATTGCTATTAGGGCATCACGCCGATGACCAAGCCGAAACGGTGTTAATGCGCTTGATCCAAGGCGCTGGGGTTAATGGTCTGTCAGGCATGCAGCCATGGCGAGTACAAACCCAGCATGGGCGACGCAATGTATTATGGCGGCCTTGGCTTACGGTAAGGCGCGCCACGATTAGTACTTATGCCAAGCGCTTAGCATTGCCTTATATCGATGATCCGACTAATGATAGCGGCGACAACGTACGTAGCGGACTGCGCCGCGATATCATGCCAGTACTGGCGGCTTATAATCCCAATGTCATCGATAATATTGCTCGCAGTGCGCAGCTATTAGGCGATGCGCAAGCCACTGTCAATGCTCAAGCTGAGCAAGATATGCAGCAGACAGCTGATGAAAATCTACAGCTACCAGCAGCACAGCGCGTGCTCAATATCGATGCATTGCAAGCATTACCTCTGTATCGCCAGCGGCAACTACTTCATCATTGGCTGGGACAAGATGAGCCATTACCGCCTGCTAAGCAGCTCGTCGATGACGTATGCAACCTCACTCAGCGTAGCGACCATGATCACCAAACTGAGCTGTTTTGGCAAGGTCGCACGTACTCTTATACCGTTCGCCGCTATCGTCAGCAGATTTATCGTTTTAGCAGCGAATGGTTGTCTTGGTTAGATAGACCAATGATAGAGCAGAAGCAGCCATTGTCTCGTCTGAATTTGATGGAGAATGATTCCGCTAGTCATAATGTGGCATCACTTACCCTGCGTTACAGTGAAGGCTATATCTGGCAGTTGCAAGTGTATCCAGATGCGCTGGTAATACTGATAGAAAGTCATATAGATGAGACAGCATTTGATGCAGTATTAAAGATAAAGCCATTAGCTCGCAAACAGCGTGTGCAGACGGCATTGGCGACGCGTCCACAAGCGGGCAAAAAGCTGTATCAAACCCTTGGTATTCCATTATGGCTGCGAGAAAGCTTGGTTGTGGTCAGCGTAGTGTTGCTAGATAAAGAACACGCTAAAAATGAGATACCCATCCTATTATTATCGCCTTTTAACAGTTGGGTATTGAAAAATAACTTTTCGATCAGTATCAAAAATCTAGGTAGTGATATCGATGATGTTTTTAAGAATGTTCTAAGACAAGCTGAGTAGATGAGTTGAAACTATTTAGGTAGTTGAAGGATTTGTATTTTTTATCATTTTAATATCTATTATTTTGGTGTTTTCATATATCTCCTCGTGACGCTCTGCACTCTGCTCAAAGCCGTGTTTTTCATAAAAGTTAATGGCGTTGGTATTGGTGTCCAAAACCCATAGATGAAAACGAGCCGCGGCATTAGCGGCTGTTATATCTTGCAATGATACTTTCATAAGTGCGCTGCCCATACCTTGATGTTGATAAGTAGGTAAAATATATAGCGTGGTGATTTCATAAAGGTTATTTTGAGAATAGTAGCCGATAAAACCTACGATGGTATTACCGTCCTGTGCTACCCAAACCTCTACTTCGGGTTGACGCAATATCTGCTCCCACATGGCTGTTTTTTTAGCCAAGTTATTCATCTCATTGATATAAGAGATGGGTAAAAGGTCTAAGTAAGTATCATGCCAACTGTGGACATGTACTTTTGCAATATCTGAGCAGTCTTTTTGAACGGCTTTACGAATAAAAAACATATTTGACACCTCAAAATATTTTATAAAGATTATTTCTCAATCTAACAGCTAAACCATGTCATAGTCGACGTCAGTTGCGCGTTTTAATTAGGTTTACTACCGTTGTAGACGGCAGGAATTTATCAAACGATACTCGGAGCAGTATGATAAACTGAGTGTCGTTTTATATATCAGTATGTTACGTTGAATACTTTTAAATTTTGTGACTAGGAGACAAGTATGTCGGTATTAGATAATAAGAAAATCAGTTTTATTGGTGGCGGAAACATGGCGCAAGCGCTTATTAGCGGGCTTGTGGGCTGCGGCATCGAACCAAACCTCATCACGGTCGCCGATCCTAGCAGCGATATTCGTGAGCAACTAGCGGCTAAAGGGCTAAACACTGTTGATCCAATGGCGGATGCCAAATCTGCTGTGGTCGGTGCTGATATCGTGGTATTGGCAGTAAAACCACAAATGATGAAAGTGGTGGTTGGTGCTTTTGCTGATGCATTGGACAATCAGTTGGTCATCTCGGTTGCCGCAGGTCTGTCAACTGACCTATTGTCTAGCATGCTGGGCGGTTATAGTAATATCGTGCGCGCCATGCCAAACACGCCTTCGATGATTCAGATGGGTGCGACTGGCCTCTACGGTACAGATAATATCTCAGCCGAACAAAAAGCGTTGGCAACTGCGGTGATGGAAGCGTCAGGATTGGTTATGTGGGTCGATAACGAAGAACATATGCATGCTGTTACTGCCGTGTCAGGCTCAGCGCCAG
This sequence comes from Psychrobacter sp. Arc29, assembly GCF_041431175.1. NCBI lineage: Bacteria > Pseudomonadati > Pseudomonadota > Gammaproteobacteria > Moraxellales > Moraxellaceae > Psychrobacter > Psychrobacter sp. Arc29. The sequence goes on along the minus strand of NZ_JASMRR010000002.1, from coordinate 263,275 downwards.
CTTACATGTTTTACTTCATCGAATCGATGGTCGATAAAGGCATTGCGCTAGGACTAGATACAGAGCAGGCGTCTGCACTGGCACTACAAACCATGATAGGTGCGGCAAAAATGGCGATGAATAGTGAAGATGCGCCTGCTGAATTGCGCCGCAAAGTGACGTCTCCAAACGGTACCACTCAAGCAGCCGTTGAATCCATGCAAGCCAATGAGATTGGTCGCCAAATCGGTGAAGCGATGCAAGCTTGTTATGATCGTAGCCAAGCGCTGAGTGAAGAGATGAGTAAATAGTTATTGATTAGCAATTAGTAATTAATAAGTAACGACACAAAAAGTAAGTCAGGCTAAATAGCTGACCTACATTGCATGATGATTCGCATCTGATAATGACAGTTGTCATCCTAAAATCTGTCAACAATGTCCCATTGAGTAGCCCTTCATGAACAACATGTTATTTCAAGTTTTTGATCTGGTCACCACATTCGCTATGATGCTGGTGTTTATTCGTTTTATGCTGCAATTTGCAGGGATGGATGCGCGCAACCCGATGATTGCACCTGCCTATAAAGCGACCCATATCGTCGATGTGTTTGGGCGTATCTTCCCAACGGTCGGACAGGGACGTATTAGCATTGCGGCTATCGTTCTGATGTTTTTGATTCGTCTGATTGACATCTCTGGAAAAGCAGCATTGACGCATCAAGGGATTGCCCCTGTGCCGCTATTTTTCACGGGTACGATCAGCTTGGTATTAGACTTTTTACGCATGTGTCGCTACTTGGTGATTGGGTCTATTATCGTCAGCTGGATCGTGGTGTTTACCCAATCCCAGCATCCTATTATTGGTATTATCATGAGCTTAGCGGAGCCAATACTAGAGCCGTTTCGTCGTATTACGCCAAACTTAGGGATGCTTGATTTGTCACCGATGGTTGCTTTCTTTGTGTTTTATTTACTTGAGATATTCATTGGTGGGTTAGCCGCAAACTTCATGCCTATGTTGGGTTAAGCGATATTTTGCAACAGTAAATAAACCATGCACATTGTCAGATCTTTGACTAAAAAGGCGCTTTATACTTTATATAGCGCCTTTTTTACGTTTGCTGTTAATGAATGCCTGATAAATATAAAATTACTATCTTATAAACATATCAGGCGCGCACAAAGCGATTGGGTATCAATTGAGCTTCAGTATCTTCAGGATGCGGTATGTCAGCCGCGCGCAATGTCTGGGTAATCCAATTATCTGCGGATTTTACCGCATCAATCAAATCATCTTCCATCGCCAAACGCCCAGCGATAAAGCTGGCAAGCGAACATCCTGAGCCGTGAAATTCACCCTCTAGGCGCAGTAAGGTACTCTTATGTATCATCTCTCCTTTTATATATAAATACTGCTCGATATCACCGCTATCAAAATCATGAGAGGTTTTTACCAACACCGCATGAGCGCCTTGCGCGCATAGTTTTTTTGCACCAACATGCAAGTCTTGCTCGCCGCTGAGCGCGCGCAGTTCATGCGTATTGGGTGTAATCAAGGTGGCGTAGGGTAGCAGCTGCCTAAACGCGCGCACCAGCGTCTTCTCATCGCCCAAGCTGCCACCACTATTGGCGACCAATACAGGGTCTAAGACAAAAGGCGTACCGTCAGCGATAATGCCCTCAGCAAACAAACGGGTCAACATCGCAATATTGTCAGTGGTACCGAGCATGCCTGATTTAATGGCTTTAACAGGCAGATCGTCAAGCACTGCAGTGGCTTGAGCTTTCACTAACGTTGCCGCACACGCTTCAAAACCAAATACTTGCTGTGAGCTTTGGATCGTGACTGCTGTACAAGCAATGGCAGCATGCGCCCCAGATTGACCGATGGCTTCGATATCCGCTTGTAATCCAGCGCCGCCTGAGGGATCCAATCCTGAAAAACACAGTACGACAGGTCGCATAACCGCTCCTTTGAGGTATTTTATAATAAGTGATAAATACTATAGCCACCTACTGTCAAAAAATCTATCTCAGTATGGTGTTTGTGAATCGAGCATCAGTGACTAGCATGAATACGTTTTATCCAAAGAATCATGATAGCTGCGATAGCTCGCTATAATCTATGTTAGTTTTCAGCATTAAAAGGTGAAAAAAGCATTTATATCGATAATTATGAGAAAAGCTGGATTAAATCGGTAGACAAGGCTTGCAATTCGTTTTGGCTTTGCTATAATACTCGCCCACGGCATAAGACGTATTGTTAGCATCAATACCGTGTTTATAGATTTTTTATAGATGTCTTAAATCGTTAGGTGAAGTGGGTGAGTGGCTGAAACCAGTTCCCTGCTAAGGAACCATACGTGTAAGCGTATCGAGGGTTCGAATCCCTCCTTCACCGCCATTTATTCAGTTATTATTAGAGTAGTAACGCAGTATATTGCGTTAAACATTCTTAATAATTAAATCAAAAAATATTTTGTTTTTAATTAAAAAAGATGTTGACACAACCGATATTATCTATATAATAGCCAACCTAATTTACTGAAATTGTTGTTAACAACTCGGTAAATGATTTGCAAAGTACGCGCTTGTAGCTCAGTTGGATAGAGCACTTGGCTACGAACTAAGGGGTCGGGAGTTCGAATCTCTCCAAGCGCACCATTTGCATAATCAACTAAATCAATCGCCTGTCTTATGATAATTGGCGATTTTTTTATGTCTGCAATTTTTGTTATCTAGCATTGCTTTTTATTTAGTGACTTCAAAGGTTTTGGTTTCGTGATTTTATATTGACCAAATCATAGCTATCCTATGTGATTAGACAGTCATTTAGGATAATGTACGATAGACCAGTCATTTACGGTACAATAGCGTTACTATTCACTGCTTGCTATGAGCTCGTACCATGTCAAAAAGTTCCTCTAAACGCCCGTCAATGTCTATTAGCAAATCAAAGCCGCAACCGAGCGCTTTTGCACAGCAAAATCCTAATGAAGAGCCCACCATTGCCAAACCCATGGTTCGTGTCGTGGCTATCCTTTATGATGGCATGTTGATTTTGGCATTGTTATTTTTGGTGGGTACAATCCTGACCGTAGTTGGCACGCTGCTAACGATGGAGACGGGTACCGAGTCTTCACAGGCTCAGTCACTACCGCTTTGGTATCAAAACGCCATTATGACGCCGTCGTTTGTGCTGACACTGGTGGCATTCTATGGGATCTTTTGGCGCCGTGGTGGTCAGACATTGGGGATGCAAACGTGGCGATTGAAAACCATAAATGATGCTGGTCAGTGGCTCACGTGGGGACAGTCGTTTAAGCGTATCTTGGCCGCTTGTCTGATGCCGTTACTCTTTGGCATTATCGGTAGTCTTATTGATGGGTCACGCGCCGCCTTATTGGCCAGCGCGTTTCTTGGGTTGGTATTCAACTATGTTTTTTGTCTGTTTAACCCTCGCGGTCTCGCAGTACAGGATATGCTATCCAACACCATTACCCTAAAAATGCCAAAAGTAGCACATGAAGGGTTATGGCGTGGCTTTAAGAATCGTAAGAAAAAGTCTTAGGATTATAAAATAGCCAGTAATGCTCAAAACATACAGAAGTGAAAATTATATACTAACGCTTTGAATCAGCCATGCAGTATAACCGACAAAGAAAAGTACCAACGTAGCGCCCGACGTACGACCGAACTGGCGCTTCGTGGTAAAGGCAAACACACACAGAGCAACGAGTAATACCGTCAGTAGCCCCATTGCCATCACATCGCGCGATAAAATCACCGGATCAACAGAGATAGGGGCAATGACCGTTGCTAGGCCTACGACCGCCAAGGTATTAAAAACATTCGAACCAATGATATTACCTAGTGCCATATCGTGTTCGCCTTTACGCGCTGCTGACAAGCTTGATACCAGCTCAGGCAGTGATGTACCAACCGCAACAATCGTCAAGCCAATGATGAGCTCGCTGAGACCCCAGAGCGTTGCCAATTCAACAGCTCCCCAGACGATCGCCCGCGAGCTGATTACCAGCATCAGCATACCGAGTAGCAAGCTACCAAGTCCACGCGCTATGCTTAGCTCTATCTCATCTGAATCCGCACTATCAGCAATATCATCTTCGTGCTCATGATAGCCTTCACGAATGCTTAGCACGATCTGTAGCCCCAATACGGCAAACAATAACACCAGTAATACGAGACCATCCGCTTGGCTCAACATGCCATCACGTAGCTGCCATGCAGCGATGGCGGTGATTAAGAGTAGTAGCGGCAGGTCACGCTTTACGATGCCCTTACGGATGATAATAGGACTAATCAATACGGTTGCGCCGAGTACTAAAGCAATATTAATAATATTAGAGCCATAAGCATTGCCCAAAGCCAGCTCAGGGCTACCTTCTAGCGCTGCTAATACTGACACCACCATTTCAGGCGCTGATGTACCGATACCTAATATCAAAACACCGATTAGGAAACTCGGTACACGAAACTTTTTTGCCAGTGCTGTCGCCCCATCAATAAAGACATCGGCACTCCAAACCAAAATTGCTAACCCAATCAGTATTGCAATCACTGCCAACCACATCGGTATGTTTCCTTATATATGATGAAAAATATGAGTTTAATAGAGAAAAATGGCATAAAAAAAGCCGAATCTTGATTTAGATTCAGCTTTCCTCTTAGCATCGAGATTTTTAGTAATAATAGCAGTTAATTCAAAGATGTAACTTTGTGTTTATCTTAAATTTACCAAAACCTCACCATCCTGTCATATTAAGCAACTTGTACAGGAATGATATTTGCTGTGTCTTTAACTGTGTTGTCTTCGTTACAATAGACCAGTTTTGGCTGATACGTCGATGCTTCAACTTCATCAAAATGCGCGTAAGCACAAATAATGACGATATCACCCAAATCTGCCATATGAGCCGCAGCACCATTTAATGAGATAATACCAGAGCCCGCCTCAGCACGGATAGCATAGGTGCGAAAGCGCTTGCCATTGGTCACATTATAGATATCGATAGATTCATTTTCACGTAGACCAGCAAGGTCAAGTAGATCACCATCGATACCGCATGAGCCTTCATAATGAAGCTCAGCATGGGTAACGCGAGCACGATGTAATTTGCATTTAAGCATATTAAGTAGCATAGGTTGCTTCCTTAGCGTAACTGATATTAAATAACTAAATCAAAAGGTTAATGGGGACAAAACTACCAAAATAAAAGGTCGTTATCATAAAGCCGCGATATTATTCAGGTAATTTAAAGCCATTGATTTGTGAACGTGCTTTTTCGATATCACCATCTAGCAATAGTGGTAGCGCGTCAAAAGCCGCCGTTAATGCGCTATCAATGGCGATTTGCTCATCGGGAGACGCTTTTGAGAGGACATGTCCACTGACTTTAGATTTGTGACCAGGATGGCCAATACCCACACGCAGACGATGAAAGTCATTACCGATATGCGGCGTAATATCACGCAGGCCATTGTGACCACCGTGACCACCATCGGTTTTGAGCTTAATGCTACCGGCGGGAATATCGAGCTCATCATGAGCAATCAATAACTCGTCGTTTTTGATGCCATAAAAATTTACCATAGGCACGACTGACTGACCAGATTTATTCATAAACGTCAGAGGCATAAGTAAACGCACATCAGAGCCATGAATGTGCCCACGTCCTGTCACCCCATGAAATTTTTTGTCAGGGGAGAGCGTAATGTTGAACTGCTGAGCCAAATGATGGACAAACCAAAATCCGGCATTATGACGCGTAAACATATACTGCTGACCAGGATTACCAAGACCGACAATAAGCTTTATGGCCATAAAAACACCCTGCTTAAATTTGATAAATAAGGATAAGGTTTGAAATATTGATAGATAGTATGTTCTCAAACCTTACTTACAAAAACAGCAGGAGATTTCAAATCACCTGCTGTCTTCTTAACTAAACGAGTCTGTTACTAGGTAGCACAAAATAAATCGCTACCTAGACATAGTATATTACTCGTCGTCTTTGCTTTCTTCAGCATCAGCGTCGTCGTTTTGCTCAGTTGCTGGTACTTCATCAGCATCAACGTCGTCAGCATCTTCGTCAACTTCTTCAACCGTTGGTGGCTGCATGTTAACGATAGTACGGTCATGACCGTCTTCTAGCTCAAGCTCATGAATCACAACGCCTTCAGGAAGTTTGATGTCTGATAGACGGAACAAATCACCGATTTCCATACCAGATACATCTACTTCTAGATATTCAGGTAACTGTGATGGTAAGCAGATAACTTCGATATCAGATACTAGGGTAGATAGTACACCAGCAGCAGCAGTACCTGGCGCTTCTTCACGACCAACAAAATGCACAGGAACGTTCATGTGGATTTTTTGACCTTTTACAACGCGCTGGAAGTCAGCATGCATTGGGAAGCCTTTAGCAGGATGACGCTGCAAGTCTTTGATAACGGCTTGATGCTCGGTACCGTCAACATTGATAGTCAAGATGTGTGAGAAAAATGCTTCAAACTCAAGTGCTTTTACTAGCTCGTTGATTTTGATAGAGATCGCTGTTGGCTCTTCATTACCACCATAGATGATAGCAGGAACTAGGTTCTGCTTACGTAGGCGGCGGCTCGCACCTTTACCTTGGGTTTCAGCAGAACGATCAGTAGCGTTTAGTTCAAAATGATTATTGCTCATGGATATAATCCTATAAAAAGAATGATGAAGTGTCTGGTCATAAAAAAGTGGATTTGCGACCAATCCACTAATACGTGATGAGAGCTAATATCTATCGTTGCGTATAAATGACACAACTATCGATGTTAGCTATTTGCTTATAACAATGATTTTTATAATAAAAATTACCATAATAGCCATTATTGTTCAGCATGATCAGCACTTTTGATAATGCTAACCTGATTGAATAAAACAAAAGGTCAGCACAGGCGCGCATTATACGGGATTTTGTAGTAATAATAAAGACCTACGCAAAAGGCCTACATAAAAATAGCGCCAAGTACTGATACTTGACGCTATTATTTTTATTACTAAATTTTTATTGTCACCACAATGCTATTAAAATTTATAGCAATGACTGTCTCATATTAGGCATCAAACATCGCACTAATAGATTCTTCATTATTAATACGGCGTAAGCTTTCAGCAAGCATCGGCGCGATACTGACCTGACGGATTTTGCTACACGCTTTTGCTTCAGCAGATAATGGAATCGTATCGGTCACAACAACTTCGTCTAGCGCAGATTCGCTGATGTTCTTGAGTGCATTACCCGATAGGACAGGGTGAGTGATGTATGCTAAGACGCGGCGTGCACCATTGGCTTTCAATGCTTCAGCTGCTTTACATAGCGTACCTGCGGTATCGACCATGTCATCAACGATCACGCAATCACGGTCACGAACATCACCGATGATGTGCATGACTTGTGACTCATTGGCACGCGCACGGCGCTTATCAATAATCGCCATGTCGGTATCGCCTAACTGCTTGGCCATTGCACGGGCACGAACCACACCACCAACATCAGGTGAAACAACCATGATATTGTCATAATCTTGTTTTTGTAGGTCGTTTAGGAGTACTGGCGTGCCGTAGATGTTATCTACAGGGATATCAAAGAAACCCTGAATCTGATCTGAGTGCAAATCAACAGTCATTACGCGATCAATACTAACGATGTTAAGCATGTCTGCGACGACTTTGGCCGAGATAGGTACACGAGCTGAACGCGGGCGACGATCCTGACGAGCATAACCAAAATATGGCATGACAGCTGTGATACGACCAGCACTAGAGCGACGCAAGGCGTCCGCCATCATCATGATTTCCATCAAGTTGTCGTTAGTCGGTGCACAAGTAGGCTGCATGATAAACACATCTTTACCACGTACGTGTTCTTTGATTTCCACGGCAATTTCGCCATCAGAAAAACGCGTGATGTCAGCTTTACCAAGAGGTATATGAAGATGATCGGCTACGGTTTTTGCTAATTCTGGGTGGGCATTACCCGTAAAAATCGCCAAATAAGGCATGACAGAAGTCCTATTGATTGACTCAAGCAGCGACCGCTAAGCAGTGACAAACTGCTCAAATTAAGAAAAGAGTGGTGAAAAAGACTGAAGACTACTATTACAGTAAAAAA